>JBIOIY010000086.1:0-1964 GCA_044450345.1 Thermodesulfovibrionales bacterium | reverse complement strand
TTGCTATCGCTCGATGAACTATATATGCAGGCATATGGAAGAGGAATACGGCATACCCTGGGAGGAGTTCAATTTTTTCGGCCCCACAAAGATATACGCAAGCATAAGAAAGATCGCCTCCCATTTCGACGACAAGATCAAGGAGAATGCGGAGAAGATGATCGAAAAATACAAGCCGGTGATGGATGCGGTGATCGAGCAGTACAAGCCGAAACTCGAAGGCAAGAAGGTGATGCTCTATGTCGGAGGACTGAGGCCCCGGCATACAGTCGGCGCTTATGAAGACCTTGGAATGGAGATAATCGCCTCGGGATATGAATTCGGTCATAACGACGACTACAACAGGACCTATCCTGTGATGAAAGAGGGCGCGGTGATCATGGATGACGCAACACTCTATGAACTGGAAGAGTTCACGAGGAGAATGAAACCCGATATGGTGGGCGCAGGTATAAAGGAAAAATATTCCTATCACAAGATGGGCGTGCCGTTCCGCCAGATGCATTCATGGGACTACTCGGGGCCCTACCACGGCTTTGACGGGTTCCCGGTCTTTGCGAGAGATATGGACATGACGGTGAACAACCCGTCATGGAATTTAATAAGGAAACGACGTTAAAAAATCCCCCTCCATCCCCCTTTGCCAAAGGGGGAATTTCTCAACCCCTCTTTGGCAAAGAGGGGCGAGGGGAGATTTTAAAAAAGAATATGCGGAGGAAGAAATGAAAACGATAAAGATCAAAGACCATAACGAGCTCTTCCAGGAGCAGGCTTATCTGGACCAGTTCGAAAATAAAAGAGAGTTCGAAGACCCTTGGCCGAAAGAAAAAGTGAAGGAGATCGCCGAATGGACAAAGACTCTTGAATACCAGGAGAAGAACTTTGCCAGGAAAAATATAAAGATAAACCCGGCAAAGGCATGTCAGCCGCTCGGAGCTATCTTCTGTTCCTCTGGTTTTGACGGGACCATGCCCTTTGTCCAGGGCGCGCAGGGCTGCGTGGCCTACTTCAGAAGTCACTTGAACAGGCATTTCAAGGAGCCTTTTGCGGCCATATCGACCTCTATGACAGAGGATGCGGCGGTTTTCGGCGGGCTTAATAACATGCTGGAGGGGCTCGAAAACGCCTATACCCTCTACCACCCTAAGATGCTCGCGGTATGCACGACCTGCATGGCCGAGGTAATCGGAGACGACCTGAACGCCTATATAAGGACCGCAAAGGAAAAAGGGCTGATACCTAATGAACTGCCTGTGCCCTTTGCGCACACACCGAGCTTTGTCGGCTCATACGTTAACGGCTACGACAATATGATGAAAGGGATCCTCTCTTCCATCACCACAGGAAAGAAGGGAGAGCCTAACGGAAAGATCAATGTCATCATGGGATTCGATACATACACCGGCGATTACCATGAGATAAAGAGGCTGCTTACGATGATGGGCGTTGATTTTACGCTTCTGTCGGATGCCAGCGCGATCTTCGATTCGCCGAACACGGGCGAGTATAAGCTCTATCCCGGCGGCACTCCTCTGGAAGACGCGATGGATTCGATAAACGCCGCAGCCACCGTCGCCCTTCAGCAGTATTCGACGATGAAGACTATGGACTATATCCAGAAGGAATGGAGCCAGAAGGCGCTGGCGCTTCCGGCCATAGGAGTAAAGAATACCGATTTATTTTTTGAACAGCTTAGCAAGCTGACCGGAAAGCCGATACCGCAGGAGATAGAAGATGAACGCGGAAGGGCAGTCGATGCGATGGTTGACTCTCACCCCTATGTCCACGGAAAGAGGTTCGCCCTAGTCGGAGACCCGGACCAGTTGCTCGGCCTCGTCAGTTTACTGATGGAGATGGGCGGAGTTCCCGTTCATATCGTCTGCTCCATGGGAGACAAAAAATTCGAAGAAGATATGCAGAACCTCCTTGACTCAAGCCCTTTCGGAAGCGAGGCGAAGATTTAT
>JBIOIY010000085.1:0-3229 GCA_044450345.1 Thermodesulfovibrionales bacterium | reverse complement strand
TCAATCTATGTCATTCTTGACGGCCGTCACAGATACGAGGCGCTCGTTGGCATAAAGGCGTCCGAAATCCTTTGCAATGTCCATACAGAGCCGATGTATACCCTTTCAGACATCGAGGACAAGAAAGTCGTCGGCTCAATCCTGGAAATGTCCTGCATCTACAACGTCAATTCCCCGCTGCCGCTCACCCGTGAGGAACGAATAGTGGCGTGCAAAACGTTCAAGGATCTCAGATACACCCATGAAAGAATCGCAAGGGCTTTGAGCGTTCCTTTACGTACGGTTGAGCGTTGGCTGGAAGAGACAAATAGGCAGAATAAAGAGCAGCTCAGAACGACGATCCTCGAAGAGTTAAGAAATGGAGTCAAAGTTAACGAACTTGTACGCAAATACAACGGTGATGTATCAGAGTTCACCATAATGAGGTGGAAGAAAGAGGACGCTAAAAGGATGAAGAAAGAGGGGGGTAGAAAACCGCCATTTGGCGGTTTTCTACCCCCCTCCACAAATAGGGAAACCCCGACGCCTCCCAAGCCCCTCTTCACAGGCAAAGACCCCATACCGGGGCTAAAGGTGGGTGACGGCATCCCAAGCATTGAGGACGGGAGTCACCTGGATGATCAGCAGCAGGACGAAATCATATCGAAGCTGGTCAAAATATACGATGTTATCCGCACCACCGAATGGTTCGAGGACGCCGACGATTATATCATTACGAACCTTCTTCCCCTTTTGTCGGAGAAATCAGCCAAGCTGAAGGCGGTCCTTTCGATAGGCGGTTACGATGTTCTTTATGAAGAAATGGAGAGCAAGTACGAAGATGAGAAGAAGAAACACGCCGAGACAACAGCGACGAGCCTTGAAAGACAGGCTTTGATCGAGGCCCTTCAAGGAGAGCTCAAGGATAGACGGCAAAACTGCAAACACGACTGCACCCATTCAAAGGAGTGGGTAAGGAAAGAACTGCGTCAATCCCTCGGATGTCACCTGAGAACTCTCGGCCTGCTGAAGGACGCACTGCTCGAAGGACAGATCACCAATCCCGCAAAGAAGGTTATACATGTCCCGAAAGAGGCCAGACAACTTGTCACACAACTTGCGATGAACTCCGCGTATTTAGCCATATCGCACTTTGAATGGGCAAAACTTCACGGCGTTCATTCAACCGAGGAAATTACGTCTTTTTATGATTTCTTGAGTCTTCTTGATTCATTCGAATTTTCGACAAATAAAGACATAGTTGAAAGAATCAGAGAGCTTGATAAGGCTTTTCCCTCGTTATGATTTTTGCATGCAGACTGGAAGCCGAAAGCCGTGCGATAAAAAGAAAGCTTTAAGGAGGAGGGTATGACACAAGAGTCTATGGTGAAACAGCAAACCGCCATCGAAGAATTAGGTGAGCTGGGAGATGAAATAGGCAAGTTTCTGAAAAAGAATTACGGCCTGATCATCCAAAAGGCAAAAAAGAAGTTTGGTGATAATTTCAACGTCCCGGAGGTCCTGTCCGACGCCGTTGAGGCATGGCACGCGATGAAAGAATACCACAGTAAGTCTCAGTTCACGAAACACACCACCTCGTACACATGGTTTTTGAACAGGCAGCTCGACATGTCGTATAGATTAGGAGTTACTGTTGACAGTCGTGGGCAGGGCGGGCGGTATCCTGACAATACCGACGACGCCGGCACGTCGGATACCAATGAATTCATTCTTGACCGCGAAAGCCATCGAAGCTATTTCAGGGGAGCCTACGAGGATGGTCTGGACCAGGAAGAAAGATTGTTTTGCGTGTCCGAGGAAATAGATGAAAGCTACAACGGGTTCTCGGAGATTGACGAGGAGTGCGAAGATGGCGGAAAGTGTAGGGGGGCAAGGAAGGATTCTCCGTCTTATGTCCCCCGATATGTCATATGTCTTGAGAGCTTCAGTAAGTGTCCCATCTCAGGAGACCTCCGTCTTTTGCTGCAGGCCCTCTCAGACAAAAACACATCCCTCAACCGCGGGCGATATAAAAAACTCCTTGCCACTCGACGGTCCATAAGCGCTGTCTCCGATCGCATGAGGCAACAATTATTCTATGAGACCGTAAAAGCCGGGTACGATCTCTATATCGGGGTATGTTCCAACGGCAGCTGCAACAATGTCCTCGTGGCGGCCCGTTCTCACGATGATGCGAGTGAATATCTTGCTCGTTATGGGAAGCTGATTGATCTTCGCCGAATGTGCAGTTCGCAAAGCGCTTCGGAGGAATCGGAAGCAAACGCCTAGAAGCGCGGCACCTTTATGATCAGGTTGCCGCGCCTAAACCCGCTTTAATATAGTTTTATATTGATTCAGGAGGTCGTCTCCGCTTTGAAGGTAAGAATCTCGAAGATAGGCAATATCACTACCAACAAGAACCATATCACCATTCTTGCATTATGCCAGGGACAAGCCCTCAGGATGGATGATATCAACGTCGACATAGAAGGTATCCTCTTCCTGGGTGATGACAAGATCTCATGCACGCTGCAAACGATATCAAAGAAAAAGGAGGGCTCATACGGATTAGCCCTGACAATTCCGGACAGCATCGCAATATATAGCTTAATACATCCCTATCATCACAAAAGCAACCTCGATTTCACGTTGCTCCTTCAGGAGAACGTCGACACAAGCGTCTTCAATGAAGCAAACAGACTTTTGGCCCTCCTCACCGACCAAACAGGCCGTGAGAAAGGCGAACTTCTTTGCGAGCTTACTTCGTTCAGGAATTTTCCCGGCAAGGGCGACCTGAAACTGGTGAGCGCGAAACAAATGCCGATCGTTATCGAAAAAATGAGAGGAATACTGAAACAGGAATCTCAAGAAAAGGGGGACTCATGACCCAAAGTGGTGCCGCTGAATACATATTCTATATGACAGAGAATGAAGCCAGGATCAAGGGGGTTGTTAAGGGGGTATCGGTGCAAGAGGAAGCCGTCACTCTGATCGTGCATACTAACACTAAGCACAACGGCAGGCGTTATCCCAAAGACCATGTTGTCAGGGTTCGGAGAGACAACAGAGCATACCGTGCCGCGAAAATGAGTCGTAACGGAGACGTGGTATGGGTTAAGGGTGCGATCCACCAGGACAATTCCATAGTCCCGCTGCTCTTCGAGAATCAGGAGTTCTACAATGATGGCCGTTACCGTCTTCTCAGGAACCTGCCCGAAACTGAGGCGCCAGCCCCAACGGCCGCTCATAG
>JBIOIY010000084.1:0-3337 GCA_044450345.1 Thermodesulfovibrionales bacterium | reverse complement strand
GTTGAGAAACCGTGAGGAGGAACTCATCCAGTCGAAGAAACTTGCCTCCCTCGGCATTCTCACCGCGGGGGTGGCGCACGAACTCACGAACCCACTCAACAACATATCCATGATCGCCCAGAACTACCAGGAGTTTTATGACGTCTTGAGCGAGGGAAACCGTCTGGATCTCATGAAAAAGATTGAGGGTGAGACGGAAAGGATAGAGGAGATTGTGAGAAACCTTCTCGATTTCTCAAAACCGAAAGAGGCAAAACTCGAGGAGAGAGACATTAACGAGACGGTCGGAAAATCACTTGAGCTCATGCAGAATACGCTCGACATCTCGAACGTGGAGGTAACGACGGAACTGGGACAGGGGCTTCACCATGTCTACATCGATGATCATCAGATACAGCAGGTGCTCGTAAATCTTATCGTGAATGCGGTCCACGCGATGGAGCACGGCGGCGTTCTAAAGCTTGCGACAAGACCCGGCGATGAGGGCCAAACAGTAAAAGTGGATGTTATCGATACCGGGAAGGGGATCCCACCCGAATTCCTGCCGCATATCTTCGACCCCTTTTTCAGTACAAAGGGCGTCGGAGGCACCGGCCTCGGACTCTCGGTGAGCTATGGGATCATCAAAAACCACAAAGGCACCATAAAGGTGGAAAGCACGGTAGGCGCGGGGACCACCTTTACCATAGAATTTCCGGTTTATAATAAAAGTAGGGAAGAAGAGGTCCTGCGGAATGCTTGAAGGAGAAGTGGTTTTTAGTCCGAATGCGTGGATATTTTGAAGAGTGGCAGTGTATTTTTTTCTTTTGAGAGAGTAATTATCATGCTAGTGTGAAAGAGAGAGGAGAAATGAAATGGGTGCAAACAGGATAATGGTCATCGACGATGAGAAGATCGTGGGTGACATGGCAAAACTATCGCTTGAACAGGAAGGCTATGCGGTGGAGACCTTCCTGAGTGCGGAACCCGCGCTCGAGAGACTGAAGGAAGAAAAGTTCGATGTGGTCGTGACTGACCTCAAGATGAAAGGCATAGACGGCATGGAGGTGCTGAGGACCATAAAAAAACTCTATCCCGAAACCAAGGTAATTATGATCACCGCTTTTGCCAATCTCGACGCGGCCATCGAGGCGTTGAGAGGCGACGTGCATGATTTTTTTCCTAAGCCCGTAAAGATAAAGGAGTTGAAGGCGTCCATACAGCGCGCATTGGGCTGACACAGATGAAGAACGTCATAGACCGGATAAAGTCTTTTTTCGGGCCTTCCAGTGAGGACGGCGCAGGCGTTTTATCGATTAAGACCGTCTTCAGGAATTTTAAGGAGGTACTGGAAGGCAACAACCGCGCCCTCGAGATCATTGCCGATATGGGTGAAAAACTCGGGGGTGATTATCTCTTCGATATAAACTATATCAAGAGCGCCTATTCCGAACTTGCCGGAACGGTCTCAAACTCCCTGCAGAACTTCGACGCCCTGACCATGAACAAATATCTGAAGCTGCATGATGTATTTAATCGCGTCGACTCTCAGATAAAGAGGCTCATATATGACGTGACACCCTCGCCCGGTTTGACGGTCCTTTCCTTTAAAGACATAACCTGGAATATGTTCCGCGATGTGGGCGGCAAGAACGCTGCACTCGCCGAGATGACGAATTATCTGAAGCTGAACGTCCCCGACGGTTTTGTCATAACGACCGGAGGATTCGACCAGTTTGTCGAGCATAACGCTTTACAGGAAAGAATACGTTCCGTTCAGGAAAATTCTCACCCGGAAGAGCGTCTTCTCGAAGAGTTGAGGAACCTGATAATGACCGGCACTATCCCCCCGGACCTCGACAATGCGATCGGGAGCGCAGTCGAAAAGATCAGGGATACTTTCGGCAGGGATTGTTTCCTCGCCGTCCGGTCCAGTGCGGAGGAGGAAGACGGCGAGCATTCCTTCGCCGGACAGTTTGAGACTGTTTTGAACGTGCCGCTCGATGAGAAGCTTCTTAAAGACGCTTACAAAAGGGTGCTCGCGAGCCTTTTTTCGCCGAACTCCGTGGCGTATCAGACCGCCCTCGGATACCGCGTGGGGGACATAAAGATGGCGGTCGGGTGCCTGCTTATGGTGGACGCAGTCAAGAGCGGTGTCATCTTTACTATTGCGCCGAACGGGGACAGGGAGATCATGGTAATCAATTCGACATGGGGACTCGGAGTCCCCGTTGTCGAGGGGCAGACCGATGCTGACATGTTTATGGTGAAAAAAGACATTGAGCCCGAATTGTTAGGGACGAGAAGCGGAGCCAAGGAATATATGGTCGTCAAGCGTGAGGGCGGAGGTGTCGAAAAGGCCAAGACACCGGAGGGGATGGCCGGCGAGCCCTCCATGAATGCAGAAGAGGTCTCGGAACTTGCCAGGCAGGCAGTATACATAGAGAAACACTTCAGAAGACCTCTGGATATCGAATGGGCGATAGATAAGTCCGGCAGGCTCTTTATCTTACAGGCCCGTCCTTTGCGAGGGGTGGATTCTGCAAGGAGGGATACGGTTCGCCAAGAAAGGACCTCTGGGTCCAGACTGGTCCTCATGAAGGACAAGGGTATCGTTGTGCAGAAAGGCACGGGAGGAGGAAGGGTTTTCCTTCTGAGACATCCGGGTGAGATCGACCGGTTTCCAAAGGGCTCGGTGCTTGTCTCGAAGTACGACTCTTCCAATTTTGTACGCATTATGCCTTACGTTTCCGCGATCATCACCGATGTCGGTGCGCCCACAAGCCATATGGCGTCTCTATGCAGGGAGTTCAGGGTCCCGACGGTCGTCAATACTGGAGACGCTACCAGTATTTTCGAGCACGGGCAGGAGATAACCGTTACGGTCGATGAAGAGGGCGCGACTGTGTACGACGGCGTCGTAAAAGAGTTGCTCAGGGACAACGGGAGGAATTCCCTTAAGATGGAGGAACTCTACGAATACAGAAAAAGAAGGTATGTGTTACGGTACATTTCGATGCTCAACCTTGTCGACCCTATGCAAGACAACTTCTCGCCTGAGGGGTGCAGGACGCTGCATGATATTATTAGGTTCATGCACGAAAAAGCCGTGACGGAGCTGGTGGTGAATGCGGGTCGCGGAAACGAGATAGTAAAAAAACACGCGGCAGTGAAATTGGACCTGCCGGTCCCGGCAGGCATTGTCGCGATAGATATTGGGGGCGGCCTGGACGTCGGCGAAGAAGCCGGGAAGGCCGTATTTGAGCAGATCCTTTCCGTGCCGCTCAAGGCGGTCGTACGGGGGATGATGCATCCCGGTGTATGGCATGCGGATGCGGTCTCGCTGAAGATGGGAGAT
>JBIOIY010000083.1:0-3419 GCA_044450345.1 Thermodesulfovibrionales bacterium | reverse complement strand
AGACGTCCGGGCTCTCAGAAAAGGCAGGATTCTCCTGATGGACGACGAGGATATTGTCAGGAATATCGCCGGGGTCATGATCAGATCGCTTGGTCACGAAGTGGAACTGGTTGAAAACGGCAAAGAGGCGATCGACAAATATCGTGAGTCAATGAGATCGGGCAGACAGTTCGACATCGTCATCATGGATCTCACGATTCGCGGGGGCATGGGCGGTGAAGAGGCGATAAAAGTACTTCTTGGGATTGATCCCGACATCAAGGCAATTGTATCAAGCGGATATACCGAGAGTTCTGCCATCTCTGGATATGGAGCATTAGGATTCAAGGCATGTCTCACAAAGCCTTATGATATCGTTTCGTTGAATGGTACGTTAAATAGTCTGCTGGATTAATTTTCTCTGCCCGTGGATCTCTCCTACCGTGCGCTTGGGTTAATAAGAAGAACTAAACCGCTGCGCAGTGGTTTCCTGGTAGTAGGCACTTTCGAATGTCAGGCATTCTTTACGCCGAATGACCTTGACATCCTGGCGACTTTAATTTCTGAATTCATCTCCCTTGACAGTACTGCCCATTTCCATTAAAGTATTAACTACCATGGTAGTTAATACTTTAATGGAAAAACTCGCACATATCGGATTTTCGAAGTATGAGGCCAAGGCGTATGTTTCCCTCCTCTTGAAGAACCCTGTCTCTGCCTACGAACTTGCAAAGGCGTCGGGCATACCCACTTCAAAGATATACGAAGTCCTTTCCCGGCTTTCTGAAAAAAAGGCGGTCTCCACTCTTGGCGATGACGGCACAAAAAAATATATACCCATGGAGCCTGATGAGTTTATTGCGGGTTTCAGAAGCGGCTTAGAAATGAACCTGAAGGCCCTCAAAGAGGATCTTTCTAAGCTCTCGAATAAGGCGGCCGTCTCATACATATGGAACATCATCGATCATGAATATCTCATGGAAAAGGCGCACAGGATGATCCTTGACGCAAAAAAGACCCTCCTCGTCTCGGTATGGAAAGAGGAACTGGCATCCCTCGATGCCTTCTTAAAAGCGGCTGAGGCTAAAGGGGTGCGCATCGCAATGGTCCACTTCGGGATGCCCGCGGTCACGATCGGGCAGGTATACCCCCACCCCATAGAAGAGACTCTCTACAAGGAAAAAGGCGGGAGGGGACTCGTGATCGTCGCCGACTCGGAAATCGCACTGATGGCGACGATATACAAGAATGACAAGGTGGAGGGGGCGTGGAGCACGAACAGAGGGTTCGTCACCCTTGCGGAGGATTATATAAAGCACGATGTCTATATCATGAAGGTGGTCAAAAGGTTCAACAGGGAACTTATTGATAAATTCGGTCCCAGATATGAAAAAATGAGGGACGTCTTTGACGACAAGGAGAGGACATGAAAATCTACATCGACGGGAAATTTTACGACAAAGAACAGGCCGTGATTTCGGTCTTCGACCACGGGCTATTATATGGGGACGGGGTTTTCGAGGGCATAAGGGTATATCATGGAAAGGTCTTCAAGCTCTCAGACCATATCACAAGGCTCTACGCCAGTGCAAAGGCAATTGCCCTTACGATACCCTTAAAAAAGAGGGAAATGGAGGAAGCGGTCCTGGATGCCGTGAGAATTAACAGGAAGAAGAACGGCTATATCAGGCTCGTTGTGACGCGCGGTGAAGGGACTCTCGGCCTGGACCCGGTCCACTGTGGAAGACCTACCATCATAATCATTGTGGCCGATATACAGCTTTATCCCGAGGAATTATACAAAAAAGGGGTGAAGATCATTACCGCTGCTACAAGGAGGATACCTCCGGAATGCCTCGACCCGAGGATCAAATCTCTCAACTACCTGAACAACATCCTTGCTAAGCTGGAGGCCCGCCGCTCAGGCGCGACGGAGGCACTGATGCTTACGACTGAAGGGCTCGTCGCAGAATGCACGGCAGACAATATCTTCATAGTTAAATCAGGAAGACTGCTGACACCGCATCCATGCAAAGGGGCTTTGGACGGCATTACGATGAGGACCGTCTTTGAGATCGCAAAGGCCAGGGGGATAGAATGTTCAGAGGCAGACCTCTCACAGAATGACCTTTATACCTCAGACGAATGCTTTATCACCGGGACAGGAGCAGAACTCGTACCGGTGATCGAGATAGACAGCCGCGAGGTGGGCGTCGGGAAACCAGGGCCGCTCACACTCACGCTAATCGAGGATTTCAGGGGACTCGTAGCGGCCTGACCTTTGTCCGGATAACGATGGTCTGAACGCCGATGAGGAAATGGCACGAAGAAAAGAAAGGGGTTAAATGTATGATGAACGGAAAGCGGACCTTGGAAAATCTCCGGAGATCCAGCAGCGCAATTGTGGACAGGGGCAAAGCGATCGCGGCAGAAACGATTTTAATGGTAGCAGTCGGCCTTCTTTTCACCGGCATGGCATGGGCAGGGCCTCCCTTCTTCACGGATGACCCGGAACCGGTGGAGTACCGACATTGGGAAGTCTACTTGGCCTCGCAGTGGGCACATGACAAAGAAGCGGGGACATCGGGTACGTTGCCTCATCTTGAAGTCAACTACGGACCGGCTCAGGACCTGCATCTCCATGTCCTCATACCGGCGACCTATTCAGCTCCCAGCGAGGGTTCGGCTCAGTATGGCCTTGGCGATATGGAACTGGGCATAAAGTACCGCTTTATTCATGAAGACGAAAAGGGGTGGAGACCCCAGATAGGGACCTTTCCCATTGTGGTCCTTCCCACGGGCAGCAGCTCGCGGGGACTGGGTGAAGGACGCGTGAAAGTCTTATTCCCGCTCTGGCTTCAGAAGAGCTGGGGGCCGTGGACAACATACGGCGGCGGTGGATATTGGTACCACCCCGGCGAAGACAATAAGAACTACTGGTTTACCGGATGGCTTCTGCAGCGTGAGTTCTCCAAGATGCTGACGATCGGGGCTGAGGTCTTTAATGCCTCGCCCAAGGCAAAAGGCGAGAGTGACGAAACAGGGTTTAACGTCGGAGGGTATCTTAACCTGAGTGAAGAACACCATGTCCTTTTCTCCGCAGGGCGCGACTTAAAGGGACCAAACACCTTTTTTGCGTACCTTGCTTTCCAGTGGACATTTGGCCCTAAGGAAGAAAAAAAGTTGAGTAATTAATATGGCGCAGGCTTTTGAGAGATGTATCAACTCGTTATTTGGACTATAGAGATGTATCAACTCGTTATTTGGACTATATAGAAAGTCCGATTATTATAAGTAGCTGATGACTGCCACGACATCGTAGACAGATTTTACTGCCAGGACATCGTGGACAGTCATCGTAATTGCATGGAGATTATAACAGCCGATAGTTGAGCTCATCCACCTGATCATCGGCTAAAAATAACTTTAGTTTTTGTTCT
>JBIOIY010000082.1:0-5723 GCA_044450345.1 Thermodesulfovibrionales bacterium | reverse complement strand
TGTAAGTATGTTTGGGCTGAAGGGCGACGGGGTGACAGAGACTATAGAGACTATTAAGACCGGTGACAGAATGTTTCTACCGGCATTCCGCGCGGGTAAAATGTGAGTTCTGGCCTCTCTATTGTCTCCGGTCACGCCGGCGATGCCGCGGGATCGAGCACGTTACGGGACAAATTCCTCAGTTATCGCGAATTGAAACTCGCGTTTAGTCCTGTGAGAAGTCGCTATCGGCTCTTCCATCACGCGACTGATTTGCTTGCGGCTGAAATTGCTGTTGCCGGTTGTACTGTTGAGAGAGCTGCGGTTCCTGAAAGTATCGGGTAGTCAGCCTGTGCAAAAAGCACCGACCTGTCTAAGTTTTGCATTTCTATTCCCCATCTCTCCCATAATCTGCTAAACTTTTCTATGCAGATTATAAAGGTCGACAACCTTGTCAAGAAATTCGGAGCGATCACCGCGGTCGACGGCATTTCTTTCGGGGTCGAGCAGAACACCATCTTCGGCTTTCTCGGGCCCAACGGCGCCGGTAAGACGACCACGATCAATATACTCTGCACCCTGATCGCGCCCACATCGGGAAACGCCTCCCTGGACGGTCACGACTGCTATTCCGAATCGGCCGAAGTAAGGAGGTCGATCGGCATCGTATTTCAGGACAGCTCCCTCGACAAGGACCTGACTGCGCGGGAAAACCTTATGTTCCACGCCTACCTTTACGATGTGCCGAAGGCCGAGCGGAAGAAGAGGGTGGAGGACGCACTGCAGTTCGCAGAACTTCAAGACAGGGCCGACAACCTCATAAAGACCTTTTCCGGGGGCATGAAGCGCAGGCTCGAAGTCGCACGTGGACTCATACACAGGCCGAAGGTGCTTTTCCTCGACGAACCGACCCTCGGCCTGGATCCGCAGAGCAGGCAGAACCTGTGGGAATTCATTACCGACCTTCCGCGGAAGCACGACATTACGATCTTCATGACGACCCATTATATGGAGGAGGCTGAGGTCTGCGACAGGATAGCTATCATAGACAAAGGCAGGATAATCGCATCGGGGTCGCCCAAGGAGCTCAAGAAGATAATAGGCGGCGATGTGATATACCTGAAGACGGCAGACAATAAAAAGGCGAAAGAGGAGATAAAGGGACTTTTCGGTATCGAGGCGTCTGAAAAAGACGGTGAGATCTTCTTATCGGTCGCGAAAGGCGAGGCGTGCATCCCCGAGATCATACGGGAAATAGGGGAGCAGGTCCTTTCCGTAAGGATGCAGAGGCCCACGCTCAACGACGTGTTTCTCAAGCTGACCGGCAAGGAGATAAGGGAAGAGACCGCTTCGCCCGGAGACGACATCAAGGCGGCAGTGCGTTCATACAGGAGGCGGCATGATAGAGGCTAATGCCGTCTACGTGATCGTGGCGCGGGAGTTCAAGAAATTCACCAGAGAAAAGAGCCGGCTCATCTCCACGATAGCCAGACCGCTCGTATGGCTCTTTCTCGTCGGCGGCGGCATGTCCAGACTTGTTCCCACAGGCGGAGGGGTTTCTTACATGCAGTTTATCTTCCCCGGCATACTCGGCATGACGATCCTCTTCACCTCGATCTTTTCATCGATATCGATTATATGGGACAAGGAATTCGGATTCATGAAAGAGATACTCGTCGCCCCCATATCGAGGTTTTCTGTCGTAGTAGGAAAGGCGACGAGCGGTATGCTCCTGTCGACGATACAGGCCGTGATCATACTCGCCTTTTTCCCATTTCTCGGCCTCAGAATAGGACTGATTGAAATCATAGGCATCATCTTCGTCTGCGCGATCCTCGCCTTTGCGCTCGCCTCCTTCGGCATTGTGCTCGCCTCTTTTTACGAAAGTTACGAAAGCTTCAGCGTCATTATGAACTTTATCGTGATGCCGATGTTCTTCCTCTCCGGCGCGATGTATCCGGTAAAACTCATGCCTCCAATACTTCGGCTGTTTACGAAGGTAAACCCGTTGACCTTCGGCGTCGACGCGCTGAAGCATCTGACCTTCCCGCTAGAAAAAGGCCCCATGAGCCCGGATTTTCCGTTTTTGCTGGATGTGGTCGTCATCCTCGCTGCTGCGGTGGTCCTGGTCATCATCGGCGGGAAGGCGTTTGAGAGGAAAGGATAGGCGGACGGATTGGCGATGATTGAATTCGGGATGGGTGCGTGGTTCTCAGAGACAAGATCGAGATAAAGAGTCCCCCTGAAGCGGTATGGTCTTTTATTTCCGACCCCGGACTGCTGCGGAAATGGAACGGCGGGATCAGGGCGATTGTCCCTCTATCCGCTGGTGCGTGGACTGCGGGATCAAGGTGGAGGGTGAGGTACGAGTTCCATGGCAGGGAAAGCAATTATCTGGCAGAGGCGCTGGAGTTCGAAAAACCGACGAGGCTCGTCATCCATCTCACCGGGGGCGCTATGCGGGTGAACGGATACATGCAGGAAATCTACGAATTGTCGCCCTCTGAAAAGGGCACGGTGCTCAGGTGCAGTATCTCTCTGTCCGGATCCGGCATGCATTTCCTGTCCGGATGGGCGAAGTTCCTCTCTCATCATCTTCTCAGGCCGCGCCGGAAGAGGCATCTGCTGAAGCTAAAAGAACTTGCTGAACGCGGCGGGTGACGTTGACATCTAATAAAGCTGCTGTTTAAACTCTAAGTTCAGGTTTTCCTATGAAAAAAGACCTTGTAAAAATACTCAAAGCCGCCCTTGAATCGATGGGGACGGCCCCGCTTCCTGAGATCGATATAGAGGTCCCGAAGACTGAGGCCTTCGGTGATCTGTCTACGCCTCTTGCCATGGGACTCGCGAAACAGCTAAGGAGGGCGCCGCGGAAGGTCGCCGGGGAGATCATCGCGGCTATAAAGGACAGGAGTATTTTTGAGAAGATAGAGATCGCCGGTCCCGGTTTTCTCAACTTCACGTTTACCCGTGAATATCTTTATGTACAGCTGAAAAAGGTCCTTGCTGGGGACAGGTCTTTACTCAGGGAAGACATCGGACAGGACAGAAAGGTGCTTGTCGAATTCGTCAGCGCAAACCCCACCGGGCCGCTTCACATCGGGCATGCCAAAGGTGCGGCGGTCGGCAACGCGCTCTGCAATCTCCTCGAGGAGACGGGTTTCAGGGTTGAACGTGAGTATTATATCAATGACGCCGGGCGTCAGGTGCTGCTTTTGGGTGACTCGGTATTTGCCAGGTACATGAACCTCTGCGGGGACGCAGGGTATGCATTTCCGGAAGACGGATACCGGGGAGACTACATCGACGACATCGCGCGAGAGTTCAAAGAGCAGGAGGGCGATCTCTACTATCGGACGGCGAAAGAAGAGGGCTCCTCCATGAAGGGCATCGAGGCCGCGAAAGAGTTCGCGTACAAGAAAATGCTCGATCTGATCAAAAGGGATATCGACCTGTTCAGGGTCAGACCCTTTGATCAATGGGTCTCTGAACGCAGCCTCTATGAAAAGGCAGAGGTGGATGGCGCTATAGCATTCCTTAAGGCGAAGGGTTACATGTACGAGAAGGACGGCGCCCTCTGGTTCCGCTCGACCGACTTCGGGGACGATAAGGACAGGGTGGTCATCAAGGGCGACGGCGAATATACCTATTTTGCATCGGACATCGCCTATCACAAAGACAAGCTCGACAGGGGGTTCGACATCATTATCGACATCTGGGGGGCGGACCATCACGGGTACATCCGGAGGATAGAATCGGTGATGAAGGCCTTCGGCTACGACAGTTCGAAATTCAAGGTCATCCTCGTGCAGATGGTAAATCTCCTTAAGCACGGCGAGCCCTTTCAGATGTCCAAGAGGGCGGGGAATTTTGTCACCCTCAGCGAGGTGGTGGACCTCGTAGGCGCCGACACTACAAAGTTCATCTTTCTCACCAGGAAGTCGGACAGCCACCTCGATTTCGATATCGACGTGGTCACGGCCACTTCCGCTGAAAATCCGGTCTTTTATGTCCAGTATGCAAATGCAAGGATAAACAGCATCCTGGCCAACGCAGGGCAAAAGGGCATCGACATCGAAACAAGGGACATGGATTTTTCCCTCCTGAACAGGGAAGAAATGACGCTTGTAAAAAAACTCCTTGCCTACCCTATGGTCCTCGAAGGCGCGGCCAGGGCCTTCGAACCTCACCGGATAACCTTTTATCTTCAGGAACTCGCGGGCATGTTCCATCCCTATTACCATAAATATAAGGTAATTACGGACGACGAAGCGATGACGAAGACGAGGCTGGCCCTCTGCAAGGCGATCAAGATGATCCTGTCCGACGCCCTGCCGATACTCGGGGTGACTACGCCTGAGAAGATGTAGCGTGCATCGACAAAATGAGTTGACACCGGATAAGCTCAATTGGTTAAATAAAAGGCCATGATCAAGAAATCAGACAAAATTTGGATGGACGGGAAGTTCGTCTCATGGGACGACGCGAACATCCATATCCTGACTCATACCCTCCATTACGGACTCGGCGTGTTCGAGGGTATACGCTGCTATAGGACCGGAAAGGGTTCGGCCATCTTCCGTCTCGACGAACACGTCGAACGGCTCTTCGACTCTGCCCATATATTTATGATGAAGATGCCTTTTTCGAAAGCGGAGATCAGGTCGGCCATCATGGAGACCGTTAAGGTCAACAGGATGAAGGAGTGCTATATCAGACCGCTTGTCTACATCGGGTACGGCGCCATGGGACTTTATCCGAAAGACAATCCGATTAAGATCGCGGTTGCCGCCTGGCCGTGGGGCGCCTATCTCGGCGATGAGGGCCTCGAAAAGGGCATTAAAGTAAAGACCTCTTCCTTCACCCGCCACCATGTGAACGTGGATATGACGAGGGGAAAGGTCTGCGGTTACTACGTAAATTCCCAGATTGCCAAGAGAGAGGCGATAACCTGCGGCTATGATGAGGCCCTTCTCCTCGATACGGAGGGATATGTGTCGGAGGGCAGCGGTGAAAACGTCTTTATAGTCAGGGACGGGCGGATCAAGACTACGCCTCTTACTTCCATCCTTGAGGGTATCACGAGGGACAGCATCATCAGGATCGCCGGGGACCAGAAGATACCCGTGGTAGAGGAACGCTTTACAAGGGACGAAATCTATATCTCGGACGAGGCATTTTTTACCGGGACTGCGGCCGAAGTTACCCCGATCAGGGAGATCGACGGCAGAAAGATCGGTGACGGCAGGCGCGGAAAGATCACCGGGAAATTACAAAAGATTTTTTTCGATGTGGTAAAGGGCAGGAACAAGAAGTACGCCTCCTGGCTGACAAGAATCTAAGGTCCTATTATTTATTTTCGCAATAAGGAAAAGAGTCATTCCCGCTTGTCGGGAATCGTTCCGAAAGAAAGATGCCGGGCAAGCCGGCATGACATGAAAAGTGTCCTCGAAGAAGTTTACGAATGAATGTCTCAGGTATTAAATAAATAAGAAAAAGAAAGGCCGGATGTTATTCCGGCCTTTCCTTTAGGAAAATCTCGAATCAACAATTGCCTTACTTCTTATGGCATTTCGCGCAGCCCTCTTTGTCCTTCACGCCGAATGCCTTTGTGCCGTCGTGGCATGCGCCGCAGGCCTTGCCTTCTTCCATCTCTTTCATCGTGTACTTGCCGCCCTTTTTCATCGGGAATATCTTGGTATGGCAGCTGTTGCACTTAAGATCTTTCTCTGCGTGCTTTGTGC
>JBIOIY010000081.1:0-6504 GCA_044450345.1 Thermodesulfovibrionales bacterium | reverse complement strand
ACGAAGGGGGCTCACTTATCCAGCACCTCGCGGACTTTTTTCAGAAGCACCGACGGAAGGATAGGCTTTGTCAGGAAAGCCACTTCATCCTGCTGTATCCCGTCCTTTGTGAAAATGTCTTCAGCATAACCGCTTATGAAAAGACAGCGCATATCCGGACATAAGGCCGTGACTTCACTGTAAACCTCTTTTCCATTCATGCCCGGCATGATGCCGTCGAGGATGACCAGCTTGATGGCGTTCTTGTACTCGACGAATTTATCGACCGCCTCGTTTCCGTTGGCAGCCTCGATCACGGTGTAGCCCATTTGTCTGAGGACGAGCGAGGTCATGGTGAGCAGTGCCGCATCATCCTCCGCGAGCAGGATAGTCTCGGTGCCCCCCTGAATCTCCTCCAGCTGCTGCACCGCCGGCGGCTGCACGCCCCCGGCAGGATGAACGACCGGCAGATAGATCTTGAAACTGGTCCCCCTGCCCGGTTCCGAGTATACGTTGATAAAACCATCGTGCGATTTGACGATGCCGTACGCCGTTGCCAGCCCCAGGCCGGTTCCCTTCCCGACCTCCTTTGTCGTAAAAAAGGGCTCGAAGATCTTCTCGCGCGTCTCCCCGTCCATACCGACGCCGGAATCAGTCACCGCTATTACCGCGAAATCGCCCGTCCGCCCATAGCCGTGCACAGTCACAAAGTCGTCACCGAGGACAACACGCATAGTCTCGATGCTCAGTCTGCCCTTGTTCGGCATGGCGTCCCGCGCATTCGTCACGAGGTTCATGACCACCTGCTCGATCTGCCCCCGGTCGGCCATGATCTTCAACTCCTCGTCTGCGTAATGTATGTTCAGCTCGATATCCTCGCGCAGCAGCCTTCTGAGGAATTTTTCGAACTTGCCGATTACCTCGTTGATCCCCAGCAGTTCCAACCTGAGCGGTTGCTTCCTGCTGAACGCGAGCAGACCCCTGGTCAGGGCCGCTGCGCGTTCTGAGGACTGAAGTATTTGCTGCATATAGTGCCTGACCGGGTGGTCATGGGGAAGCTTCATCTCAGCGAGGGTGCCGTAACCCATTATGGCCGAAAGGATGTTATTGAAATCATGCGCCACGCCGCCGGCCAGTTGACCGACAGCCTCCAGCTTCTGGGCGTGACGGAGCTGGGCCTCGAGATCCACTCTTTCGGTCACATCACGCAGGATCCCTTCTATTCCCATAAAACGGCCCTGCCCATCCTCGAGGACATGACTCGACATCTCCAAATGTATTACCGAACCATCCTTCTTTTTACCTCTGAGGGGATAGACTTTCAATCCCTTTGCGCGCTTCAGCTTGTCAAGGAATGATGCTCTCTCCTTCGGATCGGCCCAATACCCGAGCACTGATTTGCCGATCATTTCCTCCGGAGACTTATGGCCGAACATTTCGGCCCCGGCCTGGTTTATGAATCGGAAAAACCCGTCGGCATCGCTCTGATATATACCGTCTACGGTCGTTTCGACGAGGCTCTTGTATTTACGCTCGCTCTCCATCAGTGCCTCTTCCGCACGCTTGTGCCTGGTAATTTCTACAACGATCGTCCCGACGCCGTCCATGTTCCCTTCCGCGTCAACGACCGGGAAGAAAGACTCCAGCCAATGCCGCCGGACGCCCGGATCGCGCGGCGTTTCGCCGGTCACCTCTATGTCGAGAACCGGTTCACCGCCGGCAAGCACCCGCTGAAATATCGGCTCGATCACCGGGGCAAGCTCCGGCAGGATTTCACGGACTGTCCTGCCGATATGTTCTTTGGCGGGGAACCCGTTTATCTCGGCCAGCGTATCGTTGATTCGCATAAACCGCAAGTCCCTGTCAAACAGCGCCAGCCCGGCAGTTGCGCCCTTGAAAAATGAGTTCAACCGCTGCTCCCGCAATAACACCTCGTTTTGCAGTCTCTTGCGCTCGGTGATATCATGAACGATGACGCGCCGTGCCTTCTTTCCGCCAAACAATATGGGGTGAGAGTTGATCTCGACATCGATCAAAGTTCCGTCCTTCTTCCGGTGCCGCCAAAAACTGGAAACAGCCGAGCGGTCCCTTATTTCGGATGAAAATTCCAAAAGCCTGTCGCTGTCATCTGATGGTCGGATGTCCTTGATGGTCATCGAAAGAAATTCTTCCGAAGTATAGCCGTACTGTTGCTGAGCTGCATCGTTGACGAGGAGAAATCCGTAGGTCTCCGTGTCGTATACCCATCCGGGCAGGGGGTCTTGATTAAACAGCACCCGGTAGGATTCCTCGCTTTCCCTCAGTGCCACTTCCCTCTGCCTGCGCTCAGCGACCTCGTTTTGCAGTACTTCTCTTTCAAGCAGGATCTTTGTTGAGTATTTCACGATAGGCATCAGAATGAAAGTCACAATGAGGGACACGAAGACGGCGTCGATGGCGCCGATCTCGACAAGTTCCCTTGAAATCATGCCCCATCGAAAGATACTCTGAAGTGAATTAAGAACGAAGGTGAAGAATTCTGAAATGAGTACCGCGGCAAGAAAAAAATGCCAGGTTTTTATGCGTCCCAATGTCCGTAACAGATTCATTAATGTGAATTATAGCGCATTTCCAAACTCTAAATCCCACCCCCTGCAAGGAAAGTAAAGGCTGACTGTGGAACCTTCGCCGACTTTGCTTTCAAACCTGATAAAACCACCATGGTCTTCCATAATCTTTTTGCAGATAGAAAGGCCCAGGCCGGTACCGCGTCCCAAAACCTTTGTGGTAAAAAAGGGCTCGAATATCATACCCAACCTATCTCCGGCAATCCCTTCGCCGGTATCGGAAATCTTTACAACCGCATACGTTCTTTCATCGAGATCCTCTTTTTTGGTGGAGACCATCAGGCTTCCGCCCTTTGGCATCGAATCTATCGCATTCGATATAAGATTGTCTATTGTTTCTTTGACCCGAAGTTTATCGACCCCTATCTTCGGGATATCACCGAATGATTTGCCTATACGTATGGATTGTTTTCCAAATAGATCTTTATGCATTTTCAAAGATTCATCGATTATTTCATTGATATCATGATCTTCCAGGATAAGATGAGTTTTCCTTGAATACGTAAGAACATTCCTCAGAATATTTTCAAGATTTCTCACCTGTGTGGTTATTATGTCCACATATTCCTTTTCCTTTGTACCGGATAAAATCTTTTTGTCCAGTCTCCTGGCAAAGCCGCCGATTGAGGTGAGAGGGTGTCGTATCTCATGGGCAACGTTAGCGGTGAGCCTTCCGAGTGCCGCGAGCTTCTCGGCCTGGATAAGCTGTTCCTGGAGTTTCTCTTTTTCCTTTTCGGCCCGTTTGCGATCGATGATGCCTGCCAGAGTATTCGCTACCGAAGACAGCAATCTCTCCTCTTCCGCGTCCCGTGTATGTCTTTCTCCAACGTATAGGTTCATGGCCCCCAGGACACTTGCACCTGAGGCGATCGGGATGCAATAATGTCCGTGAGGAGGCAAATCGTCATGCTCTATTTCATGGCAGCTGTCACTGCTATGGGCGAACACAATCTCACGCGCAGAAGCAGTCAACCCGCAGAGGCATTTGCCGAAATGGACCTTCGCACAGGCGGCCCGCATCGATTCAGGTAACCCGCGATGGGCCTTCATCACCAAAATCTCAGGGTCATCTTCAACAAGATATATACAGCCTCTCGATTGAGGAGAAAGAAAGGGCAAAGAAAGTATGGCGTCCATTATGCGCTCCATCTGCTCATCGAGAGAGACCGGTTCGAGCGAGCTCCGCAAAATTGAACTTACGGTACTCTGAAAAAGAATATCCCTGCGAATAATTTCCTGTGAGGAAACGATCTCCTCTGTGAGACGATGGAACCTTTCGTCTAAAATATTCAATTCATCTCCGCGCGCAGACCCTTGCACCTTTCCGTGCAGCACCCGTTCGGAAAAGTCGGCAATATGCCAGGTCAGATGGCCGATACGCCTCGTGATCCAGAACATTATCGACGCAAAAACCGATATCAGAATGAAGACGGCTATGGCCCTCTGCTCCCTCCCCGCAAAAATGATGGCCCTGCTTATCTTATCGTACTCATCGTTGGAGATGAGGGAGATGAACTCCACAAGCAGGTCCGAGGAGCCCGTATCGAAAAACGACTTGCCGGTTATATGATAGCGGGGGCTTATGTTGTCGAGCGAAGTGCCGGCAGGCAGGTCGTCGGGCCTGTTGCTCGCAAGAATCATGGGTTCTTCGCCTGAAACAAGGGCAACTGTTATCCGCTCGTTCGAAAGCCCCTGCGAGGCGATGAGAAAATCGTCATTAAGCGGACTGGCGATCATCAATATGGCAATTATTTCCTTTTGCCGGCTGAAGACAGGTTGGGCCGTAATGACAAAAGGCAGTCCGTCAACATTGGTCATCAAGCTCTGGTTGAAACTCAGCTGTCTCAAGAGGTTGCCGGGGTGTAGAAGTGATGGAGGAAGGGGTTCGGGAAGACTCTGATAGACCTCCCAGACATTGCCTTCGCCGTCCATGAGAAGGGCGTAGGAGATTTGTACCAGGCTCCTCATTGCGGATGGATCAGGCAGCCATGGGGGGACAGAATCCCTGTAATACTTGATTCCGGCGCCTGCCCTGATATCCTTTCCGGTGAGATAATCGCTGAACCGTTTCTCCGATACGGAGAGTTTTACTGCGTTATGATGCGCCTCCACATAGGTATCAAAGCGCACCCTTGCCTCCTGCGCTCTGACGTTCAATTGTTCGGTCAGCTGTGCATCAAAAATGGCCTTCAGCTGCCGACTCTGAAAATAGTCGAGAATTCCCCAGGAAATAAGCCCGACCGTGACCGTCAGAAGCAGCATCTTGTAGGTAAGCGGGATTCGCCTTAAGGCCGGAATATCCTCCATCTTCTAATCGGGCTCGCCGATGAGCTCATCCCCCTTAAACTTCCAGCCGGCCTTACTGAGCTTCGACGCCGGGACAAAACCGAACCCGGGACCAAGGCTATGCACCTCTTTCAGCAGGTAATCGACAAGTGCCCTGGCCCTGGGGTTCTCCACGCCTTTGCCTTCCCAGGCCGTGATAGTATACGTGCGGTAGAAAGGATATCTCTTTGTGGCAATGGCGTTGCCGTCAGTCGGGGAGTAGCCGTCGATCCTAAGGGGCTTCACCTTGCCGACGTTCCTGTAATGCTCCACCATGCCGAGCACCTCCCAGCCGATCGCTCCCTTGTTTGCCGAGACCTGGCCTATCATGTCCGGCATAGAGCCCACCTCATATAGTCTCGGGCTGAAGAGGTCGGGGTTGTCAAGAAGCAGCCTCCAGTGGCCGGGCCTCAGAGGGCAGTGAAGCCTTCCTATAGGCCTTATCACCCACTGAGGCCCTGGTTTGCCGTTCCGGGTCTTGAGTTCGGACCATCGGTAGAGTTTCCCCTGAAATATGTCCCTCAGCTCCATTGCGGATACGGATTCCACCGGATTTTCGGTATGAACGAGGAATGCCTTTGAGACAATCCCGAGCGTGTGAAAACTAAGCCCCGGCAGCCTGTCTTCTCTCCCCGGGGGGCAGCAGAATCCCCCGATGTCAACTGCTTTGCGGGCCAGCATCCCGGCGGATATTCCACAAGTCCCTTCTTTTACGGCTATTTTGAGGTCCCGTTGCTTTGCATATTTTTGTATAAGGGGCAATATCATCTGATATACATCCTGCTCAAGCGTGACGGAAACGTCCGCCTTGTCTGCCCACTTTTCGTACCTGATCGGTTTATTCACCCACTCGGCAGGCATCTCAAATGTCTGCCGAGGGTCGATGAAAGGAGGGCCTTTCAGGGTCTCGGCCGCGTGCACTGCGACTCCGAACAAAAGCGCAACGAATAGAATTAAGAAGCCCGTCTTATAATGATTCATGAAAAAATTTTATCACTTTATTTCACTCCTGTCCAAAATAGATTTTTATGCAAACCCATCTTTTCGCGCGCGCACTCCATAGCTTAGGGTGACCCGGATTCAGGTCATCTGATGAAGGTGCGAAAGATTCTTGTCACTATCAATAGATACCCGAATCACCTTCCCTTCACCCCTTAAACGTCTCCATCGCCTCCTTAACGACCGCATCCGGACAGTCGCTGTATTTCGGCGAGATATGCGACACAAAGAGTTTTTTTACCCCGGCATTCTTCGCAATGAGGCCGCACGTCCTTGCGGTAAGATGGGACCTTTCCTTTGCCCTTTCTCTGTCTTTTTCGAGAAAATATGCCTCACAGTATAAGACGTCCGAACCCTTTGCCAGGTCGACGAGACGGGCGATATTTATTGCGTTCATCGCCACGTCGGTAGCGAAGGTGATCTTCTGCCCTTCGGTGATCATGGCGATGTCGGAAAGCTCGTCCATGCGGTAATGTCTCCCTGATATCTCCACGGTACTGTCTGCCGGCGCGTTCTTTCGCAATGCATTCTTGAAGATGCTCAGCCATGGACCTATGTCAAGGCCTTTTCTTATCAACCTGTCCCTGTCGATGTT
>JBIOIY010000080.1:0-6562 GCA_044450345.1 Thermodesulfovibrionales bacterium | reverse complement strand
ACATCTTTTTTCATGAACACCTCCCAATTGGATTGCGGTGTCCATGAGTATGATTGTGCTGACTACAAAGTTGTTAAAAAAACAGGTTGTCTACGATGTCGTGGCAGCTTTTTTTGTCCACGATGTACTGGCAGTTATCAAGTAGCAGTTAATAGATCGGGTTGGATTGATTATTATCTCAAGAGTGTGCCTTGCAAGGAGAAGGAGATCAGAAGAATTTAGAAAGAATAAAAGGGGGGCTGGTCGTGAAATTGCCTGACAACATGAGATACGTCGAAGCGATAACGCCGGGCGGGCCCGAGGTGCTGCGAGTCGTCCCCGGCCCTCTGCCGAAGCCAAAAGCCGACGAAGTCCTGATCCGTGTGCTTGCCGCAGGCGTAAACCGGCCCGATGTGCTGCAGCGCAAAGGCCTCTATCCGCCGCCGCCAAACGCAAGCCCGGTCCTCGGCCTCGAAGTGGCGGGTGAAGTAGTGGCAGCAGGAGAGAAGGTTTCTGAGTGGAAAGCCGGCGACCGTGTCTGCGCCCTGACGAATGGCGGGGGCTACGCCGAGTATTGCACAGTCCCGGCGCTGCAATGCCTGCCCTGGCCCGAAGGCTACGACTCCATACGCGCAGCGGGACTGCCGGAGACGTATTTCACTGTCTGGGCGAACCTGTTCGAACTCGGCCGCCTTGCACCGGGAGAGTCGGTGCTCGTGCACGGAGGCAGCAGCGGCATCGGCGTTACCGCAATCCAGCTTGCGCGGGAATTCGGCAGCCGCGTATATGTGACCGCCGGAAACCGGACAAAATGCGATGCGTGTCTGAAACTGGGCGCCGACGAAGCCGTGAATTACCGCGAGACCGATTTTGCAGAACGCATAATTGAGCTTACCGGGGGCAGAGGGGTGGACGTGGTGCTCGATATGGTCGGCGCGCCCTACACGATGCGCAACCTGGGCTGCCTGGCGACGGAAGGACGGTTGGTCCAGATTGCCGTGATGCACGGAGCGAAGGTCGGGGACTTCGATCTTTTACCGGTGATGATGCGTCGGTTGACGATCACCGGGTCCACCATAAGGCCCCGCACTACGGCTGAGAAGGGCATGATCGCCCGGGCGCTGCGCGAGAGGGTCTGGCCCGTGCTGGATGCCGGACGCTGCGGCCCGGTGGTCTACCGGGTCTTTCCCCTGTCCGGAGCTGCCGATGCGCACCGGCTGATGGAAAGCAGCGAACATATCGGTAAGATCATACTCAAGGCCACTGATTGAGCCTTCCGGCGGCTAGTGGCAATTTCACCGTCACACAGAGAATTTGGAAGACGGAACTACCGAGGATTTAGAGGAAAAACACACAATCAATGGTCAAAGTCAATTGCGTCTTTATTGGGTCCATAAAATCAAGTTAGCCAACCACGTTTGTCTATTTACCTTTGGTCTTAATCTCATCGTAAGCCCAGCTTGCCAACCTGTTTTCTATAAAAAAGCGTACAAGCTCAGCGCTGCTTTTCAGATGCATTTTTGCAAGGATGCGGCTCCGATGAGTGGCTACGGTACTAGGATTCACAGACAACTCCTCCGCAATCTCCTTTATCCTCTTTCCCGAGCCAATCATGCACAGTACTTGATATTCCCTAAGCGAGAGGTTCAGGAGAGGAGGTATCTCTCTATTTCTCCTCCTATCGACACCAAAGGGTATGGAAAGAGAGGAACTCTTATGCTTACCGCTGTCGTAGACTTTTCTTATTGCCGAAATTAGCTCCTCGGCAGGGTGCTGAAATGCATCGAGCCGTTGAAGTAGCTCATCCTCAGCCCTTTTATGTTCGGTAATGTCACGACATACCTCGACCGCAGCCACGATTTTTCCCTCGGAATCCCTCACTACTGACGCGGTATTCTCGAAATATGATACTCCTCTGCCGGTCTCTAAGCGTCTTACCGATGTGTGGATCTTTCCATCCTTGAAAGACGCAGCTACGGGGCATCCCTCACAGATAGCATTCTTGCCTTCGAAAGCCGAATAACAATACTCGCCGGCATGGTTACCAACAAGCTCGATACTCGCCGGGTTTTGATACAACACCCTAAAATCTTTGCTCAGCATGCCGACTGCGTTACCCATTGCTGCAATAACTGCCTCTGCCCCGATTTTTTCGTCATCGACCTGTTTCATGGCATCCCTCAGCGATTCTCCCGAACGTTTGAAATCAGTCACGTCGCGCCAGATTGTATAAAAAACTGTACGGCCGGATAAACTAATCACCTGCGTATCCACGTGAACATCTCTTAGATTCCCACCCTTCGTCTTCTGCCTTACTTCAAACTCTGCTTTCCCCTCGTCCAGCACTTTCCTGACTTTTGCCCGTATTCCTTCATCGCTTTCGAACGGATCGATATCGCAGATACCCAGCCTACCGAACTCCTCGCGCGAGTAACCTAATTGCCGGTGGGCAGCTTCGTTGAACTGAACGATTCTTCCAGTAGTATCGACAAGCAACATACCGTCCGGGGACTCTTCGAAGAAGACAGGATTGCCATTGTCGAACTTGACTAAATTATCCATGACCTTATAATAAATTTATCATAATTATCTATTGTAATCAACAGTCCTTTCTAGATTGCACAAGTGCGAATGTAATCAACACCTTCAGTGACGTATGTTTGAAGGATTAAGTTTTCCCCGTGTGAATTAACAACCCTCCTCCATGTAGGCTACTCTATCTCTATCCTGTCCAACTCAGTTATACCGCTGGTGAGTATCAGGAACCCGTGTAAAATACTATAGAGCAACTGATTTGCAAAACCGCAGTCATATCCGCCCCGCAGGTTCACGTTATGTCCCTGGTTGAAATCAAGCGTTTCTGTCAGGTTCGCGCCAAGCAGTTCAATCGTTACCGGCGAGCTATACGACCCTGCGGCCGAATATGCCGCGGCAACAGAATCGTACACAGTCGAGCCGATAAAAGCCGGATGCTGACCACACGCCTGCCCGGAATCGGAATTTAATGTCAGGGAAGACTCATCAACAGCTTCGAAATCAGAGCCGTGAACCCGGCTGAATTCATTTACGAGGACATCATCGTTCCATCCGGGATCGGGAGCTCCCGAAATATACCACGCTGAACCAATGTCGGCAAGGATTATCCCATATTTTTTTATGGCACTGAAAATAACCTGCACATCGGAGGAGAAAGACGAGATGTCAAAACCTGCCTTGAGACGAAAACGCTGTCCCATCGGAGGATCGTTCGCTGCGGTAATACTTCCCGCATAATGACGGGCAGGCCACACAAAGGCCCTTCTTATCTGCGGCGCAGTAAAGCGGATTGCATGATGGATTTCTCCGGATAGCACCTCATCGTAGCGTACAAGCCCGGGCAGAATGGGAAGCCCTGCTGCGTCGGCTGATGTCCATCCGCTGGGGCGCAAGGCATCCGACCTGAGGTCGAAGACAGCTCCGGAACCAGCCTGCCACGTTCCATCGGGTTGAGGATAGGTCGACCATGTCTCATAGAGAATACAGGCATCTTTGTCCAGTACAAGGACATGACGGTCTCCCGTAGCCTGACTTCCTCCCTCGATGAGGGCGTCGGGTGGTATTGGATAAGGACCCTGGTCACTTTCATCTGCATACTCAATGGTGATGTCCACTTTTTGCTGTGTTCCAGGCACAATGGTATACGGGATGCCGATGGGGCCTCCGTCCCACATGCCCGAACCGAAATCAGGATGAAGACCGATGCCTGTGCCAATGGCGGAGATATAGTTTGAAGAATTTGCATCAACGGGAAGTGTATCAATCTGAGTATTCCAAATATTGTCCGCGAGAAATACAGGACAGCCACCGACGATGGGGCCGGGCACAGACATTGCGCCTTCCGTCATCAGGAGGCACCCAAGAAGTGCGGGAATGATGAAAAAAGTTCTTTCTGACAGATACCTTTTCATTCTCCTCCCTCAGTATAAGTCATTTGTGCGATGTTTTTCCCGTATTAAGCACTTTTGACATCCATTAGAAATTTGATTCTTCCTTTACTCCTCAACTGTTCCAAATTCCCAAACCTCTTTCTTTTACCTCATACTCCTCAAGCGCCTCTCGCCAGAGACGTTGATTTCAGATGAAACCCTTTTTTCTCACAGCTCTACCAAGCAAATGACATTCCTGTTATCCGCTGACCTTGACGTTAAAAGTCTTTCTCCAAATGGCAATAAACAAGCCTGACCTCACCGCAGCACATGTTTCTGTTGCGGGCAGTTTATTTGCTGGCTGCATGATGCATCACACGCTTGACTTCGGAACCCCAACCACGACATACTTTTAGTCGCATTTGACGAGGAAGCACTTTGTTCGAGATCGTCATAAGGGAACGTGGATAGGATAGAGGGGGTTCGTGCCAGACAGGACCATAAGCAACGACTCTGAATATAAGGTTTTATCCAGGATAGCGCTTTATGCCGTTATTCTTGCATTGCTTATCCTGGGCCTTGATATCTTTTCCAATTACGAGGGATTCAGCGAAGGCTTCTTAGGATATTTCCTGTCGGTGGATCAGTCGGACATCAAATACCGGGCCTTGATACTGCTCGCCCCCTTTATTTTGACCGCGCTTGCCTATCTTATCAATGAAAGGTCAAAACTCTTCAGGAAATCCCTCGCTACAGAAAAGGAGCTACGGCAACGGACTATCGAGTTGGAGGGAGTCAATGAGCTTTTGAACCGGGAAAACAGTGAGAGGAAAAAGGCCGAGGACCTGCTCACCCGCCAGGCCTTTTACGATTCCTTAACGAATCTGCCAAATCGGGCCCTTTTTATAGATCGCTTGCGCGGTTCGCTGGAGCGTCAGAAGCGATATCCGGATCACTCCTGTGCCATTCTTTTTCTTGACCTTGACCGCTTCAAGGTCATCAACGACAGCTTGGGGCATATGATCGGAGATCAGTTATTGAGCATGCTGGCTCAGAGGCTGAAGAAACACATCAGGTCCGTTGACACGATCGCTCGGTTCGGGGGCGACGAGTTCGCCGTACTTCTGGAAGACACCAGGGAAGTATCCGTTGTCTGTGACATCGCTGAGCGCTTTCACGGTGAAATGAGATCGCCCTTTTCGATTTTCGGGCGCGAAATATTTACGACGATGAGCATAGGGATAGTGATGAGCAATACGGGGAATTATACGGGGCCCGAGGAGTTTCTTCGCGACGCCGACACGGCAATGTACCATGCGAAAGAGCGGGGCAAGGCATGTCACGTGGTCTTTGATTCAACGATGCATGCCAAAGCGACTGCGGCACTCTGGGTCGAGACAGAGTTGAGAAGGGCCGTAGAACAGAATGATTTTGTCGTGTATTATCAGCCTATCATATCGTTAGAGGAAAACAAAATTACCGGATTTGAAGCGCTTCTTCGTTGGCAGCATGCGGAACGCGGGATCATTACTCCTTCGGAGTTTATCACGGTTGCAGAAGAAACCGGCCTGATTATCCCCCTCGGGGAGAGAGTTATCCGAGAGTCATGCCGGCAATTGAAGGAATGGCAGGAACGGTTTCCGTTTTGCCGCGACTTAACGGTCAGCGTAAATGTTTCGAGTAAGGTGTTCTCTCAGCCTGATTTCTTCGACTTTGTGAAGAATATTCTTGAGGAAACCGGGCTTAAAGGAAGCTGTCTGCGACTTGAAATAGTGGAAAGGACGCTGATAGAAAACCCCGAGCCGGCTGCCGCATTGATAAAGCGGTTCGCGGACTTAAACGTCCGGTTTGACATCGATGACTTCGGTACCGGATACTCGGCATTAAATTACCTGCGTGACTTTCCCATAAGAGGGCTGAAGATAGATGGCTCCTTCATTAATGCCCTGACTTTTGACAAAAATAATGTGGCAATTGTGAAAACGATAATTGCGCTCGGACGTGACTTGGGCCTCGATGTAATAGCCGAGGCGATAGAAACAGTTGAACAGCTGGATATATTCAAGGATATGAAAGGTGAATACGCACAGGGATTTTATTTGTTCAGGCCTATGGACAGTAAAGCAGCCGGGAATCACCTCTCCTCACACAGAGTTGTCTCCTGGAAGTAAAGATTCTTATGAAAGAGGGACTTGCTCACTTTCTTCTCGCTGGAGTATTAAGTGGGCCTGCCCCTGACATTGAACGACTGAGCAACTCTATGAAAGAGGCAATTGACTTTCACTCGAAGCCTGCACCCTGAAGAGGTTTGGTTTCTGTGTCGACTTCTGGATATAGTCTTGTCGGGTTTGGCCTTTTTGAAAGTATCGAGTAGTTGATGTTCTTTGCACGCTGCCACACAACATGTTCCCTCCGGCTATTCACAGCAGTTTCAAAATCGGATACCTGCGGATAAGGAGGGTGAAGGTCGCATCGCATGCCTCTTGGGGGGGGGAGCGTTTGTTTCACTCCCTTATAGTAAGCTGAAAGGATGATGAGGGGGGACACATTGGGCATGCGCCCAGATGTGGAGTTTAATGATCTTTACGTAATAAATTCTCAGATATCAGCGGCACGTCAGCCCCCAATGTCTGGAATATGGCAGCAAAAGCCTCGACGACGTCGGGGTCGAAATGTTT
>JBIOIY010000079.1:0-7441 GCA_044450345.1 Thermodesulfovibrionales bacterium | reverse complement strand
TTGCTCGGCCTCGTCAGTTTACTGATGGAGATGGGCGGAGTTCCCGTTCATATCGTCTGCTCCATGGGAGACAAAAAATTCGAAGAAGATATGCAGAACCTCCTTGACTCAAGCCCTTTCGGAAGCGAGGCGAAGATTTATATCGGAAAAGACATGTGGCATCTGAGGTCGCTGATGTTTACCGATCCGGTGGACCTCCTTATTGGGAATTCCTATGCGAAATTCCTCTGGCGTGATACAGGCACGCCTCTCGTAAGAATAGGCTTTCCGCTCTTCGACAGACACCATCTCCACAGGTACCCGATAATCGGTTACCAGGGTGTGCTCAACCTGGTAACTTCGATTGTGAATACTGTGCTGGATGAGATGGACAGGAAGACGATGAATACGACTAGCTTTGACGTGATTAGGTGAACTGAGCATGTCAGTGACCCAAAATACCCCTCACCCTAACCCTCTCCCCCAAGGGGCGAGGGGACTTAATATTTCCCTTCCCTTGAGGGGAGGGGCTAACGGGGAGGGTGATTTCCGTGCTTCTTATATGGTGCGGAATGACAAATAAAGAAACTTTGCAAGGCATGAGAAATAGGAAGAGACGAAGATGATAACGAATATAGATAAACTGACAGAGAGCGGATGTAATGCTGAAAAGAAGGACAAGGTTTGCCGTTCGAGGGGCGGTGAATCCTGCGCTTTTGACGGGGCCATGATAGTGCTCCAGCCGATAGCGGACGCGGCCCACATCGTTCACGGCCCCATTGCCTGTTGCGGGAACTCCTGGGAAGGAAGAGGGACGGTGTCTCGTGTAGGGGCGTATCGCGATACGCCCTCTGCCGTGCCCCTACATAAAATGGGTTTTACTACGGACATGAGCGAGATGGATATTGTCTATGGCTCTGAGACAAAACTGTACAAGGCTATTTTAAATACCTGTGAGGCCGTAAAACCCAAGGCCGTTTTTGTCTATGCGACTTGTGTCAGCGGCCTTACCGGAGAAGACATCGAAGATGTGTGCAAAAGGGCCGAACAAGGGTCCGGTGTCCGGGTCATCCCGGTAAACGCACCGGGGTTTGTCGGCCCAAAAAATCTTGGGAACAGGATTGCGGGCGAGGTATTGCTCGATCACGTGATTGGGACGGGTGAACCTCCACCTGAAATCTTAACTCCCCCTTCCCCCTCTTATCTTTTCACCTCGGCGAATCCGCCTGAGAGCGGAAAGAGTGGGGAAAGCGCCATGCCTGCCGGCAGGCAGGGAGCCGGGGGGCGTTATCTTGAAACGGGAATGTGGGGGGTTATAAACCTCATCGGTGAGTACAACATCGCCGGTGACCTGTGGCTTGTCGAGCCGGTCCTGAGGGACGCCGGAATAAGGGTCCTTTCGAGGATAACAGGCGATTCCACTTTCGGAGAAATAACGTATGCGCATCGCGCCAAACTGAATGTAGTTGTCTGCAGCCGCGCGCTGATAAATGTCGCAAAAGAGATGGAGAGGAGATACGGGATCCCTTACGTGGAAGTATCTTTCTTCGGGAAGACGGAGATGTCAAAGGCGCTGAGAGCGATAGCGGGGGCGTATTGCAATACGTCCTTACGGGATGGCCTTCGCGAAAGGGTAGAATCGGTTATCGCACGAGAAGAAAAAAGGCTTTCAGAGAAACTCGTTGAATTCGATCATTTGAGAGGCAAGAAGGCCGTGCTTTATACAGGCGGTGTCAAAAGCTGGTCGTTTATTTCAGCCCTCATGGATCTGGGGATCGAGATAAAAGCGGTCGGGACCAAGAAGAGCACCTTCGAAGATGAAGAAAAGATGAGGGAGATACTGGGGGAAGACGCGCCTCTTGTCGAAGACGTGACACCCAAAAACCTCCTGAGGCTCCTTAAGGAAAATAACGCTGATATGCTTGTGGCCGGCGGAAGGAACCAGTACCTTGCAATAAAAGAGGGTTATCCTTTTGTCGACGTAAACCAGGAAAGACATACCGCTTACGCGGGATACGAGGGACTGATAAACCTTGCGGAGCAGATAAGCAACAGCATAAAGTTCTACAGCAAGCAGTCAGCATTAAGCGCTCAGCCATCGACTTCCAGACGAAAGAATAATTTGGATATTGATAATAGGGAAAAAGCCGAAAGCGGTAAGCTGAATGCTGACGGCTGTCTCATCAATCCCCTAAAACATTCCCAGTCGATGGGTGCTGCAATGGCCTTTCAGGGGGTTGACAGCGCGTTGCCCATAATCCATGGGGCCCAGGGATGTACTTTTCTCGGCAAGGTGTTGCTGACAAAGCATTTCAGGGAGCCCGTCGCCCTTGCGGGCACGAAGCTCTTTGCCGAGGAGGTGGTCATGGGAAGCGATGAAAAATTGATCGAGACCGCCAGAGGATTTATAGAGAAGAACAGGCCTGAAGTGATCGGCATCCTTACATCAGGACTTTCCGAGGTCAAGGGAGATGATACGCAAGGCGCCATAAAACAACTCCGGAACGAATACCCTGATTGCAGGTTCCTATGCGTCCATACTCCTGACTACGAAGGCGGGTTGGAAACGGGCTATGCCAGGGCGGTGGAAGAACTGACAGGTTTTGCCGAAAAGAGCGGAAGAATGGAGAAACAGGTCAATGTTTTGGCCGGCTCTCATCTCACGCCTTCGGATTTCACGGAATTGCGGGAGATGATCGAATCTTTCGGCCTGGAGCCGATAATACTTCCGAACCTTTCGGCCCTCGACGGCAGCAGAGAGGGGATCTCACCTCTTGCAGTGGGCGGAACACGAGTGGCCGACATCGCAAGGATGGGCGGATCGGCATTTACGATCGGGATCGGGCTGAGCATGGAGAATGCTGCAAGAAGTCTTAAAGAAAGGTTCGGCATCGAATACAGGGTGTTTGAGGGTCTCGCCGGGCTTGAAGACACGGACGCATTTATCGAGATCCTCTCCGCGTTGAGCGGCCGCAGCGTACCGGAGAAATATAAAAGGCAGAGAAGGGTGCTGGTCGATGGAATGAGGGACGCCCACTCCTTCTACGGAAACAAAGCGGTCTGTCTCGCCCTCGAACCCGATCTTTCGCTGCAGTACTCGAAGTGGCTCGAAGAGATGGGCGCAGTGGTCGCCCTTTCAGTATTGCCGGGTTCCGGCCCGTCTGCGGCGATGGTCCGCGCGGACGAAGTGAGAGTGGGCGATCTGTTTTCGATCGAAGGCGAATTCGACATCCTGATCTCGAATTCCCACGCAGTCGACACGGCGAAGAGGCTCGAAGCGGCGCTCTACCAGGCGGGGTTCCCTGTATACAAAATCTTCGGGAACAACACGAGGGTCACGGTAGGATACAGGGGCACACTCACGACGATGAATGAAATAGCCAATGTATTTGCCAAGGAGGTGCATTGATGAAAGTAGCATTTGCGACGACGGACGGCAGGAAGGTTGACGAGCATTTCGGAAGGGCGGGCATGTTCGCCGTGTATGAGGTGCAGGAAAAAGGATATTGCTTCGTAGGGATGAGAAAATTCGCCGAAGGAAGGGACAGGGCGATAGAAGAGACGAGAGGCGAGGGACAGCTGCACGAAGATTTGGTGCAGAAAAAGGTCGACTCCCTCGCGGACTGCAAGATCATATACCTTGCCGAGATCGGCGGGCCTTCCGCTTCTCGTCTTGTGAAGAGAGGGATCATGCCTGTGAAGGTTAAGGAGACGGTCACGATAGAAGAGTCGCTTGAGAGGCTGAGCGAGACGATAAAAAAGTCGCCACCTCCGTGGCTGAAGAAGGCGATAAACGAAAAGTAGGGGCGGGGTATCCCCGCCCTCGCAACATCAAGAATGCACAAAGGAGGAAAAAGTTATGAAGATGATAAGGGCTTTTATAAGGCCGGAAAAAGAGCAGGAGGTGGTTTTGGCATTGGAGGGAGCGGGGTTCCCGTCTCTTACAAAGATGCCTGTGTTCGGAAGGGGGAAACAGAAGGGGCTGCAGGTAGGCCCAGTGCACTATGACGAGCTGCCCAAGACGCTGCTTATGATGGTGATTGACGACGAAGACGAACCAAAGGTGATAGATATAATCCAGGAGAAGGCGAAGACAGGCTTTATCGGAGACGGAAAGATATTTGTCAGTGCGGTAGAGAAGGCATATACGGTCAGGACAGGAGAGGCGGGCTTATGAAAGAGATCACAGCAATCATCAGGAGAGACAGGCTCCCGGAGACGAAGTCGGCACTGGCCACGCTTGGGTTTCCCTCGCTTAGTATCCAGAGCGTCGACGGAAGGGGAAAGCAGAAGGGCGCGATGTGCGCTGAGATGGACTCGGAGATGCCGGACAGTTACTGCACGGGAGTGAAACTGAAGTCGACGCCATCGGTCTATGCCCTTGAGCATACCCTGCCGAAGAAGGCCCTCTATGTGCCGAAGAGGATGCTCACCATCGTTGTGCCGGACGATGCCGTAGAGAGCGTTGTGAAGATGATAATCGATGCGAACAAGTCGGGCCGACGGGGCGACGGAAAAATATTCGTCTCGCCCGTGGAGGGCGCGTTGAGGGTGAGAACAGGAGAAACGGGAGCAGAAGCGGTGGCGTAAAAACAGTCATATGTAGGGGCAGACCACTGTGTCTGCCCTTCAAGGAGAAGAAGATGGCGATTGTTGGACAGACAAGAGGCGGGCAAGAATGGACGCCGAGGTTCATAGATTCGATCGATGTGGAAAAATGCATAGGCTGCGGCAGGTGCTATAAGGTATGCAGCAGGGACGTCCTCGAACTTATCGAGAAACCATTCGAGGGCGAGGATGAATTCGGCGACGATATGGGCAACAAGATAATGGCCGTTGCGAGGCCGGAAAACTGTATCGGCTGCGAGGCATGTTCAAAAACCTGCACAAAAAAATGTCATGTACATGTGGCGCTATAGGCGAGGGTGGTATGGACTTTTCGGTCAGGCCGGCCAGGGCCGATGATATTCCTCAGATGTGCGGTCTCCTAGCCGAACTCTTTTCTATCGAGTCGGATTTCAGCCCTGACAGGCATAAGCAGGCCCAGGGGCTGAATCTCTTACTCGGCGACTCATCGGGCTCATCGGTCGTGTTCGTGGCGGAGCGCTCCGGGGAGATTATGGGCATGTGCTCCGTACAGACTCTCGTTTCGACCGCTGAAGGCGGACCTGTGGGGCTGCTTGAGGATGTGATCGTACGGAAGGTTTATAGGGGGAAAGGTATAGGGAAGAGGCTTCTTTCCGAGGTCGTCGGATGGTGCGCCGGGAAAAACATCTCAAGACTTCAACTACTCAGAGATGCGGACAATGAGCCGGCGCTGAAGTTTTACGCCGGCAACGGCTGGGCCGACACCAGCCTCGCATGTATGAGAATGATGCTCTGATGTGCGGTAAGTCTTCCTGCGCCTTCATCTTTATCGGCTGCTAAAAATGGGCAGGAGTAAAAATGAAAACCCCCTCAACACTCGGCGCATTCAGCGCTCGTGAAATCGTCGATACTTATGTCAAGGTCACTCCACCCCGTGCCCTTTGAGCCTTTTCCATAAGGTAACCCTGCTGATTCCGAGGTGTTTTGCGGTAAGAGTTTTACTGCCTTTATACTGGGAAAGCGCTGAAAGGAGTTCCTCCCGCCCGATATGCTTTTCGCCTGCTCCCGTCTTCTTTTCCTGAAATATATAATCCGGAAGGTCGGCGACCTCGATGGTATCGCTTTTGCACGTCACTGCGCAATACTCAAGGGCATTGATAAGCTGTCGCACATTTCCCGGCCATCTGTAGTTTCCGATGATATCCATAGCCTCGGGGCTTATTCTCTTCACCTCTTTATTATTTACCACAGCAATCTTCTTAACATAATGAAGGGCTATGAGCGGAATGTCTTCGAATCTCTCTCTCAGGGGAGGCACCTTGATAGTAATTGAATTTACTCTGTAGAAAAGATCTTCCCTGAAATTGCCCGCCGGCACGAGCTTTGAGAGGTCTTTGTTGGTGGCCGAAATAAGGCGAATATCTACCTTTATAGGATTGTGATCACCTACCCGCTCCAGCACTTTTTCTTCGAGGACCCGCAGCAGTTTCACCTGCATTACCATCGGCATATCTCCTATCTCATCGAGGAAGATACTGCCGTGATTTGCCGCCTCGAACCTTCCAATTCTGTCGCTTATGGCGCCTGTGAAGGAACCCTTTTTATGGCCGAAGAGCTCGCTTTCGAGGAGTTGATCATTAAGTGAGCCGCAGCTCATCTGTACGAAGGGTCCGTCTTTGCGTCGACTTAACGAATGTATCGCACGGGTAACGAGGTTTTTGCCTGATCCGCTTTCGCCGTAAATGAGGACAGGGGCTTCACTCTCTGCTGCGTTCCGGATCTGATCATACAATTTTTGCATGGGTGCGCTCTTCCCCAGCAGTCCTTTAAACCAATATTGTTCCCTCAGTTCGTGCTTCAGATCTTCGAGCTCGAGTTCCTTCATGAATAGAGACGTAATGTCAGTCAGAGATTCTACTGCACCAACTGTTTCGCCTTCGCTGTTCCGCAAAACCACCGCGTTTTTCAGGAGATATACCGGCCGGCCGCTGGCCGACCTCATCCGGCATTGTTTGTTGCGCATAAAACCCGAAGTGAAAAGATCACACTTTCCCCCCGCCCCCGGTTCGGCCAAAATCACGCACGTATCACTGTCGAGCATAGTGCAAGGTTTTCCTATGATCTCTTCCCTGCGATACCCGGTTATCTCTTCGGCTGTCTTGTTAAAGACGCGAATGTTGCCGTCGGTATCCACCACCATCAGACCATCTCTTATATTTTCGAAGAGATCGATCAAAGACTGCGGGTCTTTAAGAAACTTCTCCAACTTAGGCATGGGCACCTCGCTCGGATATCAAAGCAAATATTGCAACTGTCATTTTTTGTGAGAACCTATATGTATCATAACTCTTTTCAGAAAATGGCACCTGAGAAGTCCCGTGAGGCCTTACGATATAATACTATTTCCTCACTTAATTCAGCAAAATTAATAGACCCTGCTGACTCAAATGCCAAGTTATAATTATTAGCTTACATATTAATTTTAGATTGATTTTTAGGGTCTCTTACTTCAAAATGAGGGTATGCGTGTTTTAAGGCGGGTTGTGAATAAATCCGAAAAACCATCCAGGAGGTGAGAGTTATGGAAGTTAAAGAGATATTTGACGAAAAGCTGTCAAGGAGAGGGCTTCTCAAAGGTGCTGCCGGCGCTGCCGGGATTGTTGCCCTGGCATCGGGAGGATTGAGTCTCTTTTCAAAGGCTGAGGCCAAGAGCGGTCCTTCCGAAAAGTGGCCATGGCCGTATGTAAAACTCGACCCGACAAAGACTGCAGAGCTTGCCTATGACGAGTGGTATCGCGTATTCTGCGGGGCTGCCGTCATCAGCAGCGTATTCAATCAGCTGAGGGAGAAGGTTGGCGAGCCGTACATATCGTTT
>JBIOIY010000078.1:0-8596 GCA_044450345.1 Thermodesulfovibrionales bacterium | reverse complement strand
GGTATCTGCTCAATTGCGGTAGTCTCGACCGGCAGCACGCAATCGCCATGCCTGACCGGAGACACGCACATCTCATAGCCAATCCGGGATATAGGGGGAGGGGTTGCGCCAAGCGCCAGCGCAAGCAGCGCCGTTACGGGTAAAGCGACCATTAACGCCATCCATCAAAAGCAGACTAAGCGCATCCATACAACAGCAGGTTGAGCAAAGCAATGTGTTAACGCACGTTTGACGTGTGTCTTTAGGCCCTGCCCTCCAGACACACGCAACCGCAGATTGTTTTATGTGTCACAATGCCGGAAAGAATACATCCCTTTCCACAATGAGCAGGAAACCGTCTAAGGAAATGCTCAAGGCAATAAGGGATGGCGTCGAAAATACCCTTATGCCCGGGTTCGCCGTCAGCAACGGGGGCCCCCTCGACGATGCCGATATCCAGTCCCTGATCGAACTGATCAACCCCTGAAGAGGATGCGGCGTTTTATCTGAGCTCCGGCCGGAAGATTTTTTCCCCCTGGCGGCGTACTCATCAATCCCCCCTGCGTAATCTTTTTTTTGCATCGTCTCGTTTAAAATATATAGTATTGACAGATGGAAAGAATGTGGCGGCTGATAGATTCAGGTCCCTTCACTGCGTCATACAATATGGCGCTGGACGAAGCTATTGCCACCCTTGTCCGGAAGGGCGGACTTCCTTCCACGCTGAGGCTGTACGGGTGGGACAGGCCTTCGTTAAGCCTCGGGTGCTTCCAGAGGATTTCAGATGTGAATATCGGCTATTGCAGGACTGAGGATATCCCGATAGTCAGGCGTCCTACCGGGGGCAGAGCGATACTCCATAGTGATGAACTGACCTACAGTTTTTCCGCGAGGACCATGGGCCGGGATCTTTTTTCGAAAGGGCTTCTCGACAGTTATAAGAATATAAGCGCGGCATTTTATCTGGCCTTCAGAAAGATCGGCGTCGCCGTAGAAACGAAGGCCGAGAGGGAGAGGGGAAGGGTCCTTGCAGGCAGCCCCCTATGCTTCCAGTCCAGTTCATACGGGGAAATCCTCATCGGCAACAAGAAGATAGTCGGTTCTGCCCAGAAACGTTGGGATGACGGCCTCCTGCAACAGGGGTCTATCCCCTATTCCTATAATGAGGAGAGGATCCGGAACATCTTCGGGGAAGAGAGATATACGGCCTTGCGGGACTGTGCGGCCGGCCTTAGGGAGGTCCTTCCGGAGTTCGATGAAGGACAATTCAGGGAAATCATTACCTCCTCTTTTGAGGAGGTGTTCGGGATCAGCTTTGTTCCGGCCCTTCCGTCTTGGGAGGAGTCGGCTCTTGCTCTGGAGTTGGAGCAGGAGAAATATCTTCCGGCCCGCTGGAACTTCCGGGAGTAGTTTCCATCGATATCTCAACCTCCGGGGGCAGCGTTTTCCTTCCCTCCATCTCGAAATAGTAATTGAAGACTACCGCCAATATTACCAGTCCGAGATATCCCTGTATGACGTATGATGTTATCTGGAAGGGGATGGATATTATCGTCCCTATGATGGGTATCAGATTAAAGGGATAGACGATGAGCATCACGATGAAGCTCACGATGGCATACCCCATAAGGAGAACGACATAAAGCCAGAAGGCGTTCTGGTGGTCCCATACAAATTTGAACCCGCCTTTGAACGACCGCATCGCGCCCTCGCCCCTGAAGAAGACGACTGCAATTCCATAGACAGTTACCGCGAGGGCACCGAGGATAAGGCTGATCCCGATAAGAATCAGTATCAGCGAGAAAAAGATCCCGAGGAAAAGGGCGAGGGTCGAATCCTGGGCCTTGGCCACCGAAACTACGGCGGCGATTCCCCCGCCGAAGAGTCCCAGGACAAATGCGATAATGATGAATACGAGCCCGACGACGAGCGAATACCACGCGATAGGGAAGAAGTACTTACGGGCCTCGCCGAAGAAGGCCCTTATGCTGAATTTGAAAGAAGGGTCCAGGATGCTCCGCCCGATAATGCCTATCGAGCCGCTGAATACATAAAGTCCGAGGGTAGTCACCATGAAAATGTAGAAGAGAAAGCTCGATGCCACGATCATGACGAGACCGAAATACTTCGAGATAAGTTCCGCCGGATTTCTGAATATGCCGATAAAGTCCTTCATTTCCGTAAGACCGGTAAGGTCGAGTCCGAAGATGATGAAGGCGATGCCGAGCGGTATGCCGACCATGATAAAAAAGGCGATGCAGTTGAAGAGCATTACGCCCGCCTGGACCGCAACGAGCTGCCATCTGCTGTTTACCAGCCTGAACCCGCTTTTTATGGCCTCGGAATACCTCACTTCATTTCACCTAAGTAACACATTATCACACATAATGGAGATTATCGCATAAAAGTTATGGCACATCCCGATATTATACATCCTCGACCGTTATCTCCTCAAAACAATCTTTCGGGAGTTCCCTTAGAAACCTGGAGGGTCTCAGAAATCCCAGGGAGTTCCAGTCTTCAGACGAAATAGGATAACATACGTATAAATCTTCCTTTGCCCGTGTCACTCCCACATAAAAGAGCCTTCTCTCTTCTTCCTCATCGTCGCTTCTGAGAGATTTCGCCGAGGGGAACCGCCCGTCGTTCATCCCGATAATGAAGACCGCCTCCCACTCGAGACCCTTTGCCTGATGGACCGTCGAAAGGACCACTTTCCCGTCGGGCCGGTCGGCCTCCTCTGTTTCGGCCTCGGTCACCCCCTGCAGCGCGAGGTCGCTCAGAAATGTATCGAGCGAGTCGTACCGCAGGGCAAAACGCGACATCTGCTCGATGTCCTCTATGCGCATCTCCGCGTTGGGATAGTTGTTGTACAGGTGCTCTTCGTAGCCGTGTCTGAGGACATAATCTATAGCGGCGGAGGGGGAGGAAAAATATTTTTCCTCCCGCAACTCTCTCAGCATATCCAAAAAACGGCCGAAGCCTTCGGCGGACTTCTTGGGGATAAGCCGGTGGGCTTCGGCGATGGAGCCTATGGGGTCTTCAGAAGTCCGGATCGACTCCCACACCCTTCCGGCGGTGATATTTCCGACTCCGCGGATCAGCTTCATGGTCCTCTTCCAGCTGATCTCGTCGAAGGGGTTTACGAGTATCCTCAGGTAGGAGAGAATGTCTTTTATATGCGCCTGTTCGAAAAACTTGAGCCCCGACCGGATCTCGAAGGGTATCCCTCTGCGCTGGAGTTCCATCTGGAGCTGCATCGATTGGTAATGCGACCTGTAGAGCACCGCGATATCGTCGAAAGACCTGCCGTCTGAATTCATGTCCATGATCACGGACGCGACGAACTCGGCCTCCTCGAACACATCCTTAAGGGGGACGACGTTCGGCGGTTCTCCGGATGGGACGACCGCATGCAGCTCCTTTTCGAACCGCTTCCTGTTGGCAGAGATGATCCTGTTTGCGAGGTAGAGTATCTCCGGAGTAGAGCGGTAGTTGGTCGTCAGTGTAAATATCGAGGTATCGGGATACCTCTGTGGAAACCTGAGGATGTTTTCGAAATCAGCCCCCCTGAAGGAGTATATTGACTGGGCATCGTCGCCAACGACCATCAGGTTTTTGGCTCCACCCGTGGTCAGGTCGATGATATCCGCCTGCAGCTTGTTCGTGTCCTGATACTCGTCCACGAGTATCTGCCTGAACTTCAGGGCATAATATTCTCTGATGTTTTCGTGCTGTTCGAAGATATACTTCCATTTAACGAGGAGGTCGTCGAAGTCCGCCAGATTGAGAGCGATTTTTTTATTCTCGTAAAGTCCGATGACTTTTTCGATGTCATCGAGGGCATTGACAAAATGGGGGAACCTCTCTAGGACGATATCCCCGGTCGTCAAGCCAGTGTTTTTCGAAAGGCTGTGTATCTCTGAAAAGACCGCTCCTCGCGGGAGGACGACGTCTTTTTTGCGGACTTCGGAGATGCAGGCATCGAAGAGTTCTTTCGAATCCTCCCTGTCGAGGATCGAAAACCCCTGCTTGTATCCGGCCAGGAGGTAGTGCTGCCGAAGCAAGAGGTTGGCCGCATGATGGAACGTTCCGCCGAAGAGTCCCATAACATTCCTCCCGACGAGCCGTTCAGCCCTCCTCATCATCTCCTTGGCCGCTTTGTTGGTGAAGGTGAGGAGGAGTATGTTTTCAGGTCTTGTGCCTGCCTCGATGAGCCTTGCCACCCTGTAGGTGACGACCCTTGTCTTTCCGGTCCCCGCCCCGGCGAGCACGAGCGCCGGACCCTTCTCATGCATGACTGCTGCGTATTGCTCCGGATTGAGGTCTTTTTCGTAGTCTACCCTGAAGACGGGTTCTTCCCTGCGGAGACGGTATTTCTTCATACGTGATATTTTAGCAGAGACCGGATGCATAAAATACAGGACTTCCCGCGGGTTTGCTTTGCGGCGCCAAGCACTTCAATCGGATGAGGAGAATATGTGTGGGTGAGGGTATGGGCCGATCTTGATAAAAAAGCGACAAAAGGGTATAGTATCTAACTACTCTTTTCCGGAGGTGCAGATGTTTACAGGACTGGCTTATGCGATGGGGCCTAACCCGCAGGGCGGGCAGGGCGCCGGCGGTGGACTGATGGGCTTCCTTCCTCTGATCCTTATCTTCATAATATTTTATTTCCTTCTCATAAGACCCCAGCAGAAGAGGGCGAAGGAACAGAAGGCAATGCTGGACAACCTTAAAAAGGGCGATAAGGTGGTTCTCTCCGGGGGAGAATACGGGATTATTGAGGAGGTAAAGGGCAACACGGTTGTGGTCAAGATCGCCGAAAACGTGAAGGTGAAATACGGCAAGGCCTATGTCGCGGCACTGAGACAATCGGACGACGAATAAAGTAAAGAAGTCTGCCGTTGAAGGCTGCCGGAGCGATTATCTCGCCTGACCTGTTTTGCAAGCCCGGACCGAGAGACTAAAAAATGAGAGTGAAAGATATCGACGATATTATTGCGGAGGCTCAATGAAAAAAAATATTCTCTGGAGGATCCTCTTTATAGGGTTCACTCTTCTCGTCGCGGTGGTTTTTTTTCTCCCGAATACGCCACTTTTTAAATATATGCCCGAGTGGTGGAAGAACGGCATGCCCAACAAGGGCATTATTCTGGGGCTTGATCTTCAGGGAGGGCTGCACCTTGTTTTTGAGGTCGAGGGAGACAAGGCAATAGAGACCTCTACCGAGGGTTACATCCATTTGATAAGTGATATGCTCGCCAAGAAGAAGATGCAGGCCGAGGTGAAGAGAAACGGCCTCAATATAGAAATATCGCCTTCGAGTCAGGAAATAGCCAGTGCGGTCAAAGACGGCTACCCTATCCTCGATACCGTATCGTCCGGACAGACCCTTGTCTTGAAGATTTCAGACAGGGAAGCGGCGAGGATAAAGGACAGCGCTGTCGACCAGGCGCTCGAGACGATCAGAAACAGGATCGACCAGTTCGGCGTTTCTGAACCGACGATCCACAGGCAAGGGGATAACGAGATCGTCGTGCAGCTGCCGGGCGTGAAAGACCCGAGGCGCGCCATAGAACTCGTCGGCAAAACGGCGCAGCTTGAATTTAAACTTGTCGACGACGAATCGCCGGTTGCGGCACAGCTTCCCCAGGCAGTCCAGCCGGGGGATGAAGATAAGGTGCTCGGACAGTTTGCCGATAAGATCCCGGATGGTGACGAAATCCTCTTTGAAAAGAAGGTGAACAGGGAAACAGGTGCGGCGATCAAGATACCGGTCCTTCTGAAAAAGCAGGCGGCACTTACCGGAAACCTCCTGAGCGAGGCGAAGGTGAGCCTCGGTACACAGCGCGCCGAACCGTATGTCTCTATATCGTTCAACACTGAAGGCGCCAAGCTCTTTGATGAAGTGACCGGCGCGAACGTCAAAAAGAGGCTTGCAATAATACTGGACAACACCATCTACTCTGCCCCGGTGATTCAGGAGAGGATATCTGGCGGCAACGCCCAAATTACGGGCAGTTTCAGCATGGAGGAGGCGAAAGACCTGAGTATCGTGCTGAAGGCCGGCGCACTTCCCGCACCGCTCAAGATGCTCCAAAACGTTACCGTCGGTCCCTCACTCGGTGAGGACTCCATACAGGCCGGAACGATGGCAGGGATAATCGGTACGGTCGTGGTCGTCATATTCATGATCGTATATTACAGACTTTCCGGAGTGATCGCCGATTTCGCCCTTATATTGAATATCGTACTTCTATTCGGTGCGATGGCGTCCCTTAACGCGACGTTGACCCTTCCGGGCATTGCCGGGGTTATCCTCGCCATCGGTATGGCCGTCGACTCAAACGTGCTGATGTTCGAGCGGATAAGAGACGAACTGAGGACCGGAAAGACCCCGAGGTCGGCCGTCGATTCAGGATATCACAAGGCATTCTGGACGATCTTCGACTCCCACGTGACGACCCTAATCACCGCCATGGTGCTCTTTCAGTTCGGGACCGGGCCGATAAAGGGCTTTGCAGTGACCCTGAGCCTGGGTGTTCTCATAAACCTTTACACTGCGCTCATAGGGACAAAGACGGTTTTCGATCTCATCAACTCCAGTCGTGACGTGAAGAAACTGAGTATATAGTTTACAACTCGTAGAGGAGGCAGGATGTTAGAGATTATAAAGAACACGAATATAGATTTTATGGGTAAGAGGAAGTTCGCGTTTGTTTTTTCGGGCATCCTCTCCATCATCGGCATCATCGCGATCATCCAGGTGGCAAACGGACGGGCCAACCTCGGTATCGATTTCGCGGGCGGTACGGCAATCCAACTGAAGTTCTCTAAGCCGGTTGAGCTCCATGCGGTCAGGAAGGCGCTAGAGGATGGTGGCCTTAAGGATTTCGACCTCCAGGACTTCCCCGCCGTCAACAAGATCCTCGTGCGGGTGAAAAAGTCGGACCAGCAACTGGGTAAGTCAGCCGACATTATCACCGGCATCATATCCCAGAAGTTGCCCGATAATAAATACGTCGTAGATTCTACTACCGAGATCGGACCCAAGGTCGGCGGAAGGTTGAGGGTGGATGCGGCCCGGGCGGTCGGCCTGGCGACGCTCGGCATACTCATCTATATTGCGATCAGGTTCAAGCTGAATTTCGCCGTCGGCGCCACTATCGCGACGTTCCATGACGTGCTTGCGGTGCTCGGAATTTTTTTCCTCCTCGGCAGGGAGATCAACCTCATCCTCGTGACGGCGCTTCTTACGATCGCCGGTTACTCCCTTACGGATACAGTCGTTGTCTTTGACAGGATAAGAGAGAACCTTAAGGCGAGGCTGAAAGACCCGGTAGAGACGGTCATGAACAGCAGCATAAACGAGGTCTTATCCAGGACGATCGTGACATCTTTTACCGTCCTTCTGACCTCTATGGCGCTCTTCTTTTTTGGCGGAGAGGTGATCCACGATTTCAGTCTCGCCATGATCATGGGCGTGATCGTAGGGACTTATTCATCCATATTTGTTGCGAGCCCGGTGGTACTGCTCTGGAGAGGGAAGAAGCCGCTCGGGAAAAAATAGATCGCACCCCTCCTCACTCTTCCCCTTATTTAAGGGGAGGAGTGAGGAGGGGTGGGGTTAAAAGGGACAAGGGGACATCTTCAATGAAGTGCTGTTCAATTAAGAGCCCCTGTATACGGGTCTTATGAAAAGACGATGGCTCCTGAACAAGACAAATCCGGAATTTATCCAGTATATTTCCAAGACCGCATCCATATCTCCTGTTTTCGCGCAGGTATTGGTGAACAGGGGGTTGAAGTCCGCTGCAGCCATCACTGATTTCCTCAGCCCTGCATTGACTCAACTTTCAGACCCCCTCGATATCGACGGTGTCCCTGCGGCAGTCAAAAGAATCAGAGAGGCCGTCAAGGGAAATGAACGCATATTTGTCCATGGGGACTATGACGCCGACGGCGTTTCCGCAACGGCCATCATATATCATACGCTGAAGGAACTGGGGGCCGACTGTATTTACTTTATCCCCGAAAGATTCAGCCATGGCTATGGGTTCCATCCGCATGGCGTGCAAAAGGCGAAGGATGCAGGGGCCTCGCTGATTATAACGGTCGACTGCGGGATAACTTCCTTCGAGGCGGTTGCCGCCGCGAACAGGGAAGGTATTGATGTAATCATCACCGACCATCATGAACCGGCGAGAAACGCAAGGCTCACTGCGCGGGGCGCAGGGAATGGCACCGCGGACTCGGATGGAGGCGATGAGGGTTCACTCCCTGCGACGGGCGATCCGTCAGCGGGCGAAGTTCGACTGCCCGGTGCGTATGCCGTCATAAATCCCAAGATCTCAAGTCGGGGGACCGCAGTCGAAAACCTTTCGGGCGCGGGCGTGGCAATGAAATTGATGAACGCGCTCTGCGGAGATCATCCCGTCGACCTTACATCCCTCTTCGATCTGGCTACGATCGGGACGATCGCGGATGTAGTTCCGTTGATGGAAGAAAACCGTGTGATAGTGCGTAACGGGCTGCCGCTCATCAATAAGGGTAGTCGTCCCGGGATCAGAGCCCTGATGAAGGTCGCGGGGGTGGAAGGGCGGGAGGTGAGGGC
>JBIOIY010000077.1:0-9160 GCA_044450345.1 Thermodesulfovibrionales bacterium | reverse complement strand
GCCCGTGGCCGCCATCATGCAAATCTCGTCCACGGTCATGATCCCGCCTCCCGTGCTCTCTGTACTCATGTTTATACCAGTCATATCTGTTCCAGTGCCTGCCCCGGTCCCACGTTCTCCAGTTTCTGTGGAGGTCTCCGTAATGTATCCTGTATACCCAGGCGGCAAAGAGCTGTAATAATCCGGGGGCACATCCAGGACGAACCTCGGGACACGACGGGTATCACTATATTATACCCATAGATAATCAAAGCCTTGATGATGAAAATGGTAGGAGTGGGTCAGGACCCACTACCAAATGGTATCCTTTATAAGAGCGTTCTGGTTTATGTCAAAGAAAAGAATTATTATATCGATGATATTTCTTCCGGGTGTGCTTTGGACCGTGTTCTCTTATGCCGGGCAACTTACACTGCAAGACGAAAAGGTTATCGTCCGGTTCGACGACCATCTTCGAAATGCTGCAAATGAGATCCTTCAGCTTTATCCGTCTGTCCGGGCGGAACTGAGGAAGGACCTTGGCTGGGAAACCGATTTCCGTCCCGAGATCGTATTAATGAAAGACAGCGCCTCATTCAGGAAGGTCTCGGGGAGTGATCTGGTGACCGCTTTCGCCGTCCCCGGAGAAGATCTCATCGTGATCGATTATTCGAAAATGGGTGTCCACCCCTTCACCATCGACGTGACACTGAAGCATGAACTGTGTCATCTCGAACTTCACAGACATATAACCAGGGAGAAGCTCCCGAGATGGCTTGACGAAGGGACATGCCAGTGGGTCACAGGAGGCCTGGCAGAGATAATCAGTGAGGGGGGCCGTTCCGTTCTAAGGGATGCTGTCCTCTCGAACCGGCTGATAAGCATCGAAGGGTTGACCCGAAGATTTCCATCCGACGGGGGAGACCTCATCCTTGCGTATGAAGAAAGCAGGAGCATAGTCGAATATGTAAAAGAGAAATTCGGCGTTTCAGGGCTGAGGGGGATATTAGAGCGGATGAGCAGGGGCGATGACCTGGAGGCTGCGGTCCGGAATGCTCTTTCGATCTCCCTGGATGAACTTGAGAGGCGATGGAGATCGTCTATCGCCATGAAAAACCTGTGGCCTTCCTATATCCGCGATAACCTTTATGAGGCACTTTTCTTGTTCGCGGCCCTGATAACCATCTGCGGGTTCTTCAGGTTTCTCAAGAGGAAGCGGGAGTATAAGGACGAAGACGATGGGGGAGGGGAAGAAGGAGGAACTTAGACCGGCCCCCGCTTGACGGGGATGCAGAACATTACTCTCTCAGACATGGTTCCTCAGCATGAGTTCAGCGGGATGGGGGTTAAGATAATGCTGCCGCGCAAGATACTGTTCGTCGTATTTCCGGACATAATGTTTGATCAAAATAACAGGGACTATCAAAGGTACGAGCCCTTTGTGGTAATTTTCGACCACTTCAAGCAGTTCATGTTTTTCCCCGGGTGAAATCATCTTCCTGAAGTATCCCAGCATATGATTCAGGACACTGGTGTTCTTTTTTACGGTAGAAAGGAGCTTGAGGCCTTCCATAAGATTTCCAATATAGTGTGAATGAAGTTTTTCGGGCCGGTATTTTTTTTCGCTCGCCATAATCCTGCCCAAAATCCGGTAATGCCTCGTGCTATGGGAAAGTATCAGGAGTTTATGGCCTGTATGGAAAGAGACAAGGTCCTTTATCTTGCCCCCTCTTCTTCGAAGTTCCTTCCACCTCCTGAAGACAAAGGCCCTTTCGATGAAGTTCTCCCGCAGGGACGGATTTTGAAGACGGCCGTCATCCTCGACGGGTATGAGCGGGAAGCGTTCCATGAATGCCCCTGCAAAGGTTCCGGAACCTGTACTGACCGGAACGCCGGAAGGATTGTATACTTTTACGCCCCGCATCCCCGAACTCGGAGATCTGCTCTTAAAGATAAAGCCGCAGAGGCCTTCTTTCTCCAGTCCATCGAGCCTCCGGCCGGCCCATCTTTTCATGCCGTCGGTATGGTCCACTCCTGTGCGGGATGTTATAAGGCGCGGACCTTTTGCAGTTCCAACCAGACGCATAGCCTCCCTGGGGACAGGCAGGCCATATTCTACTTCAGGACAGACAGGCACCCAGTCCACATACCGTCCGAGCGTCTCCCTGATATAATGGTCGAGCTTGTGCCCCCCGTCATAACGGACCTTCTCCCCCAGCAGACATGAGCTTATGCCAAGTTTTATCTTGTCCCTCTGCCACCCCGAACGATTGTCTACCACGTACAACCTCTTGTTTCGCAATCGCCCTCTTTATTCAAGGGCATCTGTAATTTCAGTCTCTTCATCTGTACCTTCTCAGTCTTCCTCCTCCTCAACGATAAGCAAAGGCAGCCCGCAATCCGGGCATTCCCGAGCACCTGTGCCGACGGGTGAACCACAGGCAGGACACTTTCCCTCTCTTAGCAATTCATTGGAGGTGCGGAGCTCCGGGTTGATTTCCATGAAGTATTCCTCGATCCTCTCCCTTGCCCTTTCAAGATCGGCTGACGAGACGACCAACCGGCATTTATCCCCGCAACATCCTTTTTTACAACCGTCATCGGAATGGATGGTGCAGGGGATAGCGGCATCTATGAGGACTTCGCGCAGCTCACTCAGCCAATTAAGGTCGCCCTCCCTGACGGAAACCGTGTCTTCGATGGCCTTTTCCTTAAGCCGCTTTCTTTCCTCTTCCGCCCTTTTGTACTCTTCGGGGAATAGGAGGACCGCCCCGCAATCGACGCATTTTTCGATATGGGGGAGATACTCGGTTTTACATTGAGGACATGTCTTATTCCGGTTCATAGTTTGTGATGGTCGGATAATTATCGCATTTTCGGATCAGTTAATACATCCTCTTTCGCCAAGTTCCGTAGCGGCAGTTCATGAAGCTCTTGCTACCATCCGCTCACCCCTGCCTCGGTACCCACAATGAATGAATGGGGGATGATTGTTTTTATAATACTCGCCGGTCTTGCCTCTATTTACCGGCTGAGAATTCGGAGGCGGACTTCCTAAGTTCTCTCCATCGTCGGGGATTGTTGGCGGTAGGGGTGTGATTCATCACGCCCTGTTTTACCGCGCAAGGATTTGTGCCGTTGTTTTCCGTAGGGGCGCCGCTTGCTGCGCCGTCTGTTTTTGTTTCATTTCGCACGTTGTACCGGGCAGGGAATCGGGTAGGGCAACGGGCAGGGCAAGCCCTGCCCCTACATTTAATACGACAATCCAGTGGATTGGTTCGGCATGATTGCGCATTCCTCCAATGCACCGGATATAGGATCAGGTTTTCAGAAATGTCCGGGGTGAGAGGATGTGTACGTCAAAAGGAAAGTCCGCAATCTCAAACAGGTCTTTGTCGCCGGTGACGAGGACGTCCGCCTTTGCCGCGCGGCAACACTCAAGCACGATGTCGTCCATCGGGTCCCTGCAAATATGGAGTTTCTGCTGAGGATGAACAAGCGTCGCGGCTGTCACAAAGGCCGCGATGCCCGAGATCAGAGATCTGAGCTGGAGGTGATCGATCTTCCCTTCTGATTCGAGCGCAAGAGGTGCTTCGCGGTACTCGTTGAGAAGCTCAGGCGATACAAAAATATTCGCCTCGGTAAATGCCTTCTGCACCGCGGACGCGGGCACGCCGCCGAAGGCGAAGGCGGAGATAAGGACCCCGGTGTCTATGACGACCTTACTTCTTCTTTTCGTAAGCCTTTCTCCTCACCGATTTAACGGCATTGTCGACGTCCTTCAGTGAAAGCTTGCTTTTCCTGAAAGCTTCCCGTGCTACGTCCAAGGCTGCATTCAGCCGGTCCTCGGGAGAAATGGCGGAGAGGATAAAATCCTCGGGGTTCACTTTTTTTGCTGCCAATCCCATCTTCTTCCCCCACTGTAGATTTGTTTCATGGATTATACCATATGCCATTAGAATCGGCTTCAAGTTTGAACGTGCGCATAATGTTACCCAACGTAGGGGCGCCGCTTGCTGCGTCCTCGACGGCTATTCTATGGTGATCGCACGGAACGGACAGCTGTAGACGACATCCTTGTGCTCATCGAAGACAAACTTCTCGTAGTTTATCACCCATGCCCTGTCGTCTCTCATCTCGAAGAACAACGGATAGAGCTCGGCACAGGCCCCGCAGCCCTCGCATTTACTGTAATCGATATATGGTATCACGCATTACCGCCTTCTCTTGTAATCGGAAACTCCGTAACTCTATTATACCGTGAATGGCGGCGGCGCAATCTCATCTGAGCGGGGCGGGCCAAAAAAGGAAGATGAAGAAAAAGCCGGGGAGAAAGAAGAGAGTTCAGGCGAAAGGCGTTTCCGTAGGGGCGGGGTTTCCCCGCCCGCGGGTGCTTTATTCGGAATGGGCGAAACCGACAGAATGGGCGAGGAGACCACGCCCCTACAATTAATACGATAATCCGAAATAATCTCCCGGCATCACAGCCGGCTAGGCGTTTAGCTGCCTCAGGTAGACTCCGAACAGCTTGTCCGTATTCATGATATGGGTCACGATCCAGTCCACAACGATCTGGGTTGCGGTCACCGAGAGTTCGTAGGACATGCCGCTTTCTCTTGGGAGCGACGCCTGCTGCTTTAGTTCCTTGATGTTCCTGAGGTAGACGGCATGCTGGAGTTTATGCTCCTGAAGGCCTTTGTATCCGGCCTCCTCCATCCGCTGCTCCTCCTCGCCGAAATGGAAACGGGCATAGTCATCGAGGAACTCGATGGTCTTGTCGATCTCGGTCCGGCAGCGCTGCTCCCTGATCGCAAGAAGCAGGTCGTTGATCCGTTTGAAAAGTTCCCTGTGCTGTTCGTCGATCTTGATTATGCCCACGGCCAGGTCTTCATTCCACTCCATAAATCGCTCGCTCCTTTATTATCAATTCCGCCGGCTCTGTATTTCCATTATACACACGCTCCGGATATAGTGCCCTAACTGCCCTGATATCACCATTTCAGAAAAGCGCCTCGGGTGCGGGGTGAAACTCCGCAGTTACTTTGCAACGGTCAGTAAATTTTCGAGCTCCTCCTCAAATTCTTTTGTCCTGCCTTCGCTCTCCATTCGCAAAAGGTCAAGCTTTGCAAAAAGAGCGTCGAGTCCGGATTTTGAATCGTGGAGTTTTTTTGCGAGTTTTTTCATAGTTTCCTCCTCACCCCTGAGGGAGGCCGCTCTAATTTCCCCATTTTCATGTTCGATTCTTTCTTCCAGCCTTACAATTTCTTTTTCCGCTTCATCAATGCTTTTTTGGAGGGAGCTCATTGTTTTTGATTTTTTATTCAGCAGCTCTGCCCGCTCACGCCGGAGTTGTTTTTTATTGAGTGAATTGTTCCGGGACCTGTTTTTTTTCCCACGCGGCGCGCCGGATTCATTTTCACTTTTCCAGCCGACACGGTCAAGGAAGTCCTGATACGTTCCTTCAAATAAAGTTACCTTCCCGTCATCGAAGACTATCAGCCGCGTGGCGAGTGCGTGGAGCATCATTTCACTGTGAGTTACTAAAATTACCGCGCCGTTGAACTCATCTATGGCCTCAACCAGGGAATCATTGGATTCCATATCGAGATGGTTTGTCGGCTCATCAAGCATGAGCATGTTTGAGGGGCTGACGAGCAGCTTGCCCAACAGCACACGGCTCTTTTCCCCTCCGGAAAGGACGCTGATCTTTTTTAACGCGTGGTCCCCGGGAAACATCATAATGCCGCATATTTTGCGGGCCGCACCCCGGCCGACGTCCGGATGCACGTCCATAATCTCTTCTTCAACGGTTTTGTGCAAATGAAGGCGGTTAACATTTGTCTGGCCGAAATAGGCCGTCTGCAACTGATCGTGATGGCTCACAGAGCCGGTTTTCGCTTCCAGTTCTTTTGCGAGCAGATTCAGCAGTGTCGTTTTTCCCTTGCCGTTTTTCCCGATGATGGCGATACGGTCCTTTTTTCCGACTGAAAAAGTCAATCCATCGATCAGGGGAGCGCTGTCATCGTCAAAAGAAAAAGATAAGTCATTCACTTCCATGAGCACCTTCCCGGTAAAGGACGCTGATCTGAAAGAGAAATCAAGGTCCTTTATCTCTGTCAGTTTTTCGAGGCGCTCTTTTTTCTGCAAGGCCTTTATCCGCGACTGGACAGCCCTGGCCTTCGTTGCCTTTGCCCTGAACCTGTTTATGAAGTCCTCTGTTTCTTTGCGCTTCTTATCGTCGTTGACCCTGGTCTTTTCGTGAATTTCTTCCTCCATCAGCAACTGCTGATATACCTTTTCGGTCGGGCCGGCTTCTTTCCGCATTTTGCAGCGGTGTATTGCCATAGTGTGCGTAGTCACCCCATCCATGAAATCACGGTCATGGGTAATAATGATGAGCTCCTTCTTCCAGTTGCGCAAAAACTGTGTAAGCCAGCGAAGAGAGAGAATATCGAGATAATTGGTAGGCTCGTCGAGCAGGAGGAGATTAGGGTCGGAGACAAGCACCGTTGCGAGATTAAGACGGACCTGGTATCCCCCTGAGAGATCCAGTGGATTGAGCGTTACATCTTCCGGGGTAAACCCGAGTCCCATAAGAATGGTTTCAGCCTTATATGTCTCATCGATACCGTCCTCGTTGTCCGGGAGACTCAGACACGCCTCCTTCAACACAGTGTCTTCCGAGAAGCTGATATGCTGTGAAAGATGACCTATCTTATATCCGCTCGGAATACTGATACATCCCGAATCAGGGTGGTCCTGCCCCAGTATCATTTTAAAGAGAGTGGTTTTGCCGTGCCCGTTTCTGCCGACAAGGCCGACTCGTTCACCCGGATTGAGGGTAAACCCCGCCTTCTCAAAAATGACCTGACGGCCATAACATTTATCTAAGTTGTTTACCTGGATCATCTTAATAACTCCGACATGCTTCTCTCACACCTCTTTCTTTCGGGAATAAGTTGGTATCGATTTACACAGCCCAAGGCGGTTGCATCAGAGGGGAAATCTTTTATCTTTCACGCTCTTCCGAACATTCGCACTTTAATTCAGGCAGGAAGATACTATACATTAAATCTGGTAGAAAAAGAAAATACTGGGCGGGAATCGCTTACTTTTGCTCTATTTTTTCGATTCATATTAATCAAGGGGCGCAATAAATTGCGCCCCCACAGGCCTGCCTGCGGGTTTTCCTCGTCTTAATCCCAATTCAATGGATTGTACCTGATGTATTCGCGGACTGCGTGCAATTCGCTGTTGTTGCGGATGATATGTTCGTAATAATTGCGTTCCCAGAGGGGACATCCCTGGCGGTCAAAACGACGATTAACGGTAATGGTTGACACGGATTTGAATGTACGCATAATGTCGCCCAACGTAGGGGCATGATTTATCGCATCAGGATTCGTGACGTTGTTTTTTGTAGGGGCGCTGCTTGCTGCGCCCTCCCGTTTTGGTTTCATTTCGCCTATCGTATCGGGCAGGGAACCGGGCAGGGCAAACCCTGCCCCTACGTTTAATACGATGATCCCATGGATGTGATTCGGCATAGCGATAAATTCGTCGGTGTCCACATTATCGAAATGTCCCGGTATTGCGTCCCAATGTTTTATTGATCGCACATCATGTTGTTTTTCGTAGGGGCGGGGTTTCCCCGCCCGTGGTCAGCAGAAATTCTGCCAGTACAGGTGCTTCAGATACTTCGGGAAGTTGATGCCGTGTTTTTGCTGGAGGGCTTTTGCTGCCGGCCTGCGTGCATTCAGGTCCGCGATCGGCGCGGGACCGGCAAAACCGAATACGATCGTGTTCCAGCAAAACTCGGAAACAGCGAGCTTCATGGCATTATTACCGAAGGCTTCACGAATGGTTGCGTAGAGGGCCGGGAAATTGTCCTTCGGCCTTCTCCAAAGATTGATGACGAACACTCCGCCTTCGTCCAGCCGTTCCCTGCACGCAAGCAAAAAATCATTTTCGAGCAGGGAGGCGGCAGGTCCGCCCTCGTCAAAGGCGTCGACAAGGATGATGTCGTAGATCCCGCAGCCCTCTTTGTTTTGTCTGATGAAGTCCTGGCCGGGCGCATGGAATATCCTCAGGTTCGCGTTTTCCGCCCGGAGTAGAAAATGGTCGCGCGCAAGGTCGATCACCTTTTGTCGTATCTCAACGATGTCGACGGCGCATGCGGGAAAGGCAGTCAGGAGGAAGTTTGCGAGCGAACAGCCGCCGAGGCCGACAAGAAGTACGTTCCGGGGATCGTCCTTGAATATAACCGAGCTTATCATCGCCTGGTTATACTCGTGGATAAGGTGAGCGGGCTGGTCGAGCCTTATGCAGCTCTGAAGAACGTCTTCAAAGTAGAGGGACCTGATCAGACCGTCGTCGGCGACGATGATCTCGCCGAACTCGTCCCGGCAGTGCCGGACAATGGTCCCGTCGATTTTTCTTCCGCTCACCGCGCAATTATATCAGATTTTTAGTTATTCCGCGCTTTGCTTCAAGCACCGGGATTGAACAATGAATCAGGCCGTGGTAAGGTGAAGGTATGAAGATCGGAGCATGTGTGATGGCCGGAATCATCGGCATTGCAGTCGTTGCCGGAGTATTCGAGGCCCTGGCTTCTCCGCGTAAGAAGGAGGAGACGGAGGAGAAGAAAGAAGAGGGGGTAAGCGAAGGCGCCTGAAGGCGGCGATTGTGATGGGCTTTAGGGTGGCTCTCTTTTGTGTGCGGGGTGAAACTCCACATCAAGAAATTCTAGTTTAGAAGATGTAAAAAACGGGGCGTTGCCCCGAACCCCAGTTACCTTTCTTGCTCGCTCCAAGAAAGCTAACGTAAAGAAGGGCGCCCCAACGAAAACTCTTAACGGCTGCGCCGGTTGTCCTCGGTACATTTTCCAACTCGCCCCTAACATCGGTGCTCGAACATGGGAAAATGTTTAACCCTGTGGGCAACCGTGCTCGCCTAAGTTTTCGAAGGGGGAATTTGCAACCGAGCGTCGATGGCTGCGCTTAACTTTTCACGATTCACGTCTCACATCTCATGTATCCGTGGCCCCTTTGAAAATTTAGTTGAGCAGGCCACCCGGAGCGTTAAGAATTTCAGCATGTTTGAGCCCGATTTTGGGCGAGTTCTGAAATTCAGCGAGGATGGCCCGCGCAAACGTTAAAAATTTTCGTTGGGGTGCGTTCTT
>JBIOIY010000076.1:0-9199 GCA_044450345.1 Thermodesulfovibrionales bacterium | reverse complement strand
GCCTGATTTAATTGCGGCAATCAAGGATTATCTGGAAAATCACAATCAGAACCCTCGGGTATTTGTATGGAGTGCCCCAGTAGATAAGATTCTGACTAAAATAGCTATATGTAAAGAAGCGTTGGAAACACTACACTAGTACGGCTGGGGGTCTCAGATCGAGTGCGGTTGCCGTAATGGATGGCGTGCTGGTAGCGAAGCTCGATACCAATGGCAATAAAAAATGGCAGAAGTCATATGGTCCTTCGATTGGCTCTATAAGCGATATTCAAATAACACCGGACGGGGGGTACATTATTATCGGCAGCACCCTTTCTTCTGGTTCAGGATATTCTAATATTTTGATTTTGAAACTGAACGCAAATGGAGATATCCAGTGGCAGAAGGCCTACGACAGTACCGGCAGTGATGGAGTCGGCTCGATCCAACTGACCTCAGACGGTGGTTACATGCTGGCCGGAATAACCAACATCCCTCACTCTTCTATCGCGGTGATAGCGAAGATAGACGCTAATGGGAATATTATCTGGTGGAAGAACTATGGAACGGGCCGCAGCGGACTATCCTCTATTCAAAAGACATCAGACGGAGATTATATAGCGGCTGGGGGCAGTTCCACGGGCGTCTCTTCTGGGGTCTCCTGGCTTCTCAAGGTAGACAACAATGGAGATATCCCTGACTGCCAGGTCACAGCGCCGCCCACCCCCATAAAAATTATCAATATGAGCCTAACAGCGGCAAGTGACGATATGATAATTCAGGATACGGCTGTTTCTCCCGCAACAAGCAGCGCAACGGTCAAAGACTCAAGCGTGGTAGCTGCGAGCTTATGCGTTTCAGGCACGATAGCAGTTCCGATTGGGACGAGCTTCTTCGGTTTTTCACCGACTTATTTTCCATCCCTTGAGGCAAATCCGACTACCGCCCGGCCGGTCGGAGTCGGAAGCATCCTTTCACCTTCAGTTTCATCAACCCTTAGCGTTCAGATTGGATTATTAACATTTACAAGCCCAGTAGACGTATATTGTGCTTATACGATATCTACGAAACCTGGAATAATAAAGATCCTGAACCCGGATCTCACCTTTCAGTCTTTTTCATTCCCGGAAATAAAGCAAACGCTTTCAAACGGCATGCTGCCGACGGGAGTAGTGCCTTGGAAGAGCAACACGGCAGGCCCGATAAAAGAAGCTTTGTTGGGCGCCATTCCAGCCTCGTCTCTTCCCAAGGGAACATATACTATCTATCTTCTGGTAACACCGACGGGGAGACTCGACAGTCATTATCTTTGGAGGACAAGCTTTCTACTGCCGTAATAATAAACAAGGGGGATGGGAGATCGCCACAGTCTCCCATTTTTTTTCTGATCTCCAATATGGCAGAAGAGCGCTGGACGGCACAATGGCAATGCGGGGCCAAAAATAGAAACCGGACATTTCTACTTTGGCCTGACACGCAACATTTTTTTTATTGACATACCTTATGAAATAATCTATTTTGGCCGCAAGGATCATTTTTACGTTCTTACAAATCCTTCACTTAAAGGAGGGGTTGCGTGAAGACTGGATCTAGACACCATTTTTTCGTGATTTCTTTAATCTTTTTTTTCCTTTTCCTTTCTCGATTTTCGTATGCAGACCCGCTTGACAGCTGGCATGTCAGAAATTATTCCTCGAATGGAAATGCCCTCAATTCCGTAACCTATGGAAACGGGTTATTCGTCGCCGTCGGATATGCCGGGACAATCATAACTTCTCCTGATGGGGTAAATTGGACCTCCAGATCATCAGGGACCTCGGCAGATCTTAATGACGTCACCAATGGCAACGGAATGTTTGTTGCTGTCGGACTTGATGGCACGATCCTATCTTCACGCGACGGGCTGAACTGGACGACGGGATCATCAGGGACCTCGGCAACGCTGACGTCCGTCGCGTATGGAGGCGGAGTTTTTGTTGTCTTGGGCGCTGCAGCTCTTACGTCCCAGGATGGTGTTCAGTGGGCAGTCAGGGCTGAGGTGAGGTCGCGTCGGCTGAGATTCGCCGACGACAAGTTCATCGCTGTAGCAGCATTTGGACCTGGCGGTATTTATGAATCCCTTGATGGTATCACTTGGAGTTTCAAGCCCCGTGGCGATGGGTCCGACGATTTTTATACGGACATTGTCTTGCACAAGGGGACTTATGTCGTTGTCGGCTCAGTCGGAACTTTCGAGATCTCGCCGATACCAGCGTCAGAGGCGATTTTTACTTCAGCAGATGGAACAAGTTGGAAACAAACGAACTCCTCAGGCGGCATGCTTGATGGAAGATCTTTCTGGATCAATGGAATAAATTATGGCAATGGGTACTTTGTCGCCGTGAGTTCGGCAGGGAGGGTGTTTCATTCTACTGATGGGTATAGTTGGACCCTCACCAAAACCGAAACAAACGATTGGCTTTACAGCGTCGCTTACGGAAATCACACGTTCGTTGCTGTGGGAGACAACAGCGTAATATTGCAGTCAGACCCCCTAAGCGGAAACTGCACTGCGACACTATCACCCGATCTGACCCTGCATATCCCCATACTAAATTTCAACGGCTCATACATCGGGGGCGATGCGGCATGCGAGACTGCCGCCGGCAGCAGCATCATCTGCCGGGTGACGAATCACGGAAAGGTAAACTCCCAGGACTTTGCCGATTGCCAGCCATCCACTCTTACACAGGATTTGAAGCTCCACATACCCGCAGGCATTTATAACAATATTTCTTACGAGGTTGATTTTGAGCATGTGCCGAGCGATGATAAACAAATTTGGTTCACGCTGTCTTATGCAAAAAGGAATTAACCTGCAAAAATATAAGATCAGAAAAACGGGAGGCAAATACCTGATCCTTGCCGAACGAGCTTAAAGGACAAAGACTGAAAGTGCTATAATATGCCATGAATGCGGTCGTGCGCAGAAAGCTCGAAAGGCTGAAGGCAGAAATCCTCTATCTTGAAAATAACAGGGCGAGATTTGCGAAGGATGTCGCTGTCTCGACGGAGACAAAGAAGATAGTCGAACGCTCCGTATATCTGTCCGCGGAAATAGCCCTCGATATTGCGGAGATGGTCATCGCCCTCAAGGGCCTTCCAAAGCCTTCTTCATACAGCGACACGATCTATAAGCTCGGGGAATACAAACTTGTTCCCAAGGAATTCGCCAGGCGGTTTGTCTATATTGCCGGCCTCAGAAATTTTCTCGCGCACGACTATGAGGTGGATACGGCGGCTGATTTAAAGAGGTTTCTTAAGTCCGGGTTGAATGATATGAAGAAATTTATCTCTCATATGGCGAAGCTATGAAGGACCCGCTCAGGGCCATAAAAACCATCTTAAGAAAAGACCGGAACATCGAATTCGCTTATCTGTTCGGTTCGAGAGTGACAGGGGCAGCAGGTCCGGGAAGCGATTGGGATATAGCCGTTTTTTACGCGGACAACAGGACCATTTCCCGGTGGAGAAGGTTCTACCTCGAAGCGGAATTGTCACAGGTACTCGGTGCGGAAGTCCAGGTTACTGTATTGAACAGTCTTGGCTCTCCGCTGTTCCTTTTCGAAATCATCGATAAAGGCAGATTGCTTGTCGACAGGAATACCGGGCGTCGCGTTGTCTTCGAGGCCAGGCAGATCGCCTCGTATCATGACTGGCGGTACTTTCAGGACAGACTGACTGCCCTGTAATGCACTCACCCCCATTCTAAAAATTATCTATTTAAAGTAAAATTGGTTTTGAATGACTCGCTCACTCTATAGACAGGGGGACGAAGGTGTATCTTAACGGCATATGTTTTATTACCGACAGGAGTTCGTGCGGTGACGCGCTTTACGAGACGGTCTTCGCAGTCCTTAAGGCGGGGATCAGTTTTATCCAGCACAGGCAGAAAGAAGGGACAAGGCGGGAGATTTATGAAGAGGCCTTGAAACTGAGGAAACTGACCCGCTATTTTAACGCAACGCTCGTCATCAACGACCATGCAGACATAGCCCTCGCAGTCGACGCCGACGGCGTCCATCTCGGGCAGGACGATCTTCCTCTGGCAGAAGCCAGAAAGATAATGGGGAATAAGATCATCGGCGTCTCGACCCATGATCCCGAGCAGGCAATAGCTGCGGAGGCAGGGGGGGCCGATTATATCGGGTTCGGTCCTGTCTTCGAGACAAAGACCAAGGATGCAGGCACGCCCAGGGGGGTTGACAACCTGAAGCTGATCACCCAGAACGTCCGCGTACCGGTGGTTGCAATAGGGGGGATAAATATCGATAATATTGCGTCGGTCATGCAAGCCGGCGCCGACGCGGTGGCGGTCGCTTCCGCGATCTGCAGCGGTGACGCGGCTGCGAATGCCGAAAAGTTCGTCGCTATTCTGAAAAATTTTCAGTGAGCACATATCGAAGGGGTGAGAGATGAAAAAAACGTTTGCAGTATTCTTAGTCGTTGCCGCCCTGTGTTGCGGGGCAGCCTGTAAGAAAAAGACCGATACCGTAAAGATCGGGGTTGCAGGCCCGATTACGGGCGACCAGTCCAAGATGGGCATGGATTTCAAGAACGGCGTCACCCTCGCCGTCGAGGAATGGAACGCAAAGGGCGGCGTACTCGGCAAAAAGATCGAACTGCTGATAGGCGACGACCAGCACGACCCGAAGCAGGCGGTCTCGGTCGCAAACAAGCTGGTCAACGACGGTGTCGTAGGGGTGATCGGTCATTTCAACTCGAGCTGCTCGATCCCGGCTTCCGATATCTATAACAGGGCCGGCATCCCCATGATCTCCCCGGGCTCCACAAACCCCAAACTGACGGACAACGGATACAAGGGCGTGTTCAGGGTCTGCGGCAGAGACGATCAGCAGGGCAAGGTGGGCGCTGAGTTTGCAAAAAACCAGCTCAAACTGAAAAGGGTCGCGGTGATCCATGATAAAACGACCTACGGTCAGGGTCTTGCCGATGAATTCAAGAAGGCCCTCGGAGGGGGCGTTGAAGTCGTTTATTACGGGGGGGTCGTCCAGGGCGATAAAGACTTTAAAAGCGTACTCACCTCGTTGCGCGAGACGAATCCTGAACTGGTATTTTTCGGCGGCATTTACCCGGAGGCGGGCCTTCTGGTGCGGCAGGCGAAGGAACTCGGGATCAAGGCGCCTTTCATGAGCGGTGACGGGACCATCGACCCGAAGTTCATCGAGATCACCGGGGCAGAGGCGGCCGAGGGCACATACCTGACATTCAGTCCCGATCCTAATACCATTCCGACCGCAAAGGACTTCATAAAAAATTATACCGCCAAATTCGGCGAGATCGGCCCCTACTCGATCTACGCCTATGACGCAGGCAATATTCTCCTGACCGCGATCAAAGAGGCGAACGCGGGCGACGGCAAGTCGGTCATCGACAAGCTCCACTCTCTGGAGTTCACCGGCGCGGTCGGGAAGGTCAAGTTCGATGCGAAGGGAGATGTCACTTCGGCCCCTTATGTCGTATGGATCACGAAGGCCGGGAAGTTCGTAGAATACTGGAAACCGTAAAATTGTTCGCTTGGGAAATGGCGATGTCGGGATGCATTAAGGTTGTGAATTGCCCTTTTTCGTGATATAAGTAGATCAAAAGGAGGGCGCCATGCTTAATAAATATTTCTCGCGAAGGAATTTTCTGAAGGCCGCCGGGGCAGTGACCGCAATGGTTGCTGTCGGCGATTTCCCGACCCGGCTGTTCGCCCAGCAGCGGAGGATGGCGAAATTTCCGGAAAAGACCGATCTTATCCTCCTCACGTCGCGGCCTCCTCAACTGGAAACCCCTCTTGCCTATTACAGGGAGCTGATTACCCCTAACGAGGCGCTCTTCGTCAGATGGCACATCGCCAATGTCCCTACGTCGATAGATCTGAATACATGGAGGATCACGGTAGGAGGCAACACCGAAAAGGAGTTACAGGTTTCAATGGATGACCTCAGGAAATTCGAGAGGGTCGCCTATACCGCAGTCATCCAGTGTTCGGGCAACGGAAGGGGCTTTTTCCAGCCCCGGGTCGCCGGAGGCCAATGGGGCAACGGCTCTATGGGCAATGTCACCTGGACCGGGGCGAGGCTGAAAGACGTACTCAATTCAGCAGGCTTGAAGGCGGGTACGGTCGATGTTTCCTTCGACGGGCTGGATGGTCCGCCGCTTCCCACAGTGCCCGATTTTGTAAAAAGCCTCCAGATAGACAAGGCGATGGAAGAGGATATAATCATCGCCTACGAGATGAACGGTAAACCGCTGACGATGCTGAACGGCTTTCCGGCGAGGCTGATCGTGCCGGGCTGGTACGCCACGTACTGGGTAAAGTCCCTGAGCACCATAACGGTGCTATCGAAACCTTTCGAAGGGTTCTGGGTAAAATCCGCCTACAGGATACCCGACAACGACTGCGGCTGCGTGGCCCCTGGAACAGCGCCGAAAAAAACCACTCCTATCACCAAGATGACGACCAGGTCCCTGATCGTTGATCCTGCTGAAGACGCCAAACTTGTCCTGAACAAGCAGGTCGAGATAATGGGCATCGCCTTCTCGGGCGGACACGGCATACAGGATGTGATGGTTTCGGCGGACGGGGGAAGAAGTTGGGACGAGGCGAGACTCGGAGAAGATAAAGGGAAATATGCGTGGAGACAGTGGTTCTATCCATGGAAGCCGACAAAGCCCGGCAAATATTCACTGCTGGCAAGGGCGACAGATATGATCGGCGGATCACAGCCGTTCGAAGGCCTCTGGAACCCCGCAGGGTATCTCTGGAACAAAATCGAGAAAACAGAAGTTGTCGTGAAGTAGGAGGCCGATATGAAAAAGATCATCATCATCCTCATGCTATCGGCGGCCGGAGGGTTTGCATATGCCGGACCGGGGTCCGTACATTCAATTGAGCTGCCGGAGATCAAGACCGAACTTAAGGCAGGAGAAGGAAAGGACATTACAGAGAGGTTCTGCAGCATCTGCCACAGCCTCGATTACATCACTATGCAGCCGAAATTCACGCGGCCACAGTGGGCCGCGGTCGTAAATAAAATGATAAAAGTTATGGGGGCCCCGATTCCTGAACAAGACGCGAAGACAATCTCAGGCTATCTGACCTCCGGATATGGAACCGGTGACTAATGAGGTGCTTCCAACACTTCTTTACGCATTTTCGATTGTTTTTAGCCGTCATTCCCGCGCCATGCCTGCCGGCAGGCGGGAATGCGGAAATCCAGGGACTCTGTTTTTTGAAAACAATGGATTCCCGATTACTACCTCGGGAATGACGAAAAATGAATTTTCGCCGAACTAGTTCAGGAGGACTTGCCTAAATCGCCGCGATTGCGTAAGATGGTTGGGAGGAAAAACAGTGAATATAGGGATAATAGGATCCGGAAAAATGGGTAGCGGCCTCGGCAAGTTGTGGGCCTCGAAGGGGCACAATGTCTTCTTCAGTTTTTCCCGTGACCCCAAGAAACTCGAAGGACTTGCGAAGTCAAATCCCCATTCCAGGTACGGCACACCCGCCGACGCGGTTGCGTCAAGCGACGTCATACTCTTTTCGGTCGGATACGGGATGATCAAAGAGGCCCTGGCTGCCACAGGCCCGATAAAGGACAAGATCATCGTCGACTGCACTAACCCCGTAAGACCGGATTTAAGCGGACTTTCGGTCGGATTGACGACCTCTGCAGCCGAAGAGATCGCAAAGCTCGTACCGGAATCCAGGGTCGTCAAGGCCTTCAATACTGCCTTTGCCGAAGTATACCACTCCGAGACGCGGCTATTCGGTTCACGCATGCCGTCGATGTTTTACTGCGGCGATGACAGCAATGCAAAGGCGACTGTCTCGCGGCTGATTATAGAGACCGGCTTCGAGCCGATGGACGCGGGTCCTTTGACAAGCGCGCGTTATCTCGAACCACTCGCGATGCTCATGATACAACTGGGGCACGTTCAGGGCATGGGAACAAACATCGCGCTGAGTCTCATCCGTCGCTAAACAGAGCGGTCCTCGGGGCTTCGCCCCCGCACCCCAGTATCCCGGGAGCAAAAGTTGGAGGTTCGGAAGCATGAAGCGCGATTGCCGAACTTCCCCTTCGAAAATTTAGGTGAGAGTGGTCGCCCGGAAGGTAACTGCATTTCCTCCGGGGCTTCGCCCCCTACCCCAGCTACCTTTCACCCTTATCGAGCGACGATGATGGATATCGGGACGTACGTCATTTTGTCTTTCGTAGGGGCATGATTTATCACGCCCTGTTTTATTGCCGTGGTCTTTCAAGAGGGCGCAATAAATTGCGCCCCTACAATTACAATAATTCCTGCAGGTTAAAATCTTTCACCCTCCGGGCGACCGTGCCTGCCCGCCGGTAGGCAGGCTCGCCTAAATTTTCGAAGGGGGAATACAACAAAAGACAAACTGCTTGTCATTCCGGCTCGTCCGGAATCCTTCTTCGCTCTGTCATTCCCGCGCAGGCGGGAATCCAGTGTGTTCTTTCTTGTCTTTGATTTCTTTACCTCTCACGCCTGCCTGCCGGCAGGCAGGTCTTACGTCTCACGTTTTTCCTTTACATACACCCCTGCTTTTCATTAATATTTATCAGCGGATCGGGGGATCTTCCTCCCTCTTTCACGCTTGCCTTATCAGAAATGCGGGTCTCAAAAGAGAAGGGGATTTTCAAGCTATCCATATTGCCGCAGCAGTGGAGAGGGTGTTTACCCGCCAGTCTGTTAGGCGGGCAATAAACGGCGGTAGCCTGCCCCGCGGAAGGAAAATTAGGCAATAATAGACTGCCAACTATGATATTGATATCATAGCCAGCAGTCTAATATATGTTATGTGTGAAAATTAAATATGAATGACAGCATGGTAACAATAGTCGGCAGTTCATACTTCGAGCCGATTAGCGTCTTACTTGAGAACTTAAAAAAATATGATAACGGCAAATCGGGCGAAGTCCAGTCTGGTTATTATGTAAACGGCTACGCCTGCTCAATTTGCCTTCTCGCTGTGGTGTGTCTTGAATCATATGTAATGCGCGTTAGATATCACAAGCGTCCGACAGTTAAGTGAATAAATTCAACTGGTTTTCGGAATCGTTCATTTCCAGTACTATGCTGGTTTCTGTAAGGAACTGTAATAGCGATGTTCTTTCGAAAACCGAGACGCTCAGAATTTGTAAAATTG
>JBIOIY010000075.1:0-9518 GCA_044450345.1 Thermodesulfovibrionales bacterium | reverse complement strand
AGCTCAGAAAATGATGTAGTATAGGATATGATGTCCACGCCCTCATACATAAAGGCCTATCGAACCGGCAGGCTTGCCGATAGCATAGAAAAATCAAACAAGATCCTTGAAAATTGCCGTCTCTGCCCCCGCGGGTGTGAAGTCAACAGGCTGAAGGGAGAAAAAGGAATTTGTCGTACCGGCCGGGCTGCCATGGTGTCGAGTTTCAATCCACATTTTGGAGAAGAAGACCCCTTGGTAGGGACCGGTGGCTCCGGGACCATCTTTATGACCAACTGCAATCTCCTCTGTGTGTTTTGTCAGAACTGGGAGATCAGCCATCAGGGAGAAGGAAGTGAAGTGAGCTCGAAGAACCTTGCAGGCATGATGCTTCAACTTCAAAGGCTGGGATGCCATAACATCAATTTCGTTTCTCCAACACATGTGGTCCCGCAGATACTCGATGCCCTGTCTTATGCTGTTGAAGACGGCCTCAATGTACCTCTTATCTACAATACCGGCGGCTATGATTCGGTTGAAACCTTGAAGCTCCTGGAAGGGATCTTTGATATCTATATGCCTGATTTTAAATTCCGGGACACTGAGATGGCGCGCAGGTATTTAAAGGCCCAGGATTATCCTGAAAGGGCCGGAGATGCCATTAGAGAAATGCATCGCCAGGTCGGTGATCTCACTCTGGACAAAGGCATCGCGCAAAGGGGAGTCCTTCTCCGGCACCTCGTGATGCCCGGCGGAGTGGCGGACACCACAGAGATCATGCGATTTGTCGCCAACGAGATATCTGCAAACACGTACGTGAATATAATGGACCAATACCACCCTTGCGGCAATGCCGCAAAATACCCGTCTCTGGATCGCCGCATTACCCATGATGAATATGAGGAGGCCCTGAGAGCGGCCCGTGATGAAGGCATTGGAAGATTTGACAGACGGGAAAGACGGATGAGAATTATTCGCTGATTGTCGCCACGTCTTTTTTCTTGACCCGCCCCTTTCTTATGTGGCCGTGCCTTTTTCCCCCTTCTTGAATATGTCGCTTTTCGTCCAGAGCCAGAAGAGACTCTTCATGCTCTTAAACGCCACTGCAAAGTCATGCGGGGTCCTTAGCTCAAGGAGCCTTTTTGCTATGAAGGAAGGCCTTGAATAAAACCTCTTGAACGCGATCTGCCTGAGTTTCAGTACATCTTCCCTCGTCATGGTGTGCGGTATGAAGGCCGCGCCCTGATAGGTATAATCGGTGAGTTCGTCAGATATCGTCCCGTATTTCTCAAGGTTGTCGTAAAGGTAAGTCCCGGGGAAAGGCGTGATTGCGTGAAAGTTGGCAATGTCAGGATTGAGGTCCAGGGCGAATTCTATTGTCTGGAGCCCTTCTTCGAAGGTCTCGCCGGGGATACCGAACATAAAAGGCGTACTCACCCTGATCCCCACCTCCTTCGCCGCCCTCACCGCCTTTCTTATCTGTTCGGGTGTCGTCCCCTTGCGGATCGTATTGAGGTTTTTCTGGACACCGCTTTCGGCGCCGAAGAGGATGGCCCAGCATCCGGCGTCCCTGAACGCCTGGAGGAGCGGCTTGTCGACCTGGTTGACGCAGGCGGAGGCGAACCAGGTGAAATCAAACTTGCGGGCCTTGATCTCGCGCGCCAGGGTCATGGCCCTGTCGTAATCCGCAGCCAGGGTATCGTCTATGAACTTGATCTCCCTGTAGCCCTGCTTAAGACAGTGTTCGATCTCCTGAAGAACGTTCTCTACACCCCGGTATCTGACCCCGAGCTTTCGGTCTTTGTCGATCTGGAAACAATAGATGCATCGCCTGTTACAGCCCCTTGACGTCATAAGTACGGCAACCGGCTTTCTCCGGTAAGTGGCAGGAGGGGGGATGTAGAGGTTCGCGTCGCCAAGGAGTTCCCTGGCAGGGAAAGGCAGGGCATCGAGATCAGTAATCAGGGGCCTTGGGGGGTTCTTTAAGACCTTTTCTCCCGAGCGGAAGACCACGCCCTGCACCCCTTCCAGCCCCTTGCCGGCATTCAGCCTCTCAATAATTTCAAGGGATGTGTATTCGCCCTCGCCCGTAACGATCGCGTCGAACAGATCACCTGCATCTTCGAGGCATTTCTCCTGCACTGCGACAGGATAAGGCCCCCCGGCACAGAGAAATACGTTCTCGCCGTATGTCGTCCTCAACTCTGAAGCGGTCTTCTTGGCCTTTTCCCATCCAAAGGTAGTAGAGTAAATACCGATGAAACCGGGGTCGAACTCCCGCGTCTGCCTCATCAGTTCCTCATGGCCCATAAATGCGCCGTTCAGGAATTTCACTTCATGTCCGGCCCTCTGGAGCACAGCAGCCACATAAAGCGTCCCGAGGGGCTGCCAATAATTGATCTGTGAACTCGCCGTCTTCGAGGAGAAGATATCTTCAGGCACCCACGGAGGTATAATCAGGGCGCATCTCATCTGCCGTTACCCGCGAAAACAAGTCTGCCTTCGTCATTCTCTTGCGGGACACAACCGGCACTCTTCCCGATGATCTTCGCTGCGGTAGAGATACCGGATTCTATCGCATGGTCCATATTGTAATACTGGAACATCCCGGCCCTGCCGGCGATATGAAGGTTTTCGAACCGGCTGAGATAATCGTAGAGTTCATCACAAAGTTCCTTATACCCCACCTCGAAAAGAGGATACGCCTTAGCCGCCCTGACCACGGCACTGTCGATGACCTCACTCTTTTTGATAAAACCGAGGCGTTCCATGTTCTCCGCGGCGATCATCGTCAGGGTCTCGTCATCGGCATTCCAAATCGCGTCCCCCCTGAAGCTGAAAAACTCCGTCACGAGAATCGTTTTTCCTTCAGGAGCCATCAGCTCGCTCCAGTTCTTCGGCTCGTGGATCCTGCCGAAGGGGATACTCTGTTCGGGTATATATATCCACGTCTGGTCGGTCACCCTCTCCCTGTCGACCATGAGAGCGACCACCACAAGGTCCCGGAATTTAAGCCTTGAGGCCGCGTCGAGTATATGTCCCGGGGGAGCAGGATCGAGCATCCGCACCAGATTGGTAAGCGGCATGCTGGACACATATTCGCTCCCGCGCAGAACAGAGGCACCCTCATGGGTTATCACTTTTGCGCTCTCTATCCTGAAGCCGGAGTGATGCAGGCCTTCCACCCTTGTACCGGTCCTTACGCCGCCGTTCTTTTCTATCTCTTCCTTAAGTCTTTCCGATATCCGGCCTATCCCCAGCTTAGGGTATACGAACCTGTCGGCGAGGGTAGGAAGGTCCTTCCCGCTAAACTTGAAAAAAGCGTTCTTGACTGCCTTCGCGAGAGAAAGCCCTTTGATGCGCTGGGCGACCCATTCGGCGCTTATCCTGCTGCAGTCGATGCCCCAGACCTTCTCGCTGTATTCCTTGAAGTAGATGTTGAACATCGTCCTGCCGAAATTACTCACCACCCAGTCCTCCAGAGAAACAACGTCAGAAGCCTTTATCAGCCCCCTCACCTTTTCTGCGCCGTAATCAGCAATTATTCTGAACGTCGTCGGGATGCCCAGGCCGAAGATTGCATTCAGCGGTTTTAGAGGGTAATCAAAATACTTCCTGCGCAGGTATATCTTGCTCGTACGGCCGACTGAGATAAGTTCCCCGCCCATCAAGTCTTTCACGAACTCATCGACATTCCTGTCCCTGGTGATGAACCTGTGGCCCCCGAGATCAAAACGAAACCCGTCTTTTTCGATCGTCTTCGAGAGGCCCCCGACCTGGGCGTCACTTTCGAAAACTTTTACCCTCAGGCCTGCCCTCGTCAGGACACATCCCGCCGAGAGCCCTGTAAGACCTCCCCCCAGGATCAATATGTCATTTGCAGAGCAGTCCACGTTCTCCTTTTTTGTTTGGGCCGTACCGCGTATTCCTCAAAACACTACTCAAAAATATACCCTGTGGTATGCCCGCAGGGTAATTATCAATGCGTTAGACTTCATCTTGATACACTTTTTCGTCCTCCCCGGCATCCAAAAGATGCTCGGGGAGGATTACTACGGTATTTTACTATAAATCCCTCTCCTATTTCACGATCAATACGGGAATGTCGGCGCTGTTGGCCACTTCCCTGCTTACACTTCCCATGAAAAGGTGTGACGTCCTGCTGCCCCTCGATCCGACGATGATCATGTCCGACTTTTCTTCCTTGGCGGCAACAAGGATCTCTTCGGCTGGATGGCCCTTTTTTATAATCGTTTTTACACCCGTCAGGCCGCTATCTTCCAGCACCTTCTTGTAGTGATTCACGATCGCGTTAGCCTTTTTGTCCAGCGCCTCCTGATATTCGGTCCCTTCCAATGCCTCCTTCAGGGTCTTCATTTCGGATACGCTCAACAACTGATCGTCCATTAAGGACCTGCCTTCAAGTTTCTCCACATATACTAAAGAAATCGACTCGGGCCGCATGCACTTACAGGTCCTCACGCAATTGGCAAAAGCATTTTTGGTGCCTTTTGTGTCATCCACCGCTATAAGCACTCTTTTCATTTTTCCCCCGAAGCAGGAGCGGAAACCTCAACCCCCTGCTGTTGCACCTGCGTGGTCGCGTCACGCTGCTGACTATAGAACACAAGGAAACCAAGGATTGCCACTACGATAGCGATAACTATCACAAGGGGCGTCTTCATAAGTGCCCTCCTTTGTAAATCCGGGTAATGAATTACCCTTTCTTTATTACAAAAATTATTTTGCTGCCTTCTTTCTTTTCTTCCACCAGGTCATGTCCGGCCTGGTCCAGCATCTGTTTGATCGTCTCGCCGGACGAGGGGTTGTCGAAAACCATATTGAGGATCTCTCCCTCGGCCATCTTCTCGATGGACTTCTTGCAATAGATCTGGGGATGAGGGCAGACATATCCGCACACATCAAGCTCATAGACTCCCTCACCTTTTTTTTCAAATTTCATGGCCATGATACAAACTTCCTCCTTATAAATAAGTTTTTATAATTATTAGCGCCGGGGCCGTGTCCGTATTGTTTCATTTAACAGACACCGATCACTGTCGCTAATTACCTTAAAAAGCTTCCATCTCCTTTGCCATCTTTCTCTCGGTCCACCAGTTGAAAAATTTGACCCCCAAAAAGGCGCCTCCAACCATGCCTGCTCCAAACAGCCATCCGCTGGGGTCTCCGCCGGCAACCCTTATGAAGAAGGCTCCGATGTTGCAGCCGAGGGCAGGTCTTGAGCCGACTCCCATTAATATTCCGCCCATGAGACCCCACGCAATCAATTCGCCTTTCGGCAATTTGAACTTGAATTCATTGTTAAGACGGGCCATTACCATTGCACCGAAGACGATCCCGAATGACATCCAGAGCGCAGGATTACGCCAGGGCACTGGAAGTCCGTTATTGACTCCGAAGAAGATATTGTCCTTCATGTTCCATCCCATTTTTTGGAGGATCCATCCACCGAGTTGTCCTTCCTGGCTGGTGATGTACCAGTATCCGGGATCAAAGACAGTGCCCCGTATGCTCGTGTCGGCCGCATGCCCCATCCTGGTCAGGAGTTCACCAAAATTGCCGGCGCCGTATCTTATCTGCATCCCCTTCATAACAAGTATATGGAGACCTGCGGTAATGCCGATTATAACCCCCATTAGGGTTGTTCTCTTCGATGCGGTTATCATACTCCACATACCAGCAACGTCGTCGCCGAAACCGTTCGCTGCTCCGCCCTTTGCCTTTGCCCTTTTCTTCATGAAACCTTTTCTCATCCAGACGGCATAGATGACGATGAGGAGGAGGGCGGCAGGTATCATGGCGTTCACCAGCATGTCCGCAACGAAATACTTCGAGACACCGGGTAAAGCGTTCTGCACAGCCTCTGTCTTTGAAAGCTGGAGGGTCGGCCGGCCATAAATATAACCCGCAAGGTACGTATCGAAGGACGAGGTCAGTTTATCGGGAGGGATATTTCTTGCTGCTGCGTTTACGACCGCGGCATCCACCCATTTCTGGGGGATGAGGAAGTTGAACCACTTTACATTCACAAATACCGCCTGTCCTATGCAGAGTCCGAAAAACGCCGCAAGGAACGACGTCCCGTTTCCTTCACCGATCTTGTAGAGGGAACCGGATGCGCATCCGCCCGCCAGGACCATCCCGACGCCGAAGATAAGCCCTGCGATCAACGTATGGATCCCGAAGGGTGCCGGATGAAACGTACTCATGTTTGTAGAAGCAAGGACCGCCTGGATAAAACTGAAAAAGATGAGCGCCACAAGAATGCCGACCGCCATCCTCGGCACACCCGCAGCGAAGAGGTCTCTCGAAGCCGATGCAAAACAGAATCTTCCGTACTGGAGCATCATGCCATAGGCAAACCCGAACCAGATATACGCTATCAGGTACATGTAATACGCATTTACCTGGTAGTACACTACACTGATCAGAATCAAGGCGCCTGTGATAATAAATGCCCAGATTTGATTTTTCTTTTCTTCCACTGCCGTATCTACCTCCTTGTTTTTATTTTTTTTAAGGGTTTAAAATAGTAGACACTCTTTTTTATTATTTTTGGAACTTCACCGATCGAATAATATTCCTAATAGTTTTCTTTCCCCCTTTCCGTAGAATTTGAGCGACAATTGTTTTTCGAGGCCTGGGATTGAATGTATCGTGATAGACTTGTTGAAAGTGAATTTATCAGTCATTTTTTCAGGTGAACCTATATTTCTCCCTGTATATATACACAAAGATATAATAAAAAATCAAGCCTATAATTACAACTTTAAGTTTCGATAGCTCGGACTTAATAACCGTTCTCACTGAACCGCTGCCGCTCTCCCGCTACTGACCGGCCGATATATCCTCACGCTCGTCCTGTAACTGAATATCCCTTCATACTTATCGAAAACCCCTATCCTGCTGTAATCCGCCGTCCTCCGTTCGATCTCGGGCGACAAAGGATCATTCGCGCTCTCCGAGATTACAGCCAAAACAGTGTCTCGACCTCTGTGGTTCCCCCGGCCATAATAGGAAGGGTTCTTAAATTCCAGCGTAAATCTGAGCGAAGAATTCTCGATTTTTTCACGCTGGTCTCCGGCAAGAATACCATCGCCTTCATATATGATCCTTTTTTGCGTGAAGAAGTCCAGAAGCGGGACCGACACTGACGGATTCACTACAGGCTCCGGAGGAATCAGGGTAAATACTTCTACGTTGCGTTCCGGCAGGGAGTCCAGGAATCTACCTGCCTCCTTCAAATTAACCGCGCTCAGTTCTTTCATGAAGGGGAGGTATGCAATGAGTGCGACGGCAAAGGATGAGGTAATTACGCATGCCGCAAAGAACTTTCTCAGATCAGCGCCTTCTATTCTGCGCAGTCCGTACGACGCCGTCAGCGACACCATCGGCAGCACCATTATGATATACCGTGCCCTTCTGATCTGCATCAGAAGAACGAGAGCTACAAGCCAGACTGCGACGATATATTTCAGATCCCTCTTTTTCACAGCAACATAGACCGAGTAGAGCGCCGCAACAGTTATTAAGGGATGTATCTGGAAAAAAAAGGTAGAAACAAAACTTTCTCCCCAGCGCTTGAGACCGGGTTTCTGATAGGCCATCAGGAGATTCATCTGGTTTGAAATAACGCCGAACTTGTATGCCACTGCGAGACCTATACACACGGCAGAAAGAAGGACGATATATGATGTCCGCAAAAAGAGAGTAGTTGTCTGTCTCGCCCCCTCAGGTTTCGCGCGCTCCTGCGCAAGATTAACCAGTACTATTACAGGCAAGATAGAGAGCATGAGCCATGCCGAGTATTTTGAGAGAAAAGCGAGGAATATCGAAAAGGCCGAGATGGCCAACATCATCCCTCCTTTTTTCAGGGCCTTCATGAACATCAGGACTGCAAAAAGCAGGAAGAACATCGTGGGGATATCGACGAGCAGAAGAGGTACCTGCGTGAACAGATAGGGCATGCCGAGCAGAAAAAATCCCCCGTACAATCCAACTTCCTCGTCCCATAGCTCCCAGCCTATATGATAGGTAAGTACCGTGCTGAGGGAAAAAAGGACAGCAGTGAAAATCTGCACATATACTCTTACCTCACCGAAAAGTCTGAAGATGAGCCCGTACAGGAAAGGTACAAGAGGCATATCCGTCCAGGCGGAGATGCCTTTACCCCACTCCTCGAAAAAAAATCTGACCCCATATAGCTCGAGATATTTTGCCTGCGTAAAATATCTCGACGCATCGACAATCACCTCGGGCTCGGACCAAAAAAAAGATGCCGAGACGAATGATACGACAAAGAGGACCGCGCCCCGGTTTCTGGTCCGGAAGGAGACTGTCGCGAGAAAGTACGAAAGGATACAGCCGCCTAAGACCGCAAGGAAAACGCCCCAAAGGCCCCGGTTCTGAAAACACCATTGCCAGCTTGAAAGCCGGTTGTCGTCAAGGGATCTTGCGTAATAGAGGGTAAGGCAAGTAAGAAGCGTGAGGAGAGATATGACAAGGATACCGAAATTCCGCTGCTTATTTTCGATCATCATGCTAAAAAAAATTAAGGGCGTCTACGACGACGCCCTTAATCTCCGGAAATGCTCCCTCTGCGATAATGACTTTAGTGCCTCCTATTCCGTGATAGGATAGGTCTTTGCGTCAGTTTTCGATCCACTGCACCCGGGAACCCCTGTTTACTCTTCCTGTTACCAGGATATTACCTTGTCGTACGCAAAAATATCATCGACGATGCTCTCATAGGATGCCACTCCCTTTGACAAATCGACAACCTTGACGTCGTGCTCCTTCGACTCGATGCTTATTATCTGATCGGATAACTTAGTCGGTCCGTCGTTGAGCAGATGGAGAATCTTCATCACAATCCCTCCCTTCAAATCATCTCAATGAATATTGGCGTCTAAAGAACGATAAGTCTGTCCGCGTCGTGGTTCATGACCGCGTTGTTGTATTGGCTCCCGCAGACTATCTCCGCAGGCAGTCCTTCGGTTGTAACATTCATGCCCTTCGCACTATGGTCGCAAAAGCTCATAGTAACTCCCTTCGTTCTGCAAAGCTCCGCGAACTCGGGAGTACCGAGTAATTTTGTGCCGTCGTCCATGTTGAACATAACGATCTCGTGCCCCTTTGCGAGGGCCGCTTTCACGATACCGACAACGTGATTGAGATGCCTGTTCGTGTTTACAAAAATGCCGAGTTTCATCCATCTACCTCCTTGACATCAAATTTTGTCCCCGACAATCTTTTTCTAAATTATGAAAAAAATAAATTTTCAGTTTCAGGTTTATATAAATAACATAAACGGGAGATAAAGTAAACCCCGTTAGAGACCTAAAGTCTCTAACGGGGTAAATTGGAAAATATGAGCGATCACAAGCGTCCGACAGTTAAGTGAATAAATTCAACTGGTTTTCGGAATCGTTCATTTCCAGTACTATGCTGGTTTCTGTAAGGAACTGTAATAGCGATGTTCTTTCGAAAACCGAGACGCTCAGAATTTGTAAAATTGT
>JBIOIY010000074.1:0-11039 GCA_044450345.1 Thermodesulfovibrionales bacterium | reverse complement strand
ACATCTTTTTTCATGAACACCTCCCAATTGGATTGCGGTGTCCATGAGTATGATTGTGCTGACTACAAAGTTGTTAAAAAAACAGGTTGTCTACGATGTCGTGGCAGCTTTTTTTGTCCACGATGTACTGGCAGTTATCAACTAATCATTCCCTTGACAAACGTCAAGTATGATTGTATTTATATTTTATGCCCCTTGGGCTGCATGAGCATAGTGGTGGAGGTGTCGTATGAAAAGAGGTGCAGCGCTGTTTTTTATCATCGCTTTTATCCTTTTAACCTTTGTCGGAGTGGCCCTCGCGAAAGAGATGTCCGGAAAAGTCACCGCCGTTGATCTCGCGAAAGGCACGCTAACGCTGTCGAGCGGAAAGGTAGAAGTCGGCTTCGACTGCGAGGAGGGGTCTATCGCTAAAGATGTGAATGGGGGATAAGGTAACGGTTGTATACAAAGAGGAAGGCGCTAAGAAGATAGCCACAAAGGTTACTCTGAAGAAAAAGAAAAAGTAAGCTGCTGTCGAACTACAGCGGTGAAGCAACTTGATAAATGCTCATGCTGCTAATCTATGCTTTTCACAAATAGACAGAACCCATATGCCCGTACTCTTGCCGTTAAAGAAAAGTTCGTACCCCGCTTCCTTTTTCTTGAAGATACCGGATTGAAAGGTTACATGACCACTTTTCTCTGCTGCCTCTGATAAAGAACAACAATCTTTTTGTTTCTCTTTCTCTTTCATGCTTTATCATAGCACATATGGAACCTGTAACCGGAAAGGGAATGGAAAAGCAATTAGGTGCGGAACATGATTGAGATTATCCAGCGTCACTCATGCGTTCGCCAAGGCGGGGTTGACGAACATTTCGAGAATCTTTTCCCCAACGCATCATCTATCAGCCCCTTTCCTATCAGTGGGTTGATACTGCCAGTTTTTCAGCTATTTCCTTGGCATTCCAAGCTATCACTTTAATTGCATCCAAAATATCAAGAAACAGCGGAGAAGCCTGGGGCATGCATAATCCCTCTATAAGTCTATCTTCATGCATGGTTGCAAAGTCGTTGACACCCCTGCCTATCTCTGCGACTGATTCTTTCACGTAGTCCCTTATGACTGTATTTCTCGCTAAGATAATATCGCTTACGTTTTCCAAGACTTCCTGCAGTCTTTCCATAAGAAAGGTTATCTCTGAGGCCGCTCTATCACTGAAGGGAATGCCTTCCCTTATTTTTGTCCTCGCACAAAGAATGATATTCTCAATAAACTCCGCCATTTTCTCTATATGTCCAGGAACGGTAACATACGCCCTTAGATCAAGATTTTCTTTTGCTTGCTCAATAAATTCAGCCGTAAGTATCTTTTTGTTCTCCTTAATCTCCTTTATCTTCGCCTCACATACATCAAGTGACTTTGAAGAACTATAAATCAGGGCGTTCTGCAGAAGGTAAACACATGCCTTTGCATTTTGACTCATATCATGGAGCTTACTGACGAGTTCTTTCGGAGATATCTCTTTCGTACTACTGCCCTCATATTCTAAAGGAGTATTTGCTCAAATCATAGCAGAGTCTTTACCAACTGGCAATGCTTATTCCGCTACCATGTGGTCAGCAAGAGCTTTTATCAAGGCAAATTTCTCAGGGGTCAGTCTGATACCCTACATCATTGATTACCCGATGGGTACCTCTTTTTTAACCACCAGAGAAAAATACCGCTTAGAAAGCCACCTATTCCGCCGAGGAACCATCTCAACTTCTCCCAATAATGATCAATCGCCCACCCACAAGTAATATCCACATTGATATATCGTTCGAGGACTTTGACTTCTTTGGGTGGCATACCGAAGTCTTTCGGCAAAATGGCGTATAGTGTGAGCTTGACGGGAATCTGCTTTCCAGTCGTTTTAGCTCGTATAGACCAACTCCACTCTGTCCGATCCTTGGAGCTTACTGGCTTAATTAGCTTTTCGTCATTTTCTCGTGGAAAAATGTCAAGCACTTCGGAATCTGCTGATAACACAGCTTTCATCGTGGTACTCCACCTAGTCTTTCCTGATTCGACTCGCATCTCAGAAGGTGGCGCGTATTTTCTCAGATGCTCTGCCAACTCGGCAGCCAACTTACCCGGAGCTTCTTGAGGATCGATCCAAAAATTGACAACCACAGGGGTATCAACTTTTATCGGCGATAGTGGATTGAAAGTATATGCTGCTTCTCTCATCCCCGCAACAAAGGAATCAATGCGTGCCTGCAGAGACTCTTCAGATTTGGCATCCTGACTCACTCTTGAGCGCTGACCGCTACTGCTCTCCCTTCTACCCTTACATGCTCACGCCCGGCCATTAGCAACGGCTCTTCTGGCGCTGGCTCTTTCACTGGCTCTGGCGGTGGCGGTGGCGGTAACGGTAGCGGCGGTGGCTCAGGCATTGGTTCAGGTTTTACCTCTGCCATAGGCTTGGGTGGACATAGGCTTCTTCCCAAGATCATTGCTTCCTTGGCTAGCTCGATTGCCTCTTTGGTGCGGCATGACCAATAGACCTCATATGCCCTGTCTCTCATATCCCGTACGTTGTTGAATTCTTCAAGACATTCTTTATCCTTGCCCGCGGCGGCTTCCGAGACTGATCGGTCAGCTTGAACTAATTCCTCATGGTAAAACAGGATTTGCTTCTTTGGCGCAAAGACCATCCCAGCACACCCGACGAGAAAACTGAGAGAAAGCAATGCTATGGCGACAACTACGAGTGCAACGATTTGTCGCCTTGAATTATCTCCTGCTGGCGGCGGTACCTTACTCGATCCCTCAGCTTTCAGAGGGGGAGGAACGGCCGCCAGAATTCCAATTGCTGTAAACACGTTTGCAAATCGTTTGTAGTTAAGCCGTCCTCCCAAACTCTGCCAGAAACTAAATTTACCCACAGTAGCCTCCCTTACTGACTAAAGGTAACGTGCGGTCATACCCGATCAAACGGTCCGACCTCGTTTACTCCTCCTGAAATCTGCGCATATCGTTATCCCTGGTGCAGAGTTCACACTCCCGCCGATAGATAGGGAAAGGCCGGTTTGTTCAACCCGGCATCGACATGCTTCCGCAAAGCTGCGTCGCAGACCGCGTACCCCCAGTTAATGAGCCGCTCCTGGAGTTCATCAGGCATGCGCTTAAGGCGCGTCGGTGTTTCGGCCAGCTCCAACGTGTGCTCAATCGGGCAGACTAGCGCATCTGTAAGATCGTAGTTGGTGATATCTGTCCGGATACCCCAATAGGCCCCCTTGCGCACGCCGTTTCGATACGCCTCTATAAGTTGGCGCTTACGCAAGCTTCGGACCTGATTGTCGATAAGGTCGAGAACTCGGAATGCATGCCGCGCCCAATCCTCCTTCGGCTCCTCCTGGGGTTTCATCTTGCCGCCGGCGTCACTCACCAGGATCGTATCGTAGCGTTTCCATGCAGTCTCCAGCCCCAGGTTGTCGTAAACCCCCCCGTCCGTAAGCACCACCCGGCTGGTGTATGGTTCACGCTGCAGGTCCGAACCGCTTTTGGGCGTGAAGCCGAGGGGATTGACTTCCATCACAAAAGGCGAGAGGACCGGCGGGAATGCCGACGAGGCGGTCACAGCTGCTGCCAGAAGGACAGTCGGCTTGGCAAATTCACCGACGCGGTAGTCGCGCATGTAAGGCTTAGAGAAGCGCCAAAGGGCACCTGACTGGACGTTAGTTGCGTTGATCACAAAACGCGGCTCATCCGGCAGATCTTGCAGCGTGGCATCCCCGAAGAGGTGCTTGCGGTAGGCCACCTGGACCTTCTCACTGATCGTGCCCGGTAGCAGCAGCCCGCCTACGATAGCCGAGGCGTCGATTGTTTCGCCGGCCAAAGCGCGAACAGGAGAGACGACATACTTCTCGAAACTCGCCCGGTCGGGAGGCGCGCTAAGTTGAAGCTTGTTCCAAGCCAGTCCGAGCACACCAGCGGTGATTGAGCCGCCCGACACACTCGAAATCCGATTCAACTGACCGAGCAGACGTGTATCGAATAACCGCCATAATGACCCAGTGTGAAAAAGCATAGCCCGGAAGCCCCCGCCCGACAGACACAGTGCGATGCCCTTTTCGGGAGCGCGCTCTTCGGACTCAAGGCCGACATACTCGATCGGCTCATGAAGTCGTGCGCTAAAAATGCCTGAAACTGGTTCGTTCGCCATCTTTTCCCCCTTTTGATGGGTAGTCAGTGATTCTAACCACCTGGTTTTCTTACATCAAGAATAATATCTGTCAAACCTCGTAATGCAACTCACGTTTTTCCCGTTTTCTTAGGTTTTTCGCCGGCGGATCTGAGATTGATCAATCCTTTGAGAGCGTCAAACCAGAAGGAGGCTCCAAGTGACACGGCAATGACAGTAAGAAATAGTCCTGCGAGTTTCGACAGCCAGGCGGAAAAATTCCTCGGATAAGAATTCGGGTTGCCCTCCGCTCGTGACCAGCCCAGGAATTTCAGCGACTGTAGTTCCATCTGGAGATCCTCGACCTTCGTAAACTCTTCCTTTATTCCAGGTGGCGTCATTGGCTTGGGTGCGTCGCTTGCGGGGGCGACCGCAGTTTGTTGTTCGTTGGATTTCTCCTGAGCAGAACCCGTTGAGCTTGGTTGGGCTTTTTTCTGTGCCACGGCCACGACGGAAGCGCGCAGCGTACTGTCTCGCGTGAGAGCATTCGCGATCATCAAGGTGTCGGCATTGGTCAACAAAATCAGGATGATAGCCCAGAACAAAATGATAATTTGCGCCTTCCGCTTATACCAGCCCGAGACGCGGTCCATGGAGTCGTCGAACCATTTCTCGATGTTCTCCCGGGCCTTTACCAGATCACCTTGAGCGCTGTCCACAAGCGCTACTAACGCTTTCCGTATCTTCTCATCGAGTGTGACATTTTCTTTCCCGACGGTTATCTTTGCCTCGGGGTCGGCCAATGCAGCACACAACTTATCGAAACCGATATATTCTCTCCCTTTCGCAGGCACGACGATGTCCAGCATGGCAATCGAAAATGTTTGAGGGGAGATGTAGGAAGGTTTGCTGTCCTGAGGTGGCGCCCCCTCACCGAACAACTTGGAGAATATAAAGTACAGGAAACGGTGCAGCAAAGTTGGAGCGACTTTGGCGGGCATCGACCCCTTGATCAAAGGATGGTCATACAGTTCTTTAGCCAAGCCCTTCGCATCAGGATCGTTCAGGAGAGTTCGAATTCCCTCCTCAAGCGTATCGGCGCGCATAGCCAGAACCGACGCGACGAACTCCTTTAGCGCTGAGCACAGGAGGCTCAACAGCCAGTAAACAAAGACGACACCGATTGCCACCTCCAGAATCGTTGAATTAAACACATTCGTCTCCTTTCCCGGGATAATAATTATGCCTGTCGACGATTCCCCGTAGGCCGCAGGCTGTCAAGTTCAAATCACTCATGGTCCCTTCATTCTCGCGGGGCAGAAGGCGCTGGCGACTTCCGCCCGCATCCCTAAAGCGCATCCTATCCCCGGTCTCTATTATTGCGGTGCGCTTGCTGTCTCGCCCTTGATGAGATTTGTCAACCCTTCGAAGAATGCCTTATTGTTGATGATATAAAACGTGCCACCCCTGCCGTTTTGACTGCTGGAACACTTATCGCCAGACAAGGCGCCCTGCTGATTCAAATCCCCGAGAATTACAAAAGGTTGACTCGAATCGGTGGACACGCCGAATTTTGCATGATTACCGTCTGGCTGCGGCCCTCCAGTAAAGCTGAATGTCTTCCCGTCCCATTCTCCCGATGTGGCGATCTCGACCGGGCCAGGTTTGCCCAGGTCTCCGTTCCAGCAGGTGATCGTCGTGGACCCCGTCGTCGTGTCAATCTTTGGGGTAGTCCACCAGGTAGCTGTTCTGAGGGGAAGACCTTTTAGCTCCGCCGAAACCAGTTGCCACGGCGGTACATGCAGGCCTGACGGCTTGGAAATCATTTCCACGCCGGATGAAAGCGTATATGTCACATGAGTTGTGGCATTGGATTTCTTTCCGAGTTTCTTGACAAGCCCCTGGACGTCTGAGGGCCCTCCGTTTCGGACTACCTGGCGGTTGGTCGGGTCTGTCACCACGCTGGCGTTTTGAAGGGCCTGCAGGACCTTTGTCAGATCGTCTTTATTCAGTTTCAGTGCAAAAAAGTGCTGGCTGACTTTAACGTTGTTGTCGTCTATGCAGCCCAAGGTGTTTCCGTCACTATTGCGTGGAGAAGAGCTGCTTCCTGAGGCAGGCCAGGATGGCGTGGAGACTTGCATTACGAACCCCTCGCCTTCCGCATTCCAGGCGAGCATGCCTTTGGAATGCCCCCAGGGAGAGCTGCAGCTCTTCGAGCATCCTTTGATGGGAGGATCGTCGTAAAACTGATCGTTCCAGATAACGTAGAAATAAGAGCCGTTGTACACCTGATCAAATGTGGCCCCTACAGGATCCTTTAGAGTGTCGCCTATGCACCCCGTTCCCTTTTGCAGCGACGGAGTCTCGCTGCTGGCATAGACAAACTGCTGACTGTACTTGTTGCCATACTTTTGATTCACCTTGCCGCCGAAGAGACAATCCCTTTGAGCGCCCTCTCCGCAGCCGGGAAATGCTGCCGCGTTGTGCTTAAAGACGAACCACCAATCCACAGAATGACCCTTCTCCAAAAGAGGCGATGGAGCCGAAGACTTGATCGCGGTGGATTCAGAGGAACCGTTAGCAAAGGCAAGGGAATTGTGATACCCAATGCTTCCAAGGTGGCCCGAGACAGAAAAAAAGACAAATACAATCGCCGTATATAGGACGATTCTAAAGCCCGACTCACGGTCGCACGTTTTCATGTGTCCTCCTTCATGGTTTGTATCAAAGCGTTTTTTTGCCTTCTGATTTTTTATGGCTGCGGGTTTCCCTCCTTCCCTACAAAATCTTGTCCTGAATGCATTGTCCCTCCTTCATACGAATTACTTTGAGAACAGACCTGTCTTGATAAAAATAGCGGCGAAGGAGTTCTGTGCTTTGTTTGAGAATTAAGTTCATGGCACTCAGTTTGTTCCGTGAACCCTATCGATAAGGATCTTTTGCGGACAGTTCCCCTGCTCTGGGCTTTCCGGACGGACAAACATTTCCTTGAGCCCCCCATCCGAGGGTAAAGGGTTTATTAAATACATTCTTACTTCACTCAGCATGCCTGAGCCTTTAATGCTCTCACAATAGATAGTGATAAAATCGCGGCTGTCTTCGCCGAAGTCCTTCACTAACTCTGAGAGCAAATCGTCTGAATCTACTGTATTGCCCACGTTGGCGGAGATGTATCTGCCGAAGTTGGTATCGGCAATTTTTGTCACGAGGGTATAAGCTGTTACAAAGTAGTCCTCCGCCTTCAGACCCGAGCAGGCGCCGTGCTTGTACCACTCGTGGCGTTCGAGGCAAGAGGCATATCCAGGCATGTATACGGCGAGGTTTTTCTTTGTGTCATCGGACAGCGTCGGAGCCGGCATCCGGCACCAAGTGCTCGCTTTATCGAGCTTTCTAACTCCGCTTTTTACCCCGCAGTACCCGTAATTATGATGCTTATCGTCGTTCTTATTTGGCCAGAGGCCATGAAGGACAAGGTTTTTTGAATCGTATCGTTCTGCAGTCTGCGTAGCGCACTCCTTCTTGTCGGGCTTCGTTTCGCAAAAAGTCGGCTGCCAACTCAACGAAAAGACATAATAGTCAAACTCTCCTGGAACTGCGTAACTCTTCTCTTTCCCCTTGGGTTCGGCAAAGGCGGAGCCGGAGAAGATGTAAGTTGCGATCACGATTAACAGGAAGATCTTTTTTGCCTTCATTTGTTCTCCTTCGTTATCAAAGTCGTCGCTCTGTATTGACTGTTGAAGTCTTTGAGGTTTCCTTCATATTTTCCAATGAACCTTCTATTTGTTGTCCGAAAGCCTTTTTACCGTAAAAATCAATTCCTTGAAGTCAGGAGGCTTTGATATGAAATCTGCAGCACCGTACTGCAAAGCCTCTCTGGATAAGTCCGTTTCGGTTGAGGCCGTTAGCATTATTACGGGCACTCTTGAATCGATTCTTCTCAGTGCTCTCAGCAAGTCAATCCCAGTGACATTAGGCATGTGATGATCCAAAATTACAACATCCGGCCGACTAATGCTGAATTCGGTGATAGCATCCATGCCATCAGAGAAATCGGTAATTGCAAATTCCTCCCCTCCAAGAATGTCCTTGACGATCGTGCGAAATTCGTCGTTATCATCAACAACCATGATTTTTTTCATGTGTCCCATGTTGAGCAGTCGCATATTGAGAGCCAAGCGACGATTTCCCGAGCCGCCTTTGCAACCGGATCCGCCAGTTGGAAAATGCAATTTATACATGGTTGGAGAAAGATACCGACTTCGGACAAAAAGAAATTCCAATTACTGTCATTATTGGCGGCTTCTGTGGCACAATCTTCTTTGCCTAATTGTTTGAAGAACATTATGACTAATCACCTCCTATCGGCAGACCTTCTTCACATCGAGGAAGAACACACAGGGAGAGCCTGTAGGTCGCCAGGTGTCCACCTGCGGCGTGCAGGATACGTCCTCGATGTATGCGTGCTTGCCGTCTTTATCACATATCAGTATCACCCCTGCCTTGCCCTCTATCCTTGCTTTGACCGTATACCCGGCAAAGGGAGCCAAGAGAGAGGGGTCCTTGGCGGTAGCGGCAGATAGGATCGCGCTATCGCCAGTGTCTGCGGGAAGTCTATCTGCGACGACGTCTACGGCAGCTGAAAGTGAGTATACGGGATTGCCGAGCGCTTCGATGGCCTGCAGATGAGGGTCTTTGGGAGTCGTTACACATCCGACAATTAGGATTGCGCATAGCGGCATAATGATATTAAGGGCCTTCATCACGCCACCTCCCAGAATACGAGATTATCGCCGGCAGTTGCATCCCTTCCCGTGTCGAGATCCCATTCACCCCCGCGGAAAAATCGAAGATCCTCCATGCCCATGGCATCACGTACGACATCCCGCCACGCTTCGCGTATCTTTCCAATCGTATAATCGAAGATCTCGTCATAGTTCATTCTTTTATCGATCCCCGCTGCGGCCGGGACCTGAAGTCCTTCGATGTACTGCGTGTCAACCTGATCCGTCTCCGGGTATACGAGTCCCATACCGTCGCAGACTTGCCTTGCAAAAGGCACAAGTCTGCTCGACGTGGGGAGAAGCTGCTCAAGGACCACAAAGCACTTGTGGTGCCAGGTATCTATATCGGGCGGGTCGCTGGCGAACAGATCCGGATGAACGGTGCGCAAGGTCCCCTCCCAAACTCCCTTGACGGCCGGGTCGATCTTTTGCGGATCTTGCTCGGTCCCGCATTTCATTATGGTTGTCTGGATATGTCCGGAGGTCTACGGCATTTCGAGCCCTAGCCGCGGGAAGATAAAGGCGTCCTGATGCATCTCGCAACGCCTGTGAGGCGTTGCGTGCTGAGCGTATGGTCCCACCTTCAACTGGATGACGGGATGGATGCACATATCTCCCACCACGTGCGCTGCAAAGCCCATGAGCCATGCGAGACACTTCAGCTTATCGTCTCCCGGGGGGAGCTCTCGAACCATAGCCGCAGCCGCACAGACGGTGTCGCCTGTATGGGTATAATGCATCGCATCAGCCCACTTCTTAGAGTCGCCCGATGTAATGTCAAGATACGGATAATCGGGGCTTACCGCGCCAAGTTCAAGAAATTTCAGGTAGGAACCCGCGGCATCTATGCCCTCACGGGGAAAACCGTCGATCGCCTCAAGCGAGTTCCTTGTGCGAGCGATCCCTACCATTGTCAGATGTGCATAACTTCCGGGCATTGACAACACCTCCAAACAGTGATTTTATCGGGTAAATCTACGGCGTACCGGCAACAGACATCGAGAGCTATAATTCTTCTTCTTTTCTGCATCCCACATCCCAGTTTTCGGGCAGTAGAAATATACCTTTTCGGTCCATTCGGAGAGGACAATCGCATCACCTCAGGCACCCGCGGTACAAAAAAATAAATCGAAGAGTCTCTGCGGAAAGGGGTAAGTAAAGGTGACAGGACGATTTCGGATGCTGTGTCTTACGTATCTTTTCCGACAAGAAGGGCTCTTGTATTGAACTCTTCATGAATCCTATTCTCGCCCTACTCTCCAAATGGACGGCTCCTCTCTCAGTCTTGCTAATGCAGTTGACAGGTCATCCGGAGCGAACGACTTGAGTAGAACATTCCTAAAGCCGTATCCCCTGAAGTTAATCACCTGCGCCCTACTTGAGATTTCTGACCTTTTTCCCGCTCGGAGTCTTTCACTAAAATTATGCGGCTTTTTCTCCCCAGTAATGTTTGTCTGTTGCGGGGTGATAGCAGTGTCCCCCGCCTATTAATGCAAAAGACCTGCCCGGAATAAGAAATCCATAATGTATTGATTTATAAGGTTTGTGAGACGGCAAGTCGCTTCGTAACTGCGATAAATTATATAAAGTTTATAAATCCTCTATAAAAAATATATAAGCTGTAGTTCTGATAATCGCAGTGTTGTTCAGCCTTCGCAATTCTGTTGATATAATGGACTCATCAGGGAGGTACGAAATGAACATGATCGAAGACTGGCTTGCAAACGCGTACGATGGAATGTCCAGGAGGCAGTTTCTGGCCCGAATGAGCTCCGCCGGCATCGGCTTGACGGGGTTCGCAATCGCTTCAAGCTCCATTGCCGGAGAGGTGATAACAACCCCCACTGCGGGGCTTATTGTGACTGAGGGCAAGGTGCTTTCCGGAGATTTCCCTGTTCCGATATACGAGGCGCACCCTCCGGGTGCAAGAAAATATCCGATTCTTGTGGTCATTCCTGAAATCTTCGGCATGCACGAACATATAAGGGATGTTACTCGCCGGTTTGCCAATGAGGGGTACTTGAGTCTGACCTTTGAGCCCTACGCGCGTGAAGGAGGGGTCCTGAACCTGCCGGACATTGCGGCGGTAAGGAAAGTTGCCGATTCGGTT
>JBIOIY010000073.1:0-11113 GCA_044450345.1 Thermodesulfovibrionales bacterium | reverse complement strand
TTCACGGCAACCAGAGCTGTTTGCGCACTGGAAAATGGGCAGTAGATCGTAGGCTGAACAATACGAGCCGGATGACGGGAGACCGTCACGTCCGGATCTGTGAGGGCGTGGGGGTGAAACTCCCCCGCGCTACTCGACCATGCTCAAAAAAGAGCAGATGTAGGAGTCAGGCAAATATTTTGATGTCTTCCTAACTTATGAATTAAGGTGCGGGACTGAAAGCCCGCACCTTACTCAGGATTCTAATCCAGCTTTGGTTTTGGCGTCTGCTCGGTCGGCGCCGGCAGGATCGGATATTCGACCTTCGGTTGGACGCCTGTAGTCGTCTTCAGGAAGCCTTCGATCCTGTCCACCTCGTTGGCGGTGAGCATAGCGCCTAATTGGGCGACCCCCATAATCTTTACCGCCTCTTTGAGACTCCACACTTTCCCGGAATGGAAATAAGGAGGCGTAAGGTCTATATTCCTGAGGGAAGGCGCCTTGAAGACATACTCGTCTGATTTTGAATGAGTTATCTTGTAGCGGCCGGTATCTCCCGCCATAATCTCGGATCTCGGTCTCTCTACAAGACCAAAGGGGAAATACGAGGCTCCACCCATATTGATTCCACTATGACAGGTGCCGCACCCCTTTTCCATAAATAGTTTCAGTCCCTCTTTCTCAGTGGTATTGAGGGCAGTACCATCTCCCTTGAGATACTTGTCAAACCGTGAATCAGGTGTTATGAGAGTAGCCTCAAATGCTTCGATAGCCTCTGCCATGTTATCGAATGTCACGGGGTCTTGCTGGCCGGGGAAGACCTTTTTGAAAAGTGCGATGTATTCCGGCATGCTCTTCAATGCCTTAATTGTCATTTCCGGGGTGTTGTTCATTTCTACAGAAGCCTGAACCGGACCTTTTGCCTGTTGTTTCAGATCCTCTGCCCTTCCATCCCAGAACTGGGCGATGTTAAATACAGAGTTAAGCACGGTCGGGGCATTCCTCGGGCCTTTCTGCCACCGGTGGCCAACGGAAGTCTCCTGAAAGTCAGCGCCGCCCATCCCCACATTGTGGCAGGTATTGCAGCTTATGAGGGCGCTCGCAGAGAGTCTTGGCTCAAAATAGAGCATCTTACCCAATTCCACCTTTGCGGGAGTAAAGGATTTTCCTTTCATCTCAGGCACTGTTGCAGGGATCGGTTTAAACATGCCCTGGGCCCTTTTCATCACTTCGTCTTCAGCATGCACCGCAGAAGCTGCAAACACCACCAAGGCCATTGCGACTGTTAAGAATCCTATTTTTTTCATTTAATTCCCCCCTTTTGATCTGCATTTATTCGTCGATGAAAGCGTGGCAGCCACGTGTCATAATTCCATTCTTCCTCAGTCCTTGACTCCACACTGAGCATTCAGCTCCACTGCATCATTTCCCTCTGCTTCCAGAACAATCCCCTCGATAAAGGTCTCAGTGATGTTCCGCAGCCTCCGCTGCATCTGCCTCAGCTTTCGTCTTATGCACTGTCCCGTCAGGATGATTGGGAGGGGTGTAAATCGTGTAGAGCCTGAGCGGTTTAGTCGAAGATGCATTGATCACGTTGTGGTATGTGCCGGCAGGCACCACAACAGCGTCACCATCACCTACAAGATGCTCCTCCTTGTCATTGAAGATAAACTTTGCATTGCCCTCTTCGATGCGGAAAAACTGGTCGACGCTTGGATGGACTTCATTGCCGATCTCCTCACCTCCTTGCAAACACATCACCACAAGCTGGCTGTATTTGCCGGTGAATAAAACCTTACGGAAAAAGTTGTTGTCTAAAGTATCCTTCTCAATAGGTCCAACATAACCTGTCATTGCATTTGCCTCCTTTTCGTAAAACAGAATTTTGGTAATCCCTCTCCTGGCCGGAGAGGGGTTACCTGAATCAATCGCTTTTACTTAACTACGCCGCAAGCTGCCCGTGCGCCGCCACCGCCAAGCGGGGCAGGAGTGTCGGAGTAATTATCGCCTCCTGCATGGATCATAAGAGACCTTCCCTTGATGTCGGCCACCTTCAAACGCGGGGCAAGAACAGGGAGAGTTGCCTTTCCCTCGGCAGAAACATAAAGGGCAGGCAGGTCACCGAGATGGCCGCTGCCATAAGGTCCTTCATGCTTTCCTGTGTTGGCAGGGTCGTAATGCCCTCCCGCTGCAAGCGCCGGGACTGCTTTTCCCTCCTTCATGGCATGGGAGCAATCCGGCTTGTCATGCACATGGAAGCCGTGCAGACCGGGTGCAAGATCAGTCAACTGCGGCGTCAGGATAAGTCCATATTTGCTGTCGGATGCCGTTATGGTGCCTATTTCTTTGCCTACTCCCTGCTCGTTCACCAACGAGACCTTTACCGTTACATCCTCAGCATATACAAAACTGGCAACCAACAGCACACATACTGCTACAGCTAATGAAGCTTTCAACATAATGCTCTCCTCCTCTGGTTTATATTTCCGAGCCGGATCAACCAGGCCGGCGTGTGCACTACTGGTGAAAGAACTGCTTTCCCTTATTTCGGTACTTCGCTCAGCTGCATATCGGGATCATCCTTGCCGGCGATCCGGTCGACCTCCTCCTGCGTGAGGAAATCAATGCCCTGGTTTGTCTTGAAGTGATACTTCACCCAGAAGCGCTCGCCTCTGGCATTGCCCCACATATAAGTGTGGCTCGTGTAGCTGTTCATGTGCCGATCAGATCAGGTCGAAGCGGTCCAGGTTCATGACCTTGTTCCAGGCCGCGACGAAGTCACGCACGAACTTCTCTTTTGCATCGTCCTGCGCATAGACCTCAGCCAGTGCGCGCAGCTGCGAGTTGGAGCCGAAAACCAGGTCCACGCGGGTGCCAGTCCACTTGAGCGCGCCTGTCTTGCGGTCGCTCCCTTCGAACGTGTCCCTGGCATCGGACGTGGGCTTCCACACGGTGTCCATGTCGAGCAGGTTGACGAAGAAGTCGCTGGTCAGCGTCCCGGGTCGTTTCGTGAACACGCCATGCTGCGACTGGTCTGCGTTGGCGCCCAGCACGCGCAGGCCGCCGACAAGCACCGTCATCTCGGGAGCGCCCAGGGTCAGGAGCTGCGCCTTGTCCACCAGCATCTCCTCCGCCGACACCGTGAAGGCCTTCTTCTGGTAGTTGCGGAAACCGTCGGCCTCAGGCTCCAGCACGGCGAACGATTTCACGTGGGTCTGGTCTTGCGAGGCGTCAGCGCGACCCGGCTTGAAGGGTACCTCCACCGCAAGACCGGCTGCCTTGGCCGCCGCTTCAACCGCTGCGCAGCCGGCAAGCACGATGAGGTCCGCCATGGAGACCTTCTTACCGTCTGTCCGGGCGCCGATAAAGGCCCGCTGGATGGTTTCGAGCACGCCCAGCACCTTGCCCAGTTGCGCCGGCTGGTTGGCTTCCCAGTCCTTTTGCGGCGCCAGGCGAATGCGCGCGCCGTTGGCGCCGCCGCGGTTGTCCGAGCCACGAAAAGTGGACGCCGAGGCCCAGGCGGTAGAAACCAGCTCCGACACCGACAGTCCCGAGGCTATGACCTTGGCCTTGAGGTCGGCAATGTCCTTGGCATCGATCAGGGGGTGATCGACGGCGGGAATCGGGTCCTGCCAGATCAGGTCTTCGGCCGGGACTTCAGGGCCGAGGTAGCGGACCTTGGGACCCATGTCGCGGTGGGTCAGCTTGAACCAGGCGCGGGCGAAAGCGTCGGCAAGAGCCTGCGGGTCCTTATGGAAGCGGCGCGCAATGGGCTCGTAGATCGGGTCGAAGCGCAGCGACAGGTCCGCCGTGGTCATCATTGGCCGGTGCTTCTTCGTCGGGTCGTGCGCATCCGGGATCATGTGCTCTTCGCGCACTTCCGCGGCCTGCCACTGCCAGGCGCCGGCGGGGCTCTTCACCAGTGTCCACTCGTGGCCGAAGAGCATGTCGAAGTACCCCATGTCCCACTTGGTAGGGTTCGGTTTCCATGCGCCTTCGATACCACTGGTGGTGGTGTGTACGCCCTTGCCGATGCCGAAGCTGTTCTTCCAGCCCAGGCCCATTTCTTCCAGAGGGGCGGCCTCAGGCTCGGGGCCCACCAGTTTCGGGTGGCCCGCGCCGTGCGCCTTGCCGAAGGTGTGGCCGCCGGCGACGAGCGCGACGGTCTCTTCGTCGTTCATGCCCATGCGGCCGAAGGTCTCACGCACATCGCGGCCCGAAGCCACGGGGTCGGGGTGACCGTCGGGGCCTTCGGGGTTCACATAGATCAGGCCCATCTGCACGGCAGCCAGCGGGTTCTCCAGCTTGCGGTCACCGCTGTAGCGCTTGTCGCCCAGCCATGCGGCTTCAGAACCCCAGTAGATGTCTTCCTCGGGCTGCCAGATGTCCACGCGGCCGCCGCCGAAGCCGAAGGTCTTGAAGCCCATGGACTCCAGCGCCACGTTGCCGGTTAGAACCATCAGGTCGGCCCATGAGATCTTGTTGCCGTATTTCTTTTTGATAGGCCAGAGCAGGCGGCGCGCCTTGTCCAGGTTGCCATTGTCGGGCCAGCTGTTGACCGGCGCAAAACGCTGGTTGCCGGTGCCGCCGCCGCCGCGTCCGTCACCGGTGCGGTAGGTGCCGACGCTGTGCCAGGCCATGCGGATGAACAGGCCGCCGTAGTGGCCCCAGTCGGCCGGCCACCAGTCCTGCGAGTCGGTCATCAGCGCGGACAGATCCTTCTTTACGGCAGCAAAGTCGAGCTTCTTGAATTCTTTGGCGTAGTTGAAATCGGGGCCCATCGGGTTGGACTTGGAGGAATGCTGGTGCAGGATATCGAGCTTTAACTGGTTGGGCCACCAGTCCCGGTTCGACGTGCCTCCTCCGGCTACTTGTCTGCTCATTCTGCCCGTTACTGGGCACTTGCTATCTTCACTCACCTTCATTCTCCTTTCAGTTTTGGGTTTGCACAGCTAACAAGTAATTCCCTCCCTCGCTCCGCTTGGGCAGGGAACCAGGTACACGAGCAGGATGCCCTTCGAGCACCGCTCAGCGCCGCATTAGCTTTTTTTGCCAGTTTCTTCTCTTCTGTAATAACAATCTCCTTTCTGCCTTCATATCGGTTTCTGCCATCGGCTGAGTATTGACTTTAATATCACCGGGCAGGAGTTCCTGCCCGAACCTTCTGCCTGAATTAGTAAGTATTCCGAAGTGCCCTGAAGAAAAACGTTACCGCTTCTTCCTGTCTCTTTTTTCAATACCTGTGCTATTCAAATGCTATTTTTCAGCGTTCCTTCCTGCGCTTTTGTGCAACGTTTAAGTCTATTTGCCTAGCACGAACATCGCCAAATAAGATCGAGCATATCCAGAGCGAAAGGGATCTCGCCTTCCCTGATAATGCGGCCGGTTCCGACATCGCTGGCAATGATAGTAAGATAATGGCGGCCGGCCCCGACCCGGCCCTCCGGAAGGATATTGAATATCACTTTTGAGGACGCTACGCCGTTTCTTACCGGGACAACGGTCTCCTCAAACGAAATGCCTTTTCCTTTCAATGATTCATTCCCTATCGCCAAGCTCACTTTCGACACTCTGCCTTCCACCCTGAACTCAAAAGGGACAATTGCTTCCTTCCCGGTAGTGACTTGGACAACGGTGTCCTGTGGGTTTCCTTTGGACCATTTGAAATAAAGCCCACTTTTCTTAACGTTTCCAACTAACCCCGAGAAAAACAGCGCTATAACCACAACAAAGAGAGAACATATCCCGATCAAAACCTTGCTTCTGGTCTCCATTGTTTTTCCCTGCCCTCTTAGTACATCCATCAGGGTGCCATCACTTTCTCTTGCTCTGACATCTCCTGCAATACCCGTAATATTCGAACCGCATGCCCACAGGCCGGAATCCGGTCTGCGCTTCTATCATTTCAGAAGAGAAGGGCACTGCTTCTGTAAAATCCTCAATTTTTCCGCACTTCCTGCAGATGAGATTGATATGATCCGATACGGTAATATCATATCGGTTGTCCTTATCATAAAATTCAAGTTCCCGTATCAGCCCCTCTTTTTTCAGCATGTCCAGGGTGTAATAGACCGTTGACATGCTGATCTTCGGAGCTTTTTGTCTGACCTTCTCTAAAATATCCATTGCCCCCGGATGCGATCTGTCATGCGACAGAAGTTTTATGATCTCAAGCCTCTGCGGGGTCAGCCTGTACCCCTTCTCCCGGAGACTCGCTATCAGCTTCTGTTCGATTTGCAGCGCTCTTGGGTGGCATTTCATCTTCGGAATGATTCCTAACTAATTCCATGTTATAACTGATTTTGGTTACTGTCAAGCGTTATTTTCAGTGTTTTTTCATGCTGGTCTTCTGGATGAAACTTTGAGCAGTTAGCACTTAATTACAGAATGAAAGGTGCATTGTTTTACACAGGATCATCTGTGAGCATTCTAGGGAGTAAACGCTGTACCCTTCTTTGTTTGCACCCCTAGAAAAAGGTTTCTGTCGAAGAATATTCAAGAAAATGATAAATTTTATCGACAAGCGAAGAAAATAGCGGGCAGGCCCTTGGGGATCGGGGATAGGCCTGCCCTTTATGGGGATTAAGGCAGGCACTTTTTGGGGATCATTGGAGGGGTGCCTGCCTCTTGTAATTATGATAGCATTTTCTTCTTGCAGATTTGCAATTCCATCAAGCTTAAATTGCAGTTGTTGCAATTTGACCTGACAGAGGGTATAAGAGGCGGTTCTGCTTCAGCGTCGGTCAGTCAGGATACTAAAGGGAGGAACTTTCGCTGAATGATGGTGTGATAAAAGTGTGATAGATTAGACTGAAATTGACTGAGATTGATTGAAGCTAATTGAACTCGCTAATCTCTAAATATTTCCTTGTATCGGGGAATTAGCTAATAAATAAAGGGTGTCATATTAAAATAAAAAAGTGCCAATAATGGTCTACGAAACCACCGCGCAGCGGTTTAGTTATACATCCAAAAGTCAACGCCATTAAGAATCTACTACTGATGAGTAGTACGAATGATATTCATCGGGCATCGTCAATTGAAGTCATATTGACTTCGTGTAGAATGCCTAAGAACGAACTGAATGTTAGGAGAAATATATTATATAGTTTGTTTCTTGGGCGGTAATTTCACTACTTCAAACCAGAATTCCTCCAGCGATCGGATCGCCTGCGAAAACTTTTCAAAGTTTACAGGTTTAGTTATGAAACTGTTTGCATGCAAGCTGTAGGCTTCGGTTATATCCTTATCAGCCTGTGAGTCCGAAAAAACGATTACAGGGATAGTTTTTAGGTCGGGATCTGATTTAATTACCGAGAGCACCTCGTGACCACTCATTTTTGGCAGATTCCAGTCAAGGAGAATGAGATCAGGCCTGTGAGCATCTTTATAATCGCTTTTTCTTTTCAAAAACTCTATTGCTTCGCTTCCGTCCAACACAACATGCAATTCATTGCATACCTTTGCGGTTTTAAGACATTGCTTCAAAATAAGCACATTATCTTCACTATCTTCCACATAGAGAATTTCAATCCTTTCGCTGCATACCCTTTTCATATCATCTCCATATCGCCACATCGTCACCAATCACGCATTCCAACTTGCATAAAGCATATATAATTATAAAGGGTAGCGCAAGTCATTCGGAGATGTCATTCGAGATGGTCATTATGTCTCAGCATAGATATGCATATTTGAATCGGAAATCTTTCGTCAGTCCGAAGAAAAGGTGATCACCATTTGAAAAAAGCGACCGCATATTTCGGAATTCTTCAAAAGTTGTGTCTTGAAAGATCTGTTTGTTCTCAGGTGCAGCCTTTGTTTTTAAAGGAAGTCGGCAACTGAAAATCCTCGTGCCTGCCTTGCCGAATGAACGGCGATAGCGTCATCCATTACTTAGAAACCAGCGGAGAAGAATTGCGGAGGAGACGAAAATCCAGTATTCACCTCGCACTCATTACGATGAAGAGCATACCGGTTCTGGCATGCCCTTCTCTATGCCAAAGATAACCCTCGAACTCTCGATAAAAACTCTAGGTCGCCCCAAGAGCCTTCGCTGCCTTGTTCACATCCTTAGACTCAACCCAGAGGATTGCGGCATAGCGGCCTTCGCCGGACGATACTGCGTCAAGAGCCGTAATGTTAATTTTCTTCTCCGCCAAGTGTTTGAGCAATTCAGCTACTGCACCCTTCCGGTCCTCGCCTTGGACCAGGAACCCGAACTTCTGGGGCCGAGTCTTGATCTTCATTGCCTTGATAGCGTTCTTAAAGACTGCCACATCCTCAGGAATAAAGTCGAGCTGCGCCTTCCTTCCGCTGGGGAACCCTGAGAATGCTAGCAGGTTCACACCCGAATCTGCCAGTGCCCCGAGCACCCGTGCCCCCTCACCCGGTTTGTTCGGTACCTCCATCGAAAAATACCCCACTTTCCTTACAATGTCTGCCATATCCGACACCTCCTTCCCTTCTATTGATTTCTAATTGAAGTCTATAAGATTCAGGGAGAGGTTGCAACCGTTCAGGAAGAACTTTTTTTTGTTTCGATTGCGACGGAAACCAGGGCATTTGCATCCGACCACTGATTACGTACTTCACATTACTTCCGATGATCTGACAGAATCATTTCGATAAAGAGTATTGTGAGAATGACAGAATTGCAACCGGGGAGAAGTCAAACAAGGACATTAATATTGGGCGAGGATTGCATCGGCACAGCCTTCATAGCGCTAGCGCTACGGCAGTTGCGCTTCTCAGCGCTGCGCCGAGGTTGCCTGGTTCCTTTGCGTCTCCCACCACATATACCTCTTCCACAGAGCCTTTGAGAGTTTCAGCGAAGGAGTCGGCAGAGATGGCGCCAGTGGAAAAAATCACCGAGTCAGTCGCTAATTCTTTCCCGATGCCGTCTTTGGTTTCGACAATGACCTTTCCGGTCCCGACAGCCATCACCTTTGTGCTTGTCAGGATTGTGACGTTCTTGTTCTTGAGTCTTTTGAGTAGTTCCTGTTTCGGGATCTCTTTCATCCTATGGAGAGCCTCTTCGAGGGCCTCGACGATGGTGACACTCATGCCTTTCCCTGCGAGAAGGTCCGCTGTCTCGCAACCGATGTCACCGCCGCCGACGATGACCACGTTCTTTCCGAGATCGATGGTGCCCTCGTAGACCGTCCTGACGTCGTACACTGAGAGTAGGTCTATGCCAGGGACATTCGGAAGAGAAGGCCTCGACCCCAGGGCGACGATTACTGCTTCGGGATTGTGAGAAAGGATCTCCTTATTTGTGGGAGCCTTGTGCAAAATAACCTTCGCGTTCGTCTTGCTAAGCATATATTTCATGTGCTGCAGCGCCGCTTCCATCTCCTCCTTGCATGGAGCGATAGAGGAGATTCTCAACTGCCCTCCGAGGGTATCGTCCTTTTCGTACAGAATCACCTCATGCCCCCGTTTACTCGCCAGGAGCGCAGCCTGCATGCCTGCAGGGCCTCCGCCTACAACAACGACTCTCTTCTTCCTTTGAGCGCTCGTGGGCTTCAATCGGTATTCTTGGCCTGAGAAAGGGTTCACGGTACAGGTTCTGCCGAGGCCTTTGACACCTTTATCGGCACAATCTTCGAGGTCGTAGAGGCATCTGCGTATCTCTTCGGTCGTTCCTGCCCGGGCCTTAATGGGGAAATGGGGATCGGCTAGGAGCGGGCGGGCCATGGCCACAAAATCGGCGTCTCCATCCCGGATCACCTTTTCCGCCAGCTCAGGGGTGTTGATCTTCCCGACCGCGATGACAGGTATGGCGACCGCCTTTTTTATTCCTTTGGCAAGGTGAATCAAAACGCCGGGTGGAAGATAGTGAGAGGGGATCGTCATGCCCTTGGTCGCCTTGTTCCCTCCGGACGCAAGGATGGCATCGGCGCCCGCCTGCTCAGCGAGCCGGGCGATCCCCGTTGTGTCATCCAGAGTAAGTCCTCCTTCGACAAATTCGTCGCATACGAGCTTCACCATCACCGGATAGTCCTTGCCCGCCTTCTCTTTGACTGCTTCGATAAGCCCTATGAGAAATCGCATACGGTTTTCGGGACCGCCGCCGAATTCGTCCGTCCTTTTGTTTGAAAGGGGAGAAAGGAACTGCGAGATGAAATCACCGTAGCTCGCCTGAACCTCGATGCCGTCATAGCCTAATTCACGCGCCCTCTTTGCCCCATTTGCCATGATCACGATGATCTCGTATGCCTCCGTCGCAGTCATGATCCTCACGAGAGGTGCGACCCAGGTGTTGCCCTTCTGTTTAGATCCGGGGACCTCGCGGTCAAAGATATGCTCCTTCGGATAATTGAGCTGCATGAATGCCTTCGCGCCCTCAGCGTGGATCGCGCCGAGAAGAAGCTTGATGGTGTCAGCGTACTCCGGCGCGTCGAAGCGAAGCTCGTTCGGCCCTTTATATGCGTTCGGATAGTCGAGGCAGGGACAATCGAGGACGATCATGGCAACGCCCCCGCGCGCCCGCTCGCGGTAGAACTCGATCATCCTTTCGTTCACCTTACTGTCGGTGGCATACTTTGTGGGATAGAGAGACATGATGAGACGGTTTCTAAGGACGACGCTACCGATTCTTCCTTCTTGGAAAATATGAGGAAAATGCATCGTAATCTCCCATTCGTGATCGGATAGGGGATACTATCCGGCGTTCATTTTAGGTACGTTTTAATGATAGCAGATATTGAGAATTCAGGAAACAGTGCCGGCAGGTCTCTTGGGAGATGTCCTTCTCCTAACGGTGATAGTTATAAACGGCAATCCTCAACAGTTGCGGCTTTCGATGCTTGAGGGCTTTCAGGTGTTCTTCGCCCTTTCCCCGTGTCTGTTATGCCGAGGGAGATATCAGGATTGTGTGATGTCATCGCGATTCGGGACCGGCTAGTGCTATGCATGGTAAAATTAACAAGAAGGAAAGCAAATGTCTGTGAAGATAAAGATCGCAACGAATGATATTGTGCTCGACGCTGAGCTTTTCAGTACCGCCACGGCAAAGTCCATTGCCGATGCGCTTCCTATCGATGTGAAACCCAATGAATGGGGAGATGAGTTTTATTTTGAAATCCCGGTCAAGATGCCGCTGGACGAGACCGCAACGACAAAGGTGTCG
>JBIOIY010000072.1:0-11355 GCA_044450345.1 Thermodesulfovibrionales bacterium | reverse complement strand
TTTGTTGTCGTATTTCCTTCGGGCAGTCTCAGCACCCACTATCTCTGGCACACAAGCTTCACACTGCCATAGCGGCGAAATTAAGAGGCTGATGAGAAGGGATGCATGTCTCAAATCATGCATCCCTTTTTATTACTCATCTCAGATGGACGGATCTTCGAATACGGCACAACCGGCGGTGAGTTTGAGCTTTTGGCTGTTTGTTTCTCTTGTAAATCTTCAATAGTTTCAGTCTTTAATACCTGAAAATTAGTCGGTGAACTTTTCACCCCCGCTTACTATCAAGGCCATTTTCAAGTCCGCTAAGGGATTCATTGAAAAAGTGAAGTAGGCCGTAACGGACAATTATTAAGTGTCTCATGATTGAATGCACATTTCCGGAAAATTCCCCTCACCCTCTCCAGAATCATAACTCCCCTTAACCCCCTCTTATCTTTTCACCTCGGCGAATCCGCCTGAGTGCGGAAAGAGGGGGAGAGGCTCCTGCCTGCCAGCAGGCAGGGAGCCTGGGGGCGTTATTCCAACGAGGGATAAACTCCTCCTTTGGCGCCTAACCTTCAAGCTTATTTGTTTCTAAACAACTCCCCGAGCGTATAGCAGGCTGCTGAAGAACTCCATTGCGGCCCTTAAACGTCATTCCCGTAAAAACGGGAATCCAGTATTTTCCTAGACTTCTGGATACCCGCCTTCGCGGGTATGACAGACTTTTTTGACAAAATAAGATTTTTTCAACAGCCTGATAGATAAGAACTTCTCCGCCTCAATAACAAGTGAACAGCAGATCAATGGCTCAAATGATGGAGACCAGTCTCACACCTCGACAATAAAACTCTCTCTCCGGTGAAAGTCGGGCTGAGGGCCCGGATGGGCCAACGCCCAGTAAGTAATCTTGCCATCTATGTTTTTAATGACGGCGCCGACTGCGACCTTTAAAGCCTGACCGGCCGTGAAAATTTTTTCCAGATCGAGTTCGAGGGAAAGACAAAGGCTGCCGGCGTTGACCCGGACGCTGAAAGGGAGCGACAGGAAGGCCGGTTCCTCCTGCATGCCCAGGCGGTACGACGTGAACCGGTAGACATTCCAGTGACCGGCCGGAGAGAGGTTGAATTCCCGGTAGTTATCGGAACCCTCTGCGCAGACGAAGAACTCGAAACATGTCTCTTCCCATAGACCGTATTTGCGGGACGGTATATCTACGCGTGCGGGAATAATGATATCCGCCAGAGGGCCGGTAAGCTCATAGCTGAGAGAAAGGGTGTTGGAATGCCGTACGATTTTTCCTGTAATCCTTATTTTGGACTCAAGGCACTCTGATGGGAATTGTTTCAGGGAATAGCTTCGGACCTTCATCTGATGCCACGGATGATGTTTCGGATGGCTGTTTCCTGCGATTCGATACTTTCGGTGAGCTTGAACTGGACAAGGGCCCTTGCAAGATTTTGTTCCGGACGTCGGACCTTAAAGTAGACGTTGCCTTCCAGATAGTCTGTAAAAAACCTCAGTCCAAGCTCGAACGCAATCAGGCGGACCGAATCGTAGAGGTAGACATAGTCATCCCCGGTGAGGAACTCTCTCGCCATCGAAAGATAGCCCTGCAGGATGGCACGGCATAGATCCGTGTCGAAAACCACAGTCTCCCATGCCTCGGTTTCTTCTCCGAGGCGATTGCAGCCGGAGCGGAGGCAGTCACCGATATCATACTGGACCAGACCAGGCTTCACCGTGTCCAGGTCGACGATGCTGACGGCCTGCCCTGTGGCGGTGTCCATCATGATATTGTTCACCTTTGGATCGCCGTGGATAGGACGAAGATACAGTCTGCCCTTCGCCCTGGCATCCTCAAGGACATGCGCCCAGTCATTTCGCTTTCCTACAGACTGCAGGCAATAATTTACTTCAGAGGAGCCGGCCGCACCACGCTGGGCAAGGACCTCGTCGTAGCGCCGCAGGTAGCGGGGCGTAATATGGAACCCTTCCAGTGTATCAGCCAGATTTCCGGGAGGCAGGTCACTCAGGAGGGTATGGAACATGCCGAGCGCATATCCTACTTCTCTTGCGTGATCAATATCTTTTATGGTGTCAAAAGACTGCGAGCCCCCGATAAAGCTGACTGCGCGCCAGAACGACCCGTCAGTACCGATCCAATGGTCTCCGCCGTCATGCGCAGGAAGCACTTGAAGTACCTCCCATCGGCGGCCCGGACTCTGGGTGGTACACTCCAGCCGGCGTATGATATGCCCGGTGGCAATACGAATATTGTGCATGACGAGTTCCGGCCGGCGAAATACATGAGTGTTGATGCGCTGCAGGACAAAGTGTCTTTCCCCTTCGGAGTCCATTTTCGTATCCAGGGTCACCAGAAAGGTGTTATTGATATTGCCGTTCCCGAATTCCCGGACATCGATGACCCTGCCACTTAGTGTGAACCGCTCTGCAACCGCAAAAAGATCGCCCAAGATTTTATCTCCGGAAAGTGCTCATACACATGGTCAGGACGACCTGGTTCCTGCTTTATGCGCCTCGACATAATGCGCTGCAGCCAGAGCGGCTATGCACCCATCCGCCGCAGCCACCACGATCTGGTTGGCAAACTTTTGCCTGATATCTCCGACCGCGAAGATACCGGGGATGTTCGTCGCACACTTCTCATCGGTAATTACAAAACCCTGCTCATTCATCCGGACCCCTGAAGGGATCAATTGATTATTCGGAGAATACCCGATAAATATGAAAACGCCGTCGGTCGTCAATTCTCCCTTTTCCCCTGTCTCTGTATTTTCTAAAGAGACGGCTTCAACCGCGCTCCCGCTACCCCTGATTTCCGTAATAATCGTGTTCCATACTATCTCGATCATCGGCTCACTTAGGAGACGGCTTTGGAGTATCTTGCTCGCCCGAAGCGTCTTTTTTCTGTGAATGAGATATACTTTTCTCGCCAGCTTGGAGAGATAGAGAGCCTCCTCGACGGCGGTGTCCCCCCCGCCGACGACAACGACAGTCTTACCCCTGAAGAAAAAGCCATCGCAGGTGGCACAGTAGGAAACACCGAGTCCGAGGTATTCCCCTTCACCGGGGATGCCGAGCTTTCGTACGGAGCCGCCTGCAGCGAGGATCAGCGCAACGGTCCTGACAAGTTCGCCGCCGGCAAGCCGGACAGAGTGTATATCGGGTCCGGCTGTTACCGCCTCAACATCCTGCTGGACAACATTCAGGCCGAAGGACCTGGCGTGGTGGGCCATCTTCTCGGCCAGGTCAAAGCCGGTTATGGCCTCCATCCCGGGATAATTCTCCACGTCTTTTGATATGGCGATCTGGCCGCCGATCAATCCTCTCTCAAACAGGACCGTTTTCAGCGCGGCCCTTTGGCTATAAAGCCCGGCGGTAAGCCCGGCAGGCCCCGCGCCGACAATGATCACTTCGTAGGTCTCATCAATCGCCATAAAATTTCACCCCGGACTGATTCCCGATGCGTAAAGGTCCAAAAAAGCAATGCATACTAGTCATATATTAGCATAAGGCGGCGGCCATTACATGAGGCATGGCCGGCGAAATACATAGGCGACCGGCTCTGCCCTGTCTTGCCATCCACTTCACGTTTATGGATGTGTTCTGCCTGAGCCTGGTCCGGTTACTGATGAAGCGCCTGGGCGTAAAGTTAGCGGTATTTGAGATATTACTCATTTATAAATGTATAATATATTCATACTTGATTGAGAGAATTTCTCATGACGGCACATACCCTGTAAGTTTTGAGGTCGGCATCTGTGATTAAGAAATATCGTAGATTTAAGAGGTATTCAATCTGCGCCAAGGCAGTGCTCGTAAGGCTGATTGACGGATCGCCGGAGAAACTGACTGTAAGGGTAAATACCATCTCGCAGGGGGGGATGGGGTTTTATACCGATGTTTTTCTGGAGAAAGCCACTGCGGTCTCCGTTGAGCTTATGGTCGACTCCCCCGGGGGGCCTGACATCTTTGAAGGGAGCATTGCTTCGATCTCTTCCCAGGGAAACGATTATTTTACAGGCATCGCATTCAACAAGAATATCACTTACGACCGTTTTATCGGCATCGTCGGCTGAGTCAATTCCACCCCTTTAATCTTTCCGAACTCAGCGTGAAATTCAGCGCTGATGCCGTATCTGATGATCTTGTACCCTATCATCCTCCCGGTTATGCCGAGTTTTCTCGCGGGGTCCGGCGCGGGAAGCCGGGCCATCCTTGTAACGGACTTCATACCTGATATACTAATAACTGGAAGGATGCTACGTGAAAGATCCTGTTAAGACAAGAGAAGAGCTTGCGCATGAACTCGGGGAGATGCGCGTCAAACTCGAACAACTGGAAGCGTGCAGGAGGGAGTTCGATGGTGCACGCCGGCGGTATGAGAAACTCCTCGATGCCGCTCCCGACGCGATGATCTTTGTGGACCGCTCCTACAAGATCGTCCTTGTGAATCCCCAGATGGAAAAGCTCTTCGGATACACCCAGGAAGAAGTAGTCGGGAAGGAGTTGGATATTCTGATCCCGGAGCGCTTCCGCGGTCAGCACCGAAAGTTTGTCGAGGGGTACTTTTCGAACCCCAAGGTGCGTTCCATGGGGGGCGACCTCAAGATCTACGCCAGGAGGAAGGACGGTACGGAGTTCCGGGGAGACATCAGTCTCAGCCCGATCCAGATCGAAAGGGAGTTGCTGGTCACCGCGGCGATAAGGGACATTTCGGAGCGGGTGCAGGCCCAGGAACAGATCGAGCGGAACTACCACATACAGAGGGTAATGAACGTCCTGCTGAAGTCGTCCCTAGAGCCAGTCCCCCTTGACGTCCAGCTCGACAGCGCCCTTGACCTTATCCTTTCCGTACCCTATCTTTCCCTTCAGTCAAAGGCCTCCATCTACCTCGTTGAGGGCGAGCCTAAGGAACTCGCGTTGAAGTCGGAGCGTGGGATGACCCTCCAGGAGCGGACCTCATGCGGGAAAGTCCCCATGGGTAAATGCCTCTGCGGCCGTGCCGCGGCTCAATGCGAAGTCGTTTTCGCCGACTGCGTGGGCGAAGGTCATGAGATACGGTTTGAAGAGATGTCTGCCCATGGACACTACTGCGTGCCAATCGTCTCCGGCGGAAAGCCCCTGGGACTGATAAATGTACATGTGCGGCAATGGCATAAAAGGGACACCTCCGAAGAGGCTTTCCTGTCGGCTGTCGCAAATACCCTGGCGGGGGTAATCGAACGCCGCAGGGCCGAAGAAGAGAAAGGACGGCTTCAGGAACGGCTCGTACAGAGTGAAAAGCTGGCGGCCCTCGGCAGGATAACGGCGAACGTTGCCCACGAGATACGAAACCCTCTGACCTCTGTCGGCGGGTTTGCAAGACGTCTGCAAAAAAGGCTCACCGAGGGGACGGCAGAACGGGAATATGCAGATTCAATCGTATTGGAAGTCTCGGCCCTCGAGAATATCCTCAGGGAAGTCCTGGGTTATTCACGGGTGCCCGTTCCCAGGTTCTCGCGGGAAAATATAGCGGATGTGCTCGATGACGTGTTAAAGATGTATGAAGAGATATTGACCGAACATGCGATAAAGGTCGAAAAGGCATACGTCGACGTACCGCAGGTGCGGATCGACAGGGAGCAGGTGAAAGAGGTCGTCGGCAACATCATATTGAACGCCATCGACGCCATGCCCGCCGGGGGGACACTGGCGGTCGCCACTGCCCGGGAACAGGTGAACGCCATACCTCATGCAGCAGTGCACATTAGCGATACGGGTGAGGGCATTCCCGAAAAAAACATGGACAAGATTTTCGAGCCTTTTTTCACGACTAGGGTCGCGAAGAGAGGGATCGGGCTGGGACTCTCTATCAGCAAAAAGATAATGGAAGACCAGGGGGGCTTCATTGCCGTCACGAGCATTATCGGCAAAGGTTCGACCTTCTCTCTCTTCTTTCCTTAATAGTTTCGATCCACCGCCATTTTTGCTATTCCGCCGTCAAATATAATAAGATTTCAGGATGGCGCTCCTCGAAGGCGACAATGAAAGGGCTGAATCTTACCGGATTCTTGCAGATCTATTTTTTGCGCCACCCAATGCGGAAAAGCTGAAAAGTATAAAAGAAGACCTTGGATTGGAGTCGAAGGAGACAGAGGAGGAGGTCGTTGCGGATTTTGATTATCTCTACAACTACGGGGAGGGCGTCACGCCGCCGATCGAGTCCGTACATGCCGGCGGTGCTAACGCGACCGATGCCGTCACGGAGTTTTATTATGGCGCCGGGCTGACCTTCGACGAAGAATATGAAACCGTCCCGGACCATATTTCACTCGAGTTTCTGTTCATGAGCTATGCCATCGACATCGATAACCGTGAAATGCAGCGAAAATTCCTTGAAGAACATATCGTTAATTGGGTACCCTATTACTGTGAGCAAGTCATAAAAGAGGCGAAGACGCTTTTTTACCGGGAGATCGCAGGGATCACCAAAGATTTCGTCGAGGGCGAATATGAAGGCGTTGAATAGATAGGGGGCGGACATTGACGAAACTGTATTCGAAGGATTTTCTCAAGGCATGGTCGGTAGGGCTGAACCTCGTCTTTTCAACTTTTATCGGCCTCGCCATAGGTTACGGACTAGACAAACTCTTCAAGGTCACGTTCCCGTGGCTTACGCTGATCTTTCTTGTCCTCGGCATCATCTCAGGATTCAGGGACCTTGTGAGACTGGCGAGGAAACAAGACAATGGACCTGATAAAAGGGATATATAAGAAATCATTCCTGGTCCTCATCCCCCTCGCCCTGGTTTCGGCGCTTGTAGAATGGAAAAAACTCCCTCTGAGCATCATCATCGGAGGGGCGCTCGGATTTGCGAACATCAAGGGTCTTGCCTGGGGCGTAAGGGGGCTCATCAGGACAGGGAGGGCAACGGGCAGAATGATCTTCTTCAGCATGTTCCGCCTTCTCCTTCTTTTTGCTATACTCTCTCTTCTCGTCTATCTGAGGCTCGTGAACGTCTTTGGGATCCTTGCCGGCTTCACGGTGATATTTGTGCTTCTCATAACAGAGGGCCTCAGGTACGCAAAAAATGCCGACGGCACTCCCCGGTAGTCCCGAATGAAGAACCCTGCGGCAAGACAGCAGGGTATCTTAACGCAAGGAATTATTTTTATAATATTCGCTCGCTAACCCCGCGGCAAGCTACGGGGAATGCGCTCGCTGTCCGTTTCAATATCATCCAGCCAACGCAGGAGAGGCTGTGCCTAAAAACCGGGTCCGGTTATCAGGCCGCGCAGCTTCTTAAAATCACTGATGAAGCCCTTCTTCCCTTCGGGGAAGCGCAAGGCATAGGCAGGATGAAATGTGAGGAAGTAGGTGATGCCGTCTTTGCATATGCTGTTGCCGTGCTCCTTCGTCATCTCGACCTTACGATCGAGAAGCGCAAGGCATGCGGTATTTCCGAGAAGGACGACAATCCCGGGACTGATGACCGACAGCTGCCGAAGGAGATGGGTCCTTGCATGGAGGATGTTTTCCCGTGAGGGCGTGCCTCGAAGCGGAATATACTTTACAGGGCTGGTAATGTAGACGTCTTCCTCAGGAAGACCGGCATCCGAAATCATCGCCCTCAGCAGCTTGCCCGACCTGCCGATGAAAGGACGTCCTGTCTTCGCCTCCTGTTTACCGGGGGCCTCTCCGATAAAGACTATCCTGGCATCGGGGTTCCCCTCGCCGGGGACTGGTTTGCCGGTCCCCCACTTTTTGCAGAGGGAGCATTTCACTATCTCTTCGGCTATCTTCAAAAGCTCTTTGCTCTTGTTCATTCCTTTCATAGTATAATGGATGAACGAACTTAAATTTAATACAGAGTTTGATCCGGAATATTTTAAAATAGACGGATGAAGGCAAAAAAGAATCTTATCGCTGTCGGAGACAGGGTGCTCATAGACCCGGACGAGAAAACGGACAGGACGACGTCCGGACTATATCTGCCTCCCACGGTCAGGGAAAAAGAGAAGGTCATCGGCGGATATGTCGCAAAGACCGGACCGGGCTACGCTGTCCACGACCCGGGTTCCGGGGAGTCCTGGTCTTCCGAGAAGAGAGAACTGAAGTATATACCGCTTCAGGCTGTAGAGGGCGACTATGCGATCTTTTTAAAAGAGTCGGCGATAGAGATAGAGTTTGACGGGAAGAAATACCTTATCGTCCCCCATTCTGCCATACTCGCTCTCGTCAGGACGGAATTGGACGAAGCCTAGATATCAGGACGTTTTATCAAGGAGTGCGAAATGGCAAAGAAGAAAAATATCCTGAAAGAGGCAGAGGCGCTGATGAACGACGCGAAGCTTGCCGAGGCGCTTGCTGCAGCTGTCGAAAAACAAAATGGCAGGCTGGGATTTCTCCTGTCGACCCTCAAGGAAAGACCACGCACATTTAACCCTTACATGCTGAAAGGCAGATCCGTATATAGTCCCCTTGCCCTCGACAAAAAGACCGTGGAACTCGTGGCGGTAGCAGCAGCAACCGCCCTCAGGTGTGAGCACTGCCTCGAAGCCCATATGGACAGGGCCCTCCGGGAGGGCGCCTCACTTGAAGAGATAATGGACGTCCTCCTGATATCGGGTGCCATCACCGAATCCTCCACCCTTTCCGTGGCCTTCCGCAAATTCAAGCAGAAGGAAGGGAAAATAAGGCGGGAACGGGACAAAGACTGAGCGTCGTTACACCGCTTCGACCGCCTTCAGCTCCGGCAAGTTCTTCTTCAGTTCCGCTTCGATGCCGCCCTTAAGCGTCATCATCGACATGGGACAGTGTCCGCATGCCCCCGTAAGTTTGACCTTTACCACGTTGTCGTCCGTCACATCCATGAGCTGCACGTCGCCCCCGTCACGCTGAAGCATGGGCCTCACCCTCTCGATAACTTCCTCTACCTTTGTTCTGTCAAGCATTTCAGACCTCCTTGGCATTAGTTCATGTTCTTATCTTATTTTAACCCATCTCCTATGGGGATTAAATGATCTGCATCATAGAGACATAAGGGAATGACATTAAGGTTTTTAACTGCCGTAGTAATAATCATAGCCGTTCACACTAAAAAATCATATAATAGAGAAAATACGGGAGGAAAAACAGATGCTTGTCCACTTTACGACCGCCACATGAGAAGCTTTGATCAGACGTCCGCGACATGCCAGATCTTCACGTACAAGGAAGGCCCGCTTTCGGTCCTCGCCCACGACCTTCGCATCAATGTCACTTCTTTTGTAATCGAACTCGGCGATAACGACGCCAGTATAAATGCCCGCTTCGATGCAGGGTCGCTGCGCGTAGACTGTGCCATGGCCGACGGAGTTGAGCGGCGGGACCTTCTGGGCCGGGAAAGCATGAAAGAGATCGATGATAATATCCTCAAGGACGTACTCGACGCGGCTAACCACAGGTACAGTTTCTTCTGTTCCTCTTCTGTGACAAAGGAGGACTCGTCCTACCGGATCAGTGGGACGCTTACTCTCCGCGGCAGAGAGAAGGATATGCTGTTCACAGCACGGGACGAGGACGGCTATTACGTCGCCGAGGCCCGGCTCAACCTGCCCGACTTCGGGATTAAGCCTTTCAGCGCGCTCTTCGGCGCGATAAGGATAAAACCGCACATCCTCATCAAGGCGGCCCTACCGCTATGGGAAAAAGCAGGTCCCTCTTCACCCGCCTGATTCCAAATCAGGTCCGTCATCAGAACCTCTTCACAAAGATTACCATGTAGGCGAGAAAGAGATATAAGGAAAACCCTATCAGCAGGGAAGGGATGACCCCGATCCTCGGCGTCAGAAAAATGACCGCACCGATATATGCCAGCCACGGGAACAGCATAATAATCAGCCCATGCGCATAAGGAACGACCGCCCTCTGGCCGGCTTCATAATATATTGTGAGAAAGGTAATCAGTGTTATCACCGGGAGATTGGCGAAAAAGGCGGCAACCATGGTCCTTGCGTGGCTGGCGAAATACGTGACCACGGTTATGATGGTCCCTCCGATCAGAAAATAAAGAATATATTTGATTCCCATCTCTTCTTCAGGCGATTTTTCATAAACATGGCCTGTGCACTATCACGGAAGCTGCATTATAGTGAAATTCTTTATTATCCTGCCTTCACAACCAGCACGGCACAGCCTGCATTGCCGATGACCTTTTCTGTTGAGCTTCCCATGAGCAATTTTTTTACTCCTGTCTTGCCGTAGGTCCCCATAACTATCAAGTCGACTCCCCTGCCGCCTGCTGTTTCAACTATTGCATCGAATGATCTTCCTATCGGTGTAACCGCTTCTGCTGATACTCCTTCCTTTTGTGCCAGGTCAATGGCTTTGTTTGCGTAGTTTTCCGCCTCTTGCCGCTCCGTTTCATCACGCATCGCGGAAAGTGCAATGAGATGGCTGCCACAGCGTTTGGCAATAGCAATAGCTTCTGTGAGTGCAGCGTTGCTGTGGATCGAACCGTCAGTGGCAACCAATATGTTTCTGTATTCAATCCTGGCAGCCTTCGGAACCACCAAAACCTTGCAGGGTGCATGGGCGATAACCCTTGCGGCGTCCTCACCCATAAGGGCCTTCGACAGGCCTTTACGACCGTGTCTGCCGATCACGATCATGTCAACTTTCCTCTCAGTGGCTTCATCCACGATTGCTTCAGATGCCTTGATTGATTCATGAAAAATGGTTTCGCATCTCAATCCTTCTTTTGTAGCCCTTGCTTTGATGGATTCAAGATGAGCTGTTGCCTCTTCTTCTTCTTTCTCAAAGACGTTGGAGCCGATGGTTTCATATTCGGGGTTTGTCTCAAGCACCATGCATACATAAATCTTGCTTGAGCATTTCGAGGCAAAGCTGATTGCCTCTTGTATCGCTCCCTCGCTGTATTGGGACCCGTCAGTAGACAAAAGCAACTTCTCAAGTTTTCCTACCGGACAAGATTGTGCACAATCCATGGTATTTTCTCCTTATGTTTCAATTTTCCGGATGCAAGACATCACGAACAGTATTATTAAATAAATGGCCAGCCACTTAAGCCTCCTTCACGCGCACTGAAATAACGAATACAGGCACTGTCAATAACAGCATAGCATCCATTGCCCATAACGAGAAGAGATAATCATAGTGTGCCAGAAGATATAACAGAAAAGACCGCTGACTACTCTAGTTTCTCAAAAAAAAGGGCGGGCTCTCCGCCCATAGGTGTTAACTTAAGCGGCATCGAGCGCAACCGATGCCGCTTTAAGTTCTTCATAGCTGATTATTTCAAGTGTAGTTTGTCGAGATCGTTGGCGGGATTTCATGCAGTTCTTTATCAGTCGTGGTATTTCGTCCTT
>JBIOIY010000071.1:0-11454 GCA_044450345.1 Thermodesulfovibrionales bacterium | reverse complement strand
TTGATCTTGTCGTCGAAATGGGAGGCGATCTTTCTTATGCTTGCGTATATCTTTGTGGGGCCGAAAAAATTGAACTCCTCCCAGGGTATGCCGTATTCCTCTTCCATATGCCTGCATATATAGTTCATCGAGCGATAGCAATGGATCAGGTTAAGCTTCGCCTTCGTCGCTATGCCCAGCTCATTGACGGATGCATCACCGGTCCACTGCGCGATCACCCTGAGGCCCATTTCCTCCAACATCTTCCTCGAAGCCCAGGCGTCGCCTCCTATGTTGTAATCGCCGATAAGCGCCACGTCGTAAGGCGTAGATTTTTCGAGCTTACCCTTGCCTAAGACATAGTCCCTGATCGTATCGTTAGCAATATGATGCCCGAGGGACTGGCTCACTCCCCTGAAGCCCTCGCAGCGGACAGGAACTATCGGGATGCCGAATTCCTTTGCCACCCTCTTCGATACCGCCTCGATATCGTCACCGATGAGACCTACAGGGCATTCGGAAAGGATACCGATACCCTTTGCCAGAGGAAAAAGTTCTTTCAGCTCATGAAGGGCCGCATCAAGTCCCTTGTCGCCTCCATAAACAATGTCCTTCTCCTGGAAATCAGTTGTGATATGCATCGTGCCGAATGTGTCTACACCCGTTATTCCGTTGTAATAATTTCTCCTTGCCCACCAACTGTACTGTCCGCAGCCGACCGGTCCGTGGCTGATCGTTATCTGGTCCTTCACCGGACCCCAGACAACACCCTTTGCGCCTGCGTATGCGCAGCCCCGAACAGTCATAACGCCGGGCCTGGATTTTGTATTCGCCTTTACCTTACAGGTGCTGCACTGTCCGGTAGGATCATTTGCCGCAAGGTGCTTGGCCCTCTCCTTCCTCGCCTTCTCCGGATACGCATCGAGAACTTCCTCTATCATCTTCTGTGTATCTTTAATGATCGTGCTCATTATTCCTCCTTGTTAGCCGTCAGCAATCAGCCGTCAGCTTTCAGCAAAACCTCTTCATCTCTGACTGATCGCTGCATGCTGATAGCTGAGCGCTTGTTTTACGCTGCCGCTTCTTCACTCTCCATTATCCCGAAATCCATAAGCAGTTGTTCCAGCTCATCCATGGAAATGGGGGTCGGGATGACAAGGTCCCTGTTGTCGGCGATCTTCTTTGCGAGTATCCTGTATTCTTCGGCCTGAGGATGTTCCGGAGAGTATTCGATGACCGTCATTCTCCTGAGCTCGGCCCTCTGCACCTGGTTGTCCCTCGGCACAAAATGTATCAGCTGTGTCCCAAGCTTTTTCGCGAGTTCTGCAATCAATTCATATTCTTTGTCCGTCTTTCTGCTGTTGCAGATGAGCCCTCCGAGCCTGACACCGCCGCTATGCGCGTATTTGAGAATGCCTCGCGAAATATTATTTGCCGCATACATGGCCATCATCTCACCGGATGTCACTATATAAATCTCTTTTGCCTTGCCCTCTCTCATCGGCATGGCAAAACCGCCGCAGACAACGTCGCCAAGGACATCGTAAAATACGAAGTCGGTGTCAGCGTCATACGCGCCGTTTTCTTCAAGGAAGTTTATTGCAGTTATAACGCCGCGGCCCGCGCATCCGACCCCTGGTTCAGGACCTCCCGACTCAGCGCACCTTATGCCGTTAAAGCCGGTCAGAAGCACTTCGCCGACTTCAAGGTCTTCCACTGTGCCGCGTTCCCTCGCAAGGTCCATCACTGTTGTCTGCGCCTTTGCGTGCAGTATGAGCCTTGTTGCGTCCGCCTTGGGATCACAGCCCACTATCATGCATTTGTATCCCGCCTGTGAAAGGCCGGCAACGGTATTCTGTGTTGTTGTAGATTTGCCTATCCCGCCTTTGCCATAAACCGCTATCTGTCTCATAAATCCTCCTTTGGTGATTTCCAACAAGATCACTTGAGCAATTGATATGCCACCGATGGGAATGGCTAAAACAAAGGATATCCCCCGTGCGGTCAAAAGTTACGCGGAACAAGATTGTTATATATGAAACAATATTGTCACCCTATTCTCAGAACAAAATATGGATGAAAAACTCTCGCGTGGATCATGAATCCATGAATCATTGACAAAAAGTCACAGGGAGTTTTATCCTAAAAATAATTTGTAGCCTAAATCCGCCTGAGGCGGATGCGGGGGAACCGATGGTAGGGGCGTATTCTCCGGAAACCGGAGATAGGGGACTTCCAATCCCAAGCCCGTCAGCTAACCTCGCAGGCGTTTGGAAGGGCAATGGACCGAGATTTGTACCGCTGCATTGCCGGCGGTCTATTATTTCCCTCCGTTTTGCCCCGTCAAAATAATGATATACACTTTGACTGCCTCTGAGAAGAGCAAGAACGGAGATATTCATTAATGTCTATTAAGAGCTTTCTTATCGGAAGTCCGATCGAGACGATCAAGGAAAAACATGAGCGTCTCACAAAGTTCGCCGGCCTCGCGATCTTCTCATCGGACGCCATGTCGTCCGTGGCCTATGCAACAGAGGAGATACTTTTTGCCCTTGTCCTTGCGGGCACCGCAATGCTCCATTACTCCATGCCGGTGGCCTTCGCGATCTCGACTTTGATAGCCATTGTGGCGATGTCTTATTTTCAGACCATCCACGCATACCCAAACGGCGGCGGCGCATACATAGTCGCAAAAGAGAACCTCGGCACCTATCCCGGACTTGTAGCGGGTTCCGCATTGCTGATCGACTATGTGTTGACGGTAACGGTCAGTGTATCGGCCGGAATAGCCGCGATAACCTCTGCCTTTCCGGTCCTTCACGAATATAACGTCGCGCTTTGTATCGCCGCCATTCTACTCATCATGACAGGCAATCTCAGAGGGGTGAGAGAATCCGGGAAGATCTTTTCTCTGCCTGCGTATATTTTTATCGGCGCCTTGTATCTACTCATGGTTTTCGGCGTAAAAAAATATCTCACGATGCCTCACCCGCCCATGCCCGCATTCAAGGAGGCGTCAACAAACATTCTGCCCATCTTCATCATACTCAGGGCCTTTGCATCGGGATGCGCAGCCCTCACGGGGATAGAGGCAGTTGCAAACGGCGTGCAGGCATTTAAGCCTCCGGAATCGAGGAATGCAGGGATTACCCTCATATGGATGGCTGCGATTCTTGCCACTCTCTTTATGGGCATAACCTTTCTCGCCAACCACTACGGAATTCTGCCGAATGAAAATGAGACGGTACTCTCCCAGGTTGCCAAGGCCGTATTCTCGAAGGGGATAATCTATTATGTGATCCAGTTTTCGACGGCATTGATCCTTATACTCGCCGCAAATACCTCATTTGCGGATTTCCCGAGGCTCTCCTCGATCATGGCCACCGACCGCTTCCTGCCGAGACAACTCGGCAACAGGGGGGACAAACTCGTCTTCTCAAACGGCATCCTCATCCTCGGCTTATTTTCAATCCTGCTGATCGTCATGTTCAGGGGCGACACACACGCGCTCATCCCGCTCTATGCGGTAGGCGTTTTCTGCGCCTTCACGCTTTCGCAGGCCGGGATGGTCAAACATTGGCTGAAAGACAGGGGAAAGGGGTGGGTCAAAAGCGCCGTGATAAACGGGATAGGGGCCATCACCACAGCGATCGTCCTCGTAATCATTGCGTCGACAAAATTCCTCCACGGCGCATGGATAGTTCTCATAGCCATACCAGGACTCGTGTATCTCACGACAAAGATCCATGCCCATTATCTCTCCGTGGCGGAACAACTCACCGTCTGTCTCGACAGGGCGGGCGCATTCAAGCACCATGCAGTCATCATTCCTATTTCCGGTATTCAGATGGCGGTCCTCAATGCGATAAAGTATGCAAAGGCCTTGTCGGACGATGTCGCGGCTGTCTACGTATGTCTCGATCCGGTCGAAACAAAAAAGGTCCAAAACAAATGGGACGAACACTGCATGGGGGTCCCCCTCGTCGTCCTCGAATCGCCTTACCGCTCTATCATAGAGCCTCTTCTCGATTACATTGAAGAAGTCCGGACCGAATATCCGGAGGGCGTGATCACGGTCGTGCTTCCGGAATTTGTGCCGAGCAGATGGTGGCACCACCTCCTCCATAACCAGACCGCCCTGCTCATTAAAGGTATTATCCTGTTTAAGAAAGGCGTAGTTTCGACCAGCGTGCCGTTTCACCTGGTGAAATAACATTAGTGGTGCCGCCGGAAAAAAATCTGCTATAATGTGCCTATCTTGGCCCATTATTAGGATACCGGCATATTCATGTCCATAAAGATAAAACTCATTACCGCCTTTCTCGCATTTACCATCATCCCCATGGTCCTGTTGGGGGCGCTGGTTTTCACGAATGCGAAAAAACAGCTGCAGGCCGTCCGGATTGCGCAGCTTGAGAGCATCGCGGACCTCAAAAAAGATAAAATCGAGACCTTTTTCAGGGAACGGAAGGGCAACATCTTCTCCGCCCAGAATTTTTTTAATATCAAACAGAATCTGCCTCTCTTAAATAAATCTGCGCGTGACAGGTCGCATACTCTCGCTTCCATGGAAGCAGTCAACCAACTGGACAGACAGATAAAGCCGTTTCAGGAAGCCTATGGATATCTGGACATCATGCTGACGAACCCTCAAGGGACCGTTGTCTATGCGAGCAGCGATACAGACAAAAAAGCGGAGTTAGGTAAGTTCCTGCGAAATAGAAGAGATTACGAGGAAGGGAAGAAAGATATCTACTTTACAGACGTCTCCATTAACAAGGACGACAGTAACCGTTATGAAATGTTTGTGGTCGCACCGTTGCATGACTTTAAAGAAAACTTCATCGGGGAAGTTATTATGGAAATCGACATGAATCCTATCTATAGATTCATTCAGGACTCAACCGGTCTCGGAAAGACAGGAGAGGCGCTCATCGTCAAAGAGGAAGGAGATGACGCCCTGTTTCTGAGCCCACTTCGCCGCGATCCGGATGCGGCCCTAAAGAAAAGGGTCCCCTTCAGCGAGATAAAAGGCTTAGCCGCCCAAATGGCTGCCCAGGGCAAAAGCGGCTCAGGCTTCACATTCGATTACATCGGAGTCGAGGTGCTGGCGGCATGGCGGTACATCCCTTCATTGAGGTGGGGTCTGGTGGCAAAGATCGATACGTCAGAGGCATTTGCACCGGTTGTCCGTCTGAGAAACATTGCCCTCGGCATCGGAACGATAATCCTGTTCCTGGGCGTGGTCGCGGCGTTACTCATCTCAAAATCCCTTTCTGCCCCGATCCTGGCTTTACAAAAGGGCGCGGAAATAGTCGGCAGGGGAGATCTCGGTTACAGGGTGGGAACGCCTTCGCCGGACGAGATAGGGCAGCTTTCGAGGGCCTTTGACCTGATGACCGAATCGCTTTCCACTATCACAACTGAATTGAAGCAGAAGGCCTCTGACCTTGAGGCCGCCAATAAGGAACTCGAAAGCTTCAGTTATTCAGTGTCGCACGACCTCCGAGCTCCCCTGAGGCATATTACGGGATTTGTCGAACTTCTCCAGACAGAGGCGGGGGGGCATATGGATGAGAAAGGCCGACGCTACATGACAACGATAGCCAGGTCGGCAAAGAAGATGGGACTCCTCATCGACGATCTCCTTGCCTTCTCGCGTATAGGACGGTCTGATATGAAGATGAGGACAGTGAGTACTGAGAAACTGGTAAAAGGCGCCATCGCCGAATTGGCCCCGGAGATTAAGGACCGGGACATCACCTGGAGAATCGGTGTACTGCCGGAGGTGTACGGAGACCCTTCCCTGCTCGGTCTCGTGTTTGTGAATCTCATAGCAAATGCAGTAAAATTTACCAGGACGCGGGAGAGGGCGCTGATCGAAATAGGATGTACGAGGGGCGATAACGAAACCGCGTTCTTCATCAGAGACAACGGCGTGGGCTTCGACATGAAGTATCATGAAAAACTCTTCGGTGTATTTCAGCGCCTCCACCGTCAGGAAGAATTCGAAGGTACGGGCATAGGGCTCGCCAATGTCAGGCGCATTATAGCACGGCACGGAGGCAGGACCTGGGCCGAGGGTTCATTAGATAGGGGCGCTACCTTTTACTTTGCCCTACCCGTGAACAAGGAGGAACAAAATGCAGCTGAAACGCATCTTACTGGTTGAAGACGATCCGAATGATCTTGAACTTACCCTGACCGGCCTCGCCGAATACAATCTCGCAAATGAGGTAGTGGTGGCGCGTGACGGCGAGGAGGCGCTCGATTATCTTATGCACCGCGGCGAGTTCGCAACCAGGGAAAACGGCAACCCTGTCGTGGTGCTTCTCGATCTGAAACTGCCCAAGGTGGACGGTCTTGAGGTCCTCCGCAGAATGAAGAGCGAAGAGTCATTGAAAATGGTCCCGGTGGTCATCCTCACTTCTTCCCGTGAGGAAAAGGACATGGTTGAGGGGTACAGGCTCGGCACAAACGCCTATGTCGTTAAACCCGTTGACTTTCACCAGTTCGTCGATGCCATCAAAAGTCTGGGGGCCTTCTGGTCTATCATCAACGAGCCGCCTCCGGGCAGCATAGGCAAATCGAGATAGGCCGTAAGTACCTCGAAGGCAATTGACCCCTTCCCGCCTAAAGAAGGTCCTCGAAAAATTCTACCGGGAATACGATTTCGCCGGGCGGATCTCTCATGACCCGATAAGATTCCCCCACAGGTATGAAAACCCCCGCGACATCGAAGTGTCGGCGTTCATCGCCTCTTCTTTTGCCTATGGGAGAGTCGACCTGTTTACTGCGGTCGTCGAAAAGGTGCTCTCCTTAATGGGCAAGAGCCCTTATGATTTCCTGCTTGCGTTCGATGCGAAGAAAAACCGCAAGTTTTTCAAGGGCATTAAATACAGGTTCAACGAGAACGATGACATTATCTGTCTTCTGTTCCTCTTGCATAGGATATTAGAAAGATACTCTTCCCTCGAAAATGCCTTTCGGTCTTTTTGCAGCCCTGACGATCCGGACACAGGACGAGGGCTGACAGGTCTGATGGACTCTTTCCTGAAGACAGATACTTCGCAGGTATACGGGAAGGACGTCAGACCTCCGGGATTGAGCCAGTTTTTTCCATCTCCTGCAAAAGGCAGCGCCTGCAAGAGGGCAAACCTCTTTCTCAGGTGGATGGTGAGAGACAAGGACATAGACTTCGGGATATGGAAGGAGATGCCGAAAAGCAAACTGATCATCCCGCTCGATACCCATATAGCGAGAATTTCGCGGTGCCTCGGGTTTACCGCACGAAAGTCCCAGGACTGGAAAACAGCGGTCGAGGTCACCGGGGCGCTTAAGAAGCTCGATCCCGAAGACCCGATGAAATACGATTTTGCCCTGTGTCACCACGGGATTTCAGGTCTGTGCGGACGTGGAGAAGAAAGCTGCAGGACATGCCTGTTGAAGTCTTAATTATTATCGGCGGGCAGTGACCGGTCAATCATGGGGTCCGTCCGTTGCCCCCTCCTCAATCCTCGCCCTGAGGCTCTCACGGATTTGTCCAGCCAGATCCGTATCGATAAACAGTTCGGTCAGCCTGCTGATCTTGCAGGAGGCTTCTAGGAGGCTCTCTTTGTCGTCCGAAGATGCTTCTATCATTGACACTGCCCTCTTAATGAAAATAACACTGGCAACCCTTCCCAGGCTTTCATGAACGCAGTTCATCAGATCATCTTTGACCTGCATCGTGTTCATAGACCTATCTCCTGTACGATCTTGAAAAAGAGATTAATGACTTTCACGACGAATACAGCTCCGGCCAGGAAGATAATGGCCACAATGAGCTCCCTGGATGTCTCGGGGAGCCGGGGAAACAAAGGCATCGTGAGATACCCGACCGCGAGGAGACCTATGAGGTAATAGAAAAGCTTCCAGTACTGCTTCACAAGTCCTCCGGGGATCTTTTTCGTGAGAACGACCACCCGGAACAACGCATAAAAAATCGTACAAATTGCAGACATTGAAAGTAACAAAATCAGGTTTCTCATCGGTACCTCCCGGGGTCCCCTTCGAGCCCCATCCCTCCTTCAGTTTTGCCGGCGCTATCCATCTCGCATGCAGAAAGAAAATGTCTCTATAAATAACTCGTCAGCTTACAAAAATTATAAGCTTCTCCGGATATGCATTCAATCCTACCCTGGTAGGGGGTATCTCCGGGAAGGTTCCGTAGTGTCTATTCCTTCTCTCTTCTGATGTCCGCGCCGATCTTGCGGAGCTTTTCCTCGATACGGTCGTAGCCCCTGTCGAGATGGTATATCCTGTGCACCGTCGACTCGCCCTCTGCCGCAAGGGCCGCAACGATGAGCGATGCGCTCGCCCTCAGGTCGGTTGCCATAAGGGGTGCTCCCTTGAGTTTCTTGACCCCGCGGACTGTTGCCACGCCGCCCTCGATTATGATGTCGGCCCCCATCCTCCTTAATTCGGCAACGTGCATGAACCTGTTTTCGAAGATACTCTCGGAGATAACGCTCGTGCCTTCCGCAACGCACATCATCGCCATGAGTTGGGCCTGCATGTCGGTCGGAAACCCCGGATAAGGCATGGTCTTGGCGTTCACGGACACCGGCCTCTCCGGTCCGGTGACCTTGACGCCGGTCTTGATCTGCCGGATCTTCATACCGGTGTCCTTCAGTTTGTTTATTACTGCATCCAGGTGCTGGAGGTTGCAGCCTTTGATCGTAATGTCCCCGCCCGTGATTCCGGCGGCCGCCATGAAGGTGCCTGTCTCTATCCTGTCCGGGATGACGTCATGCCTGAGCGGCCGCAGGCCTGACACCCCCTCTATCTCGATAACGCCCTCCCCCGCGCCGGTGATCTTCGCACCCATGGACTTCAGGGCGTCTGCCAGGTCAACGACCTCCGGTTCCCTGGCGGCGTTGTCGATGACGGTCTTCCCTTCCGCGAGGGAAGCGGCCATCATTATATTTTCCGTGCCGGTCACCGTAGGAATATCGAAATAAATCGACGCCCCCTTCAGCTTCTTCGCCTTCACAAAGACATAGCCGGATTCGAGGGTAATCGAGGCGCCCATCTTCTCGAATCCCATCAGGTGGAGGTTTATCGGCCGGGCGCCGATCGCGCAGCCTCCCGGCAGGGACACCTTTGCCTTCCCGAGTCTGGCAAGCAGCGGTCCAAGCGCAAGGACAGAAGCCCGCATCGTGCTTACGAGTTCATACGGCGCTTCGTAATTTCTGATCTTGCTGCAGTCGAGGATCGCCGAATTGTCTTCCAGGTGGAACCCGGCGCCGAGGTTCGCCAGGAGCCTCCCCATCGTCCTCACGTCCCTGAGGTCGGGCACGTTCCCCAGATGATGCTCCCCCGCCGCAAGCAAGGATGCCGCCATGATCGGGAGGGCGGCATTTTTTGCCCCTCCTATCCTGACCGTTCCCTTAAGGGACTTGCCGCCTCTGATAACAAGTTTGTCCAATGGATCTCCTCGGGAATTTTCTGCTATTTTACCGCAAACACCTGCTTTAATACACCGCGCCATAAATCAACGCAAGCTGCATACAATAAAAAGATGCGCCCGAATCGGCATTTTGTGGTCGACACCTCCAAGGACTCGCAACGTCGACATTAATGCTGATCGGGATCGCCTGGATCTCTCCCCTCTTCATGACCATCAAAGAGGCGGAGTTCAGCCACGGCATCTGCCCGGACTGCGCAAAAAAGCTCTACCCCGATTATTTCAAAGAAGAGGGCCTACCCCGGTAGGCCTCCGAAGAAAGAAGCCACCGAGATCATTCTATTTGGGGATATAGGCATTTAATCCGATCGTAAGAGGTTTTCCATTTACTGTTAACGATGTCTTCATGTTGCCTCTTGTGCTGGCCACTACAAGGGTTTTTCCTGATGCACTTGGTGTCGGCTCCTCCAAGTCGCATGTGATAATAAGCTTATTCCCTTCGATTTTAGTTTCAATTGCCATTTGCTTCACCTCAGCGTAAAGGCGCCCCTTACTTGATTATGTCTCTTCGAACCGGTCGAAGACTGACAGAAAATTGCTTTTCAGCATGAGAAAAGAATAACACGAGAAAAGGATATTATCAATTCTGCCATTTCGTATCGGACCCCGGTCCGGGTCCCGCTGCGGGAGCGCCAGAGGGCTCTTTGTGAGTGAAACTTGTGGATTTTGCGTGGCTCGTTTACAATAAAACTCGAAATGTTCGGCATCCTCTGAAGGTCGGGAACAAGTTCAAAAAATCCGCGAAATCGACTAGGTTGTCCGACAGTAAAGTTGATGCTTCGGCATCATCGAAACAACTCCTCTGAAAAAAATGGTAAAGGGACTGAATCAAGAACAGAAAGCTGCGGTCGAGCACTTCGGCTCACCGCTATTGCTCCTGGCCGGAGCAGGCAGCGGCAAGACTAAAGTCCTTACACACAAGATCGGCTATCTCATTAAAGAAAAGGGCATCAAGCCGCACCGGGTCCTCGCCATCACCTTCACGAAGAAGGCCGCCCAGGAAATGGCCGGCCGCGTCGAAAGGATGCTCGCCATCAAGCCCCGCTCCGTCAGCACGTTTCACTCGTTTTGTGTCCGGGTCCTGAGGGAAGATATAGCCTCTCTCGGAAAGAACTTCGACAAAAAGTTTATTATCTACGACCAGACAGACAGCAAAAAGACGTTGAAGGACATACTGAAACAGTTTAATCTCGATCCCAAGGAAGCGGATGCCGCACAGAAGACGATCTCGAAAGCGAAGCAGGCATACAGGGGCAACTTGATCGAATACATCTCAGCCTTGCCTTTTCCCCAGAACCAGTATGCTGAAGTAGCAAATGCCTATCAACGGGACCTTGAACAGTCAAACGCGCTGGACTATGACGATCTGATTTACTACACCACCCATCTTTTCGTAACCAGGCCAGAGGCACTCGGTAAATGGCAGGACCGCTATGACTTTTTCATGGTGGATGAGTTCCAGGACACCAACGAGATCCAGTACTCCCTCGTAAAACTCCTTTCGGGCAAGAACAGGAACAACATCTTTGTGGTCGGTGATCCCTTCCAGACTATCTATACCTGGCGCGGGGCCGTCCCGGAAAACATCCTGAAATTCGGTCGGGAGTTCGGGGCCACCGAGATGAGGCTCGAAAAGAACTACCGGTCGACAAAAAAGATCCTCGATGTCGCCAACATCGTCATCGGCAAGGTGGACCGCATGTGGGCCGACAAAGTCCTCACTCTTCACACCGACAAGGAAGAAGAGGGGGAAGTGGAATACCGTGACTCCGTCGATCATGGCGCGGAAAACAGACGTATCGCCGAAAAGATCAGGGATCTCGCCTCGAAACACTCCTATTCTGATATGGCCGTCCTGATCCGCATGAGCTTCCTTTCCCGGGGTCTGGAAAGCAGCTTCATGCAATTCGGCATTCCATACGAGATCGTCAGGGGCTTGGCGTTTTACGAAAGGGCTGAGGTGAAGG
>JBIOIY010000070.1:0-11761 GCA_044450345.1 Thermodesulfovibrionales bacterium | reverse complement strand
GCGTAATCCTCTACCGTGCCGAGGATGTCTTCTTCTCTGACGAGCGTAACAACCTCGCCGCCCAGCTCTATCTCCCTTTCGGCATATTTTTGGTAGATGACCTTCTGGCCGGGTTTAAGAACGGTCGGGACGAACTTCTTCTTTTTTTCTTTCTCTTTTCCCTTTTCGAGCGTATATCTGCCCGGGCCGATCGCGACAATTACGCCTTCCAGAGGCTTCTCTTTCGCGACCTCCGGTATAATAATTCCGCCCGAGGTCTTCTCCTCGGCTTCCGATCTTCTGATTACTGCCCAGTCTTGAAGTGGCTTAAGGTTCATAACTCACGACCTCCTGTGAAAAAGGTAAATGCATGAATAACAGATTATACCCGATATGCCGGCCTTCTTGGAAGGACTGCACTCATTACTTTTTTAACCGCTATCGGCCTCTCCTCCTCCGAGAAGGTCCATAGCAGTGTCGAGAAGATAATATGCCTGCTCAAGGTCATCGAAAGAGCGGTGCACCCGGCTGCTTCCCCAATAGAAATTGCAGCTGGTCTCAGAAATGAGAATATGGTCGTAGGCCTCCGTGATTAGCTGACGGACGTCCTCGGGATCAGATGCTTCGTCCCTGTGCGCGTCAAAGCTTTTCTTCACCTTCTGATAGTAGGCGCTTGCGTTGCGGACCTCGTCCCAGCCCCTTTTTTGCAAGAGTGAGCCGGTCCACTGCGTGAAGTCTCCGCCCCAATGGTGCCCTGTGTTCCACGCGCCGCGGTGCACCTCCACTTCCTCCTCCGGAGGGTACCTGTCGAGGTATTCGCTGATATGGACAGGGGTAAATCCAAGTGTGCCCGCGCGATACCTGTTTAATATGGCATGGTAAAAGTGGCCCCAGAACCCGCTTTCCGTATGGGTCGTCCGGAACCAGCCGCCGTTTTCTCCGTCCGTCCAGGTAGTGACGAGCGCCGGGAAGTCGCACCACTTCGTCCTTTCATATATCTCATACTGAAACCACCCGGGGTCCAGCCCTGATTCCTGGGCGTCGGAAAGTTCACGGTCCCGCGGCACAACAATAATCTCTTCTCCCTCATAGCGTGCAATATACGGCCTGTACCGAAGCTCTTCCCATCGCATCTCGCGCCTCGGCTTGATGTACCACGAGTCAACAAGAACATAGCGATACCCGTGACGCTTCAGCATCGGGATCATCTCCATGCAAAAACCCATTTCAGGCGGCCAGAACCCCTGGAACCGTTCCCTGCCGAGGAGATGGCGTCCCAGGCCCAGCCACCAGGATGTGTGGGCGTCCCAGTCGTCCGGAGGTATCAGCGGATATACCGGATGGTAGAGTCCGGTACCTGTGAATTCGATGTGAGACCTCTTGAAGCGCTCCAGAAAATCGTGTATGTTCACCACATCGTGGAAGGTCTCTCTTACGGCAGTATCCTCGAGCTGTTTCAGGAGCGTGCCTGAAAAACTCATATGCAGCCGCGCCACGTCCTCGTATCCTTCAAGCATCCGCGTCGGTCTGTCATAGCACCAGAGGATCTGCCTGGCCTCCCAGGATTCGCTGGAGTTATGCAGTTCGCGGAGGTTTCCGAGCGGCTGATGCATGTTGAGACCCAGCGCATGATAGACTTCTGCCAAGGGTTATCGCCTCCTGGTTTTAATAGCCCGGCCCTGTTATCCTTTTGATTTGATTCTCAATGCCCCCGGGCAATACAGAATGCTACCATAAACAGGATGGTACTTCAATGGCCGGTACCTGCCCGGTGATGGTAGACTATGCGGTGAACAAAATGGACCTGAAAATAGACCTCGATTCGGATATAGGCGCAACGGCCTCGGACTATCTTGTTTCGAAATCCGGTCTCTCCAAAAGTAAAGTGAAGGACGCAATGAATAAAGGGGCGGTCTGGTTGAGGAAAAAAAGGGGCGGGATGAACAGGCTGAGGAGGGCGACCGCAGTTCTCAAAAAAGGTGACCATATCGAACTGCATTATGACGAAAAAATACTCTCGCTAACGCCTCCTTCTGCAGATTGTCTGGGCGACCTCGGGAATTACAGCGTATGGTATAAGCCGCCGGGGATGACTGCGCAGGGTACCCTGTATGGCGATCACTGTTCCCTTATGAGACATGCGGAGCTTTTCTTCAGTCCTCAGAGAAAGGTATTTCTCGTCCATCGCCTGGACCGCGAGGCCTCCGGCGTCATGCTCATCGCCCATGACAAGCCCGCTGCTGCCGGACTTTCAGAGCTCTTTCAAAAAAATCTCATCACAAAGAGATACCGTGCCGAGGTCCTGGGCGATCTGGGTGAAAAAGACTTGAAGGGCACGGTGGAGTTTCCTCTCGACGGCAAGTCTGCGATGACGGAATATCAGGTCCTGTCTTATGATCCGGAAAGAAATACGTCGACTGTCGATATCGTCATCAGGACCGGGCGGCTGCACCAGATTCGGAGGCACTTTGAGATGATAGTACATCCTGTGATGGGGGACCCGAAATACGGAAAAGGGAACAAGAATGCGGAAGGGCTGAAGCTCACCGCCGTTTCACTGAGATTCCGGTGTCCTGTCAGCGGTCAAGAGGTCGAGTTCTCGCTGACTCAATAGTCTCACACGCGAGAATCAAGTAGGGCATATCTAATCTTCATCGAGAACTTACGCATGAGGACAGCACGCTCGCTCATTCTCGGTCGTCGCAGGGGACGCGGCGGGTATGGTATCGGAGCGGTTTCTTTTGCCGATATTCCTCAGTAAAGTTTTCTGATATAAAGAGGAAAAAGCCTCGGAGGCACCGATTTATCGGAGCCGAGAATGAGCGACGATACTATGCCCGCCGTGTCCCCCATCGCATACGTCCAACTGCTTAGTCTCGCTCGAGTACAACCAGTGTCGCGCCCCATCCCCCGCCATCTTCCCCTGCCAGTCTGAAAGAAGCGATTCCCGGAAGCCTGCCGAGGATCGTATGAACAGTTTCCCTCAGGGCCCCTGTCCCTTTGCCGTGGATTATGCGTATCTCGAATATGCCCCTCTCCCGGCAGGCGGCTATGTAATCAGGGATCAACTCCCTTACCTGGCGCGGATTAAAGGTATGCAGGTCCAGCACCCCGTCTATGGGGAGCCCGACAGGCATATCGTCATTTTGTCCGCCCGTTTCTTTCATCTCTCGTCTCAATCACCGATAATTCCGGTAGTATTTTACCGTAATAGCGATAATATCGTAATATAAAGAAAAGGGGAAAGTAAGTTGAAACAATGGCTTCTCGAAAAGAGATGGCGGATACTCCTTGCGGGATTTCTTACCGTTTCGCTCCCCCTTGTCGGCCTGACCATATACGTCTATCTGCAAGTCATCTCACAATTCAAACAGATCGCCGTTGAGGAAACCCGGACTTTTTTCGATCTCGCAGTATATCACGTCAAAGAGAAAATTGATGATGACATATCAAGCGGCAGGATCTTTGCCGCAGGGCCGGAGCTTATAAAGGCCTTAGACAAGGGCGACAGGAATTCCGCTCGCGCAGATCTGAAAGGCCTTCTCGAAAACATGTCGACCATCGAAAGGGCGGCTATCACACTCGAGGATGGGGTAATGTTCGCCGAATACCCGGAGAACCCGGATGCTGTTGGCATAGACTTCTCCTTCCGGGACTGGTACCGGGGGGTCTCGAAGAAATGGGTCCCGTACGTGTCTGATTTTTTCCTGAGGGAGACTTATCCCAGGAGATATCTCTTTGTGATCGCTGTGCCGATCAGGAATCAATCCGGAAAAGTCGCGGGAGTGCTCGTGCTCCAGCCTAAGGAGGACTATTTAAAGGACGTGTTGAGTCCGATGCGCATAGGAAGGAGTTTTATATACGTCGTCGACAGGCACGGCAACCTTATTTATCATCCTGAATACCGTCTCGACAGGATAGTCGATTTTTCAAAGATACCGGCGGTCGATAAAGTGAAGAGCGGCCTTACAGGGACCGAAGAGGGCTTTGACCGGGTGCATAATGAGCCGATCATCTCAACGTTTCAGCCCATGAAATGGGGGTGGGGCCTGGTCATGCAAAGGCCGGTGACAGAAGTTTTTCACCGCTCAAGAGAGATCGCAGCGGGTCTTATTCTGCTTGTGACCGCATTCCTGGCCCTTAGCGGGCTTGCTGCCTACAAGGGTGCGGGACTTCTTTTTTCGAGCCACAGACTCTCCCTGGAGCTCCGGGAAAAGGAAATCTATGAAAGAGAGATGAAGGAGAATCTCAGGAACGAACTCGACGAACATCTTCGCACGGGACGAAAACTGGCCGAAACCATGTCCGCGCTGGAAAGGTCGAATAAGGAACTGGAGCAGTATGCCTATGTCGCCTCCCATGACCTGCAGGCGCCTCTTCGCAGGATTACGAGTTTTATCCAACTTCTGGAAGAGCGTTACAAAGGCAGCTTCGACCAGGAAGCGGCGAAGTACCTGCACCATGTCGTGGACGGAGCAAAAAAGATGCAGACACTTATTAATGACCTGCTCGCATATTCCCGTCTGGGAACGATGGGAAAACCGTTTCTTCAGACCGATTGCAATAAGGTCCTTGACCGCGTCCTTGCCGATTTGGATAAACCCATAAAAAGCTGCGGCGCCGTCGTAACATACGATGCATTGCCGACAGTGACGACGGACGAACTGCAATTGGGTCAGGTCTTTCAGAACCTCATCGGCAACGCCGTCAAGTTCTGTCGTTATACACAACCGCGCATCCATGTCTCTGCCAAACGCGGAGACGATGGATGGCTGTTTTCGGTAAGCGACAACGGGATAGGAATTGAGAAGGAGTTTTTTGACCGAATCTTTGTCATGTTCCAGAGACTCCATACACAGGCGGAATATCCGGGGACCGGCATCGGGCTCGCCGTCTGTAAAAAGATCGTTGAAAGACACGGCGGACGTATATGGGCAGAGTCTGAGGTGGGAAAGGGTTCCACTTTTTATTTCACCATCTCCGACAGACAGGCCGGTGAGGGAGTATAGATCAAGAGATACCGTTGTAAAAGTCCCCGGTATGTGAAACAATGGTATGGGGTCTTTTTCGGGCAAGAGGGAGATACGGCATGAAAAATAAGGAACATATAAAGGTATTACTGATAGAGGACGATCCTGACCACGCCTATTTGTTCCGTGAGATATTGAGGGATGGCAAAGGCACTTTTATAGACATCCGGCATTCGGACAAATTATCTTCAGCCCTTGAAAGTCTCTCGGCGGAACAGTTTGATATAATTGTGTCGGACCTCGGCCTGCCTGACAGTCAAGGCATAGAGACATTTCTGAGTATTCATACCCGCTATCCTGATACCCCCATAATCGTGCTTACGGGGATGAGCGACGAAGATCTTGCTATAAAGGCAGTGCAAGGAGGCGCACAGGACTATCTCGTCAAAGGGAGGGTCGAGGGCGACCTGCTCATCCGTTCGATGCGGTACGCGATAGAACGGCAAAAAATGATAGCCCAACTGGAAAAGAACCTGAAGGAAATCAAGACGCTGAGGGGTTTGATCCCCATGTGCGCATGGTGCAGAAATATTCGCGATGACAAAGGTTACTGGAAAAAGGTCGAAAAATATATTGAGGAACATACCGATGCCTCTTTTACCCACGGCATCTGTCCCCGATGCATGAAGAAGGTCAATCCCGAACTGCACGAAAAGATACTGAAAGATGACCGTTTGAAAAAGGACGCGGAGGAAAGTCCTGAGGACGCGGCGTCGGAGGATTATGGCTCTATAAAAGTCCTGTTGCTCGAGGACGATCCCGGCGACGCCGATTACATACGTGCACTATTGTCGGAGACCGAAGGTCGCGTGAATGTTGCCTATTCCGACCGGTTGTCTTCCGGGATCGAACATCTGGCAAAAGAAAAGTTCGATGTGGTTCTTTCAGACCTGGGACTGCCCGACAGTCAGGGGATTGAAACGTTCATCAGAATTCATACCCTCTATCCTGACCTGCCCGTGATCGTATTGACGGGGCTTCACGATGAAGAACTTGCGGTAAAGGCCGTGCGGAGCGGGGCGCAGGACTATCTCGTCAAAGGGAGGGTCGATGGCGGCTTTTTGCTGAAATCGATGCGCTATTCCGTCGAACGCCAAAAGTTGATCACTACATTGGAAAACAGATTGATGGAGATCGGTAAGCTCGGGAGGGAGCGTAAGAACATCCTCTCCATGTTTGCCCACGACATAAAAAACGCCATCATCCCTTCCATCGGTTTCCTGGCAAGGACCCTGTCAGGTAAAACCAAAGACGCAAAGGCCGACCTTGAATTAGTGAGGGACAAGCTAACGACAGCCGAGCATTTACTCAAAACGTTCATCGAGTTTTCACGGTTCGAGACGGAAGAATATAAGCCCCTGCTCGGTCCGTTCGACCTGGAAGCCGCGGTGCTCAAACAGATAGAGAGCGCCAGGAGGGAGGCTGACCAGAAGCAGCTAAAGATAACATATAATTTTTCAGAGAGGCCCTTCCCGCCTGTACAGGCGGACGGGGCGATGATACACAGGGTCATCGCAAACCTCCTTGATAACGCCGTCAAGTATACTATCGAAGGAACGATAGGCATCAGGGTCATGAATATCCCCCAGGACGTCTTGGTAGAGGTCAAGGATACCGGCATAGGCATAGCCAACGATCAAATCCCGCATATCTTCGATGCATTCTACCGGGCGGCCCACGAGGTCAGGGGATCAGGCCTCGGTTTGTCCATTGCAAGGACAATCGTGGAGGCACATGGAGGCCAGATCTGGGTAAAAAGCGCGCCCGGGATGGGGAGCACGTTCAGTTTCACTCTGCCGCGGCAATAGTTACAAGCTTATTATGACAAGTTTATCCAGAGACAGAAGGAGCATTACGATAAGTACAAAGACATTTGTGCTCCTGAAGGCGAAGAGGCAGCCGCCGTCCCTTTCATCACCCATCAGGACCCTGACGCCGTTCCAGACAAGCCATAATGCGGCAGCAAAAATAATAAACCCTGTACCTTGATAGTGGACGACTCCACCCATAGGAATGAAAAGGGCGCTTACAGAGGCTGCGCTTATCCAGACAAATAGTATCCGCCGCAGTTGGGACTTGCTGAACAACTCTGCCGGGGACGGAAGACCCGCTCTCTTATATTCCTCGCCGCGGTCCATCAGGAGGAGCCAGAAATGCGGGGCCTGCCACATAAAAAAGAAAAAGCAGACCGCAACCAGCCTGTGATCGGAAAGCGCTCCCCCTCCCGAGACCCATCCCATGGCGGGCGGCACAGCGCCTATTAATGCACCCGGAATTACGGCAAAGGACGTCTTTCTCTTCAGAGGCGTATACACACCGTTATACCAGACAACAGCGAAAAGCCCCAGTAAAAAAGGGGCCGCCCTGCCGGTCGACAAAAGTGCCGGGGAACCAAAAAACAGGAGCGCAGCCGAAAAATAAAGGGCATTTACCGGTTTGATCCTGCCGGAAGGCAGAGGCCTAGTCGCCGTCCTCGGCATAATCGCATCGAGGTCCCTTTCCTGAAACTGGTTGAGTGCACAGGCGCCGCATGCAATGAAAAAGACCCCTCCGGTCACGCTAAACAGGCCGGTCCGGATTCTGTCAGCCGACAGCAGATAACCCATGGCCGCAGAAAGGGCTGAAAAGAGAGAGATCCTCAGCTTGCAGAGTTCCAAATACCCCTTTATGACCGAAAGAAGCTCCTTCATCTCAGCGTCTCCAGATAATCCACTATCTCATCCAGGTCTTCCTCTGTGATGGGCAGCTTAGGCATAATGTTCGGATATCCTTTTACGATATCTGCCGCCGGTTCGAGCACCGACCTCCTCAGATACTCCCTGTCTGCGGTGATCACCCGCTCCCTGCCGCCAGTCAGCACCGTCACCTTGCCTCCGTAAAGGCCTTTAAAAGTCGGTCCGACCTTCGGCGTCCCGTCCGTGGTGTGGCATCCAAGGCATCCCTTGGTCTGAAGGAGCTCCGGTCCCGTTTCCTTGCCCTTCACTTCCGGCCCGGCCTGATACCATGCGTTAAAATCGGCAAGAGACATCGTGATCAGTTTAGAAAGCATATGTGAGTGCTCGAGCCCGCAGTACTCCGTGCAGAAGATGTTGTATGTCCCGGCCTCGTTCGCCGTAAACCAGAGGTGTGTCTTCAGACCGGGTACGCAGTCCTCCTTCACACGGTAGGCAGGGATGAAAAGGCAGTGTATCACATCCTCCGACATCAGGGTCAGTTTAACAGGCTTCCCGACCGGCACCTTCAGGGTGTCGCTCTGCCTGCCGTTTTCGTACCTGAAGGTCCAGGACCACTGCCGCGATATCACGTCGATGTTCATTGCGTCCTTCGGCGGATTGCGGATGAAATCGAAATCCACCCATCCGAAATAGAACATAAAGATTACGAGTATCGTAGGGATGACCGTCCAGATTATTTCCAGGGGGATGTTTTCCTTGATGTCCTTCGGGACCGGGTGTCTCTTCCTGTTGTATTTGTAAAGAAAGACAAGCATCGTGACCGTGACCGCCACGAGAAGCACGACACAGGCGCTGACGACGATCAGGAAGGAGGTCTCGATCTTTCCTCCTATATTGGACGGCCCTAACACCATATCTTTCTCCTCACCTGAACAGGACGTCTGCGAAGAAGAGCGCCATCACCGCGGTGAGCGTGGCGATCACCATAAAAAGCATCGTCTTCAACAGCCATCCCTCATATTTGAGGTGCATAAAGAAGAAAAGGACGAGCCCCGCCTTTATCGAGGCGATGAAGAGGTTCACGAGCACGCTGTATTTCGAGAACTCGACCTTCGCTACCGCGATAGTCGCCGCAAGAAGAAGCAGCAGTGCTATCCAGACATATACGTATGTCTTATAGGCGACTATATGAACACTTTTTTCCGTCTCACCCTGCACCATCTTCTTCTCCTATGTAATCAGATAAAACAACGGGAAGAGATATATCCAAACGATGTCCACAAAATGCCAGTAGAGGCCGGTGTTCTCCAGCTTCGAGAAGTTCTCGCTGGTGATGTCCCCCGTCCTGGTAAAATACACCATGAAGCCGATCACTGCCACGCCGATAAGTACGTGAAGTCCATGAAGGCCCGTCATCACGTAATAGAGCCCGAAAAAGAGGATCTCCCCCCCGCTCATCTTAAGAAGGACCGGCGAATCCGGATATATCCCCTTCGAAATCTTGGCGGTCCATTCAAAGTATTTAATGACGAGAAAGGCCAGCCCCATCAGGATAGTCGCGGTCTGCAACCGCACTGACAGACGATAATCGCCCTTCTTCAGCGCGGATATCGAAAGCGCAATCGAGAGGCTGCTCGTCAGAAGCACCGCGGTGTTGATCGACCCCAGGAGGAGGTTCTCCTCCGCGGCCGCCGCATGGAAGTCCTGTGCGTATTCTGCCCGGAAGATCGAGTAGAGGATGAACATCCCCCCGAAAAAGAGGATCTCGGTAAACAGAAAAAACCACATGCCGTATTTGGCCCCGGTGCGGTCTCTCTGTTCCCCGCTTTTTTCCATAGCGCCTCTTATGTAACCCATTACTTGATCACCGGTAATTCACGGAAATTTTCAGCAGGAGGCGGCGATGCTATTGTCCACTCGAGGCTCTTGCCGCCCCACGGGTTTGCGGGGGCCTGAGGTCCCTTAAAGAGCGCCCTTATAAGATTGACGAGAATGACAGCGAGCCCGGCCGCAAGTATCCACGATCCTATCGTCGATGCAAGATGAAGACTGAAATATTCAGGCGGGTAGTCGAAATATCTCCTGGGCATCCCCCTGTAGCCCAGTATGAACATCGAGAAGTAGAGGAGGTTGAACCCCACGAAGAGTATGGACCATCCGATCTTCGCCGTCTTTTCATCGTACATCCTCCCGAACATCTTCGGGAACCAGTAATGAAGGGCGGCCAGGGTCGCGAACCCGGCCCCTCCGAACATCACATAATGGAAGTGGGCGACTATAAAATAGGTGCCGTGGAGATGGAGGTTCGGGGCGAGCGAGCCGATGATAAGCCCGGTGAGCCCACCTATCGAAAAAAGAAAGATGAAGGTAAGCGCGAAATAGAGCGGTGCCTTCGGCAAGATCGATCCCTTGTACAGGGTTGCTACCCAGTTGAATATCTTGATGCCCGACGGGACCGCGACGAGAAAGGTGATAAAGGAAAAGATTATCCTCGCCGTGTCGCTCATCCCGCTGGTAAACATATGGTGTCCCCAGACAAAGTACCCGACGCTGGCGATCCCGAGTGCGGAATAGGCCACCGCCTTATATCCGAATATCGTCTTTCTTGCAAAGACGGGAATGACCTCGCTGATAATGCCCATTGCAGGAAGCACCATGATATACACGGCCGGATGCGAGTAGGTCCAAAAGAGATGCTCGTAGAGGATCGGGTCGCCTCCCTTGGAAGGGTCGAAGAACCCAACGCCGAATACCCTGCCGAGTATTATAAAGACAAGCGTGATCGCAAGGACGGGTGTTGCAAGCATCTGTACCCAGCCTGTCGCGTAAAGCGTCCATACGAAAAGCGGCAGCTTAAACCACGTCATCCCCGGCGCCCTCAGCCGGTGGATAGTCGTTACGAAATTAAGACCGGTAAGTATCGAGGAAAAACCGAGCACAAAGACACCGAAGACGGCAAGCGTGATATTTGCCTGTGCCTTGATACTGTAAGGCGCATAAAAGGTCCAGCCCGTATCCGGCGGCCCGCCCTTGGTAAAAAGAGAGAGCGCGACGAGGACCGCGCCGGTAAGATAGAGCCACCATGTGAGACGGTTTAAGCGGGGAAACGCAACGTCCCGTGCGCCTATCATGATAGGCAGGAAGAAGTTGCCGAAGGCGACAGGGACCCCCGGAATGATGAAGAGGAAGATCATGAGTATCCCGTGTACGGAAAAGACCTGGTTATAGGTGTTTTGGTCGAGGACCTTGCCCGGGGCTATCAGGCTGAGGCGGATGAGGAGCCCGAGCATCACCCCTATCGAAAAAAATGTCAGGATCGCGCCCAGATACTGGATGCCGATCCGCTTATGGTCCGTCGACATCAGCCATGAGAGGACGCCCTTATACTTGCCCTTCTCGCGATAGAAACTGTTCTCGTAATCAGATGCGCTATTTTCCAACTCGCCTCCCCTTCATCCTGCGGGCCTTCTCTGCCCCTTCAGATACACAAAGATCAGAAAAATGGCCAGGACCGTAAGGGCCCCGGATACCTTCAGTATATTGAAGAATCTTTCCTGGTTTGCCGGCTCATGAAGGAAACAGTACATCGGCGTTACACTGCCGCCTGTCGTGACCCTTTCCATCGACGCATCGAGGAATGCGTTCTTCAGGCCAAGAGAAGAAAAGACCATGGGGTCTGCCACTCCATAATTGAATTTCGGGACATGCATGTACCTCGTAATCAGCCCCCGGGGGGAGACAAAAACCAGGACTTCGGGATGGATAAAGCCATGTTCGGCATTCTTGTATCTGATCCCCACCGCGTCCGAAAGCCTTCTTATGTTGTCCCTGTCGCCGGTAAGGAACCGCCAGGCGTCTTCGGGAAAGGGACGGTTTATGGCCCTGATGTAATTTCTCTTCTGCGTTCGCGCCTCCTCCGGCTTCTCCGTGTCGTCAAAACTCACCGTTATCACCCTGTAGTCCTTTCCCGGCACGAGCTGAAGGTCGCCGAGGGATTTCGCGAGACCCCCGAGCATTTGCGGGCAGATATGGGAGCAGTCGTAATAGACAAGCATAAGTACTGTTGGTCTGTCGATG
>JBIOIY010000069.1:0-13087 GCA_044450345.1 Thermodesulfovibrionales bacterium | reverse complement strand
TGGCAATGAACAAGTAATAGCGAATTATGTGAAAAGCCAAGGGAAAGACTATCAGATAATACATCGAGATCAACTCAAACTGTTTGATTAACATATTCATGGTATTTGATACCTCGCAGCTTGCTGCGGGGTTGTTCATTTTGCCCTGGTTGCATTTATTGACAGTGCAATCGAATGATTGCACATCTAAAGACAGGAGGAGAGAATGAGGAAAGTTATTTTTATGGCAGTGTTAATGGTTTTTGGATTGGCCTTGCTTTCGGGCTGCGCCTCTGTGACGGGCGAAACAGCAGGTGAAAATATCGACGATACAACGATGCATTCGAAAGTTTCTGCGATAGTAGTTAAAGACCCGGATGCCCACTATTTCAAGGTCGATGTAACGGTTACACAAGGAGATGTTGTGCTTACCGGTTTTGTGAATAGCAGAGAGACCGAGGAACGGCTTGTGACAAAGATCAGGGAAATTAAGGGTGTGAAATCCGTAAAGAGCCTCTTGAAGATGGAAGAAAGAAAGTAGATGGATAAGGGGCATTCCGTGAAAGCACTCCTAATCTATCCTGAATTTCCCGGGGTGCCCCTTCAATGCGCAGCATGAAAGGAGAAATACTATGCCGTTGGTTAATTTAATAATCGTTTTGGTTGTCGTTGGGGTGATTCTATGGTTAGTGAATAGCTACATACCGATGCAGGCTACGATAAAGAAAATATTGAATGTAGTAGTGATTAGAGTCGTGGTTCTCTGGTTACTGAGTGCCTTCGGGATCATAAACTCTCTCCAAGGGATTCGTATCGGGAGATAAAGCTTCGAAAGGAGAAGGAGAGATGGCGACTATGATTATCCACTGGAAAGATAAGGACATACCGAACATGGAAATCAAGAATGCGACCTACAAAGGGGGCGATAGTTCAATCATCAAAATATCATCGGGGGACAAAGAATATTGGTTTAATTGCAGGAGTGCTGGTTCTTGGAATCCCTAACATTTCAATCGAAGTCATAAGGCGCTTTCTCAGGGATTTATACTCGGAGGTGAAAAGGCTGACCAGAAACTCAATAGAGTGGAAACGGAGCACCTGTGTCCGGAATGAAATACGTTTAAGCATTGAGAGAGATGATTGAGGCCGGGCTTATGATGGAAGAAATGGGGATGAAGCACGACCAGGAGTGCGGCATGAAGAAGAAATAAGCCGGCACAAAACGCAATAGAATAAAGGAGAAGGCACAATGAAAATGAAAGCCATGTATTCTGTGGCGCTGATGGTGGCCGTGGCGGCTCTGTCGGTGGCCGGCGTGCCTGCGCACGCGACCCAGATGGATGACCGAATCCAGGCCTCCGCCGAGAAATCGTATGTATTCAAGACCTACCTCAAGGGTGATGATATTAAAATCCAGTCTAAGGATGGCGTCGTCTCCCTGACGGGGACCGTCTCGGAAGAATCCCATAAATCATTGGCCCAGGAGACCGTGGCGGAGTTGCCCGGGGTGAAAAGCGTGGACAACAGGCTGGAAGTCAAAGGTGATTACCCCGCCGAGAAGTCGGATGCGTGGCTCAGTGCGAAAGTGAAAGCCACGCTCCTGCTTCATCAGAACGTGAGCGCCAAAACGGAGGTCAGCACCAAAGACGGAATCGTGACCCTGCAGGGCGATGCAACGAGCCTGGCAGAGAAAGACCTGACAACCGAATACGCCAGGGATGTCGAAGGGGTCAAAGACGTACGGAATGAGATGACAGTGTCAGATACCTCGGGAAAGACATCCCGAACAGTGATTGAACAGATCGATGACGCCTCCATCACCGCCCAGGTCAAAATGGCCTTGCTGTTCCATCGCTCGACCAGTGCACTGTACACCAGTGTAAGGACAATGCATGGCGTGGTCACGTTAAGTGGCAAGGCCAGGAATGCGGCCGAAAAGGACCTGGCCGCCAAACTCGTCAAAGACATAAAGGGCGTGAAGAACGTAGAGAACCAGATGACCATCGAGGAATCAAAATAGACCCTGGATCGTTGCCTGGCCACGGCTGGGCAGTGGACCTAAAACAAACTGAAAAGGGGAGCAAAATGAAGACATACACGTTGGTAGGCATCATCCTTATCGTGATAGGGATCGTCGCGTTCGCGTATCAGGGCATCACCTATACGACCCGGGAGAAGGTCGTCGATCTCGGTCCGATCCAGGTGACTGCTGATAAGACGAAAACGCTTCCCCTGCCGCCGATCGTAGGAGGGGCCGCGCTCGTGGGCGGCATTGTATTGCTGGTCATGGGAAGCAAGAAAGGCTAGTGGGAGACAAAACAATGGCATGTATAGGAGGCAACAAAATGAAAAAGTTATTTTTTGGAACATTGTTTTTGGCGTTGGTAATTGCAGTTCCTATTCCAGCGATGGCAGGGGTAGATATAAGTGTTGGAATTTCTCTGCCACCACCCATCGTATTTGAGGCGCCTCCGGATGTTATAGTGATGCCCGATACGGACGATGTGTATGTTGTTCCTGATATAGATGTAGACTTTTTTTTCTGGAATGGTTGGTGGTGGCGTCTATGGGAAGGTCGTTGGTACCGCTCACATTATTATGACCGGGGCTGGGGTTATTATGACAATGTCCCAAGCTTCTATTTTGATGTGGACCCGGGTTGGAGAGGATACTACAGAGATCATAATTGGTACGGGCACCGGTGGAACTATGAACGGATTCCTTACCGAGGACTTCATCAGAACTGGAGCAGTTGGCATACTACTCGACATTGGGAAAGGCAAGGGACATGGGGTGTACAGAGCTATCAACCTCGCCCGCAACAACAGAGACAGGAACTAAGACAACAAAGGCAACAGCAATATCAACAGAAGCGACCTCAGGTTCAGCAGCAGCAGAAACAGCAATATCAACAGAGACAGCCTCAAGAGAAGCAGCTACAAAAACAGCGGCAACAGAAACAGCAATATCAACAAAGACAGCCTCAAGAGAAGCAGCTACAAAAACAGCAGCAGCAGAAACAGCAATATCAACAGAAACAGCCCCAGAAGAAGCAGCTACAAAAACAGCAGCAACAACACTCTCAGCCTCAAGGAAAACCTGCAAGAGGGGAGGAAGAAAAAAAGGATAGAAGGTAAGGGAGTGAAGGAGGTAAAGAACTGGGTGACCATCAAGGAGTCCAAATAGATTCTGGATCGTTGCCCCGCCATGACGGGGCAACGGCCTGAATCAAACCACAGGGAGGTTGCGATGAAGGACAAACGAAAAGCATACGAAGAGAAGCTCGATGCGCAGTTGGAGGAATGGAACGCGCAGATCGCTTTGCTCAAGGCCAGGGCGGACAAGGGCAAGTCCGAGGCGAAGATCGAATACTACAAAACCATTGAAGCCTTGCAGCACAGGCAAGATGAGGCCAGGGCAAAGCTGCACGAGTTGAAGACCGCAGGCGATGAGGCATGGGAAGACCTCAAAACAGGCGCGGAAAAGGCCTGGGATGAAGTCAAGGCAGCCTTCCACAGTGCGGCCTCAAAGTTCAAATGAGCAAGGACAATTTTGCGTTTTTCAGAGAAGACTACAGACATGTTTTAAGGATAGAAGGTGAGAACACGTCGGGCTCGCTTCAGAAAAGAGTGAAACGGGAAGGCCCTGACGAGGAGGTATTTGTCTTTGACGGAACAGAATCATCCTGACCGGGGGATGCGTTTCCTCGTCATCGCGGCAGCACTCGTGATCATCGTCTGGGGCATCAACCAGGCACAGTCGGTTCCGGCATCATTCCTTGTCGCTGTTTTCCTCGCGGTCATCGGTACGCCGCCGGTACTCTGGCTCGAACGTAAACGCATTCCATGCGAGAGCAATAAAGGCACAAGATGGATTGCGGTATTGCTCAGGCCTGAGGCGCCCACGGAAAGCATTCCACGGGTGTCAAAAAAGGTATGATTCGGGAGATTCGGGCTTTTAACTTATTGTCCACAGGATCCTATTCAGATTTACTGCTGAGGAAAGGGTGGAGGCGAAAAACAACAAGGAGGGAGAAATGATCACGCTAATAATCGCATTGGTCATCATTACGGTGGTGACGGTCTTTTCGGTACAGAATGCAATACCTGTTGTAATCTCGTTTCTCTTCTGGAAATTCGAGGCGTCCCTTGCAATCATTTTATTTCTCTCTGTTTTGGCCGGTGTGGCTATAGGAGTTAGTGCAGCATCTCTTTTTAGAATGAAGTTGTCCAGGAAGAAACAAACTTCTATTGACCGGAAAAATGCGCGCTCTCTTTGAATAATTCATTGAAATCAGGTTCTTATTCTTGCAAATAGCTACCCTTTGATAGGAGGAGTAAGATGAAAAGATTGATGATTGTTTTAGCGGAACTCACTCGGTTAAAGGAGGACATATGATTTCAAAGATTCTTGTTCCAACAGACGGGTCCAGGACGGCTCAAAAGGCAGCCATGTATGCGGTCGACCTCGCAAAACAGTTAAAAGCCTCGGTAATTGTCCTGAGCGTTATTGATAAGCGCTCATTTATGGGCCAGACAGTTTCCGCCGGGAAGACTTCAAGGCACGTAATAGAGCCTATCGAGGATTATCTGAGGGAGGCTGCGGAAGTGTATGCCGGAGAAATAAAGAAGCTCTGCGATAAAAAAGGAGTCCAATCAAGGACTGTGATAACGGCAGGGCATCCTGTCGAGGGTATCGTGAAAGAGGCTGCTAAGGCAAAGGTAAATCTGATTATTATGGGCTCCCACGGGAAGAGCGCTCTCGCAGTTGCGGTACTCGGCAGCGTTACCTATGGCGTAATGCACAAAGAAACAAAAATCCCGGTGCTCATTGTGAGGAGGTGAGGAAGGGGACCTTAATGCTTTGGTGCGTGTACGTTTGCTGATATGGTAACACGAGTAATAATTAAAATAGGAATGAGGTGAGCAATTTATGCAAAGCGACGATAAGCAACACCGCTCTATCTTACAGAAAATCGCGCACAGGGTCATGCTTCAGAGGGGATTACTCCCTGACTTTTCTGCCGAAGCACTGGTCGAACTTGGCAGGATTCTGGCGCCCGCATCAATGGAAGGTGAACAGGTCCGCGACCTTAGGGGCCTGCTATGGGCGTCTATCGATAACGATGATTCCCGCGACCTGGACCAGCTTACCGTTGCCGAGGCAATGCCTGGAGAGAAGGTAAAGATACTTGTTGCAGTGGCTGATGTAGACGCGCTTGTTAATAATGGCTCGGCAATCGATGAGCACGCCCGCCATAATACCACCTCCGTGTATACCGCAGGCAGTATATTCCCGATGCTCCCCGAAAAACTTTCAACGAACCTCACATCCCTGAATTTTAATGAGGACCGGCTGGCAATCGTCGTCGAAATGGCGATCGGTGCGGACGGATCTTTAGAGGCCTCCGATATCTACAGGGCGCGTGTCAGCAATCATGCAAAGCTCGCCTATAACAGCGTGGCCGCATGGATTGAAGGCAATGGAAGTCTGCCTGAGGCTGCGACGGCGGTAAAAGGACTTGAGGAGAATCTGCGCCTGCAGGACAGGGCAGCGCAAAGCATGAAGAACCTCCGGCATGTGCACGGTGCCCTAAGTTTTGAGACGGTTGAGGCGAGGCCGGTATTTGACGGCGATGAAATCCGTGATCTCGAAGTCGAAAAAAGGAACCGGGCAAAGGACATTATCGAAGATTTCATGATAGGGGCAAACGGCGTGACGGCCCGGTATCTCTCGTCAAAGAAATTCCCTTCCATCCGCCGTGTGGTCCGTATTCCAAAACGATGGGAACGGATTGTCGAGCTTGCTGATGAACATGGATTCAAGCTCCCCTATACGCCGGATTCAAAAGCCCTGGAGGAGTTCCTGACCAAGGAGAAAGCAGCCGATCCGGTCAGATTCCCCGACCTCTCCCTCGCTGTTATCAAACTGATGGGGGCCGGCGAATACGTGGCGGAACTTCCCGGAGAAACTGCCCCGGGACACTTTGGTCTTGCTGTCAGGGACTATACCCATTCCACAGCCCCTAATCGCCGGTACACCGATCTTATAACACAACGCCTGTTGAAGGCCGCGATAGGAGGAAGTCCTTTGCCGTATAGCAATGATGGGCTTGAGGCCCTGGCGAAACATTGCACCGAAGAAGAGGACGCCGCAAACAAAGTGGAACGCCAGGTGGGCAAATCCGCTGCTGCAATGCTACTGGAACACAGAATTGGAGAGCAGTTTGACGCTATTGTGACCGGCGCTTCCGTTAAAGGCACATGGGCACGGCTTCTTACGGTCCCTGTTGAAGGGAGAGTGGTCCATGGGTTTGAGGGTATCGACGTCGGCAACAGGATTCGAGTACAGCTGACATTTGTAGACGTTGACCGGGGATACATCGATTTCAGGAAGGTCGGTCCATCAGGACATTGATGAAAAAGAAACAGTTGTCAGTATAAACAGCCTTTTCATGTATCCTCTCCCTTTAAATCAATTTAGGACAACTCCGGATTATCGCCGGCAGGCCTGCTACCATCAGCTTCGCCAAGCAACGCGGAGAGGAGCAGAAATACCGTGATAAGCCTGTTAAAGAAAGTGGGCATCTATCGGCACTCAATCTTCCGTATGACCGGCAAACCTGATGGAAAACGCGAGCTGTTATCGTAGGCAACTCGGCAGACGCTCACCGAATTCCGGAGACGTCTGGACAGTTCTGCACGAGTTCCTCTATATGAACATCGTATCCAGTAGCCGCCACCATCTCTATCCTCCGCGCAGACTTTCAGGTGAAGCTATTTCATTTTTGAAGGCAATGTAATCGTCTCGCCGGCAACCATAAAAGCGCCTCTTCCGAGATGATGCATTGTCCGCGGGTCTTTTCGTGAGGGGTCGATCCATGCCTTGAGTACTTCGAGAATGAAGAAATTATATTTCGTCACCATGCGTGCATCGAGGACCTTGCACTCAAGATTGGCAAAGCACTCATCAATGAGGGGGGCTTTCACGCATGATGCGGCCGCGGGCGTGAGACGAAAGGTCTTGAACTTGTCGACCTTGCGTCCGGATGTGTTCCCGCAGCCCACCACTTTTTCCGCCAGTTCCACCGTTGGAATGTTGATCACGCAGTTTTTGGTCGTCTTTAATATGCCGAAAGTATAGTTCCGGTTGCTTATCACGCAACCGATTATCGGGGGATTAAAATCGACCATCGTATGCCAGGACATGGTCATGATATTCATCTTCGCCTTGCTCGTAGTCGTAACCAAAACGACCGGTCCTGGTTCGAGCAGGCAATAGACCTTAGATAACGGAAAAGATTTCTTCGTCATCTCGATACTCCGTGAGTGACATCAAATTGAGACCGCGCAAATTATTGAAATAGCCCATGAAAAGGAAGCGATCACAAAGAATGTTCTTTTCACGACACCCTCATTTAGTCTTTAGAAACATCTATCCGTTCATTACCCAATTACTACTCACAGTATAGCAACGCAGCAAGACTTTTGTTAGGAAGCAGAGGAGGTCAGCGGCTTTTCCTGATGAAAAGAAGAAGTACCCCGACGACGATCATCGATCCGGACAGAAGTTGTCCCATCGTGAAGGGACCTAAAATATAGCCGAGCTGGACATCGGGTTCCCTGACAAACTCCAGAGCAAACCGGAATAATCCGTAAAGGATGAGAAACATCGAGGTGAGTACACCGGTCCTGAAGCCCCTGTCCTTCAAAATCCAGAGGATAGTAAAGAGTACCACGCCCTCCAGAAAAAATTCATAGAGTTGAGACGGGTGGCGCGGGAGCGGCCCGCCTGACGGAAAGACCATCGCCCAGGGTACGTCGGTGACCCTTCCGTAGAGCTCGCCGTTTATGAAATTCCCAAGCCTCCCGAGGCCCAGCCCTATTGGGGCTGTGACAATAACGAGGTCGGAGACCTGCCAGAAATCCACCCTCGATCTTCTGCAGAAAATTACCCCGGCGACGATGCTTCCGACGAGTCCGCCGTGGAAGGACATGCCACCGTGCCATAGCGCGAATATCTCAAGTGGGTTTTTTATATATTCGGGGAGGTCGTAGAAGACCACATACCCCAGTCTTGCACCTATAAGCAGTCCCAGGATGAGATAGGAATAGAGGGAGTCGACGAAATCCCTCCCGAAAGTGAGGCCTTTCTTTTTTATCTGTTGATGCACGAGGAAAAAAGATGATGTGAACCCGAGCAGGTACATCACCCCATACCATCTGACGGCGAAGGGGCCGATCCTGACTATCACCGGGTCTATATTCGGGTAAGGGATCATGCGTATCCCGAGATTAATGCACGATCATTTACCAGCCGAGTTTTCCTGCAAGCAGTTTGGCGTACATGTCCTTCGGCAGGAACGCGGACCGGTGTATCTCGGGGGTGTAGTATTTTGTTTTGATCTTGTCCTTGCGTCTTATTTCCCTCGGATCGAGCCTCTTCGAACCCACCGAAAAGGACCACCAGTTCCCCGCGTACGTCGCTATCGGGGCAGTGTAAAGATCGACGACCGGGAAAGAGGATTTCATCGTCTTCTGGACTTCCACGACCATGTCTTTGTGAAAGTGCAGCGACTCGGAAAGCGTCACGAACATGCCGTCCTCGGTAAGGCAATTATTGATCGTCCTGAAAAAATTCCTCGTGAAGAGGCTCTTTGCAAAACCGACTATATCGGTGGAATCTACGATGACCGCGTCGATATCGGAACGCCGCCCCTTGATAAACTCGGCCCCGTCCATGCATTTGATCTCGACGCGTTTGTCTTTGACGCCGCTTGCGACCGAAGGGAAGAATTTTTTCGATACGCTGATGACGTCTTCGTCTATCTCGATAAAAAAGACCTTTTCTACGGATTTATGTTTCAGGACTTCACGCACTGTGCCGCCGTCACCCCCGCCGATGACGACGACCTTTTTCGGGTGGGGGTGGGAGTTCAGGACGATATGGACCAGCATCTCGTGATAGAAGAATTCGTCTTTCTCCGTGATCTGTACGACCCCGTCGAGTACCAGCACCTTTCCGAAGAAAGGGTTCTCGAAGACCAGGATGTCCTGAAATTTGCTCTTCTTATGGTGGAGGACCTTCGACACCTCGTAGGAATACTGGATGGGTGCATAAGGGTCTTTCTCGATAAACTTTATCACCGGCGCCTCCTAGATGAGTATGGTTTTTGGTATCGAAAAGCCGTTGAATTCCGAGGCATACGATATAGTATAGGCCCCGCTCGACAGGATCAACACCCTGCCTCCTATCGGCGGCTCCGGCAGAAGGATATCTTTGTCGATTACGTCGAAGCTGTCGCAGCTCGGCCCCGCAAGGGTCCATTTCTTCACGTGGCTGAAACCTTCGACGATATATTTGTACTTTATCCCTCCTACGCTCTCCATGAGGCCGTTGAACACCCCTACGTCAATGTACAGCCAATCATCGTCGCCCCGCCGGGCCTTTCCCGCGACCCTCGATACGAAGATGCCGGCATCCCCCACGACGGCCCTGCCGGGCTCGATGAAGACCTTTATATTTCTCGGAAATTTCTCGTAGATGAGGGCGTTGACGTTCTTGTCAATTGAGGCGATATCCACGACACTCTTCGTATAGCGTATCGGATAGCCCCCGCCGATATTCAGTACCGAAAGACGTATCCCCCTCTCTTCCATCCTGTCCCAGAGTATCTTTGCCTTGTCGAGGGCCGAATTCCAGTTGTATATATTGGTGCACTGTGAGCCGACGTGGAAGGTTATGCCGACGGGGTTCAGCCCCTTCTTCTTTGCATAGAGGAGCAGTTCCTCCGCTTCATCGAGTTCAACTGCGAACTTCTTGCTGAGCGGCCATTCGGACCCCTCGTTCGGGACCGTGAGTCTGACGTAGACGTTGCAGCCCGGCACATAGTCCCGCAGCTTGCGTACCTCGTCTTTTGAATCAAAGGCGTAATAGGGCAGGTTGAATTCCGCAAGCATGCGCAGGAACCTGAAGGACTTTATCGGGTTGCTTGTGATGATCCTCGCCGGCTTGACCCCGATCGATGTGAGGATCGCCAGCTCCCCCTCGGAGGCGATCTCGAAGCCGAGCCCGAGACTGTCGATCAGTTTCAGGACCTCTATATCCGGGTTTGCCTTGACCGCGTAAAAGACCCTCGAATTCTTGATGTTCTTACCTATGGAGCGCACCTTTTTTTTGACCATAGAGGCGTCGATCAGAAGGTAGGGCGGTTCCAGGTCGGTCGTCTTCAGAAATGCGAGGGCCTTCCTGATCGTCGACTTTGCCGTGATCTCGTAATGCGTCTTGTCTATCCTGAATCTGCTTTTCATTTTTTCATCTTCCCGCGAATTTTATTCGGATAATTATTTAAAGGTATTTGGTGGAAAATTGCAACACAACCCGTTTTTAACACACACAACCCGTTTTTAAAAATGCACATCATTATGTGGAGAGCGCCACAACGCCTAACGATGTCGGACTCAGCTGCCGGAGCAAGGTTTGTCGATTGTTCGTCATCTGACCTTCAAGATACTCTTTTAAGCTCATAATCTTTATGCCTTCAAATTCTTTTAGTTTCAGCATCTTCTTATCGCCGGTGACTATTGCGTCAGCCTTCCCCTGCAATGCGCATTCAAGCACCCTGTTATCAGGCTCGTCTTCAAGGACATCGATCCTTTTGGCAGGTTTTACAAGGTGAGCGAGGTCTGAGAGGTAAAGAGCTGTATGACTGATGGCGTCGCTGTCACGATGAAATTTGGTGGAAAGAACGGATAAGACCTCGTCCACGATTTCTTTCGGGATGATCAGCGAGTCATAGCCTTCAATTATCTTCAGAACCGCCTTCTCGGCCTTGCCTTTGGGGATTGCTATTGCAGAAATGAAGATATTTGTATCGAATACAAGTTTCACTTTTTGAGGTATCTCTCAAGGTCTTTTTCCGTGAGGATGCCTTTTTCTTTTGCCTTGCGGCTCAAGTAACCCTGAATCTGGTTGAACTCCTTCTTAAGCCTTTCCTTCCTTGCACTTCTCAAAGCCTCCTGGACCACCGCACTCAGGGTCTTGCCTTCTTCCTCCGCTATCATTTCGATTTCTTCCGCCAGTTCCAGCGGTAGCGATATCGTTTTTTTCACTGCAGTTCCCATCTCAGCACCTCCTATAATGGTATGAATTAATCATGCCATATATAATTCTGTGAATCAACGCGGCCCCATTTCCTTAAATACATTACCGGTAGCCCCGACGAGGCTGAATAACCATTACCTCCCAGGGTATTTCGTAACTCGCTTCGATTTCTTGGATGCATTTTTGCCGCCTCCACTATTCAGAATCAATGCTCCGGCTCTGCTCTTGATTACTCTCTAAAGTTGGTATTGTCCCGCGTCAACCAGAATTTGAATACACCTGATAGCCAACAGATCTTCCCAGCCGCAACTGTTGAAGAGTCTGATAATCATATAGAGGACACCTCCCCGAGCATATCGATTTGCGGTATGCTCGAGTTAAGACGCCAATCTTAACCTTTGAGGAGGTGCTTTATGGGATTGTACACAGGATTTGATCTCCATTCAACCAATACATTTGTGGGGATCATCGATGAGGATGGTGAAAGACTATGGAAGAAGAAACTCCGGAACGATCCAAGTCTGATTTCAGAGTCACTCAGGCCATTCAAAAAGGATATTGAGGGGATTGTCGTGGAGTCCACGTACAACTGGTACTGGCTGGTCGATCTTATGATGGAGGAAGGCTATCAGGTCCACTTGGCAAATCCCTCCAGAGTGCAGCAGTATTCTGGACTCAAGCATGGAGACGACGAAGATGACGCTTTCTGGCTTGCCGAGATGCTGAGACTGAAGATATTGCCTGAGGGATACATTTATCCAAAGGAGCAAAGGCCTCTACGAGACCTTCTGAGAAAGAGAGGGCATCTCGTAAGGCTGAGGACATCACTCATCACAAGCCTTCAGAACATCCTCGCCAGGAACATAGGTGCAAAGATGAAGACGAATCAGCTAAAGGCATTGAAAGAGGATCGGGTGACCCCACTGCTGGCTGGCAACGATGATCTCTCCCTTGCCGGAAAGGTGAGCAAGGATGCGATTGACTCTCTTACAAGACAGATTACCGCAATCGAGGTGGCAGTAGAAAAAAAGATGAACCTCAAGCGGCCGTATGATCTTCTCCTAACTATGCCGGGAGTCGGAAGGGTCCTGGCATTGACGATCATGATGGAGACAGGTCCTATTGAGCGCTTTGCAGATGTGGGCAACTATGTGTCGTACTGCAGGAAGGTACCTGCCGCGAGATTCAGCAATGAGAAGAAGAAAGGATCAAGTAATCGGAAAAACGGCAACAAGTATCTGTCTTGGGCATATGCCGAGGCGGGAGAACTTGCGCGACGGTTCGACCCTGAAGCGAGGGCTTATTATGATCGGAAGCGAAGGAGGACAAACGCACCTATTGCGCACAGTGCACTGTCACACAAGATGGCAAGGGCGGCATTTTGCATTATGAGGGATGGAGTACCATTTATCCCTGAGAAAGCGTTTGGATAAAAAACTGGGTGAGGCAGTTAACCTGTTTCGGGACTGGGACGCAACCAAGAGTTTGATTGGAACACTGCCTCATCCAGCAACATAAGAGTTACTGGTATCTTTACTGCCCGGGCCGGGAGCCATCGCGGACTGGTCTATGAGCCATAGAAATTGTACGAAACGAATTGGACCCGGCACGGAACCGAAGGTTTTCTGGTCCGCTATAAAGCGGAAGGGCCCTCTTTGGGGAGTGATCTCTGGGTGTGGCCTCGATCCTGATGGGTGTCTGGCACAGTGAAGACTGGAGCCGAAACTCAAAGAAAAAACGGCAATGGCAAAGATTATCGGCAGCTCAAAAAAAAGAAGAAGTCAAAAACTTCGGAAGGGAATCTTTTTCCCTTGACAGGTGTCCTCTAAATGGGTGTCCTCTAAATGGGTGTCCTCTAAATGGGTGTCCTCTAAATGGGTTATATGTGAATAAAGCATGAAGTTAGATTTCCCCATTAAATCATAGGGAGAACTGATTTTGTAGACTATTCAAAATAGAAACCTCCTGTTAAGAATTAGTTTATGGCTAAACAAAATTCATCAAC
>JBIOIY010000068.1:0-13953 GCA_044450345.1 Thermodesulfovibrionales bacterium | reverse complement strand
CCGGCTTATAATACGGAACCGGACCATTCAGACGAAGGCAAGGTATCGGTCACCTGGAGACCGCTGCCGCGGCTCAACGCAACGGTCAGTTACAGCATCATCAGCGAAAGAAGGGATGACCTTCTTTTTACCGATACCCCGAATGCGCATAACAGGGATGTAAACAGGAACAGGCTGATGGGGAGCGTCACGTATCTCCTGTTCAAAGACCTTTCGGTCACGGCCGTATACGCATATATGCATGACAGCACGAAGCAGGATATCGTGTTCCAGAACTCGGTCGGAGCTCCACAGGTAGACCCCTTTGTGCCGAGTACGGATTTAGTGCATAACTATGTCCTCAACCTTAATTATCTTCCGAAAAATAATGTCACGGTAAATACAGGAGTGAGCTATACCGTAAGCAGCGGGCAGTTTTCCCCTTCGGACCCAAACCTCCTGCTGCCTGTGTCCATAGCTTCTTTTTCGCAGCTCAAGACAAAAGAGATCATATACTATCTCTCGGGTGAATACAGGTTTAAGGGAGGTTGGGCAGCAGGCCTTCAGTACCGGTACAGCAACTCCGACGACGCCCTGGCTTACGACGACATGACGGACGGCAAGACGCATATCGTCCTGCTGACACTATCAAAGAGATGGTAAAGGAAGACAAGATGAAATCCCGGACAGACGTCGCCCTTCTTAATGCCCTACGCGGAAGTGTATGGGTAGTCCTTCTCACCATGCTCATTATTTTTCTGACTGGTCCGGCCGCATCGGCGGCGCCAAAGATAGTCGGTATCATCATGACCGGAAACATCCCTTATTACAAGGATGTCCATAAGAGCTTCACCGAGACGCTGGCATCGGAAGGTTTTGGTCCGGGAAGCGTCGAGACCGTTATCCAGACCCCCTCTCCCGAAACCATGTCCTGGACAAATGCGGCCAGGAAACTGGTTACCGTCGGCTCGACCGTGATCGTGTCCTACGGGGCGCCTGCAACGATCTTCGCGATGAGCGAAACCTCCGATATCCCCATTGTCTTCGCCGGCGTGTATGATCCGCAGGCGGTTGGAGTGACCGGCAAGAACGCAACGGGCATCAGTTCCAAGGTGCCCGTCGCAAGTATCATCAAGAACCTGAAGAGCATCTCCAACTTTTCGACATTGGGCGTAATCTTCAACGATTCCGAAAAAGACACGGTGGTGCAGGCCAACGATGTGAAGCAGCTCGAAGGCACCTATGGGTTCAAGTCTACGAGGTTCAACATCAAGAAGGCCTCCGATACCGCGAAGATCGCGAATGTCGAAGCCCTCTTCCTGACGACCGGCTGTGCCGCCATGCACTGTGTCTCAAATATAACCGGCGTCGCACGAAAGGCGAAAGTGCCCACTGCCGCGACCATAGCCGGAGGTGAGACACAGGGCGTCATCCTCACCATCGCGGCCGACCCGCACGAACAGGGCAGAGAGGCCGCAAAAATAGTCGCGAAGATCCTCAGGGGAGCGAAACCCGCCTCCATCCCAATAGAGCAGCCTAAAAAAATCGACGTTATTATAAACCTCAGGGAGGCCACGGACATGGGGCTTAAGGTGCCTTTTGACCTGCTGACCTCGGCCACAAAGGTCATAAAATGAAACTGGCATTGAACCTTCAGAAAAAGGCAGTCCTCATGATAGCGGGTATTCTCTTTTTTACCATCGCTATCAACACCTTCGTCCTTACCCTGGTAGCGACCGAAAAGTATAAAAACGCGATCGTCTCTAAGACTGAGGCGGTCGGTGAGGGCATGCAGAGAGACCTGGGCAAGGTGCTGAGTCTCGGAGTGCCTATAGAGTCCCTCGAAGGCGTCAACGAGAAGATGAAGGAATTCGTGTCCCGGGACAAAGCGATCGGCTACGCGATGGTCATGGGCGCGACGGGAAAGATATTATTCCACAGTGACCCCGCCAGCGTAGGCAAAGAGCTCAAAGACAAAGCCGCGGCGGCCGCCCTTGCTTCCACCAAAATGCTCGTCCAGACACTGGACTCTTTTTATGACCTTTCGTTTCCACTTCTGAATGCGGAAGGGAAAATAGCGGGAACTCTCCGCGTGGGTATCCGCACGGAGGCGATAAATTCCCAGCTTTATGCGCTTCTCTTCTGGGCGGTAGGCGTCTCTTTTCTCTGTTTCGTCCTTTCTCTCGTCTTCGTCTCCGTTGCCATTTCGAAGTTCATTACCCGGCCGATCTCGGTCATGGAAAAAACAGCCGACAGGATCGCATCCGGCGATCTCACCGCGATAATCGATATAAAAGGAAAGGACGAAATTGCCTCCCTCGGCAAGGCGATCAACGGGATGGCTTTCAATCTCAAGGACATGCTCTCCAAGATCGGCGGCATCACGAGCAGCGTCTCGAACGTGACGTCTAATATCGCCTCATCGTCACAGGCGATACTCTCTATCGCCGACGTGCAAAAAAATGCGGTGGAGGAGACCGCCGTGGCGATGGAGGAGATGGACGGTTCAGTCTCGAAGGTCGTCATGAGTGCAAACAGCCTGTCCGAATCCGCAGAGCATACCTCGTCCGCTATAATGCAGATGTCGGCGTCCATAGAGCGGATAGCCGAAAATGCAAACGTCTTCAGCGAGACCGCCCACGACACCGCCTCCTCTATAGAAGAGATGATATCGTCGATTAAACAGATCGCGGCGAGCATAGAAAACCTTTCCGCGTCGTCGGCGGAAATCGCGTCGTCGATAGACGAGGTAAACGCGACCACGAGGGACATCGAACACCGGGCCGGCGACTCAGTCATACTTGCGGAAAAGGTAATGACAAACGCTTCCGACAAAGGGATGAACGCGGCGAACGCGGCGCTTGACGGAATGGAGAACATAAAGAAGAGCGTCGTCGCGCTTTCTGACGTCATCAATATGCTCGGCAAGAGGACCGTGGATATCGGCAAGATACTGAACGTCATAGACGACGTCGCCGACCAGACCAATCTGCTCGCCCTGAACGCGGCCATCCTTGCTTCAAAGGCCGGAGAACACGGGAAGGGGTTTTCTATCGTAGCCGACGAGATAAAAAGCCTGGCGGAGAGGGCCTCCGTCTCGACGAATGAGATCGCCGCGCTCATCACGTCCGTGCAGGACGTGACGAAATCGAGCATCAGGATGGCCTCAGACGGGATCAAGACGGCCGAGAAAGGGTTTCTCCTCGTTAAGGAAATGGACGGGGCCCTCCGTGAGATCGTCGAGAGCTCCAAGGCTTCTACCGAAATGGCAAGGGCCATCCAGAGGGCGACCGCCGAGGAATCGCAGGTAATCAAACAGATCACAGATGCGATAGAAGGCATGAGCGAACAGACGGAAAATATCTCCCGTGCGATTCAGGAACAAAGCAAGGGGAGCAAGTTCATCATAGAGGCGACCGAACGGGTGAAGGAACTCTCCCGCCAGGTGAAAACGGCCACCGGCGAACAAAAAGACGGCAGCAGACAGATAGCAGGAGTAATCGATAACGTCTCGCAGCAGGCCTCGCAGATCGCAGGAGCCACCGCAAAGCAAAAAGAAAAGAGCATCTCGATAGTCCGGTCCATGGAACAGCTCCATCTTACCTCCGATAAACTGATCGGTTCGGGAAATGAGATGAATGAAGTCATCAGCTCACTTAAGGAGGAGGCCTTGAACCTCCTGAAGGAACTACAGAAGTTCAAGGTCTGAACTTATTTGGGTTTCCGGACCGCGAGAAGTCTCTTCGTGGCGCTGCGGACTGCCTCGCACACATTCTTGTTCTTTTCGAGAACAACGAGGTCTTTTGTCTTAAGATCCATAACGTGTGTCACGGAGATCCCCGGAGGGGTCTTGGGGTTCGTAACGATAGCAAAAACGATCGCATATTTTTTCATCCATTCCTTGTTCCTCGAAATCCTCCGCAGCGCCTCTTCCATCACCTGCCTGTTCCTGGCGATCATCTCGATCTCCGATTCGGTGATCTTGCCGTTTTCGAGTACGCTGAGCATAACCTCTTTATTTGAATCCCTGGCAAGGATGCCTCTGATCTCCCTGCCGCCCTTCAGTGCAAGCTGTATCCTCGCCGATATGCTCAGACTCTGGATCTTGGTCGTAAGGCTCGTTGCCCTCGCTTCTTTTGCCTCCTTGATCTTCTCGGCCTTCACCATCGCAAGACTGGCCTGCGCCGGAAGGCTGAGACGCTCCTCGACGAATTTCCTTACTTCGTCCGGCGTATCCGGGTTCTCCAGAATAAGCCTAAGGATCTCAGGGCGGTGGAGATTGGCCTTTGCAATCTCATCAAAAATCTCCGGTTCGGAACTATCACCCAAAAGGATTTCGAGGATTTCCTGCGACGCATTGGAATAATCGAGCGGTATCAGCTTCGGTGTGTCTTCCATCTAAGTTCTCCCCAGGTAAATGAAATATTCTATGTTGCCCTTCTGTCCGCGGACAGGCGATTCGAAAACCCCGAGCGCTTGAAAGCCGAGGCCCGAGACCCCTTCTCGGACGCTCTCCACCGCAGAAAGCCTCGTGGACTCGTCTTTTACTATGCCGCCCTTGCCGACCATGCCCTTCCCGGCCTCAAACTGGGGCTTTATGAGTGCGAGCACCTTTCCCCCGCTGCCGAGAAACTCCCGTACCCTGGGCAGCACCTTCAGGAGCGATATAAAAGACACATCGACCACCGCAATGTCCACAGGCTCGGGAACCGCGGTCTTTTCAATGTATCTGATATTCGTCTTTTCGAGCAATACCACCCTTGGATCATTTCTGAGGGACCAATCCAACTGGCCGTATCCAACGTCTATAGCATACACCTTCCGCGCGTTTTTTTTTAGGAGGCAGTCTGTAAAACCGCCCGTCGAACACCCGACATCCATCGCGACCATACCTTCGGGATTTATCTTGAAATGCTCCAGGGCCGCTTCAAGCTTCAACCCGCCGCGGCCTACATAAGGGCACTCCTTTTCCTTCAGGATTATTTCGCTTTCCGCATCCACGGGATTTCCGGCCTTCGTAACGACGGTCCCGTCGACGACGACATGGCCCTCCATGATAAGGGCCTTCGCCCTCTCACGGCTCTTCACAAGGTTCCTGTCGACAAGCAGTTTATCGAGTCTCTCTTTGATTTTCATGAAAATTGTCCCGGGCTTTTCAAATGTCCTTCAGACTTGCCTGTCATCTTCTTACCGCGAAACTATCCCCAGATTTGAACAGACCCCGTTTAGCTTTTTGTCGAGTGTCCAGATCGGGACCTTGGTCAATACGGCAGAGGCAATCAAATGCATATCGATGTACCCTAATCCTTTGCCCATCAGCCCGTGATTTTCGATAAAAAGCATTACTTCTTCATGGTCTACAAGGACCGCTGTAGGCAGTGCCTGAAGAAGCGAAAGTATTTCGGTCCTGTTCTTAAGATTGCCGCACGCAAGCTCCCCGACGATGAACGGATGACTGACAACATAAGCTTCTTCCAAAAGCGCTTCCAGTCCGACTTCGCCGGATCGAAAATGGGCAACCCATACCGAAGTGTCGACCAGGACCATTTTACTTAGCGACCTCTCTCCTGCGGGGAATCGGCTCTAATTTCCCCTGTGTCCCTCCGAGTCTGGCGAGTCTCTTACTGCTTTCCCTTGTAATAAGCGCTTCGAGCCCGAGTCTGACTAACGAAGTCTTTTCCTTGACGCCGGTCAGCTTCGATGCCTTGTCGAGCAACTTGTCTTCGATGTTAAGCGTGGTCCTCATGAAGGCCCTCCTTCCGTCAATATATTTTATATGTATTAGTATGTATTATTCATATGCATTTTTCAAGGCGATGATCCGGCATGACATTACCCGCTTCGGTGGAGATCGGAATAGTTGCAGCAAAACTGCGTAGCCCTCTGAAGCCGTTCGAATTCCACCGAATTTGCATGTTAATTCGGGAAACACCCTGATCTACTTCCGGGGCAGGTCTTCAATAAAACAGGTCACACAATCGTCATCCCGTCCGATCCGGCAGTCAGTTTCTCTCCTCCTTCATCGGTGACAAGAAAGGTGTTTTCCACACCCACCAACCCGATGCCTTCCAATCCCTTCTTAGGCTCCAGGGCAATGACCATGTTGGCCTCAAGGGGGGTATGTACATTGCCTGCAATGGCCGGGAATTCGTCAATAGCTAATCCGATACCGTGGCCAAGGAAAGGCACCTGGTTGCTGCCGAAACCCATGAAGTGCTTTTCAAAACCACGGGGATAGACGAATTCGTTGTAGACCTCCTCGTATATCTGAGACGGGATGGCGCCAGGCTTGATGCGACACCGGACGGCCTCCTGTATGTCCAGGCATACCTTGTGAGCATCCAACGCCGAAGCGGGCGGAGCGCCAAGGGAGAAGACTCTCGTTTTATCGGTGAAATATCCCTCATACCCAAACCCGGTATCCACGAATATGGGTTCGCCCCTTCCAAGTTTCTTCTTTCCCCCAACCAGGGGGAAGGCTGGAGAAAGTCCCACCAGACCTCCCGGCCCTACCGAAGCGGTGGGATAGTTTCCTGATTCGCCAAAACTGACGATCCCCATAAACAACTCCCCGCCAAACACTGCAAGCCGTGTAATCCCGGTGTATCCCAACGCCATCATCCCCTTGTGAATCTCAGCCCCGAGCTCCCATTCCGTCATCCCTTCGCGAATCATGGAAGGGATGGCGTTATAGACCATCTCGTGCCGTGCCCCGGCTTTTCGGATGAGCCCCACTTCGTAGTCGGACTTCACCGCACGAATCATGCCCAACAGGGCGCTGATATCCGTGAACGTCCCTCCTGGAAACGCCTTGGCCAACGTTTTAAAAACGGAAACGGACAGGGTTGTTTCAGCCACCCCCAGGATGTTGGTTTGCAGGCCAAAATCTGCAAGGGTTGCCTGAAGTTGGCTAAACCCTTTTAAGGGGAAAACCCTTTTCAAAGGTGTTTCCCGCTGTGCCCGGTCATAACTTCGCCGGACCAGGAAGACCGGTTCTCCCTCAGTTGGGACAAAGAAAACCCCCTGTTGCATCGTCCCCGTGTAGTAATACATGTTCAACGGATCGAGAATCAGTGCACCATCCACCGGCCCTTCTTGTAACCGGCACTGAAGCCTTGAAACACGTTGGGAAATCTCCCGGGCAGGAACAAGATTGTATTGAAATCGGTCATCTGTATTCATGGTGAACACTCCTTATGGGATAATTTCCCGATCCGCTGATAAATATTAATGAAAGCGGTGGGGAAAAGTAAATAATAAGAAGTGAGAAGAAAGCAATAAGTCAAATACAAAAAATGAAAACTGGATTCTCTACGAGTCGTAGCCCCGCCTCCGCGGGAATGACAGACTATACGTTGATTCTTTTCCCCGTCGAAAATTTAGGTTTGCGACAGAAACATCTCAGCATCGGGGCGTCGCCCCGTACCCCAGTTACCTTTCTTTCCGCCCAAGCAAGGTAACCGAAAGAATGCGCCCCAACGAAAATTCTTAACGGTTCGATTGTTCGTCCTCGGTAGATTTTAGGAACTCGCCCCGAAGGCTTTCGGGACTCAGACAGCCTAAAATCTTTAACCCTGCGGGCGACCACTCTCACCTAAATTTTCGAAGGGGAATCCCGCTACTTCTTACTGCCTACTATTCTCGGCTAACTGCTGAAAGCTGATCGCTGATCGCGAGCCAGAGATTAGACGGTGAACGTATGCTCCCTCATGAACGAAAGCGCCGCAAGAAAGATCCCCTCCTCATCGAGCCCGTATTTCGCCCTCATGCTGTCGGGCGTGCCCTGCTCGATGAACTTGTCGCCGATGCCGAGCCGCTTGACCTTCACGTTGTTGATTTCAGCGTCCGAGAGATATTCGATCACTGCAGACCCGAAACCGCCCTGCAGCACATTCTCTTCGATCGTGATGATCCTCGGCACGTGGGCCGCCACCGAGCGGACCATTTCTTCGTCGAGAGGTTTTACAAAACGCGCGTTTATCACCGACGCATGTACGCCGGCCTTCTCCAGCCTTTCCGCGGCCCTCAGCGCGGGCAGTACGCAGCTGCCGATGGCCAGAAAAGCCAGATCAGGCCCTTCTTTCAGCAATTCCCCACGGCCCAGCGTGATCTCGGAACAGGGCATATGCGCCGCGGGGACTTTCCCCCTCGGATACCTGATCGCAGAAGGCCCTTGATGCCTGATCGCAAATTCGAACATTTTCCTCATCTCGTTTCCATCTTTGGGGGACATGAGCACAAGGCCGGGGATATGCCTTAGATAGGAAAGGTCGTAAAGTCCGTTATGGGTGGGGCCGTCTTCGCCTACTATCCCTGCCCGGTCGATCGCAAAGACAACAGGCAGGTTCTGCAGGCAGACGTCGTGGACGATCTCGTCGTAAGCGCGCTGAAGGAACGTCGAGTATATCGCAACCACCGGCCTTAGCCCCCTCGTTGCGAGCCCGGCGGCAAAGGTCGTGGCGTGCGGCTCGGCTATGCCTACGTCGTAGAACCTCTCCGGATATTTTTCTGCAAAACATTCGAGCCCCGTGCCTTCCTTCATCGCAGCGGATATGGCGATCACCCTCTTGTCGGTCGCCGCGATCTCCGTAAGTATCTGTCCAAAGGCGGTGCTGTATGTCGGCGCTCCTTTCCCGCCTAACTGCGAGCCGGTCTCGAGCTCGAAGGGGCCGACACCGTGGAATATGCAGGGGTCTTTTTCCGAAAACTCATAGCCCTTGCCTTTCTTTGTAATTATGTGTACGAGTGTCGGGGAGCCGGACTTCTTCACCGTCCTGAGGGTATCTATGAGACGTTCTATGTCATGGCCGTCTATGGGGCCGAAATATTCGAAACCGAGCTCCTCGAACAATATGCCGGGGAGGATAAGCCCCTTGATCAGTTCCTCGAACTTCTGCGCCATCTTCGCCATGGGCAGGCCGAGCTTGGGTATGCCCTCCAGGAAAGATTTCGTCTCCTTCCTGAACCTCCTGTAGAACTCGCCGGAGAGGATCCTGTTCATGTACGCCGACAGGGCGCCGACGTTCTGCGATATCGACATCTCATTGTCGTTGAGTATCACGATGAGGTCCTTCTTCAGGTGCCCCGCGTGATTAAGTCCCTCAAGCGCCAGTCCCCCGGTCAGGGCCCCGTCGCCTATCACCGCGATGACCTTGAAGTCCTCTTTGTTCTTGTCGCGGCCTTCGAGTATGCCGAGCGCGGCCGATATCGATGTGGAACTGTGTCCCGTATTGAAGGCGTCATGGACGCTCTCTTCTCTCTTGGGGAACCCCGAGATCCCGTTTTCCTTTCTGATAGTGGGGAACTTCTCCCGCCTCCCGGTGATCAGTTTGTGGCTGTAGGATTGGTGACCCACGTCCCAGATTATCTTGTCCTTCGGGGAATCGAATACGTAATGGAGGGCGAGTGTAAGTTCCACTACACCGAGGTTCGAGGCGAGATGCCCGCCGTTTACGGAGACGGTCTGGATTATCGTCTCCCTCAGTTCCTCTGCCAATTTGAGGAGCTCTTCTCCCTTTAGTCTCTTGACGTCCGCCGGCGAATTGATCGTTTCTAGGAGCACTAGTTTCTCCTTTCCAGAAGATAGCGCGCGATCTCCCGCAGGGGATCGGCCCCGGAGGAAAACGGCTCAAGGGACGCCACCGCAGCGCCGACGAGTTCTTTCGCGATGCCGCGGGACCTTTCGAGTCCGTAAAGCCGCGGATAGGTCATCTTGTTGATCTTCTCGTCGGAACCGACTGTCTTGCCCAACTCTTTCGTATTTCCCTCTACATCAAGTATATCATCAATCACCTGAAATGCATGCCCTATATTTTCACCGTATGAGGTCAATGCGCCCACGACCTCCGCGCTGCTTCCGGAGAGGATCCCGCCGACCTTTACGGAAGCTCGGATAAGGGCCGCGGTCTTGTGCCGGTGGATGAACTGCAGGGTCTCAGCGTCCGCTTCGGCATTTTCTGAAAGGATATCCTGTACCTGCCCGGCGACCATGCCCTGATATCCCGACGCCGCGGAGATCTCCGCAGACGCCTTCAAAAGGTCCCTGTCTTTGACCTTGCTGCCGTGAGAAGGGTCGGAAAGTATCCGGAATGCCTCGGTGAGCAGGGCATCTCCCGCAAGGATCGCCACGGCCTCGCCGTATACCTTGTGGTTCGTCGGTTTTCCCCTCCTGAGGTCGTCGTTGTCCATGGCGGGCAGGTCGTCGTGAATAAGGGAGTAGGTATGGATAAGTTCGAGGGCGGAAGCATATGGCACGATGTCGGCGGCGGCGCCGCCGCATGCCTCGTATGCCGCCATTGCAAGGATAGGTCTTACCCTCTTGCCGCCTGCAAAGAGCGAATAGAGCATAGACTCCTGAAGCACCTCCGGCCTTCTCTGCTCTTTAAAATAATCCCGGAAAAAAGAATCGACGGTTTCCTTCTTCTCTTTCAGATATTTTTTTAAGTCCATAGATCTTCCGCCCGGTCCGTCTTGTTTACTCCCACTCGATCGTGCCGGGCGGTTTCGATGTGGTATCGTAGACGACCCTGTTGACGCCCTTCACCTCGTTGATGATCCTGTTCGATATCCTTCCGAGGACCTCATAGGGGACCTTCGCCCAGTCTGCGGTCATGCCGTCTACGCTGGTGACCGCACGCACCGCCACGACACTTTCGTAGGTCCTTTCGTCTCCCATGACCCCCACGCTCTTGATGGGAAGGATGACCGCGAAGGCCTGCCATATCTCGCGGTACAACCCCGCGGCCTTTATCTCCTCAAGCACGATAGCATCCGATTCCTTCAGTATCGCCAGTCTTTCCTCGGTGATATCGCCTATGCAGCGTATGGCGAGCCCCGGTCCCGGGAAGGGATGTCTCCACGCTATCTCCTCAGGGAGTCCGAGCTCCTCGCCCAAGACCCTCACCTCGTCTTTGAACAGCTCCCTGAGGGGCTCGATCAACTTCAGTTTCATCACCTCCGGAAGTCCGCCCACGTTGTGGTGGCTCTTTATGACTGCCGACGGACCCTTGAACGAAACACTTTCGATCACGTCCGGGTAGAGGGTACCCTGGGCGAGAAACTCCGCGTCCTTTATCTTTTTCGCCTCGTCCTCGAATACGGCTATGAACTCATTGCCGATGATCTTCCGTTTCTTCTCCGGCTCTGTCACCCCCATGAGCTTTTCGAGGAACCGTTTTTTTGCATCGACATGGACCAGCCTGATATGGAAGTGGCCCTCGAAGGTCTTCCTCACCTTCTCCGCCTCTCCCTTTCTCAGAAGTCCGTTGTCGACAAATATGCAGGTGAGCTTGTCGCCTACGGCCTTATGGACCAGCAGCGCCACAACCGATGAATCCACGCCGCCGCTCAGCCCGCAGATCACCTTCTTGCCGCCGACCTTCGCCTTTATGTCCCCGACCTGCCACTCTATGAACGAAGACATCTCCCAGGAAGGTTTGCAGCCGCATATAGTGAAGATGAAATTGTGCAGGATGCGCGTGCCTTCTTCGGTATGGACCACCTCGGGATGGAACTGCAAGGCGAAGAACTTCCGGTCCCTGTCCGCCATCACCGCCACCGGTGAATTGTCCGTATGTCCAATGGCCGAAAAGCCTGCGGGAAGGGCCTCTATCCTGTCTCCATGGCTCATCCATACCTTCGTGTCAGGCAACAGCCCCCAGAGCAGGTCCGTATCGTCGTCTACCTTCAGTTCGGCCCCGCCGTATTCGCGCTTGGCGGCCTTCGAGACCTTTCCCCCGAGAGAATGGGCCATCAGCTGCATGCCGTAGCATATGCCGAGGAGCGGTATGCCGAGCGTAAACACCTCCATATCGGGAAGCGGCGCGCCCGCATCATAGACACTGGAAGGCCCTCCGGAAAGGATGAGCCCCGTGGGCCTGAACTCTTTTATTTTATGGATCGGAGCGTTGAAAGGGAATATCTCCGAGTATACCTTGCTCTCCCTCACCCGGCGGGCGATGAGCTGCGTATACTGGGAACCGAAATCCAGGACTAATATTCTTTCTTCATGCATGATGGCCTCAGACCGATTTACCACTCAGGGCTGTAATTGGGGGCTTCCTTCGTGATGATAACGTCGTGGACATGGCTCTCCCTCAGCCCTGCATTCGTTATCCTGATGAACTTCGCCTTTCTCCTGAGTTCGGCCAGGTCCTTTGCTCCGCAGTATCCCATACCCGAACGCAGGCCGCCCATGAGCTGAAGGACACTTTGCGAGAGAGTCCCCTTGTAAGGGACCCTTCCCTCGACGCCTTCCGGCACGAGTTTCTTCGTCTCGACGCCCTCCTGCCGGTAGCGGTCCTTGGCGCCCTGCTCCATGGCGCCGATGGAACCCATACCCCTGTATACCTTATAGCTCCTGCCCTGAAAAAGGACGACCTCACCCGGGGACTCATCCACACCCGCAAAGAGACTTCCTATCATCACTGCATTGGCGCCGGCGGCCAGCGCCTTTGTGATGTCGCCGGAATACTTGATGCCGCCGTCTGCAATCAACGGTATCTTGAACTTCCTGGCCACAGAATAGCATTCTTTGATGGCGGTAAGCTGGGGCACTCCCGCACCGGCCACGATCCTTGTGGTGCATATGGAGCCGGGTCCGATACCGATCTTCACTGCGTCGGCGCCCGCCTTTATAAGATCGAGGGTGCCTTCGGCGGTTGCTACGTTCCCCGCGATGACCTCCACATCGAACTTCTTCTTGATAGACTTCAGGGTAGACATCACCTGCCTGGAATGGCCGTGCGCGGTATCGATAACGATCACATCCGCACCCGAGTTGATCAGGAGTTCCGCCCTATGCATCGTGTCTTCACCGGTACCGACCGCTGCCCCCACCATGAGCCTTCCCAGCTTGTCCTTGCAGGAGTTCGGATACTTCTTGCGTTTCTCTATGTCCTTTATCGTAATAAGACCTTTCAGCCTGAACTCCTTGTCTACGATGGGAAGCTTCTCTATCTTATACTTGTGCAGCAGGCCCTTGGCTTCATCCAATGTCGTACCCACGCCTGCAGTCACGAGGCGTTCCTTGGTCATGACCTCAAAGACCTTTCTGCTCATTTTTGTTTCGAACCTCAGGTCCCTGTTCGTCAGTATCCCCGCAAGTTTGCCGTTGACGGTGACAGGAACACCCGAGATCTTGTATCTTTCCATGAGCGCAAAAGCATCGGACAGGGGCGCCTCGGGAGAGACCGTTATCGGGTCGATGATCATCCCGCTCTCGGATTTTTTTACCTTGTCGACTTCGAACGCCTGTTTTTCAGGCGACATGGCCCTGTGCAAAATCCCTATGCCCCCCTCCCGCGCCACAGCGATCGCCATAGACGCATCGGTCACCGTGTCCATGGCCGAGCTTAGGATAGGGATATTGATGCGTATCTTGCCCGTAAGCATCGTGTGGAGACTTACGCCGTGGGGAAGGACTTCCGATCTCGCAGGTAACAGCAGCACATCATCGAAGGTCAGACCGATCTTTATATCTTCAGACATGTTTCTCTCCTGAATTTCCACAAATTTTAACACGCGGCAATTTAATAAAGCAACGCGCCAGGCCATTACCGGGCCACTTTTCGCTTGACAGGGCTGGTATTTTTTATTATAGTGAGCAGAAGAAATATTTTTCATGGCCACAGGTTTTACATAAGTTATCGTTTCCTGGTAAAATACCTATCACAAATGGAGTCCTTTTTGGGGCTTAAAAGTTTCTAAATGAAAGGGGGTGAAGAGATGAAGAAAACAGTACTGATTTTGACAGTGATCGTAGCTCTGGCATTTGTAGGAAGCGCATTCGCGGTACCGAAAGGAAAAACCGTTGAATTTGAGAGCCCGGCGGGCAAAGTCGTTTTTGACGGCACAAAGCACGCAGAGAAAGATCTTAAGTGCAACAGCTGCCATACCAAGATATTCCCGATGAAAAAGGGCGGCAAGTACACGATGAAAGAGATGGAAGAAGGCAAGGCCTGCGGCGCATGCCAT
>JBIOIY010000067.1:0-14057 GCA_044450345.1 Thermodesulfovibrionales bacterium | reverse complement strand
GTGCTCCAGAAAGTCTTCGTGGGCTGACCTGCTTTTTCAAGATATGTTGTTTTTGTCATGGGACACCTCTTTTTTGATTTGGTCTCGGCATACGTCACTTTATTTGACAGGGTGGAAGTTTAGAAACCACCGGAGCAACAGGGAAGGTAAGCCGACATGCCCTTTCCTATTGCGTACTTTCCTATTGCGTTTCATCGTGGGCAGATCAGACGATCATGTCGAACATGTCCGTGATCTTTGCTCGAGTGTGTACTACCCTGGTTCAGTCCTTCATACTGGTTGGAAGTCCTTCCAGCTTATTGCGGGATAACAGCGTATCTGTGATGTAGGTTCTGGAAAGGAACTCGTCTTGACTTACGGGGGATGACAGACATATAGGGGAAGGTTGTATGCGGACGGAGCTAAAGTGAGAAGATGTCGTATCTGTTACGGAGCTTCTTCGTATGCCCATCGTCGTTAACCACAGTGACGTCGGCTGCGACCGTGCCCTTCCCTATTCTGAGATTTGTCACTCTCACGTCGGAAAGATTGATGCCTCTTTGATAGCGCTCGCAGGTCTCGATAGCCTTGCGCAGATTGTCTTTGGCGATCTTGCTTGCCATATTTTTCTCCTTGTTGGTTGTTTTGCCGGCCTTAAACTGTCTGAAACGCTTTGCCGGCCGGTTAAGGGTTGTCGGATGCCCGTAGCTTTCTCCGTATGCGTTGCAGCCGGTTTCTGCAGCAGGCGGCCATTAGGGACTCATTGCCATTCATCACAATCGGATCTTCGGAAAACAAGACAGTTGCCCCGCAGATAGCTGCGCCTGCTTTACCCATGCACGGTCTATAAAATGGCCTCTCTTCGTACGGAACCCGCGTAGACCCTCAACTGTCCGGATCTTTTCGTTCCCGTGGTTCTTGCCAAACATCGGCATATCCCCGCCGTACAAAGTATGAAACTCCGGCATGCTTCTGATTACCACTACCGTCTTTTCAGTCGGCTTTTTCTTTCCTCTCATGTTTATCAGGGTCAGCAGTTCGCAACACGTACGAAGACGGTGGCGGCAGTGACGTTCCTTTTTACAGAGAAAGAAAGGTTGTCCATCAGGATATAGGCGGAGGGTCTGTCTTCGTTGACGCCGAATAGCTTTGCGGCACGGTCATGGGATATCTCGGCCTGAATGCCGTTCAAGAGTCTCTGGGCATCAACGCCACCGAACCATCTTGAAAGCTGACTTGACACTGTTTTCATTCCGCTCATCTGGAACCTCCGAATTGTCTTTTGCCCGACTACGTCACCTTTGACCAGGGTTTAGGACTGGTGTGTCAAAACTTCCCTTCGAGTAAGTTGGCATGCCTCAAAAGGAATCGTATGAGGGTAAATCTGCTGTGATGCTGCGAAATGTCTCGTGTAAAGATGGGGGCTACTGATTAAGGGCGTGTTCGACTTTTTCGATCTGCCTCTGCTGAAAATCCTTGAGAACTTTGCCGGCATATAAGCCGAGACTGATGATCATCGAAAAAGCGAGAACCAGGACCAATACCTGTGTCTTCATGGAATCCTCCTAGAGAAAGACTGTTAAAGCTGGCGACTCACCAAAGGTAAGCCGAGAAGAAGGTCCAACTACGTCACTTTTTGCCAGAGTTTAGAACTGGAGATGCTGAACAAAGGGAAAGTAAGTTGACATGCCTTTCCCGTTGCGGAGAGACAAAGAAATGCCTCTTAACGACTAAAGATTTGATGCGTGGGTGAAGAGGAATGGTGGGTGAATCAGTATGGTTTGTTGCTGTCGAAAACAAACGAAAGGAGTTGTCTGAAGCGGTTGGAAAAAAGAAAGGGGGTAATCTTCCGGGAAAGAATCTGTTGGATTGCGGAGTCGAGAATTTTGATTTTATTTTGGGAAAAGAAAATATTTGGGGAGGGAGGGTCTTGACGAAAAGCTGATTTTTTTTGTGAATAAGAAATGAGAGGCAATAGGGAAATGGCGCTGAGGAAATGGAACTGGTGGGATCGGCAATCGAGATAACTTCTGCCTGGCTGTTCGGCTTAATGGTCTTCTTCATGAAGCCATTAAACGATGCTGCAGACGATGCAAGTAAGAGTGACTACTACCGCGGTGGAAACATAAGGCTAAGGGTTGATTGATATAGCGATGAGCCTCCCCCCTCCCGGTACGGTTCATGGGGAATCGCCGCTATGACAATACTTGCAAAAGGTGTGACAGGGGTCATAAATCTCCTGCCAGGATAAGCAGTACAACAGGAATAGAAACGCTTTTAAGAAATATGTAGTTGCAAGTTGGCATAAGACACCCCAAGTAGTGAAATCGACCGTGATAAAGGCAAGGGAGGATACCGGCGAATTGCGACAGCAAAAAGAGGGGCTTACAAAAGGGGAAGGGAAATCAATAAATAAGGAAGTGACTGTAAATAAGTAAGCAGTACAAATAAATTAAGGGGTAGTGGCGTAATTAAGCCATCGAAAGGCACAAAAAGAGTTGCCAGCTTTATATCAGGCTCAGAGAGCTTTATGAGGAGTAAATCCTATGTCGGTACAACGAATTACTATAATTATACCGGGAAATGACCCTTCGGTCAAGGAAGAGGACAGCTAACACAAGGAAAACAAAGGGAAAAAATGTTAATGCACAAGAGGTCTAAAAAAAGAGTTTTACGAGAGAGGCTAGAAGTATTACAAAACGCTGAAAATACGTAGGCTTACGGGCAGAAAGAGGAGTTGAGGGGCGTTAGGAATAAAGGGCAAAAAAGAGGGTAATAAAACAAGGGTCAAAAAAAGTGGTAGTGGGAGGGGTTAATGGAAAGCCGCAGGCGGTCAGTAATAGGTCTGTAAGTAGCTGATATTTAAGGAAACCAAAGGGGGAAAAGAGGGTTTGCAGATTTACCAGGGTTTTTACGGGGGTATTTACCATGTTTTTTTCGAGCTGTTTTACTAGGATTTTTACCAGTGGGTGAAAGTGCGGAAAAGGGGTGGCGGAGCGCCACTTTTTTTTTGCACTTGGTTCGGTGCTCTTTAATATCACTTAACAGTCCTTAAAAAAACAACTCATGGAGGTTTATCTTGGACACAAAACGAGCAACGACACATGACATTCTCAGGGACGCGGCAGCAAGCATGGACAAAAACTCGGTGGCTGCCGAGGCCGTTTTTATCCCGCTGGATAAGGTAGCGCCGAACCCATTTCAGCCAAGAAAAGCTTTCGACCAAGCCGCTCTCAACGGCCTTGCCGAAACCATCAAAGCCGACGGAGTTAGAAGCCCGATTACTGTGCGAAAGGCGAAGGACCCAGAAGCGCCTCATCTGTTTGAGATCGTCGCAGGCGAACGGCGTGTCCGGGCAGCTCGACTTGCGGGCCTCACAGAAATTCCCGCATTCATCAAAGACTATGATGACAAAGAAATGAGACGGGAAGGATTGCTGGAAAATATCCAGCGCGAAGACCTGAACTTCGTGGACACTGTGTTTGGGTATGTCGAGTTGAGGCAGGACTACGAAACCGCGGAGGGGGTAGCTAAACAGGTGGGCAAGGATAAGTCGACGGTTGCAAAATATTTCAAGTTGCATGAGGCGATCACCAGTATCCCGGAAGTCTCGGCCCTTTTTCTGAATCAGGCTTCAGAGGTCGACAGGGCGACAGCCGAGGGATACACGAAAATTGTAGGCGAGCTAAAAAAAATATCGAAAGCAAACCGCCGCGAATATGACCGCATCATTCGCCGGTTCGGGAGGGAAGGACCCAAGGAAAGCATCCCCGGGCTACTGTTAAAGTTTTTAAATAAAAAAGGGGATGGTGATAGTGATGACCCTGGGATGATTAGAGAATCCGCTAAGGATATCATTTTCCGCATCCGTATCAAGAAAGGTGAGGCTGTAGCTGAGGACACATTGACTGCCATCGATGCGGGCTTTTCTGCCTTCAGGCAAAAAGTTGCCGAGATAGGGGCAAAGGAGAAATAAGGAATGGCATTCATCACATCCAGAGATATGGATATTTTCCGGGTGCTATCCAGCGGCCCTATGACAGCCGAGCAGATCATAAGTGAACTAAAGAGGGTCATAGCCAAGAATCCGGTGGATGAAACAGACGGGAAAAAGAAGACGAAGCACGATATGTCGTATAGCGCCTTTCAAAAAAGAATATTCGCGTTAAAGAAGGATGACTATATTGCGTCCAGGATTTACTGTGACCGACACGGCAAAGGCGTTCATGCTCTCTATGCCTTGACCCCCCACTCAGCCGCTGTCCTCATAGAGCGGGAAAGTTGGGATGCCAGGCGTATCCGGTATACCCTCCCAAATAAATGGACTGTCGCCCACGAGATGCAGGTAGTAGCTGTGGTCAAGGCTATAAAGCGCGAAAGCGCCAAAGTCATATACGATTTTTCCATGGAGGACGAAAACAGTCTTAAAAGCGCATCCAAGGGGGCAAAAAAAAGGATGCCCTATCCGGATCTGTTCATTCGTTTCACATTTCAGCAAAAAGACAAAGTCAGGCAAAAATCCCTGGGTATCGAAATCGACAACGGGACTCTCGACGAGCGATTGGTGGCAGCGAAGGCGCATACCTTGTGGGTCAAGAACAGGTGGATGAGCTTTATCATCTGCACTCACACACGCAGAATCGAGATACTACGCGAGCACTTTTCGCGCTATATAGAGAGTGAAAAGAAACACGCCAAAAAAAATGAGGTATTTAAAAGCCTCGATGACCTATACGAACGCGTGTATTTCGGCACGTTCGAGAGTTTCGTACGCGGCGGCTTTGTCGGGACGAAGTGGATCACCATTAGAGATGGCGAGGCACCATTCCTTTAAGCATCATAAGCATCACGACAAATGCAACAAAAAAAAGATGATACAAAAAGAGACGGTCTAATTGAGGGATTGAGGATTTCCCTTATGAGTCCTGAGCGCGTGCTTGAGTTGTCCTACGGCGAAGTTACCAGACATGAGACGCTTGATGCGGCAACAATGGTACCCGTTCCAGGCGGTCTTCTTTGCCAGCGAATCTTCGGCCCGGTCCAGCGCGGTGTCTGTGGCTGCGGCACCTATCACCGCGATTACCGAAAAAAGCTCGTTCGGTGCAGCCGGTGCGGCGTGACGCTTGCAGACCCTAAAGAGCGGCGCAAACGCATGGGGCATATCAAGCTGGCCGTGCCTATCGTGCATCCGTGGTATCGCCGGACATTAGCCCTGCTGCTGGCCATTCCCCCTAGACAAATCGACGCGATTGTCGAATGTAATTCTTATGTTGTGGAGCAGCCCGGGGAAAGTCCCTACGAGACGAATCAGATCATTTCAGCGAGCGCCTACCTGCACTACGAGACAGAGAACTCAAATGATGGCGGTTTTAGGGCGCTCAGCGGCGGCAAGCTCATCCGAAAAAAACTGAAGGAGCTGAATCTCCCTCACCTAATGAACGAACTCCGAGGCAAGAAGCCGTCACGAAGGGTAAACGCTCGGTTACTTCTTGTGCGCGATCTATATAAATCCGGTGTTGACCCAATGTGGATACTTCTGACACATCTTCCGGTGATGCCGCCAGATCTAAGGCCCGTGATTGTATTTGATGATGGGACGGTGGCGAGTTCCGATCTCAACGACCTGTATGCACGCGTAATCATCCGGAACAATCGTCTCCAAGGCCTCTACCAGAGAGCCATGCCCGAGGCCCTCATTAACATCGAGCGAAAACTGCTCCAGGGTGCCGTGGACGCGCTTTTTTCAAATGGAAAGCTGCAGATGGCGAAAGATCGCACGGGAAAAAAAGTGCTGAAGTCTCTTTCCTCGAGGATCGAGAAGAAAGAGGGCACGATGCGGCGCAACCTGCTCGGAAAGCGCGCCGACTACTCCGGTAGGTCCGTGATAGCAGTCGGGCCCGAGCTGAAGTTGCATCAATGCGGCTTGCCGCTCGATCTGGCGATGGATATTTGCAGGCCTTTTGTCTATAGTCGTCTGAGGAAGATGGGCTACGCCTCGTCGCTTGCGCATGCCCGTATAATGGTGGAGAAGCGTACAGCCGCATCGGTCGAAGCCCTGGAGGACGTACTCAGTGAAAAGACGGTGCTTTTAAACCGTGCCCCTTCGCTGCATCGTATGTCGATACAGGCATTCACTCCGGTTCTTCACAAAGAGAGGGCGATACGTCTTCATCCTCTGGTGTGTTCGGCCTTCAACGCGGACTTCGACGGCGACCAGATGGGCGTACATTTGCCGGTGACGGTTGAAGCTCAGGTGGAGGCACGCATACTCATGATGTCAATCAATAACATCCTGTCGCCCGCCAGTGGAAAAATCAGTGTAGCACCGACTCAGGACATTGTGCTCGGGGTCTACTACCTTACCAAAGACCGAGGTGGCTGCCCAGGAGAAGGTAAATTATTTGCCGATAAAGACGACGTGATCATGGCATATGACCAAAAGTTGCTCGACCTGCATTCCAAGGTAAAGGTGAGAATCGACGGGCAACTCGTTGATACGACCCCGGGCCGCGTGATATTCAGTGAGATTATTCCGCCCGCACTACCCTTCTCGTCTGTCAACAAGACGCTAAAGAAAAAGGATTTGGGCAAGCTCTTAGAGATGTGCTATGAGCAGGCTGGCCAAGGGGCAACCGTGATATTCCTCGACAAGATTAAAGAGATCGGATTTAAGTTTGCCACATTGTCGGGTATTTCTCTTTCTATAAGCGACGTCACTATCCCAATTGAGAAACAGGCGATCATAGCGGAGACGGAAGCCCAGGTAAAGGATGTATTAGATGAGTTTGCAAATGGACTGCTCAACGAGGAAGGAAAGCACAACAGGATTGTTGACCTTTGGAAGAAAGCATCGGAAGCGATCGCCGACAAAGTGATGGCAAGCCTCGGCGTGGCCGACCACGAAGGCCTGAGTGAGGCCGAGCGGACCGATATGAAGGAATTCAACTCGGTCTTCATGATGGCCGACTCCGGTGCCAGGGGCTCCCGGGAGCAGATACGCCAGCTGGCCGGCATGAGGGGCCTCATGGCTAAACCCAATGGCGAGCTTGTGGAGATCCCCATTAAGTCAAATTTCAAAGAAGGTCTCACTTATCATGAGTATCTGCTTTCGTGCCACGGCGCACGAAAGGGCCGGGCGGACGGGGCACTGAAGACCAAAACCGCCGGACACTTTACCCGCAGGCTTGTGGATTGCGCCCATGACGTAATTGTAAATGCCTATGACTGCGGCTGCACCGACGGGTTTCCCCTGAGTGCGCTCTACGATGGCGACGATCTCGTTATCCCACTCAAAGACCGCATTATAGGAAGAGTGCTGGCCGAAGAAATGCGTGAGTCCGTATCAGGCGAGGTCCTGGCTCACAGAAACGATATAGTGACTAAGGAGATAGCGGCCAAAATCGAGGAAGCCGGTTTCAGCGAGGTGGCCGTGCGCTCGCCTATTACGTGCGCTCAAAGGCCCGGAATTTGCGCCCTATGTTATGGCCACGACCTTGCGACGAGGGCTCTGCCGATAATAGGTGATGCGGTTGGGATCATAGCAGGACAATCAGTGGGCGAGCCGGGGACGCAACTTACCCTGAGAACCTTCCATGAAGGCGGCAGCGCGGCCGGCTCCGGGGCAAAGGCCGACCTTTTCGCGAAGTCGCAGGGGGCAGTGACTTTTAAGGATATCCTGGCTGTCAGAGGAGACGCGGGGCTTGTTGTGGTTGGGCGAAACGGGCGTATATCTATTTCAAGACACGGCTCTGAGACTGACGCGGGGTCCGTACCTTATGGTGCAACCCTTACTGTGGAAGAATGGGATATCATCGAACCCGGTCAGAAGCTTGCCCACTGGGACCCATTCAATCTGCCACTCGTGGCGACAGCCGGCGGCGTTGCCAAACTTAACGGCTGCTCCGACGGGAAAACCATTACACGAAATATGGACTCAAAAACGGGCATAACGCTAACGATCGTCAGTGCGATATTTGAACACACGGTACCGCAAGTGAGTATAGGGGAAAAACAATATTACCTTCCCATTGGGGCCATTGTACTTGTCAAAGAAGGACAGAACGTCAGCCCTGGCGATGTCCTTGCGTACGTTCCAAAGGCGGCGGAAAAGAACGCCGACATCACCGGCGGGCTAAAGCGCGTTCTGCAGGTGATCGAGATCAGGGAAATGCAGAACACGGCGGTCATTGCGGAAATCGACGGGCAGGTAACCATTTATCCGCCACGGGGAAAAATGCTCGGCGTTGAGATCATCAACGACAATGACCGATGGCGCTGCGATGTCTCCATATATAGACAGCTCAACATATTTAGCGGCGATGTTGTGAGAAAAGGAGATATTCTCGCCGAAGGCCCTCTCGACATATTGGACGTTTTAAGGATTCTCGGGGCTAAAAAAGTCGCCCTTCACGTCATCGATGAGGTACAGAAGGTATACCGGAGCCAGGGCGTTGAGCTTAATGACAAGCATCTGGAGATTATACTTAGAAAGATGCTTGCGAAGGTCCTTATAGTAGATCCCGGGGACACCGACTTTGTGGTCGATGAGATCGTGTCAAAGTGGATGTTTGCCGAGGAAAACGATCGTACGAAAGGCAAACGTGCCGTTGCGAAGCCCCTTATCGTTAGCCTTACTGATGCCGCCCTTTTATCCGACAGCTGGCTGTCGGCTGCTTCTTTCCAGAACACAACGCTAATTCTTGCCGAAGCGGCCCTGCGAAAGCGGCTCGATCCCCTGTCCGGCACAAAGGAAAACATTCTTACAGGGAATATGGTCCCCGTTGGAACTGGCCACCCGGTTTACAGCGCAACCTACCTTCCATCTTCGTCGCCATTGCCTCAACCCCAGCCATCAAGGCGGGTGGCGCAGGCACAGAAAAAGTTCGCAAAACTTTTTAAAGACGAATGACTGTTACGACGCCAACATAGTGTGTTTTTAGGGGATGTCTGCAGTACTAAAAAATATCTTTTTTGATCACTAACTTTCTCAACGCATCTTCCGCGCGAGTTTAGTGTTTGGCTAACTGTTACTTTCTTCCTAACAAACGCATTCAAGAATTTGTAAGGGGCGTTTATTTCTCCTATACTGCACACACGCAAGGCTGTCAATTGAGGCGACAATTTCATCCGGAGAAGAAAGCCCTCTCCTGAAATCAACGCGTACTACAAAAGTGAAACCACCTTTGTACTGAAGCTCTGGCCTGTTTTTCTCAAAGCGCCGATTAATTTCTCTTTCATCTCAGTTGATTGCCCTCCCCCGGAGAAGGGTCTCGTTGCTGATGGGTCTCCCTATTTTTTTTGCCGTTATCAGATTTATCGTGACGTTGGCTTTCCGCGCATCAACACTTGGGATATCCGCAACATTGGCTCCCGACAGGATCTTCGCTACCATTTCTCCGGCCTGCCTCCCGATGTCCCTTGCATCTATAATTGCAGACATTACCGCGCCCATTGGCAGGTATTTCTCCGAAAAGGTCAAGACAGGTATCTTGTTCTCAAAGGAAAAGAGGAAGAGATATTCTACGGTTTCGGGTGAGAAAACCGTTGAGTCGGCTATCATCCAGAATACGTCTATTTTGTCCTTGAGACTGTTAATTTTCAGAGGAACATCCTTGGGATGATGGATTTCCTTTACGATGATCTTTATCGACATGTCCCTCGATGAAGCGAGTGCTTTTTTGACGAAACCTCCGGATTTGAGGGGGTTATAGAGAAGACCTACCTTGTGGAGGCCGGGGAAGGCCTCCTGGAGCAGAGATAACTGCTTTTCAGGCGCTATATTCATGCTGACACCCGTAATGTTGGCACCCGCTAATTGCATAGACTCCGGGTTGAACACCATTGCATAAACGATGGGAACATCTTTGATTGCTTTAAGCCTAAGAAGCGCATTGATCCCCACGGCGAGAATGACATCGGGTTGGATGTAACGGATTTCCCTGTATATGTTTAGTCCTACGGCATCTGAAAGAACCAACTCCTTTGAAGCGCACTGACAGCTGCTCTTGAAGCCTTCTACCGCCTCGTTGTAAGGCCCTAGGTTTGCGCTTTGGACGATGAGAACGCTCTTTTGGCCCGCATAGGCGTGTGCGAAGGTAAGGAAGAAAAGCAATATAAGTGTGAAATACTTTTGCAAATCAATTTTCCCCATTGTAGACAAGCGGTACTATTTCTTATATAGTTAGCTTAAACGCTATAAACTTATAAGCAACTGAATACACTATAGCAAATTTTATGAACAGTGACCAATTAATAAAAAAAATAATGGCCCTCTGTCTTTTCGCCTTTTCTGTTTCATTTATCTCTGATGCCTGGGCACAGCCTGAAGATGAAATCAATACGCTCCAGATGTTCTACGAAGACAAAGACCTCGTCGTAACTCCCACGAGGCATCCTAAGTCAATTTCCCACGTCGCCGAGAACATGACCGTAATCACGGCCGCAGACATAGAGGAGATGAACGCGCATACGCTGGCCGATGTCCTTTTAACCATAACCGGGGTTCAGGTAGACTCTCGGGGCGGCCCCGGAAGCGCTGATACCGTCCGGATACAGGGCTCGGAATTCAGGCACGCAATCGTGATTATCGATGACGTAACACTCAATAACCTCTCCGACAGCTTCGCCGACATTGGTGCTGTTCCTGCCCAGATTATCGATAGGATTGAGATAATCAAGGGGCCGGCCTCCTCCACGTGGGGTTCGTCGCTGGGCGGAATAATTCACATCATAACAAAGGGTGGCGATGGATCACGGAAAGCGGGAGGAATGCTCTCCGCTTCTTACGGAGAGAGGAACACGGGGGATTACAGGGCTGAGGTTTCCGGTCAGGTGGAGAGTCTTTCCTATTACCTGTATGGCGGAAATCTTGTTTCAAACGGATTAAGACCCAACACCTCTTTTTATGAGAACAATCTTTATTCGAAATTAAGATGGGATGTCTTGTCAAAAGCCAACGTCACGTTTACCTTTGGCTATAACAAAGGGTCAAGGGGAGAGGGGGAGTTTCCCGACTTTGATATATCCTTCGGCAATGACTTCGAGTATCTTTTCTCTACACTATCGTTCAATTATTCGTTGACCGATACCGCAGACCTTAATGCGTCCTTGAGGACCTCGCGTCAGCGTGCGGAACATATCAATAATAGCTTCAGCACCGGGGAAATCCTATCGGCCAGCAACATTGACGATAAGAGCAGCGGGGGGAGCCTCAAGTTCACATGGAAAAACAGCATTCATGATGTGGTCTCGGGCTTTGACTATGACTACGGGGAGCTAGTGTCAAATAATATCACCGGCGGAAAACAGAGTCTTGGCAAGTGGGCGGTATTTGTGAATGACACGATGACAGCAGCCAAGTTTGCCTTCACTCCAGGCATCAGGTATGATCATACGAGCACCAACGGCAGCTTCGTGAGCCCAAGCCTGGGAGTGACTTATAACCTGGGTGAAAAGACCATGCTGAGGGCTATTGGGGCAAGAGGTTTCAGTACCCCCCCGCTTGGAGCGACCTTCGGCACGGGTACCTTCTCTGTGCCAAACCCGGATCTAAAGATGGAGAAGGTATGGTCTGTGCAGGCAGGCATCGAGTCAACTGGTCTTAAATACCTCTGGTTGAAGGCTACAGCGTTCAGGCATGAAATTACTGATGCACTTTTCAATGAGACCTTGAGTGACGGGACATTTACGGCTGTCAACCAGGGAAAGCAGAGGAGACAGGGATTCGAGTTCGAGCTGAAAACCGTCCCGGTCTATAACATCTCCCTTTCTGCGGGTGTTGCCTTTACCGATGCCACTGATAGAGACACCGGGGAAGAAGTGCAGAATATTCCGCGGTATACCTTTGATGTGGGGGTTCATTACAATGACAACAAATCTCTTAGGGCCTTGCTTAAGGGCCATTATATCTGGTGGAACGCGGACTCGTCAACAAGCGGCGAATATAACTCCATGATATGGGATTTCAGTCTCACAAAAAAGGTCCTTTCCTTTGGTAAAAGAAACGCGGAGGTCTTCTTTACCGCCCACAATATCTTTAACGGCTCTCAATATTTGGTTGATGCCTTCAGGAACCCCAGAAGATGGGTCGAGGCTGGCCTGCGGCTTAAGATATAGAAATATTTGTTTGATAGAACGATAGGACCTCCATTGGAGGTATACCCAACTCATTTGATAGGAGGAAGAGATGAAAAAGGCGATAGTCGTCCTTAGCAAAGGGGTGAACGAGTCGGCTGGTCCGACAGGTGTCTGCTGCTACCTGTCCTTCGTGCCGTTCAGATCTTAATGGGCCCGATTGCAAACTTACTTTACGGGGGAGCCAACTCCCCCTCTCTTTTTTCAAGCTATGCAATTATCCAGATATATTAAGACGTATACTTATGAAGGTGATCCCGACTACCTGCTTCTTTATTCCACCAAGCGGGCATCAACGATTCTCCTGCCTAAGACTGCTCTAGAGCAAATAGAAAAGGGAGAACTGGAGGCATCCGATCAGAAGATTCTTTTGGAGCTCGGGTTTTTGGTTCCTGCCAGGGATGAAGAAAAAAAGGAAATGCTCGGTCTTATCGATGATATCAACAAACGTGCGGGAAGATTCAATGCCATAGTAGTTATGAACCTCGACTGTAACCTGCGCTGCACCTATTGCTATGAAGGAAATATGAAAGGGAAGCGCTATATGTCCGCCGAGACCCGGGGGCTTCTGGCAGATTTCCTGAAAAAACATGCCATTTCCCAGGGCAAAGACGTTCATATCGATTTCTACGGCGGAGAGCCCCTCTTAAGCTTTGATGATATCAGGAAGATCTCTGAGAGGCTGAAATCATTATCTGAAGGTAGGGGACTTACGTACTCCTTCAATCTCGTGACAAACGGGACCCTGCTATCGAAGGCAAAGGCAGAGGAGCTTGCCGGTCTGGGAATGAAGAGCGCAAAGATAACGCTCGATGGCCCGAAGGACAACCATAATGCCTTCCGGCCCTTCAAATCCGGGGGCGGGACCTTCGAAACGATCGTAAAGAACATTACAGAGGTGTATGATATCCTGAGCATCCAGATCGGCGGCAACTATACCGAGGCGAACTACGCGAGGGTTCCCGAACTCCTTGATTATCTCATCGCAGAGGGTCTTTCGCCGGAGAAGTTTCTTATCGTCAAATTTGATCCTGTCGTAAAGCCGGGCGGGAGGTTTGCACTTCCGGAATTCAGGGACGGCAGCGAATCGATTAATGAGCCCTGGATATTCAGGGCCACCCTTTTCCTTAGAGAGGAGATCCTTAAGCGGGGTTTCAAGACCCCTAAAATCCTCCCCTCCCCTTGTATGATAGGGCTGACGAATGATGTCGTGGTGAATTATGACGGGACGATCTACAAATGCCCCGGGTTTATCGGGTGGGAGGGGTTTGCTGCAGGAAACCTCAGAGAAGGTTTATCCGAAATCCATGAATCTCATGCCCTTGATGTCTGGAAGAACGGGCAGTGCCTCGACTGCGAATACCTTCCTCTTTGCTTTGGGGGATGCAGGTTTATGAAGGTCCTGAGAGACGGAAACATTCACGAGATCGATTGCAAAAAGCCTTATCTGGATGCAACACTTGAGACCCTTGTCATGCAGGAAATAAAATACATGCCGGAGACCGGCGATTGATCACGACGGATGAAAGGAATCTCCGCATATTCACGAGTGTGAGCTCCATCTGGGCAGTTGTCATGGGATTCATCGGCCCCTTTTATGTGCTTCAGGTCGCGAAGCTCAGCGGCGGGGTGGAAAAACTCGGTTTGGCCTTCAGTATAATGGTGCTACTCCAGGCGGCCACTACCTACGTTGTCGGAGGCTACTCCGATCGTTTAGGGAGGAAACCCTTTCTTATCACAACCGCATTTGTAGATGCAACGGTGATTTTCCTCTATACGGTCATCAAGGAACAATATCAGCTATACCTTCTGCAGGCCGTATTGGGGGTCACAAACGGTATTGTAGGGACGGTAAGCACGTCCTTGCTGGGTGATCTTACTATAAAGGAGCAGAGGGGCAAGACCGTTGGAAAGTTTAATGCGATTGTGAGTGTCTCTTCAGCTGC
>JBIOIY010000066.1:0-14336 GCA_044450345.1 Thermodesulfovibrionales bacterium | reverse complement strand
TCGTCTCCTTCCGGGTGTCCCCGGAACGATGACCGACTGGCTGAAAATATTTCAAGTCGGTAACAGGTCGAAATGTCATTATTATATTATTCTTTCAATGAGTTATATTGCTTTATGCAAAAAACAGTCGGACGCTGATGTTGCTAGATAAGTCTTTTGCAATAAAAAGGGGGACCATGATATATCCTGGTCCCCCTTTTATTTTGCTGTTTAATCACCGCCTCACTCTTTCTTTCCTTCCCTCTGTTCGCCTTTCCTGTCGCTGCGTCTCTTGCCGGCCAGATAGGCCTCACTCGGCTGCCAGCTGAATGCCGCCCCTCTGTATGCGCTCTGTGCCAGCCCTCCAAACAGCTTCTTTAAAAGAACCGACGCTGCCATCGCCAGCCCGATGAAAGGCAGAAATATGGCATACACCAGGCCGAGCACAGGGGCCGCAAAGAGTATCGCAGCCGGATGCACCTTGTAGTATCTTTGGGTCTTGTTCCCTGGTAGGATCCCCGCCTCTTCCATATGCACCCTGTCACCGGTAGAAAAATTCCAGTAATTCCCCATTCCTACACTGTCTCCGCCTATGTTCGTTATGCTTAACATCTTACTCCTCCTTTCGGCCTCCCGGCCAGCCTCTTTTTTTTCTCTTCTCTTCATGATTACAGCGTATCAAATACCGGCCTCCCGGACAATCGGCACTCTGTCCTAGTGATCGGGGAAATATATCCTAGCCCGGACCATTAACGACTACCATGAAGGACTATCTTTTTTCTAGACCACGTCTCGGCCTGCCCTGAAAACCTCAAAACACCTTGATACAGAACAGATTTCTACTAAGCACAGGAATTGCTTTTTTGTGCCGGAAGGGAGTCGTAGCAGCATTCGTGAGCAATCCTGTATGGCTGCAATCCGGCGTAAAGACTATTCAGAGAGTAGGTAATTCTTCCAGACCCCGTCCTCATAGATCTGGCTGGGCAGGAAGAATTTTTTATATGACATCTTCGGGGTCTCTTCGACACAGAACCCGAGGTAGTAATATCTTTTCCCCAGTGAAAGGGCGAGTGATATCTCATGAAGGATGCTGTATATCCCAAGTCTCCTGTCGAGTTGGGCGGTATCGTAATAAAAGTAGGCCGAGGAAAGGGCGTCTTCCCCTTCGTCGACTATCCCTGCCGCGATCAAACGCCCCCCAAGGAAATAATCCATTTCGATGCTCCCTGCATAACCCTGATGCAGGCCTGAAAGGGGCGTTCGGTAATCCCGGATGTCGCTGTCTGTCTCCTGAGAATGCTTTGACATGACATAGTTTTTGTAAAGTTCTAATTTCACCGGGGTGACGGAAGGGACACGACACTCAACCGTCACATCGCGGTTTTTCCTGAGAGTCCTTCGCTGACTCTTGCTCGCCTTAAACTTTTCCGTCTCAAGACGGATCGGGCGGCATGAAGAACACGTACGGCAGACATTATGGTAGAGGACGTTCCCCAGGCGTCTGTAGCCCGCTGCGAGAAATTCGTGAAAGTGCCGGGCAATGCCCTCCGCAGGCAGAATAAATTCCAGCGATGCGGTCCGGCCGTCATCGATATAGGGACAGGTCACATCTTCACTAAAAACAAACCGCGGGTCCCGTATCGTAAGCTTTTTCATCGTTATGCCAACTCTTTTATTATATCCTATACCCATGTCTCCGGCCTTCTCATAAGGATTATCCGGGCGCATAATTGGAAATGAGAGGAGAGACGCCTCCTTGACGGACTGCCCGAGGTAGAGTGTATTATTATTTGAGAATCCGGAAGACGATGTCTTCGGAAGGGGAAAAGATGAAGCAGAAGAAAGCGGACAATAATGAGTTCTACGACATCCTTGAGACCCCGGTCGGGAAGCTTTACCTGCTTTTCAGCGCCCACGCGTTGACCAGCATTGCCTTCGAAAAACCCGCCGGTTTATATCTGAAAAAGACAGAAGATGCAGCAGCCGTAAAAAAAGAGCTGACCGAATACTTCGAAAAGGGCAGAAGGGACTTTACATGCAAGACCGCGTTTATGGAGGGCACTGATTTCGAGAAACTCGTTTGGGATGCCCTGAGAGAGGTGCCATATGGAGAGACAAGGACGTATAAGTGGATGGCCGAGAAAATCGGCAAGCCCCACGCCTTCAGGGCGGTAGGAAACGCCCTCGGGAAAAACCCCATCCCGATTATTTTCCCCTGCCACCGTATTATAGAGTCCGGCGGTTCCCTTGGCGGATATTCCTCCGGGGCGGACATTAAACGCAGGCTGCTCGAAATGGAATACTATACAAGAATGTCGAAGTAGTAGGGGCACGGTGCAACGTGCCCTCTACTTTACAAAGCCTCAACCCCCGTGGTAGATTTCATAATGAAATACGGCGAAAAAGCGATTAAAAAGGCGCGGCTCGAGATATGGGAGAATCCTAACCCCGAGCGGGACTATGAGATAAATATCACCCTCCCCGAATTCACATGCCTTTGTCCGAGATCCGGGTATCCCGATTTTGCGACGTTCGCCGTAAGATATGTCCCTGATCAAAAGATCGTCGAGCTAAAATCTCTAAAACTATACCTAAACGCATTCAGAAACGAATATATCTCTCATGAAGAAATTATAAACAGGTTCTATTCCGAACTGAAAAAGAAATTAAGACCGAGGTATTTAGAGGTGGTCGGAGACTTTAATCCGAGGGGGAATGTCAAGACGGTAATAAAGGTGAGTTCGGAACAGGAAAAGAAGTAACTGCACAACCTTGCCAACTAGTCACTGATAAGTGACGCCTTCGAACCGCGACATACGAAGAATTGTCCCTCCTGTCGTAGCTCAATCTCTAACTCGCCCCTTTTGCCCTCTCGATAAACAACTTCATCTTGGCAAGGTCTTTTTTCCCCTTCGCCTGTTCGACCCCGCTGCTGACATCCACGGCATAAGGGCGAACATACTGCACCGCCTCCGAAACGTTCTCAGTAGTCAGCCCTCCTGCAAGTATCACACTGCCGAACTGTTTGGCCTCGACGGCGATATCCCAGTTGAATACGCGGCCGGTCCCTCCTAAGGCATATGGCGCATAGGCATCAAGGAGGAAGGCGGAAACCTTGCCCCTGTATCCGGCAAGCGGAGAAAGACTGTCTAAGCTCTTGATCCGGATCGCTTTTATCACGCGGCGGGGGAATCCACATTTCTCAGGGGGTTCACCGCCGTGCATCTGTATTATATCTATGCTGCAGGAAGCGACGGTATTTTCGATGGTCTCGGCAGTCTCATCGACGAAGACGCCGACGGACTGAATAAAGGGAGGGAGGTACCTGATGATGGCGGCTGCTTCTGTCGGGGTAATATGTCTTGGACTCTCCCTGAAAAAGACAAACCCTAGGGCATCGGCCCCGAAGTCGACGGCGGCCATCGCGTCTTCAAGATTCGTTATACCGCAGATTTTAACCTTGACCATAAAAATACAGGGCGAACACAGGGGTTCGCCCCTACAATTATATAGATCTAGATCACCGGCAGCTTTGCCAGAGCTTCCTTTATTTTCTCGTCGGGATACTCGTAGTCGACGAGTTTGCCGGCAAGGTAGTCTTCGTAGGCGGTCATATCGAGATAGCCGTGACCGCTCAGATTAAAGAATATTGTCTTCTCCTTGCCTTCTTCTTTCGCTTTCAATGCCTCGTCTATTACTCCTCTGATAGCGTGCGAGCTTTCAGGGGCAGGGATTATGGCCTCTGTTTTTGCGAACTGTATCGCCGCCTCGAAGCAGGCGGTTTGGCCGAAAGCGACGGCCTCGATCAGCTTGTCGTTGTAAAGCTGACATATTAGCGGGGAATCTGCGTGGTACCGCAGTCCGCCTGCGTGGATACCCGGAGGCATAAAGTCATGGCCGAGGGTATACATCATCATCAGAGGAGTGAGTCCCGCGGTATCTCCGAAATCGTATCTGAATTCGCCCTTTGTGAGTGTCGGACATGATATCGGCTCGGCTGCGATTACCCTGAGTTTTTTGCCGTTGATCTTGTCCCGGAGGAACGGGAAGCTGACACCCCCGAGATTGCTTCCGCCGCCGCAGCACCCTACGATGATGTCGGGATAATCTCCTGCGAGCTCGAACTGTTTTTTCGCCTCGATGCCGATGACGGTCTGGTGGAGGAGGACATGGTTTAAGACCGAGCCGAGCGCGTAATTGGTGTCGTCATGCGTTGCGGCGTCTTCGACCGCCTCGGATATGGCGATGCCGAGACTCCCCGGACTGTCCGGGTCGATCTCGAGAATTTTTTTCCCTGAATTCGTGAGTTTCGAGGGACTTGCGTGGACCGTCGCCCCCCATGTTTCCATAGCTATTCTCCTGTAAGGCTTTTGGTTATAGCTGACCCTGACCATATACACCGTTACGTCGATCCCGAAAAGACTGCCTGCCAGGGCGAGCGCAGAGCCCCACTGTCCGGCGCCTGTCTCTGTCGCTATCCTCTTTACCCCGGCCTTTTTATTGTAGTAGGCCTGGGGGATCGAGGTGTTGGGCTTGTGGCTGCCCGCCGGACTCACGCCTTCATATTTGTAGTAGATCTTCGCAGGGGTCTTGAGCGCCGCTTCCAGCCTGTGGGCCCTGTAAAGGGGGGAGGGTCTCCAGAGGCTGTAGATATTCAAGACTTCTTCCGGGATGTCGATCCAACGCTGAGTCGACACCTCCTGCTCGATCAGCGACATCGGGAAAATGGCCTTCAGGTCATCGGGACCGACCGGCTGTTTTGTGCCTGGATGGAGCGGCGGCTTCGGAAGGTTCGGCATGTCCGCCATGATGTTATACCACTGCTTCGGGATATCCCTGTCAGGGAGCACGATTTTGGTCTCTCTCATAATTGCCTCCTGGGTCTTTTTTATATGGTTCCGGCTGACTTTTTAAGCAGAGTCAATAGGGTAAGATAGCACAAATCCGGGAGAAAATGGAAAGCCTAGGGACAGGGGCAGAGCGCGTCTGCCTCTTTTTTTATGAGACGTGCTGACTCTGGGTCAAGGCCGCTTTTTCTCAGGAAGGTCCGTTCGTCCATATCGGCTATCTCCTGGGCGAGGATGATATCGTTTCTGAAAAGGGATTCGAGCGCCTTTTTCCTCGCCGAGGGGAGGAGCGTCACAGGATATAGCCTCTTTTCTTCGATAATATCCTCGAGGCTCTCCTTTGCCGGATACCTCCAACTCACTATCTTTAGCCCCGCGCATTCCGCGTATTTTATGGCATCAGTCGTACAGCGGGTATTGGTGACGAGCCAACCACGAAGGTGCGCCCCCTTGTCCGAATTCGCTGCAAAGGCCTTTTGTATATCCTCAAATCGTGCATGTATGTAGAGAGCAACCTTCACGTCTGTAGGGTTTCCGCCGTTGCTGTGGTACTTGCACTCGATGACGCAATGTTCATTCCCTTTTCTCCCATAGACATCGACCTCGTGACTCACACAGTAGCCTTCTAAGATCTTGTCGGCTTCGACCTCATAGCCATAGACTTTCAGCATCCGGGCGACATATTTTTCAAAGGGATAGCCGGAAGGCCCGAGCGCCGAGAGGGCGTTCTTCAGGGAGTATTTCATCCCCGACACTGCGTTGTGCTTCCTCAGCATCCTCTTTGCAAGTCTGAAGATAGCTTTCGTATGAGACGCGGGGGAAATCTGTCTTTCGACCTGCCTCGCGATATCCAGTGCAACCTCAGGCACGGCGCCCGAGCGCACCAGCGATTCGGCAAGCTTCTCAACGAGGAATTCCTCCTGCCGGCCGGATGATTTTATTACCGCGATTGCCATCACCATCGATTTTACACTATTCTATTTTTATTGGGAACACTCCTTTCTGCCTGTGCTATAATCTGCTAAATAGATGGCATTCTTTGGCCGTGTCTGCAGGCCATGAGGAGGTTTTTATGAGACTGCATGAAGATGTCTTAATACTGATCGGCAATACGCCCCTTGTACGCATAAACCACATGACCGCTCCCGGGGACGCCGAGATTTGGGCTAAACTCGAGGGATGCAACCCCGGCGGCTCTGTCAAGGACAGGATCGCGCTTTCGATGATTGTGGCTGCGGAGAAAGAGGGGAAGCTAAAACCCGGAGGTACGATACTCGAGCCCACAAGCGGCAATACAGGCATCGGGCTTGCCATGGTTGCGGCGATCAAGGGATATAAATTAGTCCTCACTATGCCGGAGACGATGTCGATGGAGAGACGGCAGTTGCTTGAGGCATACGGCGCCGAACTGGTCCTGAGCGAAGGCAAGAAGGGAATGAAAGGAGCTGTAGACAAGGCGATGGAGATCCATCAGGGCCGCCCTGGCTATTACTTCATGCCGCAGCAGTTCGAAAATCCTGCAAATCCCGAGGTGCACCGGAAGACTACCGCAACTGAGATACTCAACGACCTCGGGAATGCGCCGGACGGGTTCGTGGCCGGCATAGGCACCGGCGGCACCATAACCGGTGTCGGCGAAGTCTTGAAAAAACGCAACCCTGGGATCTGGATCGCGGCAGTCGAGCCTGCATCATCGCCTGTGTTGTCAGGGGGCAGCCCCGGACCGCACAAGATCGCGGGGATAGGCGCGGGCTTTGTCCCCGGGGTCTTGAATACAAAGATCTACAATGAAGTGATACCTGTTGCCGACGCCGATGCGGGGGACACTGCACGGGCACTCGCAAGAAAAGAAGGGATACTGCCTGGTATATCGTCGGGCGCAGCGATGTGGGCCGCCATCAAGGTAGCAAGCAAACTAGGCAAAGGCAAGAAAGTTGTCGTGATCCTTCCCGATCGTGGCGAGCGCTATCTGAGCACGGGCCTTTTTGTTTCCGAATCTCCGTAGCGCCTGCCTAATGTGCCCCTGCGTTCCCGAGAACATGCGGTATTCATCCGGGAGTGTGTTGACAGAGGTATCAATCGATCAGTATAATGTGTATATGCACATAATCAAGGATTACGGGAGTGTCTCCGAGACATAAAAAACCGAGGCTCTGCGGCTGCAGGTTTAAGGGCAGCGCGTTTAAGCCCACAGGGATTCCGATGTCGGAAATCGAAAAGATCACCCTGTACAGGGATGAACTTGAGGCGTTGAAACTCTGCGACCTTGACGGCCTGACGCAGGAAGAGGCAGGAAGAAGGATGAGGATATCACGGGGGACCGTCCAAAGGATCCTTGCGAGTGCGAGGAAAAAAGTGGCGAGCGCCCTTTCCGGATGCAAGGCGCTTGTCTGCGAGAAGACCATATCCAAATCGGAGGTGTAATTAAAGATGAAACTATGTTTCCCGGTCAAAGAAATTTCAGATCTCGAAAGTGAAGTGTACGGGCACTTCGGCTCGGCCCCGGCCTTTGTCATCGTCGACTCTGATACAATGGCGGTCAGGGTGGCACATAATGCCGACCGTCACCATGCCCACGGCATGTGCAATCCTGTCGGCGCACTTGAAGGACAGGAAGTGGACGCCGTGGTAGTGGGCGGTATCGGGGGAGGAGCGCTCATGAAGTTGAGCGGCGCCGGGATAAGCGTGTATAAAGCTATGGCGAAAACCGTGAGACAAAATATTGAACTCTTCAGTTCGAAAGGACTTCCCCGGTTTCAACCGGGTCATGTCTGCGGCGGCCATGCCGGGGAGTGCTCTCACTGAGGCGGAATTGGGTAGTGACTCAGTCACTACCAGAATTTCACAGAGGGCAAAAACCGGAACAAACCAGTTTCTCAATAAGGAAGACGAATACATGGTAAAGAAATTTTCTCTTGTAGAACAAAATATGGCCTTTGTGATAAAGGGTATTTTATTCTTATCGCTGCTCCTTCTTCCTGCAAGCGCGTATGCACTGGGGGTCGGGGACAAGACACCCGATTTCCGTGTCATTACCATTCAGGGGAAGGAAATTTCCTATGACAAGGACATCAAGGGGGGAAAGCCGGTCTACCTGTTCTTTTGGGCAACCTGGTGACCATACTGCAAAGAAGAACTCCCCCGTGTGGAGGAGCTGTATAAAGAGTTTGGTGGCAGAATCGAATTCATCGGTATAAACCTCGGCATCAAAGGGAAGATAGGCGATTTCGTAAAGCACAACCACATAACTTTCCCTGTCGCGTATGACGAAGGCGATAAGGTATCGAAGGCCTTTGGCGCGCGGATCGAGACAAATATCCTTATCGATAGGAAAGGGGTCATTACATACATGGAGAGGGGCATCCGGGAAGACCTGCATAAATATTTGAGAAAAGTCCTGGAATAGAGGACCATTCGGGCACGTAAGCAGTTTCGCAGTGCCTCAACGACGTGGGAGGGAGATTGAGAAATCCCCGGCTCCCTATTTCGCCCGTTCGAACGTGATAATGCTCCGGGTCATTCCCTTGTCGGCCCAGTTGGGCATAACTCGCCACGGGGTGAGGACTTGAAGACGGTCGCCTTCTACCTTGAAGGATCGTGACTGTTCGGTGCCGACCCATGCCGGATTCCAGGCCACTTGGACACTGGTAATCCACTTGTCCCCTTCCACGCGATACGTACCCGTGTACGCAACCAGGGTATCCAAGAGGACCGCCTTCTCCTCGGCGGTTTTCGCAGGCTTCCGCCCATCTCCAGTCAGTACGAACCACACGCGCGCCTCGGGGGTGAAAATCACGTAACCCGTCGGATTCTTGCCCATGGGGGGGAATTTTTCGCCCGTGGCTTGAACCTCAACATCGTAGGAAAGCAGTTTCCATACGCCGTGAATTTGTGCGCGATCATTAGCGAAACTCGGTTGCACTGCAATCACAAATATAACCAAAACAACTAACCGCTTAAACTTAGACATGATATCCTCCTGCTTTTTTAAGCACATTCTTCGAGCGATCAAATGAACCTTTCGCTCATCCCCCTTCACCTCAAATACAAAAGCCGAACTCACCGATATATTTCCGTCGGCAGCTCGGCCATCTTATGCTAAGACCCTCCGCTTTCCGCCTCGTCCTCGCAAGCGGTTTGGCTGTGTCGGAATCGTCCCTTTTCCATTTTTTATCACAACCAAAGCCGCCTGTCAATCTTTAGGTAATAATTCTTAGGTATTTTTATGTAGGGCCAGAGACACAGAATTTGACGACTTGTGGCATTTATGGCAGTAGGGCTAAACCGCTGCCCGGTTGTTTCGTCTGACATCCCCTAATTGGGGAATGAGGCATTATCCGAAAAAGAATTTCTAGATTCTCTGCCTACCCCAGATAAGCCGCGATGACACGTTCGTTTTGCTGAAGCTCCGAAGGTCTTCCCTCAATGACGACCTTCCCGCTTTCCATGACGTAGACGTAGTCCGCCACCTCCAGGGCCTTCTTCGCCATCTGCTCAACGAGTAATAACGGGATCCCCGTCTCCTTCAGCTGCATGATGGTGGTGAAGACCTCCTCCACGATTACCGGGGCCAGCCCCATCGAGGGTTCGTCCATGAGGATTACCTTGGGTTGGGCCATCAAGGCCCGGCCAATTGCAAGCATCTGCTGTTCGCCGCCCGAGAGTGTACCGGCCGACTGACCGCGACGCTCCTTCAGTCTTGGAAAGAGCGAATACACACGCTCAAGGCCGGACGCGGCCCTGGCGTGATACCCAAAGAACTTCGGCAGGCGCCGATACCCACCCAGGAGCAGGTTGTCCTCGACGGACAGCGGACCGAACACATGTCGCCCCTCAGGCACGTGGGCAAGTCCGAGCCGGGCAATCTGCGAGGCGTCCATTCCATTCACCGGCCTGCCGTCGAGCAGTACACTTCCTTTAACGGGCTTGATAATCCCGGAGATGGCGCGCATAGTCGTGGTCTTGCCCGCGCCGTTTGGTCCGATCAGGGCAACAAGCGTACCGGCCTTTACATCGAGAGAGGGACCAGCCAATACTTCGCTGGCTCCGTAACCGGCATAAATGTTTTCGACGATCAGCATGGTCCGTTAATCATCCCCAGCTCATGCGCCTGCACCCAGGTAGGCGGCTATTACTTTGGGATTCCGCCTTACATCCTGAGGCCGCCCCTCGGCTATGACCAGACCGCCATCAAGCACCGTCACCGCGTCGCAGAGTTCGCTCACGACTTCAATATGGTGCTCGATGAGGATCGTCGTGATCCCAAACTGATGTATCTTCCGGATAATCGCCACCAACTCTTTCACATCGGGATGGGCGAGGCCGGCCGCCGGTTCGTCAAGGATCAGGAGATCAGGCCGGCGGGCAAGGGCGCGGGCAATCTCCAGAAAGCGCTGTGCCCCGTAAGGAAGGTCCTTGGCCGGAGTGCGCGCCTCCTCCCTCAGGCCTACCATTTCGAGCAGGGCCAGGGCCTCCGCCTGGGCAGAGCGCTCTTCCCGGCGCGCGAGACCCAGCAATACCAGCAGCAGGGGCTTCCGGTAAATTCCCTTCAGCGCCGCCATCACGTTGTCCAGCGCCGTGAGCTCTGTGAAGATCTGCAGGTTCTGGAAGGTCCGCGAAATCCCCATCTGCGCGGCCTTCATGAGGCTGCCCTCAGGCAGCGGCTTTCCACTGAGCAGCATGGCCCCTCCGCTTGGCGCATAAAGTCCCGAGACTACGTTTACGAGCGTGCTCTTGCCCGAACCGTTCGGACCGATCAAACCATGTATGTGTCCGGACTGCACTACGAGCGAGACGCCGTCAACGGCCCTGATCCCGCCAAAATTCCGCTTCAGATCCCGAAGTTCAAGTAACGGGCCTGCATGGGCCTTATTCCCGGCCAAAACGGCATCGAGTGACGCCGGTTCACTAAGTGGAGCAGGAGGGATGCGGAAGAGTTTCGACAGAAACGAAGCGGCGAAGCCCATTAGTCCCTCGGGGAGTCCTACCACAACAGAAAAAAGCATAAGAGAGAAGATGGCCTTGCGCAGGTCTTCGATGTTTTTGACTGTCACCGCAGCGAGGACAAGCAGCCCCATGGCAACGATCGGCGCAAAGGCCTGAAAGGGCTTCGTCGTTTTCAGAAGATAGCCCCGTCCGCCGGCGATCAAAGCAATCGTCAGGCCGATGCCGGAAAAGATCTGAAACAGAAACCGGTTCGAGAGGAGGTTCGGCAGCAAAACGATCAGCGCAGCGCCCACAAAGGCACCCCAGAGGCTCTTGCGGCCCCCAAGCACCACACCCAGCAACAGGACAACCATGAGTTCATAGACAAAGATCTGAGGTTGCAGATACTGGAAATTGAAGGCATAGAGCGCGCCTGCGAGACCGCCAAGGGCCGAGCCGAATGCAAAGGCCGCAGCCTTGTGCCGATAAGCGCCGATGCCCATTGCGTCGGTAGCGATGGGACTGTCGCGCAGGGCCTCGAAGGCCCTGCCCCATTGTGATGTGAGAAGGTTGCGCATTGCAATCCAGACGAGGACGAGGAGGACCAGGCAGAGCCAGTAGAAGCCCCTTGTTGTGAGCTGCAGGCCGAACAGGGTCGGGCGTATGAGAGAAAGACCCTGCGCCCCATGTGTCATGGACTCCCACTCATTAAGCACGGTGGCGGTGAGGGCGGAAAAACTGAGCGTAGCAAGCGCGAACTGGGGACCTTCCAGTCTCAGCGCAGGAAAGGCCAGCAACCCGCCGAACACGAGACCGATCAGCAGGCCGGCGGACAATGCGCTCACCATGCCGAAACCGAAGTGCGTGACCGTCAGGCCGGCAGCGTACGCACCGAGGCCGAGAAAGGCCGCCTGTGCGAGATTGACCTGCCCGAGATAGCCGACGGTAACATCCAGACCGATAAGCAGTATGCCGTATATGGCAAGGAGCGTCAGCAGGGCCAGGGCAAAGGAATTCTGCACGAGCAGCGGTAAGGCAGTCAGGAGGACGAGCGCAGCCAACTCCGCCCCATGGATAAGCAGCAGACGCTTTATCATAATGCCGTCACACCTTTCGTATGACTCCCTTGCCGAATATGCCGGAGGGCCGAAGGGCAAGTGCCAGGATGAGAAGGACGAGACCGGGGGCCTCGCGCCAGCCGCTTCCGATAGAGAAGCTGGTCAGGCTTTCGAGCGACCCGAGGACCACGCCGACGAGGACCACGCCGAATCCGGAATCAAGGCCGGCCACGACAGCAACGGAAAAGGCCTTTAGCACAAGGGCAGAGGCCATGGTCGGACCGACTGTCGTGATCGGCGAGACGAGTATGCCAGCAACAGCCGCGGAAAGTCCGGAAAGTCCGTAAGAGAGCATGACCGTACGCGAAGCGGATATGCCCATGAGTTCGGCAGCCTCACGGTCAACAGAGACGGCCTCGAAGGCCTTGCCCATGAGAGTCTTCCGTTTGAAGAGTTCGATGAGCCCCATGATGGCAAAAACCCCTACAGCAACCGAGAGTTCAAGAGGGGTGATACTTATTCCAAAGATATGGACCGCAGTGGAAGGGATAGGTGTCGGGAAGGGACGATCGTCCCTTCCCCAGATGTTTTCGGAGGCAGAAAAGAAAAACAGCCCGAGTATAATAGTCAGGAGGATCCAGCCTTCGCTTTTCTGTTCCAGCGCGAGACGCACTGCAGCGCGCTCAACAAACAGGCCGAGTGCCACACCGAACAGCAGGCCGCACGGCACCATCAGCCAATAGGGAAACCCCAGATCAGTGAGAGTGAGACAGAAGAAGGCCGAGACCATAACGAGTTCACCCTGACCGAAGTTGATGCTCCTGCTCGTGGCGAAGGTGAGCTGAAACCCATAGGCCACAAGCGCATAGACCAGGCCCATCAGGGCCCCGCTCATTATCAACTGGGCAAGAACGTCAGTCGTCACGTACTATTCCTCCCGGATTAAAGGCGATACAGTGAAGACAACACCTTTGTCCTACTTCCCCTTTTTCGACGTAGCGCTCTTTATCAGCTTCTGCCTGTCCGCATCGTTTCCAAAGACCACGTGGCCGTCCTTCACCATGCCCATCACAACCTGGGCGCGGCGGAAGGCCTCATGGGTGTCCTCGTTCGCGGGGTCCCATTTGCTGAAGGGCTTCTGCCAGGTGGCGATCACGCCCGGGACCGGGTCCTTCAGGTCCTCGAGCGCTTCCTTGATCTTATGCGTGTCCGTGCTACGCGCCTGTTTCACCGCGGCCGCGAAGATTAGCACGGCGTCATATCCCTGGGCCGCAGATACGGGGGAAGGGATCCTCGACACGTTATAGGCCTTGTGATAGGCGTTTATGAATTTTTTTGCCTGAGGCGTGATCGGCTCTTCGATGAAGGTCTGCGGCATCAGGGTGCCGTCCCCGTTCTTCCCTGCGTTGTCTATGAAGTTGGACATGGAGAGGGGCCACCCGCCTATCAGTGGCTCCTTCATCCCGAGCTTTGCCATGCCGTTTGCGACCGCGGCCAGCTCCGGCCCGATGCCCCAGATAAGGATGGCCTGCGCGCCGCCGGATTTTGCCTTCACCAGTTGGGCGGTCATATCCTTGTCTCCGATGTTGAACTTCTCTACGGCAACGACCGTTAGCTTGTTCCCCTGCGCCTTGATCTGGTTCTGCAGGTCATCGCGGCCGGACACTCCATAGTTCGTCGAGTCATGGAGAATCGCCACTTTCGTGAACTTACGGTTGATGGCCTCTTCAACGACCATGGCGGACTGGATGCCGTCATGGGCAGCGAAGCGGAAGATTGAGAGGTCCTTCACGCCGGCCTTGCTCCACTGCGTCATGGAGGCCGAACCCGCGGCAGGGGTAATGATCTTTGTAATGCCTTTTTCCTGCAGGTGCTTGTCGCCGGCAAGGCAGACGCCAGTATTGACCGTACCGATTACGCCCGAGAGGTCGCTCATGGAGGCGAGTTCCTGCGCAATAAGGGCGCCGCGTTCGTTCTTGGCCTCGTCGTCCCGTTCTATCACCTCGAATTTCATCTTTTTCGCACCGACCTGGACCCCGCCTGCTGCATTGATCTCGGCGATCGCCAGATTGGCGCCGTCGCGCATGGATGCGCCCATGGGGGCCGACCCGCCCGTAAAGGGGCCGGTAATAGCAATCTTGATCGTATCGGCGGCAAATGCCTGCGCTGCCGCCATACTCACCAGCAGCATCGTAATCAGGACTCTTTTCATAACTCTCCTTTCGGTAACTTATGTATAGTGTATTTGAGATTAACTCTATCAGAAAAAGTAATGCAAAACAACAGATTTAACCTCTCTCCCGGCTGTGCAGGCTGACGTTGTGCAGGTCACTGCCCGAACCCTTCTGATTCAGGCCATCGTTACAGAATAATGTCTTCGACATTAGGGAAGATGCCCCTGTAAGTTGTTGAAGTAGGAAGCGACCCCCAATTAGAATTGATTACCACATCAAAACCTAAAAGGAGATCGCTTTCTATGAAGAAAAGATATCGGAATATGCGGAAAAAGGCAAACGGAAAAGTTAGG
>JBIOIY010000065.1:0-14341 GCA_044450345.1 Thermodesulfovibrionales bacterium | reverse complement strand
GGGGAGTTATGATTGGGGGAAAGGGGGAGTTATGCCCCCCGAAGCTGAAATACGGCGTCCTGAAGGTCAGAATCACAAGGAAATAGACAAGCATGGCGTTTAGGATATGTACGGCAAGATTCACAACGTGATAGCCGGAGACGTTAAGCCCCCCGAAATGGTAGTTCAGGGCAAAGGTCAGATAGCCGATATACCTCCGCGGATTGTAGTCATAGCCCCGCGCGCCCGAAATGAAGTTGTCGAGGTCGGCTATCACCGGGTTATCGGAAATATTGCTGAAATCATCGAACTGAAAGGGGACACCGGAGGTGTTCGAATAGGCAGCGAGGCCGACTATCGCAACGATTGAAAGGTGAAAGAATACGTTCTTCATGACCGATGAGCTTGTCCGGTTCATCATTGATTCGAGGGCCTCAGTCCCAGTCTGACAGACCTCTTGCCGTCAGCCGGGCTTTTCAGCCCGTCGGGCGATTCTGTTGTCATCATGATAGCTACGCTGTCTGCTTCAGCTGCAAAGCCCTGCCCTTTGTCCAGATGCCGGTAACGGTCTTTTCCCTCTCTGTCTATGAAGACCCCAATACTGCCCCCTGTTGTCGCGCCCTGGACCAGTGTGCCTCCCCAGTAATAGTCATCGCCGTGATCGTCCTCGAAGAATCCTATCCCGTAATCATGTCCCATGCCCTGGGCAACGCCGAATGATGCATAATAGAAATCATCTCCCGCCTGATCGACAAGTACTCCGACCGACGAGTGGATGCCTGCACCCTGAGAATAGCGTCCTGAGATGTACCGATCGTTTCCGGCCATGTCGTTTAGGATGCCGATGCCGTAATAATAGGACGAACCCTGAGCGAAATAGTCGGCAATGTAAACATCGTTTCCACTCTCATCGATGAGCATCCCTATTCCTCCCGGAACACCATGTATCCCCTTGTCCGGCCTCACTCCCAACCCGAACCCCTGGCCCATGCTAACCGTAGATTTCAACGGGTCCCTAAAGTCCGGCTCAGAGCCCCCAAGCTGGTAATAATCGTCACCGTCTTCATCTATGAGAATTCCTGTGCCTCCGAAAAGACCGAGACCCTGTCCATGATGAGAGCAGATATAATGATCATTTCCGGTTCCGTTTATGATCAAACCTAGTCCCATTTGACCTGTGCCCTGGGAAAAACTTCTGGCATTGTAAACACTGTCGCCGCTACGATGATATAAAAGCCCGATACCGAAAAAGCCCGTCCCTTGGCTTCCATCAAGCGAAACGAAGGTATCATTGCCCGATAGATCTATCAAAAAGCCCCCCCCCAGCAACCCCGCCCCCTGGGAGAAATTATCCTTTGTGATATAGCGGTCATTTCCCTCCCAGTCGATCACGAGGGCCACCGGCATGCCAGGCCGCGTCCCTCCTGCATTATTAAGGTAAAGGTCGTCTCCTCCAAGGTCGAGTATCAGGGCCGCATCTTCCGTATATACATTAGGTCCCGTGCCGCCAACGATCACTTTCCCTATTGGGGTCATCGCTTCAAACAATACAGGCCCCTTATTATTGCCGAACCGTTTGATAATATCCTCCTTGAGGAGGGACAGGTTGTCCCGCGTCAGGAAAGAGAGTAAAGGAGAAAATGCGGCGAGCAGTTCCCTGCGATCGAATTTCATCGAAATATCCAGCACCTTGTTCCACTTGTCGTCATCCCACGGTCTTAATGCCTTTTCCTCTAACAGGGTTCTTTCTTCGGGCGTGAGACGGCTCAATGCTTGTTCGACCTTGTTCTTGGCATCTTCCATTATCTGTAATAGGTGGGGGAAGGTTATCTCACCTGTGTCTTCGGAACGGGGCAGGTCAAGGTCGATGAGTCCTGCGGCCCTCCGTACTGTCTCCTCCAGGCGCCAGTTTCTTTCATGAAGGGGTGCGATCAGCTGCTGAGACAATTCTTTTGCAACAGCACCTGAGGCCAGAGGATGACGCATAAGATAGGTCAGTTCCGTCAGCTGGAGCGGATTGGATTCCTTTTCGTAAGACCAGCCGGGGTTATGGATAGTATTCGAGCGCTGATAAAGTCCGTCGATGACACTCTCAAATACTGTGAGTCCGCCCCGGTCGCGCAATGTGCTTTCGAGCAGGGAAGAAACATTGCAGACGCCGATATCCGGATGAGGAGCCTCTTGCTGATGGTGAACCGGTGCCTCGTTTAGCCTTGCTGTCAGGGAGAGCCGTTGGCCGCCGCGCATCACATCCATCGTTGCCGGAGAGCCGATTTCCTGATGTTCGATCATTTTTTTAAAAGCTGACAAAATGTTGTCCTGCTCCATGCAAGTGGGAATGCCGTTTACTGAAAGGATGATATCGTCTTTCTTGAGGCCTGCCTCGTCGGCAGGGCTTCCCTCTATGATTCCGGCAGCCTGTACGAAGACGTTGTCTTTACAATGGGCGGCAGGACCTTCCAGTTTCGTGGACGAGAGATATATCCCCAGATAGGGCTTCGGCCGCAGGTGAGGATTGGGAGTTGAAGGGACATGGAGCAGGTTGCAGTATGATAGAGATCTGTCCGATGACAGAGGAAGGCTGCTGCACGACCAGCTCAAAACCAGCAAGGGCAGGAAGCAGAGTGCAACGCCTCGTGGACTGGGGGATCTTCTTTCTCCGGCCGTTGGCATTATTTATCTCTCTCCCCGGGCACTGCTTAGCCTGCCGCACTGACGTCAGATTTGGCTTCAGGGACGAGGAGAAGCCCTGTCGTAAGATTCAGAAGAGGGATGACGATCAGCATCGTCCTGTTTATCGTCGTTCCGTTTATCAGCCACTGAACGTTCGGCGTGAAAAGAAAGACAAACAGAATTGCACAGAATGACAGGATTGACGGGATAAGAAAAAACCGCGTTTCTGCTCGAAATGCCCTTTTCCAGTTCAGTGCGAAAAGGAGAATAACCCCGAACCAGAATAGGTTAAAGCTTCTGAATATGAGAAGATGTGTTACCAGAGGCGCGAGGCCCTCAGGATGAAAGGTGAAGGGCGCCTCTTTTATGCCGGAAATCGTCACGATGGCGGACAATGCACCGGACGACCCGAGCCATAGAAGGATTGCGACGGACGATATCAGGAACAGGGCAGCAGGGGCAACGGTGCTCTTCCAGGAACGCCCCGCAAACAAAAGGTGGCCGAAGAATGTGAGCAGGAGCACAGGAAACACGATCGCGATGCCTTCATTTTTTGTGAACATCGCAATCGAAGAGAGTATGCCCGAATAGACGAGGAAGCTGTTTTTCCCTGTCCTTTGCCAGTAAAAAAGCATAATCGCTGCAGTCAGAAAATAGTACCCTACCGCCATATCGGCATATCCGCTCAGGACATTATATATGAGGACAGGTATGGCCGAGAGTACGAAGGTCATAATCATCGCGGTCATTTTCCCAGCCTCTCTCTTCAGGAACTCATACTCGAGGACGAGGAGGCAGAGGAAAAGGAGGAGGGAATGGAGATTCACGAAGGCCTCATTCCATCCACCGAGGAACGTCGCGATCCAGGCCCTCATCAGGGACAGGTGCAAAGGGTAGTGGGCGTATGGGCCGCCGAAAAGCTCAGCCCTGCTGCCCTGGTAGATCACCTTGGCCTTGTAGTTCCAGAGGGTATATGCATCCCAGAAGATCGTCGGCCCCGAAACGATCATGAAGAGCAGGAACAGCAGTTTCCAGGCGATAAGAAGGAAACAACAGAGGAAGACCGTCTGCTGCACCAACGAGAGGCCCGCGAGGGGCGAACGAAGGGAAAAACGCAGAGACCCGCTAACGTCCTTAACCCGGTATATTCCATAGGCGAGGAAGGGCACGAAAAAGGGTGCCGACGACAGCAGCGAAATGCGAATGCCCAGAAGCAGAAGAAGAAAGAGATAGAAGGAGAGAAGGCCCGTTCCTATCGTATAAGAAAAGACGAGTCTCTCAGGCCGTGAAAGTGCCCTCTCTCTGGAGAGGAACGTGTAGCCGGCCATTGCCGGAAGAAGCATGCTTATCAGGAAGAGAAAGGCGTTCATCTGGCGAGGTAAAGACAGGAATGAGGCGTGTATACTATCCCCCTGCCATTCTCCGGAAGAACCATCTCGTTCACAAGGAGCCTATTTCCCTCGATACGGGCGCTGTCTACCTCGGAAAAGACATTCACCCCCGCCAGCCCATCCTGCTGCACCAGTTTCAGCGGATAGAGGAGATACCGCATATAGAGATACCTGTCCCGGTCGCCGAAAAAATTGACCGGGTATTCCCCCGGCTGTACGTTGCGGCGTATGAAATCCGAGAATTCAACGAGGTTATCGTGCCAGTAAAACCTCTTTTCCAGGGGGGCGGCGCTGAGACTGTCTTCACAGGTCGTCTTCGCAATCGCAAGCTCTTCGTAAACCTCTCTCAAATCCATGGCGATATAAAAAGCGAGGAAGATCATACCTGAGAGGAGAAGAGCGCCCTTTTTCCTCTTCCTTGTATAAAAGATAACAACTCCAAGACAGGAGACGATAATTAGCCCGTAAAACCAGAGGTTGAGGGAATATCCGTACAACTTGAAAGGATAGAGAGAATTTACATTGTAGGCCCTGAATCCCTGCAGGGCAAACACTTCCCAAAGGGACGGGCCGCGGACCGTAAGATCCCTCATCTCGACTGAATCGCAATGCGAAAAGCTGAGCGATATCATATCCACGGGCTCAGTGAATCTTGTCCTGTCGAAATCGAAAACAGACTCCTTCCAGCCCTTCCCGCTGAAGAGGGGGACCTCCCGTGATGCGAGTGTCCGGCCCCGGGACAAAAGTGTACAGGCAACCATGGTATCGATGGATAGGGTGCGAAGATGTGTCCGCACGAAAGAGACGTTCCGGATTGCCTCAAGGGGGAGCGAGATCACAAAATAGCTGTTGTTGGGCTGTTTGTCAACGACCACTGCCTCTCCTGTGGACCGGACATCCGCAACATAAAAGAAACTCCATCCCCGGAATCCCTCCGGCGCCTTCCATTCATATCCGAAGGCAGAGGCCGGAACCAGCAGCGAAAAGGAGAGGAGGAACGCTATGACTGTCTTATTCCCATGCGGCATAAAAACACTCCGGGCCATGAAGGCCGAAGATTTATCGCCGGCTTGAACCCGGCGACTCACCGGCGACGCGGGACCGCACAGCGGGCTCGCCTCCCCCGGTTCTGCCGGGCAGCAGCTGTGTCTATTTCGTCTTTGTCTCTTTGGGGATACACGTATTCTCCAGGTCCCTGATCGCGGTCTTCATCATCCCCATCTCCTGGGCAAGGCGCTTGTTCTTTTCGCTCATACCCGACAGGATCACGGAAAAATGCAGAAGAAGGAGAAGGAGGAAAAAAATGGCCAGGAGAAACAGGAACGAGGGAGGATAATAAATCCCGAGGAAATGCGCAATGAAATGCAGCAGCCCGCGCCAGACAGAAAGGACTATCAGAAGCATAGAAGCGGTGAGCCAGATGAGGCTATACCGCTCTTTCAGCCGGTTGCGGCGTATGAGTTCTATGATGACCACAAAGATCGCCCCGCTGACGGTGATGGCGATGAGCTGAACAATGTCCATGATATACCAGTTATATTAATCTATGCTCTTCAGTAAATCCACAAAAATTGCGAGGAGCACCTTCACCATATAATATCCCGCGCGGGCTGCAGTGATGGAAGATCTGCCGGACTTCCTTGCGTCTATCTCCGCCGGGACCTCTGAGACCCGGAGCCCCTTCTTGTGTGCGAGTATGAGCGCTTCAACCTCGGGGTAATCCTCAGGATAGAGGACTGAGAAGAACTCGATCGTTTTTTTCCCGTAGAGCCTGAACCCGGACGTGGTGTCGGTAAGCCGCTTCCCTATCAGGGACGACACAACGAAGGAAAGGATCTTCGAGCCCAGCTTCCTTTGAATGGACGAGGTAAATCCTCCCTCGGACAGGAACCTTGAACCGACCACCAGATCAGCGCCGTTCGATTGCCAGGGCACGAGGATCTTCACTATCTGGTCAGCCCTGTGCTGCCCGTCGCCGTCGAATTGTACAGCAGCATCGTAGTTTTCCCTGAGGGCATGGAGAAAGCCGATCTGCATGGCGCCGCCTATGCCGAGGTTGTAGGGAAGATCGATAACTTTTGCCCCGAGTTTTCTTGCGGTTTCAGATGTCCTGTCTCGTGAACCGTCGTTTACGACAAGTATGTCCCCGCCGGGGAAATTGTCCGTCAGGTCCCTGATGACTCCGCCGATAGAGTTTTCTTCATTATATGCGGGCACGACGACCAGGATCTTCATTAGTTCTTCAGCATGAGTTCTCTCGCCGAAATGCGATGCCTCCTCAGGAGGTCTGCGTATCCTTCACGACTTATCCGTCTCCTGTCCCACACAGCCTTCCTCTTTCTCACCATGAGCGGTAGCCTTATCAATGCACTGCAATATGCCTTTATCACGACGACGAAGAGCTGACACATCCCGCTGTTCTCTGCTAACCTGGCCACACTCCCTTTGCCGGTAAGCAGCCCGTATACCTGCACAACATATCTCCAGACAGTATAAAAGGGCGAAATCAGTATATACCGTAGCGGCATGTTTTTCAATAAGACCCATAGGTGGTTCCTCTCGACAAGGAAGGCCTTGAATGCCGAATATTTCCCCCCTGTTCCGGAATAGAGATGATGTACCACGGCTGAAGGCGCAAGGCGCGATTGCCAGCCCGCCAGCCTTCCCCGCAGACCGAGGTCAGCGTCCTCACAGTAGGAGAAAAAGTCTTCGTCGAAATAGCCGATCTCCTTTAGCATCTCACGCCTGTAAAGGGCCGCACAAGCGCTGGGGAAAAGCACCTCGTCTGTACCGTTGTATCGCCCGTTGTCAGTTTCACCTCGTCCCCGCTGTCTCGTCATGCCGTCAGGGTAAATGAGCATCCCCGCTGAATCCAGTTCATTCCCTTCCCTGCCGAGAAATATTTTAGATGCTACCATGCCTATGGCGCCGTCTTTCGTCGCGGTATCGTAAAGGGCCTGAAGCCAGCCTGGCTCAACTATCGTGTCGTTATTCAGCGTCGCGACAAACTCCGAAGAGGAAGCTTCAAAGCCTATGTTATTGCCACGCGCGAAACCCGTATTTTCCTTTAGCGCGATGACCTTCACCCAGGGGAAATCCTTCTTCAGAAGATCGAGGGAACCGTCGGTCGACCCGTTGTCCACCACGATCACTTCGAAGTCCCTGAAGGTCTGGGTGGAAAGTGCGCTGAGGCAGTCGGGGAGATATCTTTCGCCGTTAAGGTTCGCGATTATGACAGATATTGCTTTCAATAAATAATAAGCTTTCAGCTTTCAGCATTCAGCCGTCAGCTTAAGAATTAATAGTGACATGATAGATTGCTGAATGCTGATTGCTGTCCGCTGATCGCCTGCTTTCTATTTCTTTCTTCCGTACATATCGTCTACCCTCACGATGTCGTCCTCTTCGACGTATTCTCCGTTCTGGACCTCGATGATTTCGAGGGGGACCTTGCCGGGATTTTCGAGGCGGTGAAGGGTCGACTTCGGGATGTAGATGCTCTCATTTTCGTGTACGAACTTCAGCTCTTCCCCGATAGTCACCCGGGCGACCCCCTTGATCACAACCCAGTGTTCGCTCCTGTGGTGGTGCATCTGGAGGCTCAGCTTCTCACCTTTGTTCACGACGATCCTCTTGATCTTGTAACGCTGCCCGTCTTCTAAAACAGTGTAACTGCCCCAGGGCCTGTAGGTCGTGGTATGCTCCGACGCCTCTCTCCGCCCTTCGGCGCTCAGTGTTTCGACGACATGCTTTACCTTCTGGGCATCGCCCCGCCTTGCGATGAGTATGGCGTCGTCCGTCTCGACGACGAGCAGGTTTTCGAGTCCGACCGCGGCGATCAGTCTCTTGTCGCTTATTATCAGAGTATTTTTTGTATCATGGGAGATCACGTCCCCGATCTTTACATTCCCTGCCTTATCTTTCGGTAAGACCTCGAACATGGAATCCCAGGAGCCCACGTCGTTCCAGCGTATGTCCATCGGCATGGTGACGACATTCTCCGCCCGCTCCATCACCGCGTAATCGATCGATATGTCGGGCATTTTTTCGAAGGACGAAACCATATTGTCGTATCCGGAGTCGTAGAGTGCCGCGATCTCGGGTGCATGCTTTCGCAATTCTTTCACGAGGGTCCCGATCGTAAATGCAAACATCCCGGAATTCCAGTAATATCCCCCCTGTTCGAAATATCTTTCGGCGGTTTTCATGTCCGGCTTCTCCTTAAAGCTCTCCACTTCGAGATATGGTTCAGAACCACTGACGGCTGACTGCTGACTGCTCGTTGCCTTTTGCATTTTGCACTTTATATACCCGTATCCCGTCTCAGGGTAGAGCGGTTTTATCCCGAAGGTGACTATGAATCCCTGTTTTGCCGCATCCTCGGCCGCCCTCAGGTACCGGATGAATTTCGGCTCGGGCTCGATAATATGGTCCGCGGGAGAGATGAAGACTACCTCGTCATCGCCGCATCCGAGCTTATCAATGCAGTATCTGAGGGCAAGGGCGATGGCAGGGGCGGTGTTTCTCTTAAAAGGTTCGAGGACAATATTGCCGGAGACGTCTTCAGGCAGGGAATCGAGATCGGTCTTTACATGGAACTTATATTCGTCGTTGGTCATGATCAGGACGTCCTCGGGGCGGACGGCCTTGAGGAGTCTTGTAACAGTCTGCTGGATGAGGGACCCCCTGTCAAAGGCGCAACCGGCGCCGTCGCTGCAGCTGTTGATCTTCAAAAACTGCTTCGGGTAGTTCTTTCTCGAAAGGGGCCAGAGACGCGTCCCGCTTCCGCCTGCCAGGATAATAGCCTTCATTGAAATCCCTCCGGTTTAATAGGAATATTTCTCAATAAAAAATCCTCGATAATCGATTCCGATCTGAGAAGTATATAACATCCATGGGATGCCAGACAATATCAGCGCGAATTTTTTCCTGTGCAAAGCAAAATCAATTTTCACGCAGGACCGGCCGGCCGCGATAGAATCTCGGCATACACCTCATCCAGCCCGTCGCCCACTATTCGCCAAAGATACTTTTGCAGCACCTTTTCCCTTCCCCTCCGCCCGAATTCCTTTCTAAGGTCTTCCCTTTCAATAAGGAGCTGCAGTTTGGCCGCGATATCGGCTATATCCCCGGGCGCAACCAGTAAACCGTTTATCCCGTCATCTACCACGGTCCTTACACCGGGGAGGTCGGCCGCTACGACGGGTTTTTCGCAGGCCATGGCCTCGATAAGTACTATCCCGAAGGCCTCGGTACGGTCCAGTGAAGGGAGTATGAATATATCGCAGAGGTTAAAATAATCGATAATCTCCCGGTCTTCAACGGCGCCGGGGAAACGTACCCTGTCGGCGACTCCAAGGTCGCGGGCGAGCTTTTCGTAGGAGGGCCTCAACTCACCGTCCCCCGCGATCAGTACCTTGATGTTGCCCTTGACCGACGTAAGGCTCCTGATGAGACGGTCGATGCCCTTGAAATACTCGAAGCCCCCCATAAAGAGGATTACCAGTTCGTCCTGTTTGATGTCCCACCGCTCAAGAAGGCTTGCTTCCCTTCCCCGCGGGGTAAACCTTTCATCGATACCATAGGGGATCTCAACCGTATCGCCGGCCTTTACCAGACCGCTGATGTAAGAGTGTTCGGCATAGTCGCACGACGATACCACGATCTTGTCTGCGGAAGATACGATCTTTCCGAGGAGCAGTTTAGTGTACGCCTTGAATATAAAGGCCTTGAGTCCTGTCCCCACGACGTCCATATGGTAACTTATCACGAGCCTGCCCTTTTTTCTCAGGACTCTTGACAGCCAGACGGCCTCGGCGCCGCCGAAGAAAGGATAATGAAGGTGTAAAATGTCAAAACCTCCGAGTCTGAAAAAAAGCTGGGGTACGAAGGCGGCTTTTCCGTATTGCAGGAAAGGGCTCAGTCTGATCACACGGAGCCCGTTGTATGATTCCTCTTCGGGCCCGGCGGCGTATCTCGGGGTGAAGACCACGATCTCGTGGCCCCGCTTCAGGCCCTCCATGGCCATGTGATAAGCTGCATTTCCCATGCCGCCTTTGTCGGGCGGAAACGTTGGGGATATATGTGCGATCCTCACGGCCGGCTTTCCTTGTTAATGTCTATCCAATCCTTAAAGAGCTTCCTTGCATTCCTCGGGTTTATCATCTTCAGGTCATCGAGTTTTATCTTCTTATTGAGGCGCAGGTACTTCGCAACTGCGAAAAAGAGGGAGAAAAGGACGGCGAATAACCTTACCCGGGAAAAAGACGGCCAGGTACGAGTTACCGTCTGGTAGCAGTAACCGTAGACCCTGTTAAACGGCGCCCAGTGGTAATGCCTCATCACCGTTTTCAGACATTCTTCCTGATTTGCGACGGCATCGGAGGCGGACATGGTTTTCGATATATCATGGAGCCGGTATGTCGAGAGAAATTCGGGAAGATAGAGGAACTTACTCCGGCCGGACATCCTTATCCAGAGGTCATAATCCATCACGTAGCGGAGGTCCGGATCAAGACCGCCCGCCTTTTCCAGGGCCTCTCTCCTGAAGAAAGTCGCCGGTTGACAGACGAAGTTGAAGGTCGCGAGGGCCCTGCGGTCAAAGGGCCCGGTGGGATAATCTCCGGTGACCGTTCCTCCCTCGTCTATATAATGGCATCTGCCGTACACAACATCAGCTCCGGACTCTGTCGTAAAGAGGCCGAGGACCCTGGCGATAGAGCCCTGCAGGTAAGTATCGTCGGAATTGAGCCAAGTGACGATCTCGCCTTCTGCCAAGCGGAACCCTTTGTCGATCGCGTCGGCCTGGCCCCTGTCCCTTTCGCTGGTCCACCGGTAGGTGATCCCGCGACATTTGACCGGCCAGCTCCGCGTCCGCAGCATAGAATCGTATTTCTTGATTATCTCAAGCGTGTTGTCGGAAGAGCCGCCGTCAACTATAATGTAGTCGATGTGGAATTCCCCCTCCTGACCGATCACGCTCTTAATGGTCTCCTCTATGAACCGGCCCTGGTTAAATGAAGGGGTGACTATCGAGATTCTTGGAATCATCTGAGAAAGAAGGTTAAGAAAGAAGGTTAAGGTTAAGGTTGAGGTTAAGGTTGAGGTTAAGGTCGAGCCTTAGCCTTAATCTTTATTTTCCACATACCATTCGTACGTCTTCTTGATCCCTCCCCTGAGGCCTGTCTTTGCCTTCCAGCCGAGGGAATGCAGCCTTGACACATCGAGGAGCTTCCTCGGCGTGCCGTCCGGTTTGGAGCCGTCATAGGCGATATCGCCTTTATACCCTGTGATCTCCTTGACGAGCATCGACAGGTCGGTGATCGAGATGTCTTCTCCCACGCCGATGTTAAGGATGTCTGAGCCGTCATAGTTCTCCATAAGAAAGACGCAGGCGTCCGCGAGGTCGTCGATATAGAGGAATTCCCTCCTGGGAGTCCCTGTACCCCAGATGGTTACAAAGGGATGATTTTCCATCTTCGCCTCGTGAAATTTTCTTATCATGGCAGGAAGCACGTGGGACGTTTCGAGATTGAAGTTGTCGAAAGGGCCGTAAAGGTTCGTCGGCATCACCGAGATAAAATTTGTCTGATACTGTTCGTCGTAAGCCTGGCACATCTTGATCCCCGCGATCTTCGCGACCGCATACGGCTCGTTTGTCGGCTCCAGTTCCCCTGTCAGGAGATACTCCTCCTTCATCGGCTGGGGACAGAATTTCGGGTAGATGCAGGAGCTGCCGAGGAAGAGGAGTTTTTTTACGCCATTCCGCCATGAGGCGTGGATTACGTCCGCCTCTATCATGATGTTCCTGTAGATGAAATCCGCTCGATAGGTATCGTTGGCAAGAATGCCCCCCACCTTTGCCGCGGCAAGGAAGACATATTCGGGCCTCTCCCTGGCAAAAAAAGCATCTACATCCGACTGCCGCGTCAGGTCAAGCTCCTTGCTGGTCCTCACCACGAGATTGCGGTAGCCTTCAGCTTCGAGTTTTCTGCAGAGCGCGGCCCCGACGAGCCCCCGATGTCCGGCAACGTAAATACGTGAAGTCTTATTCATATGACTTCACGCTTAGCCTCGACCTCTCTTTACCCTTGACCTTTCTTCACTCATGATATCTAAACGTCCTGAACCCTTCCCTCTTGCAGAGCTGGTCGCGTTCGGCCTCCTTCAGGTCTTCCCGGACCATCTCGGAGACCAGTTCCTTGAACCCGACCTTCGGTGTCCAGCGGAGCTTCTCCTTCGCCTTCGAAGGGTCTCCAAGGAGCGTCTCGACCTCGGTCGGCCGGAAATAGCGTTTGTCTATCTCGACAATGACCTTGCCGGTGCCCTTGTCAAATCCTTTTTCATCGCTCCCTTCGCCCTTCCAGCCCAGATCTATCCCTACCTCATGGAATGAGCTCTCCACAAACTCCCTGACTGAATGCTGCTCGCCGGTGGCGATGACGAAATCATCCGGCGTGTCCTGCTGGAGTATGAGCCACTGGGCCTCTATATAGTCCTTTGCATGGCCCCAGTCGCGTTTTGCATTGACGTTGCCGAGGAAGAGTTTCTCCTGAAGCCCGAGTTTTATTCTCGCCACGGCGCGGGTTATCTTCCGCGTCACAAAGGTCTCGCCCCGGATAGGGGACTCATGGTTGAAAAGGATGCCGTTACAGGCGAAGAAGTCGTACGCCTCGCGGTAGTTGACCGTGATCCAGTAAGAATAGAGCTTCGCAACTCCGTAGGGGCTTCTCGGATAAAAGGGGGTCTTTTCGGTCTGGGGTATCTCCTGTACCTTGCCGTACAGTTCCGAGGTCGATGCCTGATAGAACCTTGTTTTTCGTGAAAGTCCGAGGATACGGATCGCCTCAAGCAGTCTTAGTGTGCCGAGGGCGTCGGAATTCGCGGTATATTCGGGCGTCTCGAAAGAGACCATGACATGGCTCTGGGCAGCAAGGTTATATATTTCGTCGGGTTTGGTCTCCTGGATGATACGGATGAGGTTTGTCGCATCGGTGAGGTCCCCATAGTGGAGTTTGAACTTTACCCCTCTTTCATGGGGGTCTTTATAGAGATGGTCGATCCTGTCGGTATTGAAAAGGGACGCCCGCCGCTTTATCCCGTGCACCGCGTATCCCTTCTCCAGAAGGAATTCCGCAAGATACGCCCCGTCCTGTCCTGTAATGCCTGTAATCAACGCTGTCTTCATTATTTCATCGTCTCCTTGTCAGTATGGTAAGGTCCAGTGTTGCGTTTTATAAGTAAGCGACATATGTTTGTCACTCCCGCCTGCCTGTCCGGTAGGCAGGCTTGTCGGGAGTCCCTCTGCGAAGAGGGATTGTCCGCCCTGGCGGACCCGCGTAAGGCTGGGCGGACAAGCCGCAATGACAACCTATGAGACATTACCAGTATTATTGTCAGTGACTGACGCGCGTTCATGCTCCGTCATCATACGGACGACGTCGCGCATCCTATAACGAGCTTTCCACCCGAGGACCTTCTCCGCCTTTGCCGGACTGCCCCTGCCGATCGATATCTCGGTAGGCCTGTAAAGGGAAGGGTCCGTGATCACGTGGTTGTGCCAGTCAAGCCCGACGCAATTAAATGCCTCTGCTACAAATTCCTCCAGGGAATGAGTCTCTCCGGTAGCGATCACAAAGTCATCGGGCGTATCCTGCTGCATCATCAGCCACATCGCCTCGACGTACTCCGGGGCCCATCCCCAGTCCCTGGCGATGGATATATTTCCGAGGTGAAGCTTTTCATCGCTCCCCGAGGCGATCCGGCAGGCGGTAGTGACTATCTTCTTCGTGACGAAGCGCTCGGGCCGCAGCGGAGATTCATGGTTGAAGAGGACGCCGGTAAGGGCAAAGAGTCCATAGGCTTCCCGGTAGTTTGCAAGTTCCCAGAAGGCCGTTGCCTTGGCCACTGCGTACGGACTCCGGGGGTGAAAAGGGGTGGTCTCGTCGGCCGCCGCCCCGCGGGTGTCTCCGAAACACTCGCTTGACCCCGCGTTATAGAACCTGACAGGCAGGCCGATAAAACGGATAGCCTCGAGCAGGTTAAGGACGCCTACGCTGATGCTTTCGAGCGTCTCCACCGGCTGCTGGAAAGAGAGCCCTACCGAGCTCTGGCCGGCCAGATTATAAAGTTCATCCGGCTTCACCCTTGAAAGCACCTGGAGGACGCTCCGAAAGTCATTCAATGCCATGGAGTCCAGATGCACCTGATCGCGGACACCGAGCCGCAACAGGTTTCCGAACGTAGACATCTGCGCGTCCCGGGCGGTGCCGTAGACATCATATCCTTTGTCCAACAGG
>JBIOIY010000064.1:0-14484 GCA_044450345.1 Thermodesulfovibrionales bacterium | reverse complement strand
ATAACTGATGCTGCCTTGTGCAGACATCGACTGCATTTGCTGAATGAGGCCGGTTCAGGTACCGATAACTTTCTGGTGCCGCAGAGGTAGCCGCATCGCCCCTGCACGGGAGCAATCCCACAGAGCCCGTATGGATGTTTGGTGCAGATAAGTTCTCTGCATCGCTTTTAGAAAGAACGAGTCAGATTCACTTTGTGTTAAAGGACCCTGATAATAATTTGTGGTCTTAAAAGAAAAAGACTAAAGGCAGGCTTTTTCGCTTGACACGGTCGCTCTCAATGGATGTTCGTCGGTGTACTCCTGCGTTTGGGCCTGACTGATATTGTCTCTCCGCGCTTAAGGCATCTCAGGCCCTCTGCAATAGTGTCCGAACTCTTTGAACGCCTGTTCGAACTGCTTCGGAATAAGATGTCCGAACCCTTCCGGAATTTCCAGAAGCTCAGGGGAAGCATAATGCAAGGTCAATAGTAGCAAAGGAGGGTAGAAAAAAAGGAGGAAAAGAAGAGACCGTGGAGTGCAGCTACTTATAGACAAAGGCTTTATTAGCCCTTCTACGGAAGAATAAGACCTAAAATTGCTTGGACATGATGTTAGGAGTATAATCGGGTTAGTAAAGACTTTAATGGAGGGATTATGAAAAGAGTAATGTTTCTAGCAGTGATAGTAATGATGTTATTTTCAGCAGTAGCAGAAGCAGGTTGGGGTAGTAGTTTTTGGGGTGCTTATGCTGGGAGTTCTCTTGCAAATTCTATGGCACAACCACCTGCACCTACTGTGGTGGTTGTACAACCCCAACAATCAAATCCACCACAATATCCAACTACACAACCTATTCCTTCAATTATTGGTAAGATTGTAGCAGCCAATTGGGATAGTATTATTCTGAAAGACCAAGCAGGACAGACCTATAGTTTAAGATTTTATTCAGCCTCTAAGAACCTAACGGGTAAGACCATTACTGTATCAGACGAACTTTTAGCGGTATCTACTACAGGTGCATCAGGCGACATGATAGATACAATCTCGTTTGCACCACTACAGCAACAACAACCTAATTCTAGTGATAACGGTGATGTTGAGTCACGTCTAAAAAAAGCGAAGTCTCTAAAAGAGCAAGGTTTGATAACAGAGGAAGAATACACCGCAGCTAGAAAAAAGATTCTTCAAGACCTATAGTATCCATAAACAATTAACCGGAGGGAAATTTTATGAGAAAGTTAATGCTATTAGCAGTGGTTCTTATCTTATTATGTACGGGGATGGCATGGGCAGAAACAAAAGCCCCCGATGAATTACAATTACAATATGCATCAAAGATGTGTAATATTGCTAGGGACATTGAGGTGCGAGGAATACGCATAGAATACGCAGGGAAGAAAGCCGAAATCTCACGCAACTTTTTACTTAAGTATCCTCATGACCGTGATAATCAGAAGACTTTAAAAGAAGCAGAAGAGGAAGGAACTACCGCTGAAAAGGAACGGGAAAAATTTTATAGGGATAAAGACGATCTAAAAACGGATGCTTTAAAATATTATCAAGGTAAACTACCTCAGTGGCTTTCAGAGAAGTGGAAAGCAGATAAATTTAAAGAGGGATGCAGGGATGTTTTTAAGGAAACTAATCCCTAATATTAAAAACTAAAGGGCAGGGTGATTAGTCCTGCCCTTCTCGCATAATCAAAGCACAACCTCAACAAAGTCATTCGAAAGCCGGTTCCCCTTAGTCTTTATCTGAACCAAAGCCGTGTGTTGAGGTTCAATGGCTTTAAGCTGAGAAACTTTCAGCCCGAACTTCTTTGCAACCCTTGCGTGATCGGTCTCATCGATCCCGAGTAGTATTTTTGTCGCGCAATTACTCACTATGTCTTTTGAAAAGTTATCGACATTTTGACTGGCAAAAACAAGAGACAACCCATACTTACGCCCCTCACGCACAGCAGTGTTGATTATATGGTCAGACTCGCTCGAAATGTAACGCTGCGCCTCATCTATACAAAAAATCTGACGAACGGCGGCATAAGGAGAAATTCCAGCCTGTCTTGAACGTGAAAAAACCTTGTAAAGATAAATTTCGACCAAATATCCTGCCTCGTTCTTTCCTAAGCTCGCTATGTCATATAACCATACCGGTTTCGTCTTCGCAAACATAGGCGGAGTATTTTTAAAAAGCCCTGTATGGTATAAATTTTCGATCCTATTTAGAACCGACTGAACGAGATCCGCGTCGCTATACCTTTTGAGTTCCTTGATTTCGCGACCGGTGCTTATGCTCTCCGCAAAAGTCCGACTGGCGTCGACGTACCTCTCCTTCAGCTCCGCTATTTCCTCCGCATCCATGGGGCTCAGTTGCTCACCATTTTCGTTCAACTTATATAACTTATCCGCAAGCGATTCAATAGCTTTAAAGGATGCGTTATTCCCCCCGATCGAAAGAGCGAGTCTCTTTTCTTCAACAAAAGTCTTCAGGTTCATTAATGTAGGCGGAGTCTTACCATTTGGGATCCAGCTCTCGGGTTTGCTGTAATAGTAGCCATGCTTTGCGTAGAGGTCGTAAAGCAGATTCCTGAGTACCACCTGTTGGCGTTCGCCGAGGCGGGTCGCAGAGTATCTATCCAGCATGGAGAGAAAGCGTGCAACGGAACGCCGTACTCCCCCAAAATCGACGTCGGCATCAATTTCCAGAGGATTTATGCCAAAAAGGGAAACCTCACTGAACTTCGCGGCCGACTGTAATGCGGGATTAATACCGAGATCTCCTTGCGAGTCAAAGACGTGAGCGCGGGCAGAATTGTGACGCGCTATCTGGCTCACAATATTGCGCAGAGTATAAGTCTTCCCGACGCCGGTCGTACCGACGACCATGACGTGAGGATTGACTACATCGGCCGAGTTGAATACTACCGGATGGGAATCGTGCTTACTTCGCCCGATCTCGATGATCACTGCCTATACTCCCCTCTCTGTCACAACAAATTAAGAGCACTCTACAGACAATTATAAGTCCAGTGGGTTTGCGCATGAAGGATCGCGCCCTCCCCTGCCCCGATGCACTAAACACCTTTTACAACCATCACGCCGTCTAGGACCCCCTGTACTATCCTGCGATCGTGTGCAGGGACGCTGAACGCCTCTATCGAGAGTTGAAGGGCATGTCGATGCGAATACGACGGCTTATAAGGTCTTTCGCTTGTCATAGCCGAATACATATCGCAAAACCGAATTATTTTTGATTCGAGCGGAATCTGGTCTCCTTTGAGGCCGTGCGGATATCCTTCACCGTTATCGGCTTCGTGATGATAGAGTACTATTTTCGCAATCTGCCCAAATCCCTCCAATCTAGCGAGGGCCTTTGCGCCCTGCTCGGGATGCGCCCTGATTTGCTCCATCTCCCGCTTATTTAATTGGGATGGTTTCAACAGGATTTCGTTACTGATAGCGATCTTCCCAATATCGTGCAGTAGGCCAGCAATCTTTAAAACAGCGATACTTCGGCTATCAAGTCCAAGGGAAGTGCCTACGAGTTCCGCCAACGTACCCACCATAACAGAGTGGGCAAAGAGCGCTTCACCCTTTAGGTTTATCGTCTGGAGTATCCCCAATGTGACAGGACATGAGACTCTCTCTCCTTCTTCGCGTATATTTATTTCATATGCATGACCATTCATAGAATTTTTTGGTGCGTTAGTTAGCGGCATTTCTCCCAAAGGTTATTGTAGTTGGTACCCCGTTCACTCCCAGTTTAGCGAGCATTTCTTTTGTGCAATATTGCGCATGAGGCCACAGGCCATCAAGCTTTACACAGTCTGTACAGCAGCCGGTGGCCCCGGCTGCAAACTGCTGCTTGGCCCATGTCTTATGTCGCTCGGAAAACACCACAAAAGTCTTAAGCCCCCGGATCGCGTCAGCTTCCTTGACGATATGCACCGGGGCGTTTTGCTCCGGCAACGTGATAGGATCTCGAAGCGTAAGGCCCCGGGGGGGCAACTGCTGTTCCCTCATCACTTCTTTACGCTGCTCAGCAGTAAGAGAGGTAGGTCTGAAATCGGGTGCTAAGGCGCGACAACCTCTGCCGCGCTCCCCTAGGTCGATGTACTCTCCCTTCTTTTCTCCCTGAACAGTCTTTTTTTCTATCTCGTCATATATGTCCGAGATCTCAGCAACCCCCGTTATCTTGTAAGAGACACCATCTTTGTTGAGGATAAAAGATGGCACAGTTCTTATGTCATAGCGGCGGGCATCCAGTGGCAGATAGAACTCTATGCCCTTAGCTCCGCTCATGTCTGGTGCCTTATCAGACTGTGTGTTCATCATAAAATATTGGGCGGCAAAACCAGTGTGGCTCGCAAGAAAACGCTTTACCGCGCTGATGGCCTCCGGTGTGGGCTGACAGGCACCCAGGTAGACGTCCAGGTAATTTTTAGAGGGTTTAAGTAGCTCCTCAGCGGAAACAGAGCTCGCCTGCGCCGCAGCCGGCTGTTTGCTCCCAGCGACCGTTTTCTTTATAGCGTTATCCTGAGGAGACGCTGTCTTTTTTGGAGACGTAAGTAAATCCCCTGATTTCTTAGTACGTATGATAAGGTCGCCCTGGGCCTTCGTCGTAGCGTCGTCGCCGTATGCGGGACAACAGAAGGCCAGGAAGAGCAGACCTATCACATAGTACCGGGCAACCCCACGCATCCTGTTGGCGGATAGCAGCAGCATGTTTTTTCCCATAGTACCCATATATAACCTGTTCCTTTTGGAAGTTTGGTTGTGAAATTGTCCCATACCAGTGGGGTAGCGCCCTTACTGAAACAGTTCAGCGGTTTCCCGTAAGAGGGATATCCCAGCTGCATCTTTAAATTTGGGTCGAATAACTTAGGCATAAATACAAGTCGCATAAGCGGTTTAGCCACCACCCTGCTTGCCCTATAGGCGGCAATGCCTGAAGCAACCGGCTCGGAATAGGCGTTAGAGTAACCGGTCCTCGGGTATGTCACTCCCCAGGTTCCCATACATGCATCGCCCAACAGTTGGCCCCCGATCGAAATATTCTCACCGATGGTATCGCCTATGTTGTCGGCAACTGCGGTGACACTGCAGGCCTGCGATATTTGCATTATTGCACCCGTCAGGAAGTCCATTGTAAGGAAATCAGCCAACCCCATGCGCCAGTTGGGCTCGTCGGCCTCAGACACATAATTTACCTCCCAGGGCGTGCTGCCGTAGTAGCACATTTTGAGGAAGGGATATCTGAACTTTATAAAGGTCCTCGTCGGCATATTGAACACATGCGCTTCGAAAAATTTAAGGTGTGTTTCCCCGGAGGATGAAGTCGAGCTGCCGCCAGATCCCGGAAACTGTCCAAGAGAGCTTGAAAGGGCATCCAGTATTACTCCTACCATGGGCACAACAGTGGTGAAAGGGGCCGTAGGAGTCTCTACAAAGCCCACGGGCACGTTATGGCAGATACGGTCGCCTATAGGTATACCCCATTTATCGACGCACGCAAAAGGCATACAGCGATAACTTTTGAGCAGACACTGCTCGAGGTCGAGAACTTTAAGGAAATTGAACAAGTCAACGGTGTCATCGGCGCCGGCAGGGGGTGCGAGCGCCATCAGAAGCATTAGCGACAGAATCAGTATTACAGAGGCGTTTTTCATTTGCATTATTGGGCGCCCAGGTCAGGGATCTGTGCAATGACCTTGCCCTTGTCGGTAATAAAAAAGGGCGTGCCGTCAACCCCCAGCGCTGATGCTTCTTTCATGTCCTCATCAACGATTGCGGCCGCAACCTGGCGTGATTTGTCGTCACATCCGGAGCTCATCGCCATGCACTGTTTCTCTAGAGCTCTTTCCTTCGCCCCGGGATGAATCTGTTCGAGCGGGAAATGTTTGAGCACTACTTTGTATTTGCCTTTATAGCTGGCCAAGAGTTTCTCGATAGGCTGGCAGTAAGGGCAGTCCGGGTCCGTAAACATATAAATTGTCTCTTTCCCGGCAGGGTTGAAGGATATCCTCCCTTCGGAGGTAACCTTTGACTGGCTCATATTCATAGCCGGCATCATCTCCTCGACGGGAATCTTAGGGATAACGAGCTTACCGTTGCGTATAAGCAGACCGACTACGACATCACTTTTATTGACGTAGGTGATAAGAGGAAGGTTTACGCCTCCCTGGTTCAAGGTGAATAAGTGCGCGCGCCATTCCTTTTCCCCTGTGTCAGACGATTTCACGTAGGTGAGAGGGTTCCCTTTGGTTACGCCGAGCCGGTCGAGGAGCTTCATCGTATCATCGACGCTCACATATTTTTGTTTAGCCGATCCGGCTGCCTGAGCGTATACTGTGAGAGAAAGCAATAACATAGCTGCAATTCCAGTAGTCAGCAGGAATCGCAGTCCAGCCCTTAATTTTGTTCGAATCCTTTGAGTCATATATTCCTCCAGTTGGTTAACGACAGCGACCGGCTGTTAGGCCAGTCGGGTAAATGTATTTAATCAGAACAAGCCGGCAATCTGATTTGCCAGCCGATCGGCTATTGCGTTACAAGCTTCCATGCGGTTGATATTGGTCTGTGTAGCCTTCACAACGATGCGGGTACGGTATTCCTGTTTATCCGTCACTTTAGAACTGGTAGTACTAACAGTAGTAGAAGATCCCTGCTGGGCATCAGTCCGGACAGCTCGTTCTACTGCTTCGTCTGTTGGCTCCTTAATCTGGATATCGACAGCGCCAAAGTAGGTATCCACATGTATCATGGAGCCGACAACAGCCCCGGCCACAGCTCCGGCAATTCCTGCTCCCGCAGCGGCGAGGGAGGGGCCTTTCCAGCCGGAGCCTACGGTACTCCCCAATAGTGCGCCTCCGAAACCGCCCGCGATCATGCCGTCAGCCGTGAGGTCCTTCTTTTCTTGCCCCATATACAGCAGATTGGCCTGTACGATATAGGCGCCTTTCGCTATAGTAGTGACCGTGAATCCTTTCGAAGCCAGTTTGTTCTTAAGTATGTTGCTGAAATCTATCTCCTGGAAGTCTGATGTGTTTGTGACACGAACAAAAACATTCCGGTGGTCTATGATCGTTTCCGGGTCAAGGAAGATTGTGTCAGTCATCTTGGCCGAAAGAGACATATCCCTGTTCTGAATAGCCTGGATGGTACCGCCACAGCCGGACAGCAGAGCGACTGCCAAGGCGAAAACTGCCAAGAGCAACACTCTATACTTAGTTGTCATGAAATACTCCTTTCCGCTCGTGGGAGAATTTGAGTCACCCCGCCGCACGCCCGAGAGAGTACAGCAGAGTGACTCACCCTGCACCTTCCGAAGAAGGCACCCGTATCGCCCTGCCTGTTTCCTTGCTAGAGGGTTTTGGCAATGGCGATATAGGAGATATTAAAAACGACTCCGCGACTGAGGGGGTATTGACAAAATGTTTAAAAAACCTATAAATAAAGTATAGAAAGGAGTATTAGATATGGAGAGAAAAAGACGGTTCATGGTTACGATAGACGCAGGGGATTATTTATGGGGGCTTTATGGGGTGGCTTTTTTGGCTTGTGGCTCATTATTTTTCGGATTGCGCTGGTTGCTGACACCTTTTATAGGCCATTCCGACACAAGCGATTTTATATTGGCAATCATCGTGTTGGGTGCCTTCATACAATTTTTGCGCAAGCACACGTAGGCTGGGACTGATACCTCTCTCGGTAACTGGCTAACTATTTCATCGCCAGTTTTGCCGCCTTAGTGAATCCGTCACCGCCTCTGGCGAAGTGGTGCATTGCGAAAGACGCTCCTTTCCAAGACAGCAAACCCGCTAATACAGTACTCATAGTCCCCATTAGCGCCACTGTAAAAAGCGCATCCTGAAGTGCATTTTTCGCTCCCCCTATAGTTAGGGAGGTTGAATAGACAGTGTAGTCGGCCTTTTTATAGAACTGATCCAGAGCAATGGCGGCAACCACATAAAATCCGTTAGCGGATAGCCATACCCCAAGAGCGCCAAGAGGCAGGTCAAGGCGCTTGAACCACATATAATAAAGGATGCCAAAAGCCATTCCCATCGCGGAAAACATTTTTATAACGGATACCATATTGTATATGTAATAATCGAATATAAAAACAAAAAGCTCACCCAACTCCATCATCACAAGCCTGAAAGGGGACGTGGCAAAACCCCTACTAATATCGCCCCAACTATATCCACCTTGACCGACTTCGCCCGGGGCGTTGCCCACAATACGCCTAAGCCAGGAGGGCATCAAGTCTGTTTGATCCATCGAATAGCGGGCACTGCTCTGTGCGAAAGCATCCTTGAAAACTTCATCCGGGGTAATACCAGAACTACCGTTTGAAAGTTGATATTTCGAAAAGAGTTGACCGGCTGGCGAACCGGCCGGAAGGTTTAACTGAGTCTGGTAAGCCTGAAGAGTTGTTGAATATGCAGTGCCCAGATTGGACGTTATCTCTTTTTTGAGGTCAGAACATGAGATCTGTCCGGGGGTTGAGGTAAGCGGCGTAAAGGCTTTCATGGCCCAGGTAGGCGGTTCAATTACTAAATTGTTATATCCGCTCTGTACCGACTGGTTACTTACAGTAGCTGTGAAATTATCCAAAGCCGGGTCGGTAGGGCCCGTAAACTGGATGCCTGACTGGGCGGCCAATTGGGTGACCGGCCCATAGCAATTTTTATTGAACCAGTTCATGTTCGCTTGCTGATCTTTTGCGGCAGCCTGTAGACTCGTATTGAAAGCGGCTAGGGCGCCTGCACCGCCGCCCGGGACTCTGTTATCGAGTCCGCCAATCTGTTGCACGATATTTTGAAATATTGAATCCCCCATGTCAGCGCCCAGGAGCAGGATAGATTTCCCTGCCCCGGGTACCGGCGCGACTAACGCCCCGGCTATCAAAAAGTAAGCAACAAATTCGACGAAGCTTTCCTGCCCCTTCCCGAAAGCAAATTTAACAATCATGACAAAAACAGCAAGGGCAAAAGCGGCTTTAAAGGCAGAGCCCCCTAGAGCAGAACTAGTGACAATGTGAAAATCTTGATTGATCAGTTGCCCGAGGTTTTGCTGCCCGATTGTGGCTCCAGATTCAATCGGGCAGGCAAAGTTCTGGCCATCCATAAAGGCATGTGCTTTAACGGCAGGTAAAGAGACAAAGACAGCGACAATTATAGAAAAGACTCCCGCTTTAGTCATTTGGACCACGGCGAATTAAGTGTAGGCAACGGAGGCCGCGAGTTCTGGACGTCGACCGGTGTAACAATCCCCGGTCGCCCCGGAACCTGGGTAGCCATTAATGCTGTGAACATCGGGACGAGATAATCTCTTTGGAGAGCCATCTTCTTTTCCAGCATGTCATATTCCCTATGCAATTGCGTGATAAACTGCTCAGTCTTGGCGATTGAATCTTTATCTTTTTGAGAATTTTTTGCTGTCTCTAAGGCGTTTGTCGCATCTTCTATCCTGTAAGTCATTTCCGTCATCGATGCTACAGTTGCATATCCCTGATAAAAATTGTCTCTGGTTGCGGGGTCTAAGAGCACAATTTTATTCATTATCATCGGATTCAGAGGAAACCCCGGGGTTGATACTGTCTGATAAAAGGGATCTCCGGCCGGGGGAACCGTGCCGTCGTATGATTTTAAGGCGTTATAGTATTTCTTTGTAAGGTCCCCCAGCATGTATTCCTGCCCTAACCTTTGGGCATTCAATGTGCTCATGCCGGCAGATGCGTTGAATTGAATGTCGCCTAACAATTGGGTAACGTATTGGTTCACCGCAGGATTATCAGGGGCAACGTTTCCCACAACGTCAGATAGTTTATACCCTGCAGTAAGCTGTCCGGTAACAGGGTCGTGTAGGTCAGTTGGTGTCCCACAATCATCGAGTGCGGCGGTATAGTCACCACCGTGCTCCTGTATGCATTGCATGATTCTCTGATTTCTGAGCGAGCTTCCTGCATCGGCCGCAAGTTTCTCTATGGCCTGGCACTGGCTCTGCTTAAAAGTAAGTGCGGCGTTGGCGTTCGCCCTGTAATACTTATAGATATCACACAACGTTTGACTCGCATAACAAATAGCCAGCATCGGCGCACTTGTAATTACGCCATTCAGTATCCCGAAGGCTTGGTTTTCAAGCCCCTGAACTGTCTGCGATATGGACGGCAACGCGGCCTTGAGCGAAAGGGCTCCGCAGCTTCCATTAGGAACAATTCCTGCACTCAGATTCACAGTGGTGCTTTGACCACTTGGAGCAGGGATAGTCGGGCCTAAGCTATAGCTGATTTGTCCCTTTGAGTACTGGCTATTATTTTGCAGGTATTGCTGCATCAGATCGCCGGCGGCAGCTTGATTTACGAACCAAAGGGCCGCTATGGTCACGATGAAAATCATTTTGCTCCGCATTGCTGTTTCCCCCCTTGATTGTTACCCTGTGAAAGGGACTGCGATATCCCCGCTGCAGTATCCGCAGCGTTTTGCCCTGATGGGCTGCCGATAAAATTATCTGTGAAGCCATCATACCTAAGTTTGCGACCATCAATAGTCTCTATAATTGTGACAGGAACAGCGGTTACTCCATTTTGGGACAGTCTATCCGGGGCAATAAATATTTTCATCATAATCGCTGTTTTTTGCACGAAGTCCTGTATGGACCGGATATCCGTTGAAGCAGTAAATGCGGCAACCTTTGTATACCCTACCTTCTTTGCAAGCCCTTCAACAACGGGAGCTTGCTGCATACTATAAGGGCATGTGGGTGAGAAATAGAAATCAACTTTTTTGATCTCGCTGACGTTTTGAAGCGTAAGCGTCTTATCCTCGCCGGGAGAAGTCAGATGTACGAATTTGGAAAGCGCATCAGCCCTTTTTTTGTTCCACTCAATATAGGCTTGCGCATTTTCCGGGGTGGGATCCGCAAGGGCCCTTAGAACTGGAAGAGGCGGCAACTTGGAAATCACTTTTCCGCTGCTGTCTACGGTAGGCTCCGCCCAAAGCTCAATTTGTTCTTTCGTGAATCCGCCATTTTCCTGCTGTTTGCCTGTGGAATTTTGCTGCTGCGCCGCGGCTCTTCGTGCCGTCTGCGCCTGGGCACAGGAACTCTCCGAGGCGAAGTGGTCCATCTGATCACAGGAGAAGTACTCGCCCGCAGAGGATATCGGTATCTGGGTAAACAGGATGAAAACAGCAAAGAACGCGAAAAGGCAGGACTCAAAGAACCTTCGGTCCCAAGCCGTTTTCAATCCCGGGTGACACATTTTATGGCCCTACCACGGTTAAGGTAGAGGTAGCTGTTTGGCTATGAGCATCCTCAACGGTTACGATGACACTCTCAGGGGCTGTGTCCGTAACCGTAAACGTTCCTCCTGATGGGATCCCAGTGGCAGGCACTGCGACAGCCGTAGTAGAGGTTAGAAATACGCTAAAGGGAGCAGTCCCTCCCGTAATAAAAAAAGAGATTGGAACCCCAATAGCAACTGAAGCGCCCTGAGGCAATACCCCGACAAGGGGCGTATTATCAGTGAAAGTCATTGTCGCGGTGGCCGCTGTCATACGTGAATCGAGTGCGGTAATCGTAACAATCTCTGCCGCAGTATCGCTGACCTGGAAGGTGCCTCCGTTAGTAATAACCTTCAACGGGTTAATCGTTGCAGTTGTCGACCCCGCCATGATCTGATAGGGCGGCACACCACCTGTTACCGCAAATAGATAATTCTTCCCCATAGTTCCAGAGCTCGCACCTGGCGAGATCAGAAGGGGAGACGTATTGTCCGTAAATACAACCGAACCAGTGGCAGTATTGCCCACGGAGTCATGAACGGTGATACCCACGCTTTCCGCAGCGGAATCAGACACGGTGAAGGTACCGCCGTCGCTTGTCACATTACCACCTTTTACTGAAGCAGTGGATGTATTTGCAAGCGCATGATAAGGGGCGACACCGCCGGTAACCATCATCGTAAGAGACGTATTAATGGAGGCGTTGCCCGTCGCGGGCGTAAGAGCAAGCGGTCGCGGGGGATTGCTTACAGTAAGTGCGATGCTTCCCGAGACGCCCTGGCTGTTTGCAGTCACGGAGACGCGACCTGGGGTCTGCCCTGCCGTAAAGTTAACGCTACAGCAGCCGACTTTGGTATTGGCAAGAATCTGGTCGATGCTGCCTCCGGATTGCGGTGACACGCCGAAGCGGACGAGGGTACCGTCAGGCATAGCGAGGCCATCCGTCGACAGCACGCACGCGGTGACGGTTGTCTGTAGGGCGGTAGTGATCGACACATTGCCCGCCGTCATATTTATGCTGCCAGCGGTAATAGGCGTGGCATTGACCGTTATTAAATCGGATACTCCGTTTGTGGAGTCCGTTGCGTAAACGGTGATTGCTGTTTTATTGTTCACAGAAGCGGCAGAAATAGTGAAAGAGGCGTAGGCAGCTCCGTCAGAACCTGTGACCGCCCTGGACTTATCGAAAGTAAGACCCTGAAAGTCTGAGCCAAAAATAATGGACCTGCCGGGCGCAAGGGTGCCGGTCATGTCGTAATCGGTGACTTTCAGAAGAACACTGCTATGTCCGTCTGCTTCGACCGTATAGTCCGCGGGCTCCCCGAAACGGCCATCGCCGTTTGCATCCGGCACTAAAGATAACGCCGGGTAGCTATCAGGAGAACTTAAAAAGTAGAGGACCCGAGAGGCCCCGGCGGCGGCTGTCTGAGCGGTGACTACGACAATCCCGGGCAGAAGATTTACATTGGAAAGCACTGACGTGGCAACGCCTTTTGTATTTGTCGTGGCCTGAGGCGACGCAATAGTAGCAGCACCGCTTACAACTGAAAATGCGACAGGCTGCCCGACCAGGGGTTTACCGTTTCCGTCACTCAGGACCGCCTGTAGGAGTATGGGATTGCCGGTCCCAACGACCACTTTATCGGCAAAAAGGGAAAGGTTTGTAGCAGGTGTGCCTACACCCTGTGAAACGGTCGGTGAACCGGCACCTCCCCCGCTACACGACGCTATTGAAAGAAGAAGCGCAACAGCGAAGCACATTGAAGAGATCCTGGGGAACATGCTATGGCGAATATATTTTTTCATCTCAGTCCCTTATGCCCCCGCGGGGCAATAGTTAAAATCCCCGACCTCAAAGTTTGTCTGAACCACGGTCTGAAAAGCGTTGCCGTAGATATCATGGCCATAAAATGTGTATATCGCCGTGTAGGTCGGATATGTCGCTGCCGGCTGGTACTGTCCCGAAGTAAGATCCTGCGCCAGTTTTAATTTGCGGCTGATATCCACCATGACCACCTGCTGTGTGAGGGACTTGTCCTGTTCTAAAATCATACTTTGCGATCCCGATGTGAAAGACGCTATAGGAGGAGCTCCAGGAGTTTCGGTGGTGTAGTCAATACGATAGCCTTCAACTATGTAGTTCTGAACCGGCTCTTTAGGATTGGCTGCGCTCAAAGTGAGTGTTACGATTGAATCGTGATCGGTAAACGGCTCAGGCACAGGAGTGGTCGGGCTAGTACTACAGTTTGCTGTCTGGAAAATGTCCACATCCCTGCCTCTGGCCGCCAGAGTCGTTGTGGAAGAAGATGAACTGGAACTGGAATCAACCCCTGGCGCGATGGAAGCAGTGATAACGCCCCAAGAACCTCCGCCTATCTGTGTGCCTGGATTCCCTGCGCTGCCGCCGCCACAGGATGACAAAAGTAAAACAAAAAGAATTGATAATCGTAGGTGCATAGCAACCTCCAAAAATTTTTTTATTGTATCCATGCGATTATGACACCGCCGGAGCCGCCAGCCCCTCCCACGTAACCCTCGAAAGCCATGTTATACTTTGCTCCTCCACCACCTCCGCCGGTATTGGCTGTAGCTGCGGCACCGTTGCCCGTACTCGAGCCCACACCGCCCGGGCCGTTATATCCTGCGCCGCCGTTTCCCCCCTTCGACCCCATAGAGGAAAGCAACCCGTCAATGCCGTTGATTCCAGCCATTGCCCCTCCAGTCCAATAATTGGGACTGCCGCCGTTACCCCCGGAGCAGTTAGTGGATGGATAGCTTCCGGGACAGCTACTATAGCCACAACCACCCTGCCCCCCGGGGACACTTACCGAATTAATACTGCCAGTGACAGTTGTAGTCCCACCGTATGAGCCGTTACCGTTTGCGGGACCGCCAGGGCCTGCGGCACCGATAGTTATTGTGACAGTGCCTCCAGCCGTCACAGCCAAAGGATAGGCCGATACAAAAGAGCTGCTACCGCCGCCGCCGCCTGAACATATACCCCAGCCATTATTGTTTTGACCGCCGCCGCCGCCCCCTCCTCCTCCCCAAGCGGTGACCCAGATGAGAGACACATTGGTAGGCACCGTCCATGTGCCGGAACTGTTAAAGTATTTCGAGCGGGAGGTGCCGCCTCCTACAGGATTGACTGTAACGGAACTCCAGAGCCAGCTGGGCAGACCGGTACTATCCCCTGCAATAGTGGAAACAGCCGTGGT
>JBIOIY010000063.1:0-15103 GCA_044450345.1 Thermodesulfovibrionales bacterium | reverse complement strand
GGTGGTACATCAAAAGGAAATTGTAAAAAGATTATGCTAACTAAAAAAGGCAGGGTGTCAGGCTCAAGCCAAGAAAGACGAAATGGTTATTGTCATAAAGCCCGGAGGGAAGGCTCTACCGCGAAGCGGTTTCGTTCTACTGAAAGAAACATTCATCGATTCCCGACTCAGGAGAAAATAGAATATAGTTTCATTGATGGGCGCGGACTGCACCGATCGATAGGTATCATAGATTGAAACTGTTGCAGATTTACAAGAGAAACTGATAACCTTCGCTCCGGTTCAGCGGCGGCGGTATGCCGCCTGCTGGAACCGGTTTTTGGCTAACTGTTTATTTTGCTATCCGGTCAGGAGCCCATGAAGACATTTATGCTACGATCAGTTGAGGTCGAAGCGGTCTAAGTTCATAACCTTGTTCCAGGCCGCGACGAAGTCACGCACGAACTTCTCTTTTGCATCGTCCTGCGCGTAGACCTCGGCCAGGGCGCGCAGCTGCGAGTTGGAGCCGAAAACTAGGTCCACGCGGGTCCCGATCCACTTGAGTTTGCCTGTTTTGCGGTCGCGCCCTTCGAACGTGTCCCTGGCATCGGACGTGGACTTCCACACTGTACCCATGTCGAGCAGGTTGACGAAGAAGTCGTTGGTGAGGAGTCCGACCCGTGTCGTAAACACGCCGTGCGTCGACTGACCCACATTGGCACCCAGCATGCGCATGCCACCGACAAGCACCGTCATCTCCGGAGCGCTCAGAGTCAGGAGCTGCGCCTTGTCCACTAGCATTTCCTCCGCCGACACGGTGAAAGCCTTCTTTTGGTAATTGCGGAAACCGTCGGCCTGAGGCTCCAGCACGGCGAACGATTTTACATCGGTCTGGTCTTGCGAAGCGTCGGCGCGACCCGGGGTGAAGGACACGTCGACAGCGTGCCCGGCAGCCTTGGCCGCCGCTTCAACGGCAGCGCAGCCGGCCAGCACGATGAGGTCAGCCATGGAGACTCTCTTGCCGCCCGTCTGGGCACCGTTAAAGGCCTGCTGAATGCTTTCGAGTACGCCCAGCACCTTGCCCAGCTGCGCCGGCTGGTTGACTTCCCAATCCTTTTGCGGAGCTTGGCGAATGCGTGCGCCGTTGGCACCGCCGCGATTGTCCGAGCCCCGGAAGGTGGAGGCTGAAGCCCAGGCGGTGGAGACCAGCTCCGCCACCGATAGGCCCGAGGCCAGGACCTTAGCCTTGAGGTCGGCGATGTCCTTGGCACCGATCAGAGGGTGATCGACGGCGGGGATCGGGTCCTGCCAGATCAGGTCTTCGGCCGGGACTTCAGGGCCGAGGTAGCGGGCCTTCGGCCCCATGTCGCGGTGGGTCAGCTTGAACCAGGCACGGGCGAACGCGTCGGCGAGAGCCTGCGGATCCCGGTGGAAGCGGCGCGCGATGGGCTCGTAGATCGGGTCGAAGCGCAGCGACAGGTCGGCCGTGGTCATCATGGGCCGGTGTTTCTTCGAGGGGTCGTGGGCGTCCGGAATCATGTCTTCTTCCCTGACGTCCTTGGCCTGATATTGCCAGGCGCCGGCCGGGCTCTTGACCAGCTCCCACTCGTAACGGAACAGCGTGTCGAGGTAGCCGTTGTCCCATTTTGTGGGGTTGGGCTTCCAGGCACCTTCGATACCGCTGGTGGTGGCGTCCGCGCCCTTGCCGGCGCCGAACCGGTTGATCCAGCCCAGACCCTGCTCTTCGATGGGGGCGGCTTCCGGTTCTGGACCCACCAGCTTCGGGTCGCCCGCGCCGTGCGCCTTGCCGAAGGTGTGTCCGCCGGCGACGAGCGCGACGGTCTCTTCGTCGTTCATGGCCATGCGGCCGAATGTTTCGCGCACATCGCGGCCCGAAGCAACTGGGTCGGGATTGCCGTTCGGGCCTTCAGGGTTCACATAGATCAGACCCATCTGAACAGCGGCCAAGGGGTTCTCAAGCTCACGGTCACCACTATAGCGCTTGTCGCCCAGCCAGATATCTTCCTTGCCCCAGTAGATGTCCTCTTCGGGCTGCCAGATGTCCACGCGGCCACCTCCGAAACCGAATGTCTTGAAGCCCATCGACTCCAGCGCGCAGTTTCCGGCCAAGATCATGAGGTCGGCCCAGGAAATCTTGCTCCCGTATTTCTGCTTGATGGGCCAGAGCAGACGGCGTGCCTTGTCCAGATTGCCGTTGTCGGGCCAGCTGTTGACCGGGGCAAAACGCTGGTTGCCGGTGCCACCACCGCCACGGCCGTCAGCGGTGCGGTAAGTGCCGGCGCTGTGCCAAGCCATGCGAATGAACAGGCCGCCGTAGTGGCCCCAGTCGGCAGGCCACCAGTCCTGCGAGTCGGTCATCAGCGCGGACAGGTCCTTCTTCAGGGCGGCCAGATCAAGCTTCTTGAATTCTTTGGCGTAGTTGAAATGGGGACCCATCGGGTTGGAGACCGGCGCGTGCTGGTGAAGGATACCCAGGTTCAGCTGGTTGGGCCACCAGTCGCGATTCGAAGTGCCTCTGCCGGCAGTGGTTCTACCGGCTTTGCCCGTTACTGGGCACTTGCCACCTTCACTCATCTTCGTTCTCCTTCCAGTTTTTGGTTTGCATAGTTAAATTATGATTATACGAGCTTCGCATTTGTCCCCTTCTTTCTCCAAATATATCACGTCCTGATGAAATTGAACAGAAAGAACCCTTTTCCTGGCCTGTCATAAGTAACATCTTCAGGAAGGACTGTTGCCTTTCGACTCCACCTATAAACGGTCTCTCTCACTAAAGACGTATACCTATCAAGAGGCCCCGAAATTTTCATTTCCGGGGCCATAGGATATACGTGAAAATTTCTAAAGTGTTACTTTGTGGGGTTAAAAGAAGCCTGTTTAGTAACCATATCAACTACCGGCAATGGAGGCACTTTCGTGAGACCGTAAATCTCCTTCAGACTTATGCTTTCCGATACGGCACCAAGGAGAGCTTCAGCCACTCCCTGATCGGCCTGACGATATCGAAGCTTCGCTTCAATCATGATAGAGCTGATCCCTTGGGGGACACTTATGCCGTAGTAAACGTCCTTATAACCCCTGGGAGGGATGGTGTCATGCCTGGAGAACGAGGTCACAATCCATGGGTCGATAGCAAAATGAAAATCCTTGCCCATTCCGTCGGAATTTAACATGCGCGTATTCTCAATGAGGTGACCCTGCGCATCAAGACTGCCGCTGGTCATAAGGACGTTCCCTTTGTCATCCTTTGCCGTGATTTCCAACCACATCTGTCGAACATTTGTGAGAGACGTAGGAAGATTATGACCTGCACGGACATTCTTGACTCGCACTTTTATTTCCGCAAGCTTTCCGTTGCGATAGATGGGAGAGAGATCCATATCTGCCGCCGCCTGCAACCTCTTTACTGCCATGTCATATTCTTCCTTCATAATGGATGCTTTTTTCTCGTCACCAGCTTTCTTTGCCGCACCTGAGGCCAAATAAGAGAGGAGATAGTTGGCACCATTAAAGTTGTGATGGTATTCCGAGCGCTGAGGTTTGCGGAAATCATCGGAGGCGCGCAAGAAAGTGGCGAAGTCGACCATGTGACAGTCCTGACAAAGGATTTCCTTCTGGGCATAAGCGCCGTGCTTCCATTCAAGGTAGGTGGATTCTAACGGGAAGTGATCTTCATAATGGTAAACTTGATGGCAACTGGCACAAAGGTCGGCCTGTAAATGCAACGACGATTCGACACAATCATGGAAGCCCATTCCGCAGTTGTCGGAAGGTTTGAAGGGACCGCGCTTGATACGCTTAGCTCCATCGGCAGAATCTATTCCGGGGGTAAGAATAAAAGAGCCGTTTTCAGGTTCATGAGATGGAGTCTGCCAATGGGTTGTGCCGCTAATGGAGTGACAGATGTCGCAGGACACCCCTGCCAATGCCATAGGACTCAGATCTGCTATACCGGGTTTCTTGATCTCACCGGTCACCATCCCCGCAGCGGAATGGCATCCTTCACATTGCCGGGCGATCTCATGTCCCACTGCTTTGTATGCTTTGCTTAACTCTCCCTGGTACACAGGTTCCTGGAAAGCTAAAGAATGCACCGACCCTGTCCATTCCTCATACTGCTTGGAATGGCAACCGCGACAAACGTCTGGTGAAGTAAAATTGGCGTTGGACTTGTTCCACTTGATCAGGGAGGGATAATAAGGATAAAATTCACGATCTACATCAAAGACCTTGGACCCTGCAAAAGCAGAGCCTCCAAATCCTCCCAACATTACTACAATAATAACCCAGGCCATTTTGATCCTGTGTTTCATAAAACCCCCTTTGCCATCGAAACGTTGATAATGCTTCTTTCTGACGAAGATTCTTGCACTTTTCTGTTAATCTGATCCTTCTAAAGCCATAGTATCAAATTCACTGAAGATGTCAATTTATAACTTTAGATAAAATAAGGCTGTTATGTCGTTATTTATGGCTGGGCATATGAGGAGATGATTGAATCGTTAGGACGTTTATTTTTTAAGCCGTCCATATTGTCAGCACTGTTGGACTGGCTCAGTGAGCATATTTATGAGGAGGACTTTCTCTTATGGAGTGCGCTATCTTTGAATATCTGTTCTCCGGAGGGTCACCCATTACATGGCACTACAGGCTTGCCGGCGGATATCTGTTTTCATTGAGATTTTGCACTGTTTCTGAGGAGTTTTCCGCCGGAGTCGAAACCTGCCCACAAAGTGAAAAGGGTCTATTTCATTATTTCTGCTTTGGTTTCGTTAAGGAAATCAAGAAATGATAAGACCTGCTCGATCACTCTCTTCTCTTTAGCCATTCGACATTTCTCAAGGAATAACTTCTCGTCTTCATCGACTAAGATAGGGGTATCGGGCTCTATAAAAAATTCATAGAAATGAACACCGAGGCACCGGCATATTCTCATCATCATATCTTTATCCACGCACTCGCGCCCGTCCTCGCAAGCGCATAACCTCATCTCAGACGTTTCGGCCATCTGAGCAAGCTCATGCTGCTTTAAGCTTGAGCGTTCCCTAAGTCTTTTGAGATTGGTGGCAATAACTCTGTCAATAGCAGAACGGTTACTCACAGCCTTTACCTTTAAGATAAAAGGTAGCAAAATTGGTATTAAAAGTCAATCATCATCACCTCGCCATCACATCACCTCGCCTGTCAAGCAGAATTACTGCGTACTCCTTGATTTCCCCCCTATTTGATGGACACACCGAAGAATTTGTACTATGAACAGGAGGTCTGTGTATGGGAAAGAAGGACACCCGTCTTTTCACTCGTGAGTTTAAGAGGAATGCGGTGCAGATGGTGATAGAAAAGGGGATGCCTGTCGGCAGGGTCGCGCAAGAACTCGATATTCATCCTAATCTGCTGCATCAGCGGAAGAGAAAACTTGTAGCAGCATACCCCTTGACAATAGTCGCATGTCGTGATAAGAATTAATTAACATTTGCTTTCCTCTGCCCGAATGGAGTGGGCGTTATGTTTAACGAAGAACAACATAAATCCATAATTACCCTCTTCAATGATTTTCTTTTTAGAAAGGGCTTCTTCGACTTCTTCCGAAAAATGCAACGTGAGGGCATCGAGGCCGCAAGGAGATTCTGGCATTCATATCCTTACAAGAACGTCTTTTTTCTCAATCCACTGGATGTGTACGAAAAAATGATTGATTTTTATATTAGTCTCGGTCTCGTACCGAAAGCGAAGCATGACGAGGTACTCGAGGAACATGAGAAGCTACACCATCAGAATGCCTTCTTAAGGGAAACAATCATGCAACTCCAGATGAGGATGTTTGCAGAGGGCGGAGAGAAGGTGCGGAAAGCATGGGAAAGCATTATTGACAAGCAGATTGAGATGAATAAGGAGATCGCAAAGAACTTTTCCGAATTCTTCAGGCAAAGGAGTACTTCCTTTTATGGGAAGCGAACGGAGGAACCATTCAATACTGTTGAGACGCGCCGTGAGACACGCTATAAGTTTGTGTCTCCTGTAGAATTTGTCTTAAGTGAAGCAGCAGATAAAACGGTGAAGGGTGTCATCCTGAATATCAGCGACTCCGGTCTATGCATCAAGTCGTCTATTACCCTCAAAAGAGAACAAAAGATAATGATTAAGCGTTCTCCTCCAATACGACACAAAACATACACTGCACGATGGGAAAAAGCTTCCGTGATTGGATTATCGGCATAATCTGACAATTATACTTGGCGCAAATCTCCTTCCTCTTACTCAACGTATTCGAAACCTGATAGGATCGCGCATCTACTAAGGGATGAAAACCGCAGCCATCAGTCAGAGTGCAGTCATAAAAGTCTCTTCCTGTACCTGAGATTCCAGTGAACTCGCCTGAGAGTGTGACTTTGTGGTCTGCGGGCTCTTCTTCTTTACGCCCACTGACGGCTGAGGTTCACCTGAGCCGTTCCACGATCATGGCAATGCCCTGCCCCCCGCCGATGCAAAGGGAGGCGAGACCCAAGGTAACATCCCTTCGCACCATTTCGTAGAGAAGGGTGACGAGGATTCTTGTGCCGCTTGCACCTACCGGGTGTCCCAGGGCAATGGCGCCTCCCAAAACGTTCACTCTATCCATGCCCCATCCCATTTCACGGTGGACCTGGATCGACTGGGAGGCGAACGCCTCATTGATCTCCACAAGGTCAAGGTCGGTTACCGAGCACTTCGCCCTTAAGATGAGCTGCTTGCAGGCGTTTATCGGGCCGAGTCCCATAAACGCAGGGTCCAGGGCAGCCGATGACGAGCCCCTAATCCTGAATGCCCAGGCCGGGTTAAGCTCCTTCATTTTTTCTTTTGACACTACCAGCACCGCAGCAGCTCCATCATTAATTCCGGAGGCATTCCCCGCCGTTACAGTCCCTTCCTTCTTGAACGCCGGCTGCAGTTTTGCCAGGCTCTCAATAGTCGTACCAAAACGGGGATGCTCGTCAGTGTCAAAGATCGTGTCTGGGCCTTTTGGTTGTTTGATCTTCAGCGGAACGATCTCTTCCTTGAACTTCCCTTCCTTGATGGACTGCTCCGTCTTCTTTTGGGATGCAGCAGCAAATGCATCCTGCTCTTCCCTGGTAATCCCATACTTCTCTGCCACGTTCTCGGCAGTCGCACCCATGTGACATTCGTAAAACATATCCCACAAGGCATCGTTGACCAGCGTATCTATCATCTCGGTGTTTCCCAAACGCTGTCCCCACCGCGCTGACTTCACGACATAGGGGGCACTCGTCATATGCTCCATTCCGCCGGCGATAATGGCCTTAGCCTCACCTGAAGCGACTGCCTGGCCCGCAAGACTAACAGACTTCAAGCCTGAGCCGCATACCTTGTTCACCGTAAAGGCAGGGATGTTTTCCGGAAGACCTGCCATGATGGCTGCTTGCCTCGCAGGGTTCTGCCCCAATCCGGCCTGAAGGACATTCCCCATGATGACTTCATCGACGTTGCTTCCTTTAATTGAAGTTCTTCTCAGTACCTCCCTGATCACTTCGGACCCGAGGTCAATAGTGTTCAGCGAGGCCAGGGAGCCATTGAACCTCCCGACGGCTGTTCTTACACCACCCACGATATACGCTTCCATAACTGCTCCTCCTTCAAGGGATCCCACAGGAGTGAGAACACCAAAATATATCCGTCCGGCACGGAGAAAAAATCAGATTCTCATCCCGCCGTCTACTTCCATGATCCTCCCGGTGAAGAAATCATTCTGTATGATGAACTGGACAGACCGGGATATCTCCTCCATCTCGCCCAATCTCCCGAGGGGGATATTCTGAACGACCTTTTCGAGAACATCGGGTCTGATCTTCGCAACCATCTCGGTATTGATATAACCGGGCGCGATTGCGCCCACCCGTATGCCATACCTTGAAAGCTCCTTGGCCCAGGTCACAGTCATCGAATCAACGGCAGCTTTAGTGGCCGAATAGTTCGTCTGGCCGAGGTTTCCGGCACGGCTGATGGATGAAATATTGATAAGCACACCCTTGACCTTGTGCTTGACCATGTGATAGGCGGCTTCCCGTGCACAGAGAAACACACCCGTCAGATTGACGTTGATCACCCTTTCCCAGTTCGCGAATGGGAATTTTGTTATCTCATCTCCCTTTTGCTTTATAAAAAGGGCATCGGAGGTTATGCCAGCATTGTTGATCAGCACGTCCGGAGCGCCGTTTTCCGAGACATAGTTTTCGAAGAACGTCTCGACGCTCTTCTCGTTGCTCACATCTACCACCTGCCCTGAGATATCGGTCTCACTCTTAAGCGCGTCGAGGTTTTCCTGAACCACGTCCACCACGAATGGCTTGGCGCCGAGACGCTTCAAGTCTACGGCGAACTTCCTTCCCATTCCTCTTGCACCGCCCGTTACTATCACCTTCTTGCCGGTAAATTCCATAATAAAAACCTCCCTGTACTAAGGTCCTGTTAGGGGGTGTTGTCTCCCCGTGTCTATTTCGTCTTGCGCCGCCCGGTATCCTTCAGGATTCGTTTTCTGCCAGCAGTTGTCCGGCCGGCCTTTACAGCCCTGGTGCTCTCCGGTTTTTTGGAAGTCTTTGTCTGATCTTCTCCGTCCCGCTCGTGAAGCCAGGTGGCAAGGGTTGGCGCGAGTTCCTTCTGGGACTTCGAGCCGACAAAAAGACCAATGTGCCCGCCCTTGAACTCGTACAGCGTTTTATCCGTCGTGCCGACGGCGTCATTGAGAGGCCGTGTCGCGGCAGGAGGCACCAGATGGTCTGCAGAGGCGTAGATATTGAGCAAGGGCATCGTTATGTTCTTGAGATCGACCAGACGGTCGCCGACCCTGAGTTCCCCCTTGATGAGCTTGTTGCCCTGATAGCAGTCCTTGACGAACTGCCTCAGGCATTCTCCTGGCTGACCGGGACTGTCGAATATCCATTTTTCCATCCGGAGGAAATTGAGGAGCTTCTCCCTGTCTTCTATCACATCGAGCATGTCCACGTACTTTTTGATATTGAGGGCGAAGGGCATCAGCATGAGGAAACCGGAATTCATGAAATCCCCGGGGATGATCCGATAGGCATCGACGAGAGAATCTATATTCAAATTTTTTGACCAGCTGAAGAGAAGGCCGTCATTTGTCGAAAAATCGAAGGGCGCCACCATGGCAACCAGATTCTTCACTTTCTCCGGGTACAGGGCAGAATAGATCCCTGAAAAGGTCCCGCCCTGACAGATGCCCATCAGATTTATCTTGTCCTTCCCGGCTCTCTTCCTGATAAAATCGACGCAATTGTCCAGATATCCGGTGATATAATCATCAAGGGTAAGATACATATCCGACTTTGTAGGATACCCCCAATTAATGATATACAGGTCCATGCCGTGCTGCAGAAGGTTCCTTACGATGCTCCTGTCAGGCTGGAGGTCAAGGATGTACTGCCGGTTCACCAGGGCGTAAACGATCAGCACCGGCACCTTACAGGTTATCTTGCCTTCCTGCGTATAGTGGTAGAGCTTGAGCTTGTCTTCTTCGTAGACGAGTTCCTTCGGCGCGGTCCCGACGTCTATCTCGTTTATTCCGGCGAGGGTTCCTGTGCCCTTGATGAGTTTCGTGTTGATTTCGCCGATCTCCTTGATGAAATTATGTACGCTGAAATTTTCCACTATTGATTTCATGCGTGCACCTCCCCGATCCGTTTTTCGAGGCTTTTCACTTTCTTCTTCAGGTCGTAGACCGTCTTGTACAGAGCATCCATTTCCGAACGGAGTGCGATGGGAAAATCGTAGAGATAGAGCTCCATCAACTTAAAGTTGTGCTGCCGCAGATGCGCAGATGTTTCGAGCAGTTCTCCCTGCATCTTCGAGAACTCCTGCGTCTGAAAAAGGGCATAGTAGGCCTTCTCGCTCACACTGATCCAGAGGTCGAAGAATTCGTCGAATCTCTTGAACTCCTCCCCCTTGCTGACCTTATCCGCAAGGGTAGCGATTACTTTTTCGAATGCCCCGAGACCAGTGACGTACATCGTATGCTCGTATTCTGTCCTCTTGGCAAGGTAGACCGAGAGATCATCAAGGCTCCTAAGAAGCAGCTCTATCTTCTCCCTGTCCTTCCCCACGGCGGGGACATGAAACGCCCTGCCTACGGTGCTGTCAAAGGCGCGAAACAACGTATGGAAGATCTTCATAACCGATTCTGGGTGACCTTCCATTATGTTGGGAAATTCTTTGAAGCTTTTCCCGGAAGCATCCAACCAGGGTTTCAGAAAGCCCTGCGAATATCCCGCCAGGGTTTCAAGGAGCTTTGTGGCCTGTTCGACCATCTGGGAAACTGCGGTGGGATCAAAACCGAAGACGCGGTCCATCATCTCCTTGAATTTTGCCGGGTCAGTCAGATCCTTGTAGGAATTGGGGCTTACGCTTTTTTCCTGAATTGCCTTAAAGAAAGGGAGCCATATTTCATATAGCTTCTGGTAGGCAATGGAGCAGGTCAGGGTTTTCGAAAGGGTCTCCTTTACAAAATCCATATCGGCTGTCTCTGTCCCCTGCAGGGCATTCATTACTGACTTTGCCCACGAGGTATACATATCCTGGAAACCGCCGAAGCCCTGCATCCCTCCTACATTGCCCCCGAGACCCTGGAGGCCCTGCTGGAATTTCTGCGTCATCTCGGTCAGGTTCCCAAAGACGAGCTCCTGTGACTTACGCCAGATGTCGAAATAGTCCTTCGTGCTTTCCATGAAATATCTCCTTTCCAGGCAGTAGCCCTATTTTTTCTCGCCGGGCTGCGGAAACAGCTCAGACATCTTCTTTACCATCTCCTTGGTCATCTCCATCTGCTTTTCGACGGTGTTCTTCCAGTTCTCCTGTATCTTCCCTGCTTGGTCAGAAAAACCTTTTGAGGAATTAACGAGCGTCGTCAGCCACGAGTTGTACATTGCAAACATCTCCTTTGCCGGACCTTCCTGCGAGCCGCCCGTGGCCATAAGAGACTCCTGAAGTTTCTTCGTTGCCTCGGTGAAGCTCTCCATCAGATCCTTCTGGGACTTTACCCAGTTCTCCATGAAATCCTTCTGGGACTTCATCCACGCATCAACATAGTCGACTACTTTATCCATACTTCTCACCTCATACTTTTATAAAATAATCAGTAGAATACTGACCTAAATCCGGAATAATCCGGGAGCAGACTACTCGCTACTCACCTTTAACATCCTGAAGAGCTCAAAGAAGTTCTTCGAGATCTCCTTGTTTACTTCAAGCTGCTTGTCGATGCTTTCGTGCCAGATGCGCCGGGCCGCTTCCCCGCCCTCGGCAAAAAGGTTGATCTGAAGTTCCTTAATGGTATCTCTGAGAAACTTGTTCTCTTCCTTCAGGCTATTGTTTTCACTGAGGACCTGATCATGTTTTATTTTCGGCACAAGACCGAGTATGATGTAGAAGTCAGCCATTCGTTCATACGTATCCATGGTACCCGGAAAGAAGCTGTTATCTTGCGCATATTTGATCCAGTACTTTCGCGCCGCATCTATACCTTCCTGCTGCATCTTCAAGAAAAAGTCGAAAAACCCCATCTTGAAGAGCGGATTGGTAAACATGTCATTCATCTTCGAGCTACAGTCGTCGCTAGTCATATCGCCTCCTTTCACTGTGGGAAGTTCGATTATCGAATCTTCCGGTTTTATTCTTCCTTGCTGCCTGTCTCCTTGCCTTCGCTTTTCCCTTTCTCCGCGCCATTCTCAGACCTTTCCGCACCTCTCTCAGGAGCTCCACCCGGCATATTCCATAATGCCCATGGGTTGATCATCTTGGAGAACATATCAGCATCGGTTATCGAACCAAACTGTTTGAGCCAGGAACCGAGTAACCCAAAATAGGTTTTCAGGTCCCTGCCTGATTTAATCATAAAAGGCATCGCCCTGTTGAGGTCCCGTATATAGGATCTCAAGATATACGCCACGTTGATATCCGGATCGCCAAATTCCTCCAGATACTTTTTCAACTTCTCATATTCTTCCTCATCGAGCCTTAACGTCGTGGGCTTCAGTGGCATAGCTCCTCATTTCATTTGTGTTTTTTTGTATTGTATTAATATGTCTCATGTATGACATTTTTTCCGATAGGTAGAATAGACTGTTCATAACATCTTGTTAATATTCAATTACCCTGTGTTAAAGCACAGGGCGTTAATAACCCTGGCTGCAGAGAGCTTGCGGTTCCGACAGAATGAACGGTAGGAACGGGAGCATGGACTGCGATATATAATTACAAGCCTCATTGAAAGCCTTCATCGTTTTCAGAATACAAGTATGTTGTTCAGCGGTCGTACGCAGTTTACCCTTTACCATAAGCTTCATGATTCCATTCTAGGATACTTATATCCCACTTGCAACAATAAAGACAGGAGGAAGCGGCTCCTCCACACAGCAAGACCGGAGGGTGTCCACCGCGAAATTATTTATGAAACACAGACATGACGCTGCATGGTTATTCTTTTGAACGAGATTATGATAACGAGCAGCTACATGCCGGCCTCAGGCCACTTTACTTGAAAAGCTATTACATTATTGTGACCTCTTAGGGAGTGTGTAAAGGGGGATATCCCATCCCCCTTTACACACTTCTGATAATTGGGTTATTTCTTGGGCTGAATCAGCTCTTCGACCGTCTTGAGGCCTCCTGTAACCACTTTCTTGTACTCATCGACACCCTTTTTTCCATTGTCGATGAACTCATACACCATCTTTTCGGCGTCCATCTGGGCCTTCTTATTCATCTCGATCATGTCCTTCATAATCTTTGCGTTGTAGTCCTGGATCTTGGTGAAGCTGTCAAATGTCGTGTCGAGAGAAAACTTCATTAACTTCACAACATCTTCACTGACTGTCCTCATGTCAAAACCTGCGAAAAATGTTTTCTGTTCCATTGTCTGACCTCCTTTTTGGGTTATGGTTTCTGATTGTTTTTTGTGAGAATCGCTCACATTTCGAACACCCGCTTTCATTCCTTCACCCTCTGTCCTCACTCCCTTCGTTCCGCCCGGGTAAGCGTTTTTGCTTCTCTCCTGCTGTTTCATCCAAAACCTCCGTTCGCTGAGGTACTCCCCCAGTTTTTTCATGATCTTCTTTATCAAGTCTTAAGGTTATCGGCTTCAGAACCTCAAGTTTTACATGCCATTTGTATTGCTTTAGTAATATGATAGTATTACTTATGATATTTGTCAAGTAAAAAACACCTTGCCAACAGAAAAAGTTATTGAATTATAACCTCTTGTCAAATAAGGATTAAATAACCTAAACTTAAAGACAAATCGTACCGGAAATGAAAACTCCCCGGCCGCAGAGCCGGCGGGGTATCGTTAGGAAATTTCTTCCTTCCACCCCAAAACCCCCTTCCGGGATTCGAGGAATCCCTACAATCTCCCGTTTTTCCCTTGCCGGGCAATTTAGACGGAGAGTCAAAATAAAGTTTGAGAGGAATGCCGCGATTTTTTTGTTTCCTTTTTTTTATTTTTCCAGTGGAATAAAAAGGAGCTATTTTGTTAATATCTTTTTCTAACATGTACTTACTCAAATGCTGGTGAATATCAGCATACTTCTTGCCAATGGGACTTTTGCAACGGGGTAGTAGAAACGCATGGGGGACCGAGAACATGAATAGCAAAATTCTTCAGGAGACGAGAAAGACCATCTTTCTCGCCGACCGAAGCGAGTCGTTTCTCATCTATCTCAGGATACTCCTCGAACGTATGGGATTTCGCATAGTGCCTCTGAAGAAAGGCACTATTTTGCAGGACCTCATGAAGGTCATGAAGCCCGACCTGGTCATGCTGGGCAGTTTCCTCGAGGATATGAAGGGTGTATCCTTTTTGATAAGCCTCCGGCAAGACGAAGCCTTTGCCGGAGTTCCCGTCGTCATGGTCTGCGATTCCGAAGATGAGGAATGCAATCGGGCCATCAGAAAATTGGGTGGAGTGCAATATCTGAGCAGGCCGGTCAACATATTCCAGCTGTACAAAGTTGTCTATGACATAATCGACTTCTCTTCCGGTGAGAAACGTGTTCACCTGCGGACATCCTTTCGTGAAAAGGTAGTACTCTCCCATGGTGGCAGGGAAACCGAACTCTGGGCCACCTCTCTTTCGGAGGGCGGCATCTTCGTCAGGAGCAGGAACCCACTTCCAAGAGGAGAGGATGTAGCAGTTTCTGTCCCGCTCGGTTTCGAGACCCCCTTACGTTTCCAGGGAAAGGTCCTGTACTCGAAGGTCGCCGAGCCTGATGGAGTTTCGAGCGTACCGGGGATGGCGATACAATTCGCTTCAGTGAGTCCCGAACAGGCCTCCCAGTTGAGGATCTGCGTTATCGGACTACTTGTGGGTGACCTGCTCGAGGAGCAACGGGATGAACCGATTTTTTCCGTCGTATCGCGTACCAACGACATGTATGAAGACATTGTCCTTGATCATATCCGCATCGGACAGGAACTCAAAAACTACCAACTTCAGATGAAGAGCATGGTAGACACCCTTCCCTTCGGTGCGCTTATATACAGGCTGCAGGATGATGGAAATATAGCCGTTGTCAACGTTAATCCCGCTGCCCGGAAACGATTTGGTCCGGACGTGGACTCTCTTGAAGAACTGGCTGTCCTGTTTCCTAATCGATATCATAAAAATTTAAACGAAATAGTGAGAAACCTGGCGTCGAAGGGCGGCAAAATCGAACTGAGAGGTGTTGAAAGTCAGGACAGTCAGCTGGGAATCTTCGACATCCTCGCTTTCCAGACGGGCCCGGGGAATGTGGCTGTCATTCTCCAGGATGTCTCAGACAGGAAAAAACAGGAGGAAGAAGATGTTCGCATGCAGAAACTTGAAGCCATTGGCTTGCTTGCCGGAGGAATCGCACACGATTTCAACAACTTGCTGCAGGGAGTGTTCGGGTATATATCCATGGCCAAGATGACCCTAGACCAGAAGGAGCATTCCCTCGCGATGCTTGAGCAGGCGGAGAAGGCCTTGCATATGTCCGTGAACCTTACGACACAGCTTCTGACCTTCTCTAAGGGCGGAAAACCGCTTAAGAAGAAGATACCTCTGAGGTCCGTAATC
>JBIOIY010000062.1:0-15462 GCA_044450345.1 Thermodesulfovibrionales bacterium | reverse complement strand
GCTATCGAACACCATCTTGAGACTCAGATGTACAGATTTATCGTCGTCGATGAGCAGAATGGTCTTTTTGTTCGTATTCGCTGAATATCTCGTAGGTAACATTATATATAAAATGCCTTTTCTTAACAATAACTCTTTCTAGTCAAGTTTGGCTGCCTCTGACGGACGAAATCGCCAAATGTTACGTAGCGCCCTGAAATGCCTGCTCATTGAAGGACTCTCATCCCCGTCTGTCTGATTCCCGTGATCCGACAGCGGGCATTTTTTCCTTGAGGCGCAACTACATTAATGATAACATTAGGCGAAAAATACAACTGCCGATCTAATCATACCCGGCATTAATGGTCTCCCTACCCCGCTTTCATCCCCCGCTTTGAAAATAATATTTCTCAGAGTCTATCCATGAAGGAGTTTCCTCTCCATGATGGGATCCCTTCGACTGGTAGCTCCCTTTGTTAACCTCATTGCAGGAGAAAAGCATACGGGACAGGCTGAGAAAAAATGAGTTCGAGATTTGGCTACGAATGTCCGTGGCTCCTATTCTCACAGTGCCAAAGGCTGCGTGGGGGGCCAGGGGGATTAAACAGATGCTGAAAAGAGATAAGACTTGAAGACCTCTCTTGAACAGGAAGACATACAAGCCATAGCATCGGCAGTAATGGAGATGTTGATACCTCTGATTGCGAGTAATGACAAGAATTATGGAGAGAATTCAAATTCAATCTTTGATATTGATGGCCTGAAGAATTATCTGGGAGTTTCTAAGCAATGGATATATGAAAGAACACACCTAAAAGAAATACCGCACCTCAAGATTGACGGGCAATTGCGATTTAGTAAAAGGGATATAGATAAATGGCTCTCTTCTTACAGCGTCCCGGCACTCACAGGAATCCCAAAAAAAGTTTTGAATGCTTTGAAGTAGGACTGTGCGGAAACTTCCTAATAAAGGAAGTCCCTTGACTGTCAAAGCTTGATAATAAAGGCTCCGCAATGGGTTGTATAGTGGATTGTATAGTTGATATTATCAGCTTGACAAGTATCTGAGTTTACTTATAATCTCCCTATGAAAGAATGGACACAGGTAGACATTTCAGGCTCTTAGGAAAAAGCTAACCTTTATCAAAGGGAAATGGCCGTGCGGTTAGGTGTAACAAGAGAATATGTGATCTACCTGGAAAAGGGGGTGAAAAAGCCGAGCAAGACGCTAAAACTGTTTTTAGAATTGAAAGGGAAGTTAACGAAAACGAAAAAGGAAAGGAGAAATGGAAGCATGGCAAAAGGCATTTATAAGCGTGGTAATGTTTTCTGGATACGCTATGCCGGACTTGACGGAAGAATTATTTTTGAATCCTCCGGTGCCGAGAAATTTAGAGAAGCCGAAAACCTTCTTATCAAGAGAAAGAACGCTATCAAAGAAGGCAAGCAGCCGGAGATCAAGAAGATAGAAAATCACGGCTTCAAGGAGCTTTCAGAAAAGTATCTGTTATGGATCTATGGCCGTCAGAAATCGGCAAAGATTAAAGGGTATATCATCGGTCAACTTGTAAGCACCTTCGGCAGTCTACCGCTCAGAAGATTCAATACACTTATCGTCGAACAACTTCAGACAGACCTTATAAACAGGAGCCTTAAAAATTCCTCATGTAATAAGGTCATGAATGTCTTGAAGCATATGTTCGCCAAGGCGGTCGAATGGGAGATGGTCGAATCCGAGACGTTGAAAAGAATCCGCAAGGTAAAGCTATTGCCGGATGACAGCAAGCGTCTAAGATATCTGTCTAAAGATGAATGCCAAGTGCTTGTTAACGCATGTGATACGCACCTTAAACCAATTGTAATTACCGCGCTCAATACCGGCATGCGACGCGGGGAGATATTAAAACTCAAGTGGGATAACGTTGACCTGAGACAGGGATTTATCTTGTTAGAAAATCAGATGACGAAGAACGGAGAGCGCCGGGAAATCCCTATCAATGACACACTGAGAGGCGCTCTGCAAGGTTTAACGCGGCGACTAGACGTCCCCTATCTCTTTTTTGACAAGGTCACAGGAAAAGCATTTCAGGATGTAAAAAAATCCTTTGCTACAGCGTTAAAAAAAGTTGATACATTGAAGTGTCCTGATTGCACCTTCCAAAGGACAAGACTCAAGTCAAAAGAAGAGGAAGGACACTGTCCAGCCTGTGGTGTAAAGCTTGCAGTTATCAAAGGCATACAGGATTTTCACTTTCATGATCTGAGACATACTTTTGCAAGTCATTTGATAATGGCTGGGGTTGATATTACCACAGTAAAAGAACTGTTAGGACATAAGACCCTTACAATGACCCTCAGATATGCCCACCTCGCGCCAAGCCACAAGGTCAAAGCGGTCGATATTCTGGATAGCGCCTTGAATGAAAAGTCTACTATACAAAAACTATACAGTGCAATAAAAAAAGAGGCCGCCGTAAATGGCTAACCTCTTGTTTTTAATGGTAGGCCCGCCCGGTTTCGAACCGGGGACCTCTACCGTGTCAAGGTAGCGCTCTCCCCCTGAGCTACGAGCCTGTTGAACCGAACTTGGAGATATTCATTAAACCCCAAAAACAGCCATTCTGTCAAGTTATCGACGACGAAGGCGCTTGATTCCAGCCCCTTGGTATGCGATGCTGAAACATGCGAATCGTGCGTCATGTGGTACAAGTTTCTATGGTCATCGCAATCATGCTTGCAGCCTGGGGGCTGGCCCATGCCGGTGAGCAGGAGTCTGTTGTCTCCGATCCCTGCTCGGGCCCATCGGCCTTCCTTGCAGTCCTGGACCGGCCGACCGTCTCGGACAGCGCATGCGTGGTGCCTTCGGGCAAGGTGGAGCTCGAAATGGGTTTCCAGCACTCCACCTTGAGAGGGCCCGGTGGAGGCACGGCAGACAATTATCCTCAGGCTGCGTTACGCACCGGGCTTCCCGGCAGGAACGAGTTCGTACTTATCGTCCCCAATTATACAACTCAGAGATCGGCGGACCCGGAGATTAACGGATGGTCTGCAGCCACGATCGGCATTAAGCATTCGCTGGGTTATAGCAGCGCCTGGCAGGGCGCTGTTGAAGCCCTCTTTACGCTGCCTTCAGGCAGCCGGGCATTTGGAAGCCGCGGCCTCGGCGCGGCCTTTAACGGGATAGCCGCATATTCTCTCACTGAGCAGATAGGGCTCTCCCTTCAACTCGGCGTGAGTTCGCAGACCGATCCGTCCGCTTCGGGGGGCGAACGCTTTATCAGTTTTATTTCCAATCTGGTTGCTACCTGGCAGCCTACAACGCGTCTTCAGTTCTATGGTGAAATTTTCGGTCAGAGCAGCACCGGCCCAGGTAAAGGCGCCGGCTACAACGCAGACAGCGGCGTCCAATACCTGCTCGCGCCCTCTTGGGAGATCGATTTGGAGGGGGGCATACGGCTCACCGGAGACCTGGGCGGTTACACCCATTATTTCGGGGCAGGAATGGGATTCCGCTTCTAGCCAGCATTATCCATAAACTTTCTCCAGTTGATACACAGATGCGGGGGGCTGACCTTGAGCGGCTTCAATTTCCCGTATTGCCCGCCGAAAGCGGGCGGGAAATTGCCTCGGAGCGGAGCGAGAATGAGCGAAAGTTTAGCCCCCCGCATCCACGGTTAGATCAGTTAAGCATGCGGTGAATCATGAAGATGGCAAGGGGGTCGAGATGGTTGATTGCAGCACGGTACACGGCGATGCTCGCACAGCCGCAACGGCTGCAGTCCGCTTCATTTCCGTAGGTGCACAACTTGGGCGTTCCATCCGAATTGTAGCAGTTGCAGACCTTGTGAGCCGGGCATTTTTCGATGCTGTTCCATTCGGAGAATTCGCCGGCCTGTCTGAACTGGTTTGCCATAGACTCAGTCAGGCCCATTATCCTCCAGTATTTCTTCCTCAGCCTCAAAAGCTCGTCCAGGACGATGTCCCGCTCGGCAACCGGGATGATAAGGCCGCTTTCGTCCCTCGTCCTATGGGGCGTGTAGAAACTGAACCCCACCCCCTTGACGGGCAAGCCGCTCAGCTCATCAAGGAACTCTTCGAGGTTGTGCTGGTTCTGCCTGGTGATCGTCGTGTGGACGACGGGTTTGCGCGGGGCCTTCTTAAGGTTTTCCACGGAGCAGTCGTAGGCGCCGTTCCCCCTTATGCTGTCGTGGACCTCCCTTGTCCCGTCGAGGGACAGGATCCACTGAGCGTCATATGCCGCAAAGCCCTGCGTGCCGTTGGTGAAAATTAGGGGATGGTCAAAAATCCTGGAGGCGGCCTCACACATCCCGGGCCGCAGCATGGGCTCTCCGCCGTAAATGATCGCCGCGGTCATTCCCCTGCTGCGCAGTCCCTTCATGAAGGCCACCATGGCATCATCATCGAGTTCTGACGGGCGCTCCTCTTTCCACCAATAGCAATGGGTGCATTTGAGGTTGCAGCTGTTCGTGATATCGACGGCTGCCGTGGTCTTTGTGCTGGTGAATGCCCAGGTGTAGAGGAGCCGTGCTTTCTTGTAGATCTTCATCTTGGTTGTCAGCCCGGGGTTGCGAATGGACGGCCCTTGCCATCGTACACCTTTCGGGTATATCCGGCAGCAATGTCTTCGGCCGTCTTTTCCATGGTGGCAAAAAGCTTCTTCGCAAAAAGGTCCTTTACCTTGCCGGCCGGGCCGGAGAAAGTGAAGGAGTGACTCAGCATCCTCGTTTCGATATTATACAGATGAAGGACCTCCCGGAGAAATTCCCTGTAGTTTTTCTCCTCATACGTGTTCTTCACATTGTCTGCAAAAGACAGCACATCCTGCCATTTACCCATTACATCGAAAACCATGTCGACGAAAGAGACGATCCTCTTTTTTCGTATCTCCGCAAAGTCCTCATACCTTACCTCTATTGATAAAATGGGGGTCGACAATTTTATTATGAACTCATCATCGATCCCTCTCGTCTTCTCGAAAAGTTCGTCCACGTCCACGGCAGCCCTGTCCATGCCCTTTTCAAATCCCTCTGCGGCGTGTTCTATGACCAAGCGGTCCTTCTCTATCTCCTTTAAGACATTGGCATCGAGGACATGCTGAAAGAGCGAGAGAAAGAGCTTTAGAGGAAGGTGCCGACCGAGGCGTCTTACGCAGACCCTGCTGAACTCCAACATCATTTCCTTATCTTGATCGCACAACGCTCCGACGCATCCCATTTTATGCAACACAACGCTTTCGCTGCACTGCCCGTGGAGGGTGGATGCGCATCCTGCCGCCGAATCCATTGTATCATCCATTAGGAAAACCTCCCGCTAGTCTTTAGACAGTAGTATAGCAGTATTTTCACGCGGTGGATACTGAAAATACTATATTTCCCGTGCATTCATCTGTACTTCCGCGGCGCAGCTGCATGCGCCGGATGATGCATCGCAGGAGGCCCTACCTGAGGCTAAGGAACGATACGGATTCGATATGGAAGGTATTGGGGAAAAAATCTATCTGATGGACCGACTGAACATCGTATTTTTCCTTCAACTTTTTGAGGTCCCTGGCGAGCGTCGCCGGGTTGCAGGACACGTACACGATAGCTCCGGAAGGGTTATCCATAATCTTCTTTACCACCTCTGAGGTAAGTCCCGGCCTCGGAGGGTCGAGGATGATTACGTCGAATTTCTTGTGTATGCGGTATTTTTCGGAAGAGGACTTAACAATTTTACAATTCTTTATCCCGTTTAATTCGAGGTTCCTCCTGCCGTCTTCCACCGCATAAGGACTCTCCTCCACGGCGACCGCCTCCGCCCCGTGCGCAGCGCAGGGCAGTGAAAAATTGCAGGCCCCTGCATACAGGTCAAGAACATGCTTTCCTTCCAGCGGCCCCATCCTGTCTACCATAAACTCAACCACCTTTCTATTGAGTTCCCAGTGGGCCTGGAAAAAAGACCAGGGAGAAACAGTATATCTCAGGCCGTTCAAATCAAATCCCGTGTAGGCCCCGCCATAGGCGATCGAATCGTTATATGCGATCCCGGAAAGACCGACCTCGACAAAATCCTCAAAAGACGCCATGTCATAACCCTTTCCCTTCAGGAGGGCAACCGGCGTATCTCCAGCCGCCACATGAATATCGCTCAGGTTACGGACAGGGCACTTCTCCTTGATCCTCCCCAGGAGCACGTTGATATCGTCATTCATCAACGGACATTCGTCAAAGGTGATTACATCCCTTGAAGATTCCCTGAAAAAACCGACCTCACCGGTCTTCGAGACCTTGAACTGGGCCTTTCTCCTGTAACGCCAGTTCGCTCCCGAAAGCGGAGCCCCCAGGTCCGTCTCTATCTTGCCGAGCCTCGCGAGAGTGTCTCGAAGGACCTCGTCCTTCGTCGTTACCTGCCTTTCATACCGCATGTACTGCAACTGGCATCCTCCGCACCTGCCGAAGACCGGGCAGGGGGGTTCGACCCTGTCCGCGGACGGCTCAACCACGCCCACCACAAAGCCGACAGAATAGTCCCTTTTCTTTTCCTGTATCTCAACGTCCACGACCTCGCCGGGGATGGCGCCCTTGATCAATATCACCTTTTCGTCCCTTGCAATAGAATACCCTCCGTAGGCAGGCGACAGGGACTCGAGTATCTTTCCCATTCTTCCTATTCCCTTTCGGACAGCTTCTTGATGGTGGCCTTCAGTTCGGTCAGGTCGGCCGATTTCACGATGTATGCCTCGGAGGCCCAGACCGCAAAATCGTCCCTGTAGTCGTAAGCGGTAGACATGATCACGGGCAGCCTCGGCCTCTTCTCCTTCATCTGGCGGAGCAGTTTGATCCCGTCCACGTCGGGCAGAAGGATGTCGAGCGTGACCAGGTCCGGCACTTCCCGCTCAAACTGCTCCATAGCCTCCCGGCCGTTCGACGCCGTCACAATGACATACCCTTCTTCTTCGAGCTCTTCCTTGTACAACCTGAGGATGTTCTGGTCATCGTCAACAATCAGAATCTTCATCTTTGTTCCTCCTTGATTGGTATAAAGACCCTAAAGACACTCCCTTTGCCGACTTCGCTTTCGACTTCGATCGTGCCGTTGTGTTCCTGTATTATCCTGTGCGTGATCGCAAGACCGAGACCCGTTCCCGCTGCCTTCGTCGTAAAAAACGGGTTAAAGATGAAAGGGCGTTCCGAATCCCGGATCCCTTTTCCCGTATCCCTGACCTCCACGACCGCATCGTGTCCCTTCGCGTATGTGATGACGCTCACCGAGCCGCTTCCCGAAATAGACTGCACTGCGTTGGAAAGGATATTCACGAACGCCTCCTTTACCCTGTTCGAGTCGACAAAGACCTCGGCCTGCAGTCTGAAATCTTTTGTCACCGTAATCCCCCTGTCTTCGAGCCCCGATTCCATGAGCTTCAGCACGTCATCCAGAAGGGAATTGACGTTGACCGTCTCCCTTGAGAGCCTCACCTCCTTGACAAAGCCGAGGATCTCCTTGAGGATTTCTTCGAGCCTCTCGACTTCTTTCACAATGATCCCGGCATATTCCCTAAGGTTGCCGTCGAGTTTCTTCTCCAGCCTCTTTGCAAAACCTCCGACCGAGACAAGCGGGTTCCTTATTTCGTGCGCGACTTTCGCCGCCACCTCTCCCAGTGCCGCCATCTTCTCCGCCATGACGAGCTTCTCGCGCAGGCTTTTGAGTTCGCTGATGTCCCGGACCACATGAACGGAACCGATAAAATCCCCGGTCAGATCGAAGATCGGCGAGCTGGAGGTCAGGAACGTCCCCCCCATATGCGGGTCGTAGAGTTCTTCGATATACGCCTTCTTTGCAGTTACCGTTTTATGATGGGGACATTTATCGTAAGGCTCTTTCATCCCATGGAAGACCTCGTAGCACTTCTTGCCGATAATCTCTCCCGGCGACAGCCCGAGCCTGTTGCAGACCGCCCTGTTTACGCTTTTTATTTCGTAATCCTTGCTGTTGAAGTAGACCATGTCCGACATCGACTCGAAGATATTTTCCAGCTGCTGTTCGGCCATTGTCACCTGCTCGAAAAGGCGCGCGTTCTCGATGGCCGATGCAACGTGATTGGAGAAACTCGTGAGGAACGTCATGTCCTCGTCGGTTATCTGTTTCCTGTTGAAGTAGTTGTCCACCCATATTATCCCTATCACCTTGTCCCGCGATATCAGGGGGACCACTGCATAGGCCTGCGTGCCCAGCTGCTGTATCAGTATCGTATCGGAAAGCGCTTCTTCTCTGACGTTCGTTACATTATAGGGAGTCTTCTCCTTCACCGCGCGGGCCAGAACGGTCTCCTCATCGAGAGGGATCTCCATCCCGACGGTAAGCCTGTCGAAGAAGGCGTCGCTTTTTAGAGGACCCGCGATGACCTCCTGCATGATGTCGTTGAGGGTCGTCTTCTGGAATGAGAGTTCATCCCATATCTTCCATGCCTCCTCAGGACTGCCCGGGCCGACCCCCATCGCGCCTTTCAAGACATTTTTTGATTCATCCACAAGAAAGAGGATAGCCCTGTTGAATCCCATACCGTCGCTCATCGTGACGGCTATCAGGACCATACGGAGCAGTTTGTCCAGTTCAAGCGTGCCCCTCATCGCCGAGCTTATAAAGAACAGTCTGGAAAGCTCCTGGTTGCGCCTTATCAGCTCCTTCTCCACACTCTTCTTTCCGGATATGTCCCGCGAAATGCCGCTTATGCCTATGATTTCTCCGGCAGCGTCCTTGATCGGCGACAGGGTGAGGCTCACCTCTATGATCATCCCGTCCTTTTTCTTCCGCAGCGTTTCGATATCTTTAAGGACCTCGCCCTTTTTTAACTTCTCGATATTCTCCTTCTCCCTGTCGAGAAGAAAATCAGGAACAAAAGGCATGAACTTGCCAATCGCCTCGGATTCGGTAAAAAAGAAGGTCTTCTCAGCACCCTGGTTCCATGAAGTGATTATGCCCTCCAGATCGGTCGTCACGATCGCATCGGCGGAATGGCTGATGATGCTTTCGAGATATTCCTTTGTCTGAATGACTTCCCGGTAAAGGCTGAGGGTCTCCTCCTGGTAAAGCACCCGTTCCGTAATGTCCTGCACGAACACGACGCATTCGATGATCGTCCCGTCCCCGTCCTTTATCGGGTAAGAGGTCAGTTCCGCATAGTTTACCCCTCTCGACTGCATGATCGTATTTATCTCGCCCGTCTCGAAGGTAGACTTTGCGGCGCAGTGAGGACATATACCTATCTTCTCATGGAAGATATCAAGGCTGTTGTGGCCGACGAGCATCTCCGGCGGCATGCCCACCCAGTCCTCGATATATTTGTTTACAGAAATGATCGTATAGTCCCTGTCTAGGGTGATGATGCCCCCCTGCACGCTGTCGAAGAGCACATCCAGGCGTTTCTTCGCCTCCATCGCCTCCTGCTCCCTTCTCACTTCGTGCTCGTATGCTTTCGATTTGTCTATGGCGATCGCCGATATGGAGGCAAATCCCTCGGCGGTGTTCATGTCGTCGACGGTAAAAGGTGTCGTACGGCCATCGGAGTCATACTTATCGTACAATCCGAGGGTCCCGATGACCGTATCCCCGACCTTCAGGGGAACACAAATCACGGATTTCATGTCGGGCATCCGGACCTTCACGCCAGGCGACATCTTGGTCATATCCTCCACGAGCAGGGGAGACCCTTCCTGCGCCACCCATCCCGCAATCCCTTCTCCCACCGACAGTTCCATCTCATCCTCAACCCCCGGGGGGAGCCCGAAATGAGATTTCATTCTCAGCTTGTTGTCTTCGAGCAGCCGTATGATACACCCCTTCGAAGAGAGCACCCTCGATATCTCTTCGGCCATCTTCTTCAGCAGGTCATCGAGGTCGAGTACAGAGGTCACTCCCCGGCTCAGGTCATACAGCACCGTCAGCTTCTGCAGCTGTTTTTTCGTGGAGAGATAGAGCTCGGCGTTCCTTATCGCCGATCCTATCGTATGTGCCAGTATCTTGAGTGTGCTGATCTCATCATCGGTATAGACATGCGGTGACTTCTTCCTGACAAGGAGCAGGCCCGAGACCGTATGGTCGCGGATGATGGGTACCGCAACCCCCGAGCGGTAGCCTTCCCGGAACAACGGGTCGGAGTCCCTGACGCCTGCAGAATCATTCACAATGACCGGGCCTAACGTACTGATAATCTCCCCGGCAACCCCTTCTCCCGCAGGAAGGCAGGCAGCATCACCCCCTTCAATTTTGTCGCCCGCCCCGATACAGAACGAGTTTTCGTCCGGCCGCAGCATATATACCCCGCAGCCCTCGTACTCGAGTTTGCATGCGACCGTCTCGGTCATCAGCGCAAGGGCGTCCCTAAGGTCGGGCGTCGTCCCCGCTATCCTCGTAACGTCGAGGAGGAGTTCGGTTTCGGCCAGCTTCCGCCCTATCTGCCGGTTTGAAGATTCCAGGTCCGCCACCATGCTGTCGAACCTTTTCGAGACCGTGCCGAATTCGTCCTTGCGCGAGGTGTTTATCCGGTAAGAAAGTTCTCCCTTGCCTATCCGTTCCGTGGCCTTCAGAAGTTCGTTAAAAGGGTCGGTGATGGCCCTTCTTATACGCACAATGAGAAACACGGCGATGAGTGCGCTGCAGATAATGAGAGAGAAGTGGTAGTAGATCATCTCCCTTTTCAGCAGGGCGCCTTCCTTGACGACATTGAGTACGATATCGACCGACCTTTGCTGAAGATGACCGATCTTCGTGATGACGTCTACCGTTTCGGTCTCCATCTTCTGAATGTATTGAAAAACCTCCGGGTCTCCGACGGGCCGGCTTTTTTCCATAATATGTTCCGCGTATTCGGTCACCCTTTGGAGCGCACGTCCGATCTCCTCGAGTTGCTCCTTCTCTGTCACTACGTCCCTACAGTTTCCGAAACTTTTGTTTGCGTCCGACAACTTTTTTCGGTAGAGTTTCTTGAACCGCGGATCTCCGGTCAGGCCCCAGTTCTTCGTCGTTTCTACGAAGTCCCCGATATTGCGGCCAAGCTCATCGTATAGTTTATTCCTCTCGCTCGCCGGCAGAAGCGCACCCATCGTGTCGTTCATCTTATCGAAGATCAGCAGAGTTCCTGCGGCCAGGACCGCGATCAGGACGAGGAACGCCGAAAGCATGACCGATAATTTAAACCTCAGGTTCATCCCCTCACCCTGTTTACGGCCTTTTCGTAAAGTCCCAGATACACCCCAGCAGGCTTCTCCCAAGAAAAATCTTCACGCATCGCGTCACGCACCAGCCCGCCCAGCCTTCTTTTATCGACAAATACGCAGACGGCCCTTTTTACCGCGTTCTTCAATGCCGACGGGGTATAATCCTCAAAGAGGAATCCTGTTCCTCCGGCAGAGAGGTGATCGTAATCGCGTACAGTATCGGCAAGCCCTCCGGTCTTTCTTACCACCGGGACCGCGCCGTATCTGAGGGCGATCAACTGGCCGAGTCCGCACGGTTCGTATCGCGACGGCATCAGGAAAAAATCGCAGCCGGCATAGATAAGGCGGGCGAGCCTCTCTTCAAACCCGGCCCTGACGAATATCCGTCCCCTGTTCCTCCCGGCTATGTCGGTCAGAAGGTCCTGATAATGGGTATCGCCCTTTCCGAGGACAACCACATTCACCCCGAGACGGACGAGGTCATCGACTGATTCCGATATAAGATCGAGCCCCTTCTGCCCCGAAAGCCTGCTCACCACGCCGAAAAGCGGACGCTTCTCATTCCGGATGCCTGTTTCCCGGAGGAGCGCCCTCCTGCAGTCCGCCTTGCCACTGAGATCGTCCGGGACGTACTTCTTGGGGATCATCTCATCTTTGGCCGGGTCCCACACATCATAATCTATCCCGTTGATCACCCCGTACAGGTCTTTTTTTCTCCTGCCCAGCACACCTTCGAGTCCGAAGCCGGACTCCTTTTCCAGGATCTCCCTTGCATACGTTTCGCTCACCGTAGTGAGCAGATCGGAATAATTCAGACCAGCTTTCATAAAATTTATCTTGCCGTAAAACTCGATCCCCTCAGGAGTAAAATATTCTCTTCCCACCCCTGTATACTTCATGTCCGACGCAGCGAAGATCCCCTGATAGCCGAGGTTATGGATCGTATAGAGCGTCGCGGTCCGGTCAAGATATTTCCGGTAAAGACCGTTGAGATACAGGGGCAGCATCCCGGTCTGCCAGTCATTACAGTGTATGACGTCGGGACGGATGTCCATTACGAGGCATGTCTCGAGCACGGCCCTGGAAAAGAAGGCGAACCGCAATGCGTTATCAGAGTAATCATTCCCGGGAAGACCGTAAAGCTCCGGTCTCCCGTACAACCTTTCGCATTCTATAAAATACGCCTGGGGGACCGGCGATCTGTCGGAAACCCAAACCTTGCCTTCTACGAGCCCGTCGCCCATCTGCAGGCCGAAGGTCTTTCCCGTCGGTTCAGGCGAAAAGGCATCCTTGATCGCTTTATACAGCGGCAGCACGAGCGACGCCTGCACGTTCCGTCTGCGGAACTCCTTTACGAGCGCACCCGTCACATCTCCCAGTCCTCCTGTCTTTACATAAGGGACTGCCTCCGGGGTCGCAATCAGTATCCTCATCTGAAACCCATCTCTAAATTTTTGCCTCGCGCATAAACTTGGCGGATTCTTCAGGGGGCGTGGGGTTGATGTAAAAGCCGGAACCCCACTCAAAACCGGCTATCTTGGTCAGCTTCGGCATCAACTCTATGTGCCAGTGATAATGCTCGTTTATCTCATCGTAAAAAGGCGACGTATGAATTACGAAATTATACGGGGGCGTATCGAGGATCCTGTCCATCTGCCGAAGTATCCTCTGGAGTATCTCCGCAAGGTCACCGAAATTCCCGTCGGTAGGGGTGAACATGGACTGGTGCCGTTTTGGCAGGATCCATGTCTCAAAGGGCGACCTCGGGGCAAAAGGAGATATCGCAACATACCCGGCATTTTCATAGATGACCCTTTTCCCATCCTCAAGTTCCTGGTTAATGACATCGCAAAAGATGCAGCGTTCCTTGAATTCGTAGTGGCGGCGTGCGGAGTCTACCTCCTCCTTGACAAGCGCAGGGACAATCGGCAGCGCGATCAGTTGGGTGTGCGAGTGTTCAAGGGTGGCGCCTGCGACCTCCCCTTCGTTCTTGAATATCAGGACGTACTTGAAACGCCGGTCCTTCTTCAGGTCCGCAAGCCTGAGGTGGCAGGCCCATAAGACGTCCTCTACCGTCTTCTTCTGCATTGTCGAGAGGGAAAGGTTATGGTCTGGTGTCTCGACGATTACCTCATGTGCTCCTACCCCGTTCATCTTGTCGAAGATACCCTCGCCTGTCTTGCCGAGTTCGCCATAAATCTGGAGGGCCGGGAACTTGTTCGGCATGACCCTCAAGGTCCACCCCGGAGAATTAGGCTGTAATCCCGACGGCCTGAAGGCCATGATCTCGGGCGGCGTTGTATATTCATTGCCCGGGCAAAAAGGACAAAACCCCCCCTTTTTCCTCTGGGACGGGGATACAAAATCGGTAGGCCTTTTCCCCCTCTCGACTGAAATGATTACCCATCTCCCCACGATAGGGTCTTTTCTTAATTCAGGCATATAACCTCCGTCTGTTCTAACGAAATAGGGATTGTGAAACCCGGCACAAAATCCTTCTAAATCCTTATTTTTTGTTATTATATCACAATACTTAGACCCTTTCTTTGCAAGGGGGTACGAAAGTTAATGAACTTTTGCATGGTCAAAAAGGTGTGAAAGATACTTAACTTTCAAGGGTTAGGGCAAAAATCAGCAACTCAGGGGCGGCAGCGACCAGGAACAGAAGAAAGTAAACCTCAATGTCCCTTGCGGATGTATATCAGCTTTTTGAGAATGCGTTTGAGCATTCCCCTCGCCAAAGGCAATTCATCTGATTGCAGTCATTCACGTTCAGTCTCGCAAAACAATCAGAATATCCCTCTGCCCTTTGGATGGCTCTTATCAACTCCGTCTTGCTCATGTTATCATAGTTGACGCCCTTCTTTTTTGCAATCTCTATGATTTTTTGAATTTTCATGACGGAACCTCCTGCATAAAATTGTTATGCGGAAATAACTACACATAGGGTCTCACCCTCTATTCTCATTATATCACGAGAAAGGAAACTGACCTAATTAAATGGGACGAAAAGGCAGGATGGGTTCAGGACAGCTAACACACCCCAAAATACCTCGTCATATCTCCCATTAGGGCACCCTAAACAGTAAAGAAGTGTCTCAATAAAGGAGAAAAAAGTCAACAAGTGGACTATTTTTTCCACACCAAAAAAAACTGACCGTAGATTGTATGCCGACTCATTTAATGTAAGAACTTAATTTTTAAGGCAATTTAACGCATATTGCCCTGTGCTTTCCGGTCTCAAGGTGATGATTTAATATGGCATATATTTTGTATCTGAATCATAAAGAGGTGAATATGATGGATAAGGCTAAAACAAAAGTTCTGGTCTCTATACTGAAGGATTCATCCCTATATCAGACACTGCCTCACGATGAAAAGATTTCTCTCCTCTTGAGGTTGGAAGAGGAATACCCCTCCCTATTCCATCCCCAAGAAGATGAAAACAATGAAGCAAGTTGAAATGAAATTTCCAAAATTCTTCGCATAGAGTCCTTCTCCGCAAAACCAAACGCCGACCCCATAAAAGTAGAACCCTGTGCGGGCGTTATCTTCAGCGTCTTTTCTCCGGCTTAGGATTGTATCTGACAATACTCTATAATTACTTATGGAGCCGATCTTCCGTTACAGACTGGTAAACGACCTCTTCGGAGACCCCGCCCTCTTTATCAGGATACTCAGGGAAAAGCGGGCCGTGCAATTCGATTTAGGGGACATCGGAGGACTGACTCCGTCGGAGATTTACAAGATCACCGATGTCTTCGTGACCCATACCCATATCGACCATTTCATAGGGTTCGACACCCTTCTCAGGACCGTCCTAAGGCGACAAATACCCTTGAATATTTACGGACCGCCCAACATCGCGCGGTGCGTCGCAGGCAAGCTAAGAGGATACACCTGGAACCTCATCAGGGACTACCCGCTTGAGATAAACGTCTTTGCCCATGGCGGAAAGTCCCTGGCCCATTCTGTTTTTAAGGCGCATAACAGGTTTAAGCGGGAGGACGTCGCAGAGTCGGTTTCGGACGGAACGCTGCTTGAGGACCCTCTGTTTAGGGTAAAGGCGGTCAAGCTGTCCCACGGCACCCCCTGTCTTGCCTATTCGATCGAGGAAAATTTTCATATAAACATCGACAGGGACAGGTTGATAAGAAAAGGCCTTGACATAGGTCCATGGCTGAGCATCTTCAAGAATGCATTGCGAAAGAACGCGCCGGCAGACAGTACCGTGGAGATATCAGGGAGACATTACCGCATGGACGAGCTT
>JBIOIY010000061.1:0-17361 GCA_044450345.1 Thermodesulfovibrionales bacterium | reverse complement strand
GTCTCCTTCCGGGTGTCCCCGGAACGATGACCGACTGGCTGAAAATATTTCAAGTCGGTAACAGGTCGAAATGTCATTATTATATTATTCTTTCAATGAGTTATATTGCTTTATGCAAAAAACAGTCGGACGCTGATGATGAGCGATATAGTTTTAAAAATTGCGCGGTTTCGTAAGTACTTAACAGACGTCCGGGGTGCCCGTGATTTACCCCGTGAGAAGGTCCAATATCTTCTCACGGGGTTTATTTCAAAGCTCCAAAAAACTCCCTTACCCTCTTACCAACCTCTTCAGGCGTGACTTCTTTCATGCACTTCAAATCCGCGCATTTTTTTTTGAAGCAAGGGGCACAGGCAGCGCCGCTTCTTATAATTACATGAGAACTTCCGTATGGCCCCGTCCTCTCCGGACTCGTAGGCCCGAATATGGCAACTACCGGAACGCCGAAGGCAGCGGCAATGTGCATCGGGCCTGAATCGTTCGATATAGCAAGCCTCGCCCCCTTCATTATTTCGATCAGTTCCGTGAGGGTCGTTTTCCCGGCCACTGATACCGCCCTGCCGCGGGAAGATGAGACAATCTTTTCCCCAATCCCTATATCCGCGCTGCTTCCGACCACCACGGAACGCACAGGGAGCAGGGAAGCAACTTTACCAAAATTCTCTGCAGGCCAGATCTTGGTCTCCCACCTCGCCCCCGGGACAATAACGACATATTCCTTTAGGTCCCTCTTGAACGACCTCACCCACGAATCTCCGTTCTTAAAAGGGGGGAACGGGAAGACGGCTCCAACCTTTTCACACCCCAGCGCAACGGCGATCTTCATGTACCTATCGACAGCATGCAGGCCCTTCCCTCCCCTTACCTTATCGGTATAAAAAAAACTGCTGCCTTCCCTGGCCTCTGTAAACCCGATCCTCGCAGGGGCGCTGGAGGCCATCGTGATGATGCCGCTCCTCAGAAGTCCCTGCAGGTCTACCACCAGATCGTATCGTTCCTCCCTGATTTCTTTAAAAAGCCTCCTTACCTCCCGCACCGTATCAGCTGCGTGCGAAATCTTCTTCCAGACATCCTTATTAATGACGATAAGCCTGTTGATCATCGGATTTCCATCCAGCAGCCCCTCCAGTCCCTTTGCGATGACCCAATGGATTTCGGACCTCGGGAAACAGGATTTCATCGAACAAAGAAACGGGAGACTGTGCACAACGTCGCCCAGGGAACTCGGCTTGACGATCAGGATTTTTTTCGGGGTTTTCACTAACGATATCGTATGAGTTGGTGCGCCGGACACGATTTAGTATACCATTTCCCCATAGCTACTTACGGACTATCCGCCGCTCGCTCCGAGGATAAAACCTGCGGCCGCTTCAAGATCTTCCGCGACAAAATCCGCGTAAGGAGAAGTCTCATCCTTTCCCGTCCTTACAAGAATTGCCTTCGCGCCGACCGATCTGGCAAGGAGTAGATCCGCCTCTTTATCACCGACTACGTAAGATGCCCTCAGGTCGATGTTATGCTCCGCCCTTGCCCGATAGAGGAGTCCAGGCTCGGGCTTTCTGCAGGAACAATGTTCGTCGGGATGGTGCGGGCAGTAATAAAAATCATCGAACCCGTATTCATCTATAAAGAGCCTGTTCACCTTTCTCACGAACTCTACTTCCACAACTCCCCTTGCAACCCCAGACTGGTTTGAAACGCCGATCAGGGAGAACCCCTTTTCCCTGAGCTTCTTCAGCGCATCAATCTTCCCGAAGATTTCAAGGTCTTCCATCCTGTTAAGATACTCGGCATCTCTGCAGAGCGTGCCGTCCCTGTCGAAGAATACCGCCCTATGATGGCTCATAAGACTTCTTACCGGTTCGAATACCTCATCGGCGGTAATAAGGTCCATGCACTTCAAATCCCCGCGTCTGCAGGTCCTTTCATAGCAAGGGGCGCACTCAATATCTTTTCTGACCACCCGGTTACCTTCGCCTACGGGGCCCGTGTGATCAGACGACGTAGAGCCGAACACCGCGACAAGAGGGGTGCCCACGGCATATCCTATATGCATTGGACCCGAATCGTTGGTCACTAAAAGGTCGCACTCCGAGATCAGGGCCGCCAATTGACGCAGGTCCGTCTTACCGGCAACAGACAAGACACGCTCTGAATATAACGCATTAGAAAGTGAACCGTTTAAAACTTTACATATCTCATCTGCGATAGACGCCTCAGACGGCCCTCCCAAGACCAGCACGCTGCCGCTGAGGTCATCGATGACTTTCATTGCGACCTCGGCAAATCTCTCCGGGTGCCATCTCTTCGAAGACCCATATGCTGCCCCAGGGTTGATCGCGACGACCGGCCGCTTCAGATCTTTTAACATATCCCTCGCTCCAAACCGTTCTTCAATCTGAAGATAAATCCAGGGCAAGGCTTTCACTGCGGGCAATCCGGCCTTTGATAAGAGGTTGAGGTAATAGTCAATATGGTGAAGACCCTTTGTCAGGCCATCAACGCGGATAGCCTTTGTGAGAAGGAACCCCCTCGCGTCCCTGCCATACCCGACCCTTTCAGGGATCCCTGCAAGCGTTGTGACGAGGGCGGCATCGAACGCGTTTTGAAGAAGAAGTGCAGCACAGAAACCCTGTCTCCTGAGTTTTTTTGAGAGTTTGATCCTTCCCGAAATGCCCTGATATTCGTCCGAATAAAGCATGATCTCGTCTATATTCGGGTCCTTCTCGAACAGCGGAGCGACCCATGGTTTTACCAGCAGCGTTATCCTCGAAGACCGGTTGGCAAGTCTGAGCGCCCTCAATGCCGGCATCGTCATTACCGCATCGCCGATCCAGTTAACACCTCTCACCAATATGTTATTGCATTCACTCAGTGACACCAGCAATTTTAACCTATCTATCGGATTAAAGTCAGGAGTCTTTTAAGCGTTGCCCCGCTGAGCGCGGAGCAGCTAAATCGGGTCATCGAGCTATGAGAAAAAAATGCCTTAGATGAGGCATCAGTATGTGAAAAAAAGAAGTGTTGTTGAAGAGAAGATAAACAGGTCGAACAGCCGGACGAGTTGATCTTATCGTCAGCACGGTGTTTTCGGTAAACCCCATTCCATTTTCTAAAAGGTTCTGCGGTATAATAAATCCATGCGATATGAATTAGAAATTCGCAAACGGGCCGAAAAAGATTTGGCATCTCTTTCGAAGCCCGATGCTCAAAAAATCGCAGATGCAATTTTTGCTTTGGAAAATGGACTTACGGGAAAGATAAAGAAACTAACGAATCATACACCTGAGTATCGACTACGGGTTGGTGTTTGGCGTGTGCTATTCGAAGTTTCTACAAACAAGATTATAATTTACCGAATTCTTCATCGAAAGGAGGCCTATAGATAAATGGAAGCTCAGATCATTGAGAAACAAGGCAAAAAACAATTTGCTGTGATCCCTTATAAAGACTTTGTGCGTATGCAGGAAGAGTTAGAAGACTATCACGATTTATTGGAACTGCGTCGAGCAAAATCTGATCCTCGCAATCAAAAGGGGCGTGCATTTAATATCGTAGCTGAAGAATTGGGTTTAAAGAAAAAGAGAGTATAATGTAGACGGCATTTCTGTTTACAGGTGTTGTAAACGCATTTCATAACTTGGTGTCCATTCCCCTCATGCACTCTCTTTACCGTTAATCATCTACTCTCGAAAGAGGTAGATGTAAAATGTGATGTCCTTCCTCCAACAAATACACACCGGAAGGAACAATTTTTCACGCATTCTCCCTATATCCTTTAGAGAAGCCTTCTCCTTAGCAGTAACGCTTCCAACCCTAAATGAAGATATTTGATTCGCAAGGGGCGTTTGTTTAATGCTTGCCTTCACGGCTTCCGAAGTAAAATCTTCTGCCTTTTAGTGTCATCTTTATCGCATACCTAAACCAGCCGGGAGAAGCGTTTCTTCGAATTAGGAAAATCAGCTCCAAAGGCAAAAAACGTTAGAATGCCGACGCACGCCGCCACCATAACAGACTTCCAATTGAACATTGGCGATGGCACCTCAACGCGATAATGGACAGTGGTAACGATAGCACCCGCAATGACCGCGCCAACGGCGAGCCACTGATAAAGACGGAGTCCCCATAAAATGCGGGTCTGCGGTTCTCCGCGGTAATTTTCTTCGACAAACCTTCCAAGCCCCGTCAATATCAAATATAATCCTCCGATGAAAGGGGGATGTGAGTGAAGTGACCACAGGCGCGCCATGATAAGCCCGACAACGATGTTCCAGAGTATCGAGTATAAAGGTGTCGGATGAATAGGGATGTCCGTGAGCCCTGCAATCTGCGTGACGCGCGAGCGCGGATGGACATAACGGATTCCGATTTCCCTCGATGCCTCGCGGCCGTGGCAGCATCCCTGCACCAGGCAGCGCAATCTGCCAAAGGCCTGAATCCATGGACCCGCGACGCTGAAAGCAGCGAGCAATAGCCACACATCTGCTCCGACCCATTTCGCTATCAGCGAGCCTAAAACAACGCCGAACACACCGCCGTAATAACCATATGGCCGCAGCAGAACGGCCGATCCCTCAATAAACTGGGCCCAAAGAGCCGATATGATGACCGATGACAGGGCGACAATAAGGGATGGGGCGATATACCCTTGGCCAAGTAACACCCCGACTAAAGAAAGTCCGAGAAATGAACCGATGCCAGCGTATATTCCGTGGTTGATTAACCGGACAGAGCCAAAACGCCACTCCCTCCATGAATTCGCTATACCCTCCACAATTAATAGGATCTTTTCCCATATCTTATCTATATGTAAAACGAACAAAAAGGCGACCGCTCCTGCAAGTACATCCACCAGGGCGTGCATGCCCGTGGTTATACAGCTTACAACGATTATGAATGCCCATCCCCACCAAAATATCCTCCAAGAAGGCTTGGCCTCAGCGTATACGGATGCGGCGAGCAGTGCCCAGAAAACATGGAAAGAGGGAAAAGCAGCGGCTGGAGTGTCGAATACCCGCTCCAAAGCTAGAAGATTTCCCAAAAAGCTGTTGGGAGTAAACGGTCGCGGTGGAGCGATCAGGGGAACGATAAGAAATAACGGAATGATTATTCCGGTCGCTATCAATCCGGATATTGAAAACTTCCGGAGATCATGCATTTTCTTAGCTGCCAATGGAGCCAAGAGAACGTAAGGATACGTGCTTATATAAAAGACTTCTGTCCATTCATAGACCGGCAAATCGATCTCAAAAGAGAAGAAGGCAATGTGCGCATCGGGAGGAATCCCAAAAATCCGAACCGCTTGATAAAGGATAAGCCAGGGAAAGAAAACCAGAACGTACACCGATAACCGGTCCGCGAGGGTCGGTGCACTCGCTTTATCTTCGGGAAGGTGGATAAAAGCTTTCGTTATAAGAGACCCGAAACGCCTTCGCAGACTATCTCTTTCGAACCCAAGCACCCAGGCAGTGCAAGCCAAGATCACAATCGGCGATACAAGCCATAAACCACTTGCTGATTTTGCAGCCATAGCAGTGCCGACGCAGAGAAGCGAAAAGCCCGAGTAAATTGGATGGGGCATGAAACCGTAAATGCCCTCGGTTACATAGCGGGAAGGAGGGAATGGGCTCATGGGAAGTCCGTTACCATATGCCGAGAGTGCTACCATGCCTGTAATCATGATGACTGCGCCGCAGATGGCGAGAACAGCGCCGATCTGAAAAGACCCAACAACGAGGAGTGGCACACACCCTGCGGTTGCCCGTGCCCAGAGAATGAGTGAAGCGGGCAAAACGATCAGAAATAAAAAGGCGTAAAGAATTTTTTCAATTATCTGTGTGTATGTCTTATCCATTAGAACTTTCTCCTCAGCCAACGATCTTTATATTCAACCTTCATTTCCTGATGCCCATTCTCCTCCAATAAATAAAGAGAGCGACGAACAGGAGAACAATCCCATAAATTATCCCCCGCATTAAGGGATTGATGACCGAATGATCAGTAAAGGCAGCGGCCATACTCGCCTGTGACGGGAAATAAGCGGGTAAGCTTCGAATAATTGCTTTGTTCTGCGCCTCAGCATAGTAGATCGGGTTTTGCAACCATCCTGCGTCGATGTTGGCTAAGAGGACAATGAAGAGGATGCCTTCCAGTTCCTTTTTGAAAATCGTACCAACGAGTAACCCATAGCATCCGTATACGAATCCACCCAGAATGAAACCGGAGATCATCTGTAGAAAATGGCGGGGTTGAAAAGACACCAGAATCATCGATGCGACATAAACTCCTGTGATTAAAATAACGCATAGCAAAACAACGAGCTTCGAGACTATCAATTCCGATGTGCTATATCCGCACAGGACTAGCCTGCGATCAACTCCGGAGTGCTCTTGAAGGAGGTTTAGACCGAGAAACGAAGATATGAGCCCAGTGGCGGCGAGGCCGATAAAAATCAGAGCCTCTTTTCTTTCGCTCACTTGAAGAAGTGTCTCCCCGGAAACGGAGGCCAGTTTAAAGAAAATGGGTCGCTCCGACGTGGTCAATATAATGAGTGCAAAGAAAAGACTTGGGATCAGCAGGAAGAGAATCACTGCGATTCGATTCCGCAAAAGGTCTTTTCCCGTCATCATGGTGGAAGTTCTGATGTAGCTCATACGCATCGTAGGATGCCTTCTTTCAGCTCAAAGAGGGTGTCGAATTTAGCTCGCTCGTACACAAAATGTGTGACGACTATAATACCCTTCCCCTTTGACCTCTGTTCTTCAGCATACTGCCAGAAATTGAGATAGGTCTCCCAGTCAAATCCCGAATACGGTTCATCGAGAAGTACCGTGTCGGGCGAGTGAAGAAGCGCCAGGGAAAGGTTCAATTTCTGCTTCGTCCCTCCGCTCAACTCCGAGACAATTCTATTTTCATAATGATAGAAATGGAATCGGTCCAACAACTCCCTCTTCACAGATTCCCAAAGAGGCATGGTACCGGTTTTGTCCAATCCGTAGGCAGTAGCGAAATATCGGAAATTCTCCCTCACCGTCAGGGTCTCGAAGAGTAATGGGTCCTGCGGACAGAATCCGACGCGGCCCTCTATGTGCAACTCACCCGAAGTCGGCGGTAGAAGACCAGCGAGGATTTTGAGGAGTGTGCTCTTCCCCGAACCGTTCTCGCCCACGATCCCGACTATCTGACCTTGCCCCATCTGAAAGGTGATATCTTCGAGTACCCTGTGATGGCCGAAGAACTTTTTTATGCTTTTTGTCTCAAGGATGAGTTCAGGAGGCATCTTCGAACTTCTCGCGTTTCTTCTTCTTTGGAAAGACTTCGTTGGCCAAAAATGCCCTTGATATTCCCCTCTTAGCCAAATTTTACCACCTCATGAATTACCCAGCCAGTACTTGATATAAATTGCCCACTTCTCAAAATCCCACGACTACGCCATTTGCACTCGTAAGTCTGCAGAAAACGCGCAGGCAGAATCTTTCTGAAAACCCGAATCATGTGAAGCACGTTGGAAAAGAGGAAGCCCTCGCGCAATACGATGCTTTCCTCAAAAGATAGACTCGTCTTCCCCTCATCAAGAACGATATTGCGATCACCGACAGAGGCATGTCCTATTTGAACGCCATTATAGAACACAAGGCTTTGAGGCGACTGGCCTCTCCAGTCTATCCAAACAAGGCTATCCCTCTTGGAAACAAACCTGCCCCATCTCAATTCTTCAATGGGCAGTTCCCAGGGCTTGATGGTCATCAGGAGGTGCTCGGCATATCCGTAACCGAGAATGGAAGTATTAGGAGAAATCTGAATAGAAACTTCAGACTGAGGCTGGTAACAGTGCCATTCTACTATCCCCTGATCCGACTCAAACAGTGTCCTGTGAAGGGGAGAAGAAAGGGCTTTCCATCTCCCTTCAATCCCTAAACGATGCGAATTCCAGAAAAGCGCCGGGCCTATCACTTTTGGCAAGGGATGCCTTCGCAGCGAAGTGTTCATCGTTGTCCCCATCCTGTCACGATGTTCCAAGATACTTGCGTAATTAATAGATAGGCGCCGCCAGCGAAGCACTGCACAATAGGCGATAATAACCGCTCCGTCCCCCGCGACGCAGTCCATGTACCATTTTGAAAGCTGGAAATTCGATCGACTCTCCATCACTTTTTTCCCCTGCGCCGACCTCATTGGCTACTTTTGTCATTATACCCCTCATTAACTCATAATGGAACATTTGGGAATTGCGACTCTCTGTGAGACAAGAGCGGTTGTTTGGCACGTTTCGTTCATAATCACTAACATTCAATTTCGCTGATGATGTAAGTTAGTGGCTGAAACTCCGAACATGTTATTCTTACTGTATCCTTGATAGAGTTTCGGTTTTTTGAAAGTGCGGATAAGTCGGCTTCTCGGCACCGCTATAAGCGGGGAGCGAAGACTTCCAAAAGAAAGTGAAAGTCGCTAATTCCATTTACAAGAGATGTCACTGACCTGCCCACCTGCTGTTACTCTCTCTTAGCGCCCCCTTTCCTGAAAAGGCTCCTGTGGATATCTGTCCTTGACAGATTTCTAATGACTGATATTGTGATTACAGATATATTAGCCACCTGATGTGCAAACAAAATATTAGGAGAAAACTTTATTCATTGTACGATGGTGATAAGCTTCGGCTAATCGCCAAGCAGTGGTTTCCTAATAGCCACGTTTGCATAGTCACCATCGCATAGTGTGTAAGGTTTTTTTGTTTTCTACAATGCAATAACGTCGGGTTACAGGGCTTCCGTCTACAAGTAAAAACTCTGCGAGTTCGATTGTTCCGCATTCAGCTGGATGTTGTTTCGTTGAAGATGCGTTAAAGGCATATGAGGGTCCTGAGGATATTATTTAGATCGCAAGCCCTCTTTGACTTCCGCAAAATAATCACCGCCCCTTTTTCGCCAGGACATCGTCAATCCATGAGATCGCCGCGGAAACAGTCGGAAAGCCGATCGTACTCGTAAGCAGAAGGAGGGTATGGTACAGTTCCTCCGGCTTTGCCCCGGCCTCGAGCGCCCTCCTCGCGTGGGAATGTACTGCCCCTTCCGACCGTACGGCCGCCGCCCCGGCAAGTTGTATGAGCTGGGACATTCTTTCATCGAGCGGTCCCGAGCCCTTCGCGGCCTTTCCAAGCGCGTTAAGTGCATTAAAATACTTCTTGAACCTTTTCCCTATCCCCACATATTGGTTAGGCAGTCTGGACATGATTTACCCCCTTCGTCAGTTAATTTATATATTCCCTTCTCGACCTCCCGCCGAGAGACGTGAGTATCTCATATGAGATCGTGCCGATCCTGGCGGCAAGATCGGCCGCTGTGATCGTTTCGTTCCCCTGGCGCCCCAAAATAACGACCTCGTCACCCTCGCATACGCCTCCGATTCCGGTAACGTCAAGCATCGTCACGTCCATGCAGACCCTTCCGGCAACTGGCGCCCTCCCGCCGCAGACAAGCATCTCCCCGTTATTCGAAAAAAGGCGGTTGTACCCGTCTGCATATCCCACCGGGACAACAGCTATCTTGCAGTCGTTCTTTGCAACGAAGGTCCTGCCGTAGCTCACCGGCGTTCCTGCACAAAGACTCCTCACTGCAAGCACCCTGGTCTTTATCGTCATTAACGGCCTGAGGCCGAACCCATCCTGAAAAGGGGAAGATCCGTAGAGGAGAAGCCCCGGCCGCACCGCATCCATCAGGGCATCTTTAAAGGTGAGGACCGCCGCGCTGTTGGCGATGTGGGACATGAGCGGCCTCCCGATCCTGGCGGAGATGGCGCTCCTTATCTCGTTGAACAGCTTCAGCTGGTGCAGAGCGTAGGACCTGTCAGCCAGGTCGGCCTCCGAAAAATGACTCATGAGTCCCGCCAGTTCTATCCCCTCCCAACCGGAGATCTCGACGGCATCGCATACCGCTTTTTCGGGCATGAACCCTATCCTCCCCATCCCGGTATCTACCTTCATATGGACGCGGATGCTTCTGCCCCTTTTTACCGCCTCAACGCCGAATTCCCGGGCCGTTCCCTTGTCCTGGACGACCGGAACAAGCCCATAGGTAAAATAATCTTCTATGTCGGACCGGTCGAAAAGCACGATGATCTCTGCAGATATACCAGACTCCCGGAGGAGTTTCGCCTCCCCGGTATAGGCTACCGCAAGGTGAGTAACGCCCAGACCGACAAGCCTTCGCGCAATCTCTACCGAGCCATGTCCATAGGCATCGGCCTTGACAACGGCAATGACTGGTCTTTTATCGATGATCTTTCTGACTGTTTCGAGGTTGTGTTGAAGCGCGGAAAGGTCGATCTCTGCGAGAGGTCCTCTATTCACCCTTACCCTTTTCCCCGTCTCCTTTGTCGCTGTCCTTCGTCACCTCTTTTTTCGGTGTGACGTCTATCTCGTCGGGCTCTGAAGTGGCCTTCTTGAAGTTCTTGATCGCCTGGCCGACGCCTCTGCCGATCTCAGGCAACCTGTTCGCCCCGAAGAGGACGAGGATTATAATAAGGATGACGATAAGCTCAGGCATTCCCAGACCAAACATAATATGACCTCCTGTCGTCTGTGCAGCGCTGTCCTTACTTAAGTGAGCCGCGGGTCCCGCCGCGACTACCAATAGACACACTATTACCGGGCTGATTCATACACATTTCAATAGTTTATTAAAAAACAACTATTAATACAATACCCAGGCCGCGTGCCAAAAGAATTTTTCCTTGCTCAAACAGTCCCTGTTCTGGTATAACTAAATATGGAAGTATTGAGGGTAATTACCTGCCCTGTAAGTGATATATGAAAAAGTTGGTCCGGCAAATTAGATCTTTTGGGAGCCTGCGTAAGGTGTCGGTGTGCATGTTGACCAGGTGTCAAAAGCCTAAAGCCACCTTTACGGCACCCACCTATCCAATAGGCGGATCTGATTCTTCATGTACACGACAGGGCGGGATACATATATTTTTGATGAAGCTGGCGGCTATGGTTTTCGCACTTTTTGGTGGAAGCATCAGGGAAAAAAGAAAATACAGCACATCCGGGCCCTCCTTTGTGGGCTATCTCATAGATTTTCAAGAACAATTTTCATTTACATTCAGTCCTTTCCCAACACCAAAAGTCATGCGTAAATCATAGTCCCGGTCGAGGACTATGATACTTGGAACTTTTTAAGACCCAGAGAAGGACTTCTCCGCTTGCTTGGCGCATGCAGCCTGAGGATTTCGGTGACTTCCTCGGCCAATCCCATCTGCTTGGCCCGCTCAGACCGCTCAGACGGCTTATAGAAGAAGACAAGATCGTCTCCGTTATATTATACGGTCCGCCGGGAACAGGCAAGACCGCCCTCGCCCATATTATCGCAAAAAAAACAAGGGCGGAATTCATCTCAATAAACGCCGTCACCGCCGGCATAAAGGAGATAAGGGAGGCGGTCTCTTCGATAAGGTCTGAAAAAACAATACTCTTTGTCGACGAGATCCACCGTTTCAATAAGATACAGCAGGACGCCCTCCTCCCCTATATCGAGACCGGTGAACTGACGCTTATCGGTGCGTCTACACAAAACCCCTTCTTTTCACTTGTCCCGGCACTTTCTTCGCGGTCTGTGATCTTTCAGTTCCGTCCTATACCTAAAGACGATCTGAAAAGGCTTGTAACGAGGGCGCTTTCAGACACAAGGGGCCTCGGCGACCATCGCGCCTCTATCGAAGACGAAGCGATAGACTTTATCGCCTCTGTGAGCGAAGGCGATGCGAGAAGGGCGCTGAATATACTCGAACTCGCCTTCCTTTCTTCAGGTGACGGGGGAGAAGGCGGACGCATCATAACCCTCCGCCATGTCAAAGAGGTTTTAGAGAACAAGACACTCTACTATGATGAAGATGACCACTACGATACTATCTCCGCTTTCATAAAGAGCATGCGGGGGTCAGACCCGGACGCAGCTGTCTACTGGATGGCGAAGATGTTCGAATCAGGAGAAGACCCGCTCTTCATTGCACGAAGGATCGTCATCTGCGCCTCGGAAGACGTCGGCAATGCAGACCCGCAGGCGCTCGCAGTGGCAGTAGCCGCCATGCAGGCACTGGAGAGGATCGGGATGCCGGAAGGCAGGATACCGCTGTCACAGGCGGCCATCTACGTTGCCGCGGCCCCCAAGAGCAATGCCTCGTGTTCCGCCATAGAAAAGGCGATCGAGGAGATCAGGACCCAACCCGTTCAGCCTGTCCCCGACCACCTTAAGGATTCCCACTATGCCGGGGCTAAGAGGCTGGGAGCCGGAAAGGGATACCTGTATCCTCACAGCTTCGACGGACATTACATTAAACAGGACTATATGCATATCCATAAATCTTTTTATACTCCTTCCACGGAAGGATATGAAAAGGTCATTAAATCACGGCTGCAAAAAAGGAGGAGCACTACTGATGATTAACATGGTTTATCTGCTTGCCTCTGTCGGCGCTGGAATCGTGATCGGCCTGATCTTGAGTCTTATTTACAGAAACGCCCTCAAGACACAAAGGGATTCAATCAATACCGAAAAGAAAAAGATAGTCGATGTGGCGCTCAAAGAGGCGGAATCAATAAAAAAAGAGGCGTCTCTCGAGGCCAAGGACATCGTGTACCAGGCAAAGACCGATGCGGAGAAAGAATTGCGTGAAAGACGTTCCGAACTGGGCCATCTTGAAAAGAGGCTCAGACAGAAGGAAGAAACGATCGAGAGAAAATTCGATCAGGTAGACAAACGGGATCACGAACTCTCCAAGAGGGAGAAAGAATACAACGGGAAGGAACGTACGATACAGGAAAAAGAGAACAAGTACAACAACCTCCTGAAGGAACAGACCCTCGTCCTCGAAAAACTCTCCGGGATTACCTCGGAAGAGGCGAAACAGGAGATCCTCAGGCGCACCGAAGACGACAGCCGTTTCGAAATCGCAAAGCTTGTCAAGAGGATCGAAGATGAGGCGAAGGAGAATGCAGAGAAGAAGGCCAAAGAGGTCATGGGTTCTGCAATACAACGGTACGCAAGCGATTATGTTGCAGATGCGACCGTTACGGCGGTCAGTCTTCCGAACGACGAAATGAAAGGCAGGATCATAGGCAGAGAAGGCAGAAACATCAGGGCGCTCGAGGCGGCCACCGGGGTAGACCTGATCGTGGACGATACGCCTGAGATGGTAACACTTTCCGCATTCGACCCTGTCCGGCGAGAGATCGCAAGGCTTTCGCTCGAGCGCCTAATCGCCGACGGACGCATCCATCCCACACGGATAGAAGAGATAGTGGAAAAGGTAAAAAAAGAAGTGGAGATCAATCTCAGGGAAGAAGGGGAAAAGGCCGTCTTCGACCTGGGGCTTTCCGGCATCCACCCGGAGCTCGTCAAGACTCTCGGAAGGCTGAAATACAGGACTTCCTACGGCCAAAACGTGCTGCAGCATTCCCGTGAGGTGGCCTACATCGCAGGGATGATGGCCGGAGAAATCGGCGTCGATGCCAAACTGGCTAAGAGGGCCGGCCTTCTCCATGATATCGGCAAGGCCGTCGACCACGAAATCGAGGGGACCCACCAGGAGATCGGCGCGAATCTCGCACGGAAACACAGTGAAAACAATAAGGTCATAAATGCCATCCTGGTACATCATGGCGAAGGCGACCCGATTACGGTCGAGGCCTCGCTCGTTGCGGCTGCGGACGCCCTCTCGGCGGCAAGACCGGGTGTGCGCAGGGAAAGTATCGAGCACTATTTGAAGAGGCTCGAGGCACTTGAAAAGATGGCGCTTTCCTTTAAGGGCGTCGATAAGTGTTATGCCATCCAGGCGGGAAGAGAGATACGGATCATCGTGAAACCGGAGGACATCAACGATGAGATGTCGTCGTTGATCGCAAGGGACCTCTCGAAGAAGATCGAGGCCGAAATGTCTTATCCTGGCCAGATAAAGGTGACCGTCATAAGAGAGTCGAGATATGTTGAATACGCAAAATAAAACAGGGGGTAAATAGTAAGAAGTAAATAGTGAATAGTAAGTAAAAGAGGGTCTTTTACTACTTACTTCTCACTACTTACTATTAACTTGATACATGAAAGTCCTTTTCATAGGTGACATTGTCGGAAAAGGCGGCAGGACAGCTGTCAAGGCCCTGCTGCCGAGCCTCGTCGACAAATATAAAATCGATTTCGTCATCGCCAACGGCGAGAATATCGCGGCCGGCTTCGGCCTTACCGAGTCGCTCGTCGACGAGCTTTTCAAGGTCGGGGTCCATATCATCACTACGGGCAACCACGTATGGGACAAGAAAGAGTTCATCCCTTACATATCCAAGGACAACAGGGTCTTGCGCCCTCTCAACTATCCGCCCGGCGTGCCGGGGAGCGGCAGCATAGTCATATCCCTCCAAAACGGATTGAAGGCGGCAGTGATGAACATCTCTGGGAGGGTTTTCATGACCGGTATGGACTGCCCTTTCAGGACAGGCCGGGCCGAGATCGAAAGACTTTCACGGGAGACCGATATCATTATTGTCGATTTCCATGCAGAGGCTACATCAGAGAAAGTCGCCTTCGGTTATTTTGTCGATGGAAGGGTGAGCGCCGTGATCGGCACCCATACCCATGTGCAGACCGCGGATGAAAAGATACTCCCGTACGGGACCGCCTATATAACCGATGTCGGCATGACCGGCCCGAGCCATTCAGTTATCGGGATGGAGATCAACCAGATCATCCAGCGGTTTTTGACCAGCGTGCCGGCAAAGTTTGAGACCGCTCAGGGTGACGCTATTCTTTCCGCCGTCGCTATTGAGATCAGTGGCGATAGCGGAAAAGCAACCGGTATTCAGAGGCTCCAGATCAACTATCCGTAAAGCTCCGTCGTCTCGTCCGCCCTTCTCCACTATATAAAGATTGCAATAAAGCTTCCCTATTGCTCTTCTGCCACTTTCATCTGGCACGACCCATAGCATTTTTATCGAATAGCACCGACGTATCCTCAGTCATCATAAGTCGAAACTCCACGAGGAATACACCCAGAAAATGAGACCTTCGGAAAGACCTGAGTCCCTCTGTTTCAGCCACTAAGTCACGCCTCAGACGCGATGCCATGATTCAAGATTTCCAGATGAAAGAAAGCTTCGAAAAAAAAGAGACTTGCTGCACAGCTGGTTATCATTTGTCCTGAACACTACTTATGCGCCATTCCGCTTTTGGCGTAGACCTCGATTCCTCTTGGATTAGGCTTACTTGAAGATCGCAGTGCCTGCTCTACAAGCTACCTCGTCCTGCGAGGGCGTCCCGCCGGAGCACCCAATCGCGCCGACTATCTTGCCCCCCTCGACGAGCAGGATCCCGCCGCGTGAACCGATCATCCCATCGAGTGTCAGAACGAAGTTCCGATTGTCGAGCTGAATGTTGTTCTCGAATACTTTTGTTTCGCGACGGAAGATCACCGCAGCGTGCGCCTTGTGCTGGGAGATCTGGATCGAGGCAAGTTGCGTCCCATCCATGCGTTGGAAGGCGACGAGATTCCCGCCGGAGTCCACTATGGCAACGCACAACTTCCAATCACGCCTCTTCGCTTCGGCCACGGTCGCGGCGATGGACGACTCGGCACGTTCGAGTGATATTGGCGTTCCGTAAGGGATGTCGAAAGGCATCTTTTCCGGTACGGTATCGAGAGGATTCGGCGGCGCAGATTGTTGCGCTCGAACCGGGCTGGCTCTGAGCAACCCGGCGCAGAGCATGGCAATGATCAAGGCGGATTTTATAGACATGTTGATGTTCCTCCTTTGGATTGGCTGCGGATGTAAACTACTGTTTCCTGATTCAGGGGTCCCTATTTCGCTCCCGTAGCACCCGACAAAATCCCGGCCAGTGTTACTCGGGATAGAAACCCGCACCGATCAGCCCCGGAATTCCATCTATCTTCACCGCCTTCACGTAGCTCCATTTCTGGGACGGTTGGGTCTGCCCGGGTTTAGGGAACATATAATCGACCCAGCCTGACCCCTTGGACTGAACCACTTTCATAAACTCGTCATGAAATAGCTTGCCGTTGACATCCTTATCGCCATGTACATTGGTTCCCTCTCGCTTCGGGAAAGCGGGGTTGAGTAACACATTCATGTCTTTATCGTAGACGAATAGATACGTGTTACCGAACCACCATTCGCTATCGCGTTTTCTAAATTCGGAGAAGGCCGCCTTTCCTTGGGTTTCGACCATCGCCACAGCCTTGTTGACCAGCGTCTCGATCCGCTTCGCTTGTTCGGACGTTGGTGGAGATTGCTGCGAACTGACAGGATTGGCCATCGCCATTGTGACAAGTGCCGTGCAAACCAAGACTTTTTTAAACATAATTTCCTCCTATTAAGCAGTAAATGTATACTGCGTTCCGGCCGTATTCATTACGAATTCGTTGGGCATCTCTCTGCTGAAAGCTACAATCGCCTCGAATCCGGTACAATGGGTCGGCACGATATAGTCCGGCTTCATCGCTTTGATATCGGCCACCGTACTCTGGATAAGCTCCTGCTTCGCATTGATCAGATGAAAACCACCCATAATCGCATGGACCTTGTCTGCACCGGCAACCTTCTGCGCTTGTTTGATCGTATTGACGATCCCGGCATGCGCGCATCCGGAAAGAACCACCAAGCCCTTGCCTTTTACCTTGAAAAAAACCGCTTGCTCACCGGGGAATGTATCGTGTTCGATCTTTTCGCCGCGCTTTATCTGAAACATCATCGGCACCTTCTCATAGGCGGTAACCCGCTCAATGTTACCCGTAAAGTACGCGCCGGGAACAATCTCAACCAGGTTTTTCACCTCCACAACCTTGAGCCCGATAGCTTCGATGTCTTCCCTCTTCAGTTGCCCAAAGTCCGTGAGTTCAGTTGTTCCAGGACGGAGTGCGTATCTTTGGGCAAAAGCCTCTTCACCAACATAGAACGGCGTTCCTGCGGCGATCCGCGACTGGTTTTGCCTGAGGATGCTGACCGCGCTCGTATAGTGATCCCAATGACCATGGCTCAGACTAAAGGCATTTGCCTTCCCAACGTCGATCCCGAGTAGCGCTATATTGTTCATGACGCCTACGGGGTCCAGCCCGAAATCGAACATACAGGCACTGGTTTTTCCACTCACTGTTGTTTCTACGTAATAAGAAAGGCCGTGTTCCGCGTGAATTGATTTCCCCGGCATGGAGCGGTACCGCTTTGTAATCTTGTTGTCAAGTCTATTTCTGTCATAATAGTTGTCAGTCAACACCCAAAGGACCAACTTATCTACTTCGGTAACACCCGCGGCGGCTTGTGCCATCACGCTTTCCATTATTCCATCTCCTGCAGCGATAAGC
>JBIOIY010000060.1:0-17694 GCA_044450345.1 Thermodesulfovibrionales bacterium | reverse complement strand
CGGGGAGCAATCCCCCTGAAGGTCTGTGGTAGACTACCACGTTGATAGGCTGGAGGTGTAAGTGCAGTAATGCATTCAGCTGACCAGTACTAATTGACCGTGTGTCTTGACCCTTATTTATTTCTTCCCTCCTGGTGTCAATAACAAACAGTGGCTTGCCAAAAATAAAAAAAGTAGTACAATATAAAAAAACTATCTTTGAAAGAGAGGGCCGCCCAAAGGCCCTTTTCTTATAGGCTGAAGAGGCAGAGTTGAAGGAGTAAAATGAGAGAAAGGGATATCTTCGAAGAAATCATAGATATAGGTAAGCGGAGGGGAACACTTACCTATGATGAAATAAATGATGCTCTGCCCTCAGAGTTCTTCTCGCCGGATGAATTAGAAGACCTAATGGATCTCTTACAGGATATGGGGGTGAAGGTAGTAGATTATGAAGAACCCGGTGTTTTGGAGGAAGAAGCCCCTGAAGAAGAGGAAGTAGGGGAATATGAAAAGACGGAAGACCTTGTTCAGGCTTATTTCCATTCAATGGGGGATATTTCCATACTTACTAAAGACGAGGAAACCGAACTCGCGAAGAGATTAGAAGAAGGCAGAGAGATAATCAAGGAAATAGTCACTGGAATGCCTCTCTACAAAAAAATAGAGGAGAGTTTGGAGGTCCAGGAAGAAGAACCTGAGGTGGAAGAAGAAAAGCCCGATGAAGCCTTGATTATGAGCCTGAAGATCCTTGATACCCTGATGAGGAAAGTGGAGACGGCCGATAGGAAAATTACGCGGCATGGCTCATTAAGGGACCTCAAAAAAATAATATGTGACAAGAAGAAAAAAGATGTCAATCCTATGAAATTATCTGCTCTTGCCAAAGAAGTCCAGAACGACTATCGGAAGGTCGAAACGGAAACGGGGATAAGACTCGAGGAACTAAGGGGCAAGTGGGACAGAATTACAAAGGCCAGGTCGCTCGTTACCGAGGCCAAAAATGAATTGATAACGAGAAACCTGAGGCTGGTTGTAAATATCGCAAAAAATTACGTGGGCAGGGGTCTTCCTTTACTCGACCTTATCCAGGAGGGTAACATCGGTTTGATGAAGGCTGTCGATAAATTCAAATACGAAAAAGGGTTTAAATTCTCGACCTACGCAACATGGTGGATAAGGCAGGCGATCACGCGCGCCCTCATCGATCAGACGAAGACGATCCGGGTACCGGTTCATATGATGGAATTTTATAACAGGGTTACCAAGGCTTCCCGAGAACTCACTCAACAGCTCGGCAGAGAACCGAGCAACGAAGAGATCGCAAAGAAACTAGTCGTCCCAACGAGGAAGGTAGAGGAGGTTTTCAGGGCTATACAAGATCCTATCGCACTCCAGACGCCGGTAGGCGATGAAGATACTGAGCTCGAAGATTTCATCGGCGATAAGAACAGTCCCTCCCCTTACTCTGACGCAGAGAGGAATGAAATCTCCGAACAGATCCTGATGATTCTTAAGACACTGACACCGAAAGAAGAGAAGGTTATCAGGATGAGATTCGGCATCGGGGTCGACAGAGACCATACGCTTGAGGAAGTAGGAAGGCATCTCTCCATCACCCGCGAGAGGGTGCGTCAGATCGAGGCTAAGGCACTAAGAAAATTGAAGCATCCCAGCAGACTACGCGCCCTGAAGGTCCTCACAACAGCCTAATTTCCTACCACGGCTCTTGCGGTAGAAAAAGGTATTTTTCCCCCTTCCTATTCCAGCTTGGTAATCAAATTTCCCACCAAGATCTCGCTATAATAGTTCTCCAGAACCACAGCGGTTGAAGTCGTCTCCCTGCAGCTTATTATTTGTATGGCGCCGGAGGGGATCTTGTGATCATCGATAACGTTCAGAGTCTTTACCGTGTCGCCTATATCAAGACCATCTTTAAGACCTTTGTCTATATAGACAATGTTTAACTTTGCATCTCCCAGATGCCCGTAACGTGATGCTACTACATATCCAGTGATATCCGGCTTCCTGAACTCGCCGGTAGTCAGGGGCGGGCTGATGTCGTAATAGGTCTCAAGAAGATCTCCCGAATGAATGTCATTGAACATCTCGGTGATCTTCGCCAATGTGTCGCCGTACTCAAAACGCAGGATCTCGACGACGCCGAGCATTTCCACGAGGTATCCCATTTTCTTGTTTGTTACAGGGTGCCTTACCAGCTCTCCTTTCCGGAGTATATAAAACCGATCGCCTACCTTCGCCGGCTTATCAATCTTTACGTAGACAATGTCATACTTACCGAACACTATTCTCTGAGAGGGAGCTCCCGCAATCGTTCCCACTCCCTTCACCGAGTCAGCGATAAAACCACTTGCTACGAGAACATTTCTATCAATGAGCGGTCGGAGCGGGACTGATGCCGGTGAAGATTCTTTATCCACCCCGGACTTCTTCGCAAATTCCCCCTTTTGAGGTGTTTCCGCCGGAATAGCAGCGCCTGGCTCGGTACCTGCAACCTGCTTTCCCTGCCCTTCTTTCTGCGCATAACGAAGCGGGATTCTTATCTTCTGGCCTGGATATAATCTGTCGGGGTTCGCGATATCCGGGTTTTCCTGCCATATCTTTGGCCATAAGAAAGGATCTCCCAGTTCTTTGCCGGAAATACTCCATAGCGTGTCGCCTGATGCTACTGTATAATCCTTTATTTCCGGCGTCTGCGAAAGAGAAATAGAAGGAATTAAGAGGGTTAAACCCATGAAAATGCAAAGAAGGCTTCTTCTGTACATAGTGCACCCCTTTTATTAAGTTTTGCTCCATTAAAACATAACTGAGATAAAAAAAACTGTCAAGCATATTCGCACAGACAGACCCTATCCATTTGACATTGAGGTGATGAAAAATTGCATAATTAAACCATGGGAAGATTCAGATCATTCGGCCAATACATGAGGGAAAAATTTGGGCACACCGTATACAAAGTAAATGTGGATGCCGGCTTTACCTGCCCTAACAGAGACGGCACGCTGGGAGTGTCAGGATGCATTTACTGCAATAATGATAGTTTCAGGCCGAACTCGTGCAGGCCTACGCTGTCGGTAACTGACCAGGTTGCGAACGGGATTGCATATGTGAAAAAAAGGTACGGGGCAGAGAACTTTCTTGTGTACTTTCAGCCTTATACCAACACTTACGCCCCCGTAGAGCATCTTGAAACACTCTTTCTGGAGGCACTTAGAGAACCATCAGTGGCAGGGCTGGCCATTGGCACCAGACCTGACGCAATCGACCACGAAAAGATAAAAATGCTCGAGGACCTCGCTTCTAAATATTTCATTCTTATAGAGTACGGCCTCCAGTCTATTTATGATAAAAGTTTGAAGTTTATCAACCGCGGCCATGATTATCAAACTTTCCTGAATGCCCTGGAGATAACAGTGAACAGGGGGATTCTTATCGGTGCCCATATCATTGCAGGTTTTCCTACCGAGACGAGGGATGAAACGCTCGCAATGGCCGACGATTTATCTTCCCTGCCGATAGACTTCCTAAAGATTCATCAGCTTCAGGTGGTAAAAGACACTCCGCTTGAAGAATTTTATATAAAAGAGCCTTTTCATGTTTTCGAATATCAGGAGTATCTTGATTTCCTGGCGGACTTCATCGAGAGACTTTCGCCCGAGATAGTCCTGCAGAGGCTTTTTGCCACCGCACCCGACGATATCCTTGTTGCACCTCTTTGGGGAAGGAACAGGCATCAGATCTTGAAGGATATAGAAAAAAACCTGGAGATTAGGGGCACATATCAGGGAAAGAAATATAAGGCCCAAACAGTCAACAACTGATAAAACGTGTTGAGGCTGGGGTACCGCGCCCATAATTATTTTCTGAAGACGATCAGGTCCCTTAATTCCTTTCTTTTGACGGTCTTGGGATTTTCGCCCGGGCAACCGAGGGCTATGACCGCCATGAGTTCAAGGTCTTTCTCCAGTCCGAGAATCTCTCTAATTTTCTCGCCGCTCTTGAGTATCTCCCCGAGCCATACACCGCCAAGGCCAAGCGAGTGTGCCTCAAGCAGCATGTTCTGAAGGCATGCGCCTACGGCCTGAACGTCCTTTGTCCTGTCATACGAAACGGAGTTATCAAGGAAAACAGCTATGAGGACCTGTGAGCCCTTAATAATCCGGGAATAATGAGTGAGTCGCGAAAACATATCATTTATCGCCCCATCCCTGATTATGGCAAACCTCCAGGGCTGGTTGTTTAGACCGGACGGCGCCCATCTTCCTGCATCGAGGACCTTTTCCACCAAGTCTTCGGGCACCGGGGCATTACTGAATTTCCGTATACTTCTTCTTGATTTTATGGTCCTGAGTATGTCCAAAACTGCCTCAATCTGCTACAATTTCTCATCAATTATCCTGGGTAGGGCTAACAATGTCATACGAAAAATATAGAGGAGTATGCCGGGAAAATCAAGAAAAAGCGGAGGAGGTCAAACCGGGACTCATCACTTGAGCCAGGGAGACATTTAAGATCGATGGAAAAAAAAATTCTCATATCAGTTATAGGGGGAAGAAAAGTTGAGAAGTCGCTTTTAAAAGAGGCCGAAGAAGTTGGAAGACTTCTTGCAAAGAGGGATGCGATACTCATCTGCGGCGGGCTTGGCGGCGTGATGGAGGCGGTTTCACGAGGTATGAGATCGGAAGGCGGGCTTACGGTCGGGATACTTCCCCAGGACCGTAGGGATAAAGCCAACGCCTTTGTCGATGTTCCGATAGCTACCGGACTCGGCATTGGAAGAAATGTTATTATTGCCCGCGCAGCTGATGCTGTTATCGCGGTCGGGGGGGAATACGGAACGCTTTCCGAGATCGCCTTTGCGTTGCAGATGGGAAAGCCGGTTGTCGGGATTAGGACCTGGAATGTAAAGGGTGTGGTTTCGGCCAAGGATGCGGAAGGAGCAGTGAATAAGATTTATGAAATCTTATTCACCGCGTAGCCTCCGCTCGGAACGTCACTAGACGGTAAGTTCCTTGCCGCAGTGCTTACAGATCTTGGCGCGCATCTTTATGATCTCGGCGCAGTAAGGACATTCCATCGTGAAGTTCTTTTTGTGGATCTTCTGGATTGCCTCTTCCACCTTTTTCTGGATGACTTCGTTTATGAATTTGTAGTTCCTTAGAGGTTCGACGGCGCTAAGGTCTCCCAGCTCTCCCAGATGTTCGGCGGCCTTCAGTCTCACGCTTCCCATGCCGCTTTCGTCAATCAGCATCTTCAACATTGCGTCAATGTCTTTTTTGATATAGTAATCTGTTAGGGACTGGAATGCCTTTTTCCTCGCCTCCAGGTCCGCCGTTTCCTGCGCCTCTTTTATCTCGTCGATAATATCGCCCTTCATTGCGTCTCTGCTGCCGCAGGGCAGGCTCGACGCCTCACCTGAATCCGGATGAAGCATGTAACGGTAGCCCATTTCCTGGCCGTATGTTTCATACATGTGTTTCCAGCTGTTTTTGAAATGCCGGCAATCGTCGTTGAAGCAAACGTAGAGGAAACTACTGCACCATCCCAGCCCGTCGGAAAAATTAAATGTCGGTGTGCTCCATTTATTTAGTTTCTGTCCGCAATGCGGACAGACTGCCTTATCTTCCATAACCTGTGTCATTCTCTTTCTCCTTTAAACCCATAGATCCCTTGCAATCCATGCCGATGATATTTATCCCACAAGCAAGATTTACAAACAACATACTTTATTAATTATAGCAAATCAAACTAATATTCTGCCTAAAAAAGCCGGTAATTATTTTCTTTTCAGCGTATCATCGTCGAACAATATGCATTGGAGCCACCTGAAGGCTAGTCTCAAGAGCTCTGTTTCATTGGATTTTACACACTTCAGTGCCGGCTTCCCCACATCGAAATATTTTAAAAAGTCTCCCTTGAAGACAAGGTCCCTGAATTCGTCTATGTTGTAACTCCCGAGGAAAAAAATGTCCCTGTCACGACCTTCGAGGAGGTTTCTTGCCCCGAAGTTTTCATGGTGAGTCAGCTTCTTCCACTCGTCGTTCATCTCCTCATAAAATGTCACGTTCTGGGTATCGCGCCATTTCCGTACGGTATGGGATGTCTTGCCCCCGCCAAAACCGAGGCAAAACTCTCTTTTGACTATGCTGAATACCGGCGGCCGTATTTCAGCGACCGGATCGAGTGGAAAACTTCTGCAGGACCAGGGCCTATCGTCATAGATCAAGCACCCTTTTTCGCCGACAAAAGGGCAGTTCTTTGTTTCGTCAGGGATCATCTTGAGCAGAATTACGGGATGGCCTATCTCCACGGGGAAGAGGGGAAACGTATATATTTTGAGAAATTCGCGGGAAGAGATGTTCAGCCGCCGTTTCATCCTGAGAATATCATAAGGCGTAAGAAAAAGGTTTATGTCCCTGCAGCACTTATTGAAACATTCCAGGCCGGAGTTGCAGCCAAAGCTGAAACTGTCGTCTGGCCCTAATCTCTCCGGAGTTATATCGATAGCCTTGGGTATAGAGGACATAATTTATGAATTTCCAAAGTATTTGATATTATAACGTTGTGTGCTTTCTATTTACAAATTTGAGAGCCGGGTCACAAGTCATGCTTCGCCCTGGGTGCGCAAATTGCAAACAACCCGAACCGCGGGTTTGCTCTCTTTTAATGGAGATATGTCTGACTTGATAAAAGGGCAAAAAAAAATATTAACCGTTTGCACCGGCAATATATGCAGGAGTCCGATGGCGGAGGGGGTCTTACGGGCTGTCCTGAGTGAAATACCCGGCATGGGGATTTCTTCAGCCGGTACGCATGCGCTGATCGGCAACCCCGCCACCGAATTCGCGGTCATCGCTGCAGGTGAGAGAGGCATAGATATATCGAGGCACAGGGCCCGGATGATATGTGAAGAGATTATCAGGGACAGCGGAATTGTTTTGTGCATGGAGACGTTTCATGTTGAGTTTATACTTGAGTTTGATATCTCGGCAGAGTCGAAGACCTTCAATCTTGCTGAATTCTCAGATGGTGGGAAGATGCTGAAAAAAATAGCCGATCCCTATGGCTGCGGTCTCCGGGAATACAGGGAGTGTTTTGAGGATATCAGCGCGTGTATCAGAAATTTTGTAGATTCCGAATATTTTTTCCCGTTGTAGCTGCAGCAATTTATTTTGAAAAAACCCCGGTGTGCTATAATCCTGAAGGCTTTTTATTGACATAAACATTAAAGTGATAACTTTATTGTATCGGTAGAGTCAAATAATTGTTTTGACCGGACTTTTATAAATGGCAATATATGCAGCGACGATCTTTCTGAGCGCCTTTCTTCTCTTTCAGATCCAGCCGATGATAGCGAAGATGATCCTGCCGTGGTTCGGCGGTTCGGCAGCAGTCTGGATAACATGCATGCTTTTTTTCCAGGCGGGCCTGCTCGGCGGGTACATCTATGCTCACTGGTCGGTCCGCTGTCTCAAGACTAAGACACAGACTTTTCTGCATGTGACGCTTCTTCTGTTCAGCCTCGCGGCCTTACCGGTTGTCCCTGCGCCCGGATGGAAGCCGACGGGTGGTGAAGATCCCATATTTCGCATACTGGCCGTTCTGACCGTCTCGGCGGGACTGCCGTATCTGTTGCTGTCAACTACCAGTCCCCTTATCCATGTGTGGTATGCCAGGAAGTATAACTCGGCCTTACCATACAAGCTCTTTGCTCTTTCGAACCTCGCCTCGCTTCTGGGGCTGTTGGCTTACCCGTTTCTCGTTGAACCTAATGTGACTCTGCGCGGGCAATCCCTCTTCTGGTCCGGTGCATATGCCGTGTTTGTTTCACTGGCCCTCGGAGCTGCACTATATACCGTCATGGGGGTGCCTTCAGAGGTCACGAAGACCTCGACGGGCAGTGATTCAGACCTGAAGCCGCCCTCTCTGCGTGAGCGGTTGTTGTGGGCGCTTCTGGCCTGCACCTCATCGGTGCTCCTTCTTTCGGTAACAAACCATCTCACTCAGAACGTGACGTCGATCCCTTTCCTCTGGATCCTTCCGCTCAGCCTTTATCTGTTAAGCTTTATCCTCTGTTTCGACTACGAGAACCTTTATCGGAGAAAATGGTATGTTTGGCCGCTGATTTTAGCGCTCGGCGGTATGTCTTACGGTCTTCTGAGGTGGAACTCACATACGAGTCTGAAATTGGTTATTGCTGTTTTTTGTGCGGGACTGTTCGCCTGTTGCATGTTCTGCCACGGAGAGCTGGTAAGAAGGAAGCCCTCACCTCAATATCTCACGTCCTTTTATCTGATGCTCTCTATAGGCGGGGCGCTCGGCGGAGTCCTGGTCGGACTTGTGGCACCGAAAGTGCTCCCGGGATATTTCGAACTGCCAGTGGGGCTGTCTGTTTGCGCCCTGCTGTTGCTGTCCATCAACTTCAGAGGGTGGTGGCTCAGCGACCTGATCGGATCCGTTTTGGCGGTTGGAGTGGTTATGGCCTCCGGATATTATGTCAATTCTTTTTCCGAGTCCAGTCTCGTAATGGAGCGAAATTTCTACGGAGGTTTGCGTGTAATGGAATATAACAAAGGGACGGAAGACGAAAGCCGCGCCCTTGTGCACGGGACGATTACCCATGGGGTACAATTTACATCGCCTGAACGGAGGCGGGAGGCTATCTCATATTATGGCCCGACGTCAGGGGTCGGCATGGCGCTGAAATATATGGGCCGTTCCCCAATGAAGGTGGGTGTAATAGGACTTGGTGCCGGCTCCCTTGCCGTATATGCACGTCCCGGAGATCTATTCCGTTTTTATGAAATAAACCCTATGGTGGAAAGGCTCGCCAGGGAGAAATTCACTTACCTCTCGGAATGTGAGGGAAAGGTAGAGGTGGTGCATGGAGATGCCCGCCTCTCGCTTGAGCGTGAACCGGCTCAGCAGTATGATCTGCTCGCCGTGGACGCCTTCTCGGGCGACTCGATTCCAGTGCATCTCATGACCCGTGAGGCGGTCGATTTGTACTTTAGACATCTGAGACCAGGGGGGGTGCTTGCGCTTCATATTACAAACTCTCATCTCGACCTTGGTCCCGTTGCAGAGAAATTGGGCAGGGCGGCCGGCAAGCATGCGGTACTTGTCAGCAGTGAAGGAGACAGTGACAATGAGATCTATGGCGCAGATTGGGTCCTGATGAGTTCTTCTCCCTTTGAGCCGCAGGCTCTCAAGAAAGTCTCAACCAGGCTCGTGGAGCGGCCGGAGCTCCGGCTATGGACCGACGACTACAATAATCTTTTTCAGATCCTGAAAAAATGACTTCAAAATAGGTTCAGTAGTTCATTCCAGGCGCGCTCGTCGTCGTAAAAAGAATTCAGTGCGCTAATTATCTTTTCTGTTGAAGATCCTTCCGCGATCTGGTCCGATATGGTCTTGATTGCCCCTGACGCAGTCCCAAAGTTCTTGTCGACCATGGAAGCGAAGGTCATGAGACTTGCAACCGGGGATTTTGTCGCAGGCCCCTTGTTCCACCACCGTGCGGGGTCTGTTAATAATTGACGTAGCTCCATCACTTTAGCGGAGGCAGCTGCCTGATGTCCTTTATAGAGGTTCCATATTCTGTCCTGAACCCTCCCCACGATATCGGCGATCTCTGATGCCTCAATGCGTTTTTCAGGATAGCCGGTATCGCAAAGCGCCTCGGCCGAAAACAACATTATGTCTCCCCAAAACTGTCTCTGAAATTCCCCAGAAAGGTCCATTGTATCCCCCTTCTGCAGGATGCCGCTCCGGAATTCATTCGTATAATTTCCGGTAATTGTCCTTTTATGAAGCAGAGGCAGATTAGCTGAGACGAACTTACCCTTAATCTTTCTTCGCAAGATACGGCCGAGGGTGGGGCCGCCCATCCTCAGCCCGAGCCCGGCAAAAGGGATAAAAAAGCGAAGGCCATCAGGAGTGATGACGTAGTTGCCCGTATATACTGTCCTCGCATTTTTTACATCGGTCATGCTGTCTCCCGGGGAATAAAATTGCGTCCTTGTAGGATGGAGGCCATAGAAAAAACCAAGCGTGCGGTTCGAAAAATCCTCGAAGCCGACGGCCAAAGAGTGGTCTCCCTGCAGACCACAGAAATATTTTTTTGGGGATGAAGACTGCGTATAGCCGAATAGACCGACCATATCGTGGTACTCCGCAGGGAACGGTTCAGATGTATGAATGTTATGAAAAAAACACCGGCCTTCAGGTTCTGCCTCTGCGGTGTCTGCCAGAAAAGAAACGATGTCGTCGAGGAATGTGTTGATCATTACCGCCGGGGTGACCGGCGGGTCCCCAACGACCTTGCCCGTGAGCACTTCCACATCCGAATCAGAAAAGATCCTGTCAAGCCAGTAAAAGTAATTTATAAAGTGGATATCCCTGATCTCTCCGCCTCTAATGATCTTTATTTTGAATTCCTCGTCGCTGTCAATGAACCAGATCAACATATTGTCCCCGAATTCATAGAGCCTGGAATGAATGTAGAGAGACGCGATGTTGCGCGTAAGAGAAGCACCCTTGTGCGGGCGGACGGGGCCGTTAAAATCTCCTACAATGCCGGAAAGCTTCTCCCTGTATTCCGGCGGGACATTTCTTAAGACCTCCGTCTGCTCCTCGCTGCCGACGTAGACAGTCCGCATTCCGGAGGCAGCCGTCGATGAGCATATTTTCTTGATGTTGCTTATATTCGTTTCGTCCTTGCTGTCATCGAAGACAAGGACACTGACCTTCTTATAGAGGCTTCGGGCGGTATCTTCCGGGGACCCTCCATAAGAAAAGATGCGACACTGTCCGATAAGGCTTGCCAGGCAATTCCTCAGCATAAGGGGCCTGTCGGCAACCGGGATTACGATGAGAAAGTCATGCCGCCGGTCGCTACCGGAAGAGGAAAGAATTTGTTCGAACTCTTTGTAAAGGTCCCGCTGGAGCGCAAGAAGATCCGAGCCGAACCCTTTTTCCACTGCATTTTTTTCCAGAAATCGGAGCGCTTCCTCATAGATCGGCTGTAAGATTTCAGCATCATCAAGGATCTTCCCTTTGTTGGAGCAGAGAGAACGAAAGGTCCGGCCTAGGTCGGCAAGTGCGCGGTCGTCCTCATTGAGAGAAATAAAGCGGGCCAGATTGCTATAGGCATCTTTACTGCTCAACGAAATATCTCATCTCCCCGAGGAGTAATTCGGGAATTCATCCTTGTTGAGCATAAGCTCGATTAGATTGATGTTGTTCCTGAAGTCGACCTTCGTGAAGACATTTTCGGCGTCGCATTCCGCCGCGACCCTGAAGTAATTGATGCCGAATGAGTCAGCGAGTTTTTTGTAATCGGGATTGACGAAGTCACTTGCGATGAACCTGCCGTCGTAATTATAGAACTGGTTTTTTCTTACAAGGCCGAGGGAAGAGTTATTCAGCAGTACTACCGTAACGGGTATGCCGTAATTCACCGCGGTCATGATCTCCATACAGCACATTTGGAAGCCGCCGTCCCCAAGGAGAGCGATCACCGGTTTCTCCGAGGCAAGCTTGGCCCCGATTGCAGCGGGGACAGCATGTCCCAAAGACGAGATTCCGGAATTCGGGAAATAGCTCCGGCTCTTTGAGATGTGGCAAAAGCGCTGCATATAAATAATATTGTCGTCGAATATCAGCACGTCGCCTTCGAAGTGTTTATTAAGATGAGAGAGGAACCTGCTTACGAGGAGGAACTCATTGTCCTTGACTATGTGGTTGGAATATTTTGACTTATAATCAGAGGCGTCGCTCATATCTTTCGGTCCCACCGGCTCTTTTTCAAGCCTTGTGTTAAGCAGATGGAAGAACCTTTTGACATCGCACCTGACGGCGAAGTCAGCGGTGAAGACCTTATTGAGCTGCGTCTCGTCGCTGTCGATCTGGATGATCTTCTTGCCTTTTAGTAGTTCGGCATTCCAGTTATAGCTCGTCCTTTCCCCGAAACTTGCCCCCGAGATGACGATAACGTCTGCCTTGTCGGAGATATAGCGGAACGCCGATTCACCGGAAGTGATCCCGAGCACTCCTAAGGAAAGTGCCGAAGTCTCAGGGATTATTCCTCTGGCCTTGAGGCTCGTGGCAACCGGTATATTCGTCTTCACGCAAAAACGTGCGATCGAATCCTCGGCCTTCGAAAGCACGCTGCCGTACCCGGCAAGAACGACCGGATGAGAGGCGGCCCTTAAAATAGAAAATATTTCATCAAGCGGAACAACGTCCTCCCCCGTCTTCATCAGGGGGTTAGAGAAATTGATATGATCAAGAATGGTCTCGTCCACTTCCTCCTTCAACACGTTATAGGGGAAACTCAATAGGACCGGGCCCGGGTTTCCGGAGGTGAGGATTCCGGTCACATTCCTCAGGACGTTGAGGATATAATCGGTACGCTGGACAACGCTGTTATATCTCGTGATACCTCTGAACAGATCGAACTGGTTGATGCAGGACCCTTCCCCCGTACTTTCCTGAAGCGCGCCCTTACCAAAAGAGTAGGTTGGAGTTTCCCCGGTGATCGCAAGCACCGGAAGCCTGTCCATATATGCATTTGCCAGGCCGGTGACCAGGTTCGTCGCTCCGGGGCCCGCGGTCGCGATGCAGACCCCTATCTTCCCCGACTGTCTTGCATACCCGCCCGCCATAAAGGAAGCTCCCTGTTCATGTTTCGCGAGGATCGATTTTATCCGGGAATCGTAAAGTGCATTGTAAACGGGAAGTATATGGGCACCCGGGATGCCGAAGACATATTCCGTCCCGAGCCGTTCAAGATATCTTACTATGAGGCTGCTGACCTTAATATCCATTTACATGGCCTCTGGCAATGAAGAAAAGATAGAGATCGCATTGTCTTGTCCAAAGGTAAACTATTATAGCAGTAATGGAAGCGATTTTCTGAAGATTTTCGGAGACTAAAGCCCTTACCGGCCGGGGGGATCGCTACAGGCCGCGGGACAGCTGATTGCATCATAGGTATAAAGTATTCTCTGCTCGACGGGGAGCTTTTCTTTGTTTACAGGTCTCAGGAACAAATCGTCCCTCTTGATCAGTTCCTCCCGGGAAGGCACTGATTCAAACCCGCAACCGATGACTCTGCCTGTAACTGAGTCGAGGAACTCAAGATCCAGGCCGTTTGCGACTGCGGCAAAGGGCACAATGTAGTCTTCGAGGAGTCGCGCTGAGGCGAGAATCTGTCTCTCCCGCGAGACGAGCGAACCCGAGGCGCATTTCCAGATCATCAAAGTCCTGCCATCGATAGCAATCGAGAGGTCAACCAGCGAGACGACAGGCCGGCCTTCAATCTCGAAGGAAATCTCCCTGTCAACAGCGAAATCTCCCTTGCGATAGTCTTTCTTGTCCATGAGGAACTGCAGCACCTTCTGTCTTATGTTATCCCGATTGGAAAAAGGGATTTCCCGGCCGGTAAGACAGTCGGCAAGGCAGTCTGGGAATATCGGTCTCTCAACCTCTTGGCTGGGAAGGTCACCGGGGATAAAACCGGCGTTCAAAAATGCAGGACGTCCGCACTTCATAATCTACATGAATCTCTCGTTCAGTTTCCGCACGGCGCGTATGAAGATCTTTCGCCCCTCGCCTGAATCGATGTCGATGCCCTGGCTTATAAGGTCTTCTCTCAGGCCTTCAAGGGCCTGCAGGTAGACCCTGTCGACTTCAAAGGAAGTTTCAATAAGATGAGATTTCTCGTCTTCGCTTATATCCGACATTATCACTCCTCATCCCAGGTTTCAGCCGATATAGACGCGGGAATTGCTAAATATCGTCCTCTGCCATGTCGTGGGCTGCGCTGCATTTGTAGCAAATCCTTTGTCCTTCTTCGTTTATTCCTATGGGGTCAAGCTTGGTCAGGATGCTGCTGCACTCCCCGCAGACACCTATTATTGTTCTGAAACAATAATCACAGAAATAATACCTCACTCCGGTTTCCGGATGAACCCAATCTTCCAGCTCTTCCTTTTCCTGGCAGAAATAACACCCCTTCATAGCAGTTCCTTTCAGGGAATTATGATATAAAATCCATTTATTATACCATGGGAGGAACGGACATTGCCGATATGTCTTTATTCGCTATGACTTGCAAGGATGATCTGTATCATAGAAAGCGGCAATGAGAATGAAATATACTTAAGTATAATTAATATTCAGGAGGATAATTAAGATGGCAATAAGGAATATCATTCAGATCGATGAAGAGAAGTGCAACGGATGCGGCAATTGCGTTGTCGACTGCGCAGAGGCGGCGCTTCAGATCGTAAACGGGAAGGCAAAACTCGTTAAAGAAATGTACTGTGACGGGCTCGGCGCATGTATGGGCGGTTGTCCCACCGGGGCGCTGACGATCATGCAGAGAGAGTCCGATCCCTTCGACGAGGTGGCGACTGAAAAGCATATCCATGCAACGAGAAAGAAAGAAGAGCCCTGCGGCTGTCCCGGGTCGAGGACCGTTGACTTTACCGAAAACAAGACCGGCCGGCATGGTGTTGCCGAGACGCATCCGGAGCTGACGAACTGGCCTATTCAACTGAAGCTTGTTGCGACCGCTGCGCCCTATTTCAATGATGCGGACCTACTCATGGCTGCCGACTGTGCCGCTTTTTCGACTGTCAATTTCCATGGGAGATTCATAAAGGGGAAAAAAGTTGTGATAGCCTGTCCCAAGCTCGATGATTCCCAGTTTTATTTCGAAAAACTCACCGAGATGTTCATGCAGAATTCAATCAAGAGTGTCAGCGTGGTGAGAATGGAGGTGCCTTGTTGCGGCGGACTGGCTTATATTGTCAAGCAGGCGATCCAGAAATCCGGTAAAGAGATTCCCTACAGCGAGGTGGTAATAGGTATCAAGGGAGATATCCTCAGCGAAGGCAAAACCCCGCTGATCCCGAAGCTGCAGGCGGTATAACCCATCCTATTCCGGGAAGTTCATAAAAGGGTGACATTCATTCAAGTAACGCCCCCAACCCCCTCTTAAGTTAAGAGGGGGCGACGGGGGGTTACCCGTCATCACTCCGAATCAGTCTCGCACCAGTCATCGTCGCATTCGAGAGAATGTTCGAGGTAATCGTAGGCTGAGATGATCCGCTTTTCGGCCTCGATCTGATCAGACGAAGGGCGATTACGTATGATTTTTTCGAGCCTCTTCAGAGCGGAAGCTTTATCCGGTATGGCATCTATCCCTGTGGCGATCAGATCGCCTGAATCGGTATCTAGTACTTCCGCATCTTCCCCGTTGGTCACGACCGTCACCGGTATTTGATATTCGCCGAGTATCCTCGCAGCCGCGAGCGCGGGCCGCTCCCGTGTTACGAGAGAACCGGGGCCAAACTTAATTACCATGAACCTCGAAGTCCCTGCACTCACTACAAAATCTATCAGCGAAAGGACCTTCTTCCCTTCGATCTCCATCTCTATGCGCCGTCTCGGCTCGATATCGTCTTTTTCGTAGCCTTTCACTTCGATAAGCAACCGGGCAAGTTTCTGGCGGTACCGTTCGTCGTCGGTGTCTGTGATCTCCCGGCCGGTGATGAAATCAGTTGTCTTCCCTAATATCCTTTTGCGTCCCAACGGGGATTACTCCATTTTCACTATGATATGACCGGGGAGGCTTTCAAGCAGTTGTTTTAACGCCTTACTCAAGGAATCTTCGGAACGGCATTCGACCGTAACGATGATTTTGTATTCAGAATTGTCGAGGATCGGGTACGAGCCGAAACTGACGTCCCTGTTTTCGGCAACGACCCTGTTGAGGGCGGCTGCAATGTCGGCCTCGTCTGCATCCAGGAAAAGTCTTTTCAGGTAAAGTGCATCCGTACGAAAACGTTCTTTTATGAGTCCGAATTTTTCTCTGAGATATTTTGGGATACCGGGGAAAATGAAGATGTTCCTGAACGCAACGAGGGGAAACCTCGAATTCCCGAAGTCGATCAATTCGGCCCCTTCAGGCACTTCTGCCATCTTCAGGATCGCCTCGTTGCATGACTCTCCGTATCTCTCGCGGAATATCTGTTCGAGTGACGGGTGTCTCGCAAGTTTTACGCCGAACCCGCAAGCGATGCCCGCAGGCGTAATATCATCGTGTGTCGGACCTATGCCGCCCGTGGTGAAGACATAATCGAAACTCTTGGAAAAAGAAAGGACCTCCCTGCCGATCGTCTCAATGTCGTCGGGGATCACTGATATGCGCATTACATTTACGCCCAAGGCCCTCAATTCAGAGGCGAGAAAGAAGGAGTTCGAGTCTTGGACCTTTCCGGAAAGTATCTCGTTGCCGATAATAATAATGCCCGCAGTTTTTATATGATACATGGCGTTACCAGGATAATTTATCAGAAACCGATACGATATGTCTTATAATTTCGAGACATGCGGCGCGATAGCTGAACCCGAGGGCCGCCTTCTGTCCTCTTCCTGTTATGGTGTCCCTGGCCCCGGCATCTTCAATATATCTCGTTATTGCCTCTGACAGTTCGCGCGGGGTACTGTACGTCGCGACGCCCCGGTCAAGCAATTCATCCATGCCGAGAACAGTGTCCGAAACGACAAAACCGCCGCTGGCCAGGACATCCAATATTCTTGGGTTGATGAAGCCTTCTCTCTGCATGTCTTCGTGATGGTCGTTAAGGACGATTTTTGCAGATGAATAGAGTACTCCAAGCAGCCCGTTGTCGAAATATTCCCCGCCATACCATGTATCGGGTATCAATCCTTTCCAGCCCCAGCCCCATATTTTAATATTGTACGGAGGGGAGCCGATATCTCTCACAATCTTTCTCATGATATTATGTTTCGTATTTCCGACAAAGACGATGTCGTACTCCTTTCCCTTCCTCTCCGGGCGTTGGCTCAGGTGTGTCGGTATCATCAGAAATTTTGCTTCAAACCCCATTGTCATCAGCTTTTGTATAAAAGGTTTTGAAATGCAATATATCGTATGATATTTACAGAGCATCTCAGGCGTGATCCAGTCAGGATGACTGTGTATCCAGAGCATTGTGTATGTTTCCGCGGGAATTCTATGAAGCGGTTCTCCGAAGAGGTGCAAAAGGATTTTCGGGTTGGCATTGTCCACTGGATATCCCAGGCTTGCAAACTCCTTTAATAAATGCTTCTTGAACCAATAGTCTCCCCAGACCTTCGGGGACGGGAAGGTATAAAAGTCGGAATATGCGGTCACGCCTATCGGTGGAAATGAAGAATAGTCTCTTTCCATGTCTGTCATTAATTATAATGTAACGCAAGGAGGCCGTAAAAGGGGGCAGGAGGATTTTTTTGGTAATCTCGGCGGCCGCTTCAGGCTGAACCCTCGCGCAGATAATGAAAAAGAGATGCACCTTAACAAGGATGGCCTTATTTGTCAGATTCTTTTCAGAATATTTTTGAGAACCTGCTGTGGCTTAGGCCATCAGTATACCCTGATCGACAGATTCCGGATCTTCGAATAGCGGGAACCATTCCTTCTTGATCATGACAAAAGGCATCTCTTTTTGGCATGTCTTGCATCTTCTCATCTCGGCCGCCTTAATGCCGATTGTCTTTGCCTCCGAAGAAAGGCTGGGGTGATAAACCGCTTCATATTCATGCCTGTGCTTCATATCTATGACCTCCTTTAACAATAATACCTCATTTTGGACGGGAAGGCGAGTCATCGAGTTTCGG
>JBIOIY010000059.1:0-18595 GCA_044450345.1 Thermodesulfovibrionales bacterium | reverse complement strand
GTTACGGCAAATTGAGGCGCGGACAGGCGTCTCAGCGAGATAAAAGAGGTTTAAAATGAGAAATCGGTATCTTCCTGATCCGGCGACGCGGTATCCCCTGCCACCACCGCTTCCAAAAATGCTATTTCTCGAAACCCTCATAGCTGAACATAGCTTGACAAGTTTCCCTCTATGCATTAAATTAACTGGTCATGAAGAAGTATTTTATCGCTGCTAACTGGAAGATGAATAAGACAATCCCTGAGACCAGGGAGTTCATCCGATCCTTCGTCCCTCTTGTAAAGGACGTAACTGACAGGGACATAATTGTCGCGCCGCCCTTTACCGCTTTGGCTGCTGCCTCAGAGGAACTCAAAGGAACGAATGTCAGGCTTTCTGCGCAGGACATGTTCTGGGAAGAGAAGGGCGCTTATACCGGGGAGGTTTCCCCTGTGATGCTTGCGGACGCCGGCTGCACGCATGTGATCGTCGGCCACTCGGAGAGGAGACAATATTTTTCTGAGGAGGATGTCATCGTCAACAGGAAGGTGAGAGCCGCAAAAAAAGCGGGCCTCGGCGTAATATTCTGTTGCGGCGAGTCCCTTGAGGAGAGAGAGGCGGGCAGGACCTTCGAGGTGATAAAAAGAGAAGTGCAGATAGGGCTTGCCGAGGTCGGACCGGATAATCTCGTCGTGGCTTATGAGCCTATCTGGGCAATAGGTACGGGTAGGACCGCAACCACTGAGCAGGCACAGGAGGTACATGCATATATCGGCAAGATACTCGGGAATTTATATGGAAATGATGCGGGGGCATTGCGTATAATATATGGCGGCAGTGTAACGCCGGATAATGTCGACGCCCTTATGGCTTGCAGGGACGTGTTCGGGGCGCTTGTCGGCGGGGCGAGTCTCAAGCCGAAAAGCTTTGCAAGGATAGCACTTTTTAAGAAGGAGAACTGATGTTTACATTAATTTTGATCATTCATATCATAGTCTGCTTTTTTCTTATCTTCATAGTCCTGGTGCAGAGCGGAAAAGGCGCTGAACTCGGGGCCGCTTTCGGGGGGTCGAGCCAAACGCTTTTCGGGGCGCGTGGCGCGGCGACTTTTTTCAGCAAGCTGACTACGATCGCAGCAGTGGTCTTCATGATTACTTCACTCTCGCTTGCGATGATCGAGGCGAGGGGCGGATCGGTCGTCAAAAGAAGTTCTGTAACAGATCAGCGGAAAAACATTCCTCAAATGCCAGGGGCGCCGTCCGGCCCGGTGCAAGGTGTACGGCCTATGCTTCCGGCGAAACCAGCGGCGCCAGCCGCACCTTCGCAGCCTGCCGGTAATGTGCCTGTACCCGCAGCGCCTTCGAAGTAAGGTACGGATCGTTAGTATTCTCGGGATCCTGTCCGCCGTGCATCAATGCGCACATGGTTCGCCGGAAAGCCGTCGGGAACGAGACGGTTTCTGTGTCAGGATATTATTCCCCTAAAGGGCTTTTTGGGTCGATCCGCAGGTCTGCGAAGTTCTTTCTCTGGAGAATTTTCTCGACTTCCCCTCTTACCTCGACCCATACCGGATGGATGGCACACGCAGTGCTGCGTTCGCAGAGGGCTTTATCAAGCGCGCATATATTCATGGCCAACGGGCCCTGGACGGCTTCAATCACTTCGAGCAGACTGATCTCCTCAGGAGCGCGCGAGAGCATGAAGCCCCCCTTGACGCCTCTGTAGGATTTTACCAGTGAGCCTTTGCCGAGCTTCTGCAGGATTTTCGCGAGAAAACTCTTGGGAATGTTCATCTCCTTCGAGATTTCGTCTACCATCGTGACGCCGCTTTTCTTGCCGGCAAGGTAATATACACACCGTATCGCATAGTCTGTTTCACGAGTGACCTGCATCGTTCACCTCTCTTCTTGTCGCGGGGGCAGGCATGATCCCGTTCCCCGCAAGGCAACGTCAATACGTTTCATTACGGCCCAGTACATCCTGAGCGGTCGTCCTGTGTCTGAAAACCCTGTACGTCCATATCTGATAAGCGATCACAATGGGGACGAATATAAGGGCCACAACGGTCATAATTTTCAAAGTGTACACGCTCGATGAAGAATTGTATATGGTCAGATTATGGGCCGGGGAGATGCTTGAAGGGATAAGGTTCGGATAAAGGCCGATAACCCCCGTGAACGTGACGGTTACTATGGTAAGACAGGAGGCATAAAAGGACCTCAGGTAGTCTTTCTTCCCTGCGAACACTCTTATGAGAAGGAGAGAGGTCACGGCGACTATGGGGACGATAAACAATATCAGGTTATTCAGATAGTTTGCATAGAGGTGCGTGGCGAAATAGGTATACACCAAAAAGCTTACCGCAGCGACAAGGAGTATGACCCAGAGTTTTTTTGCCAGTCCCTCGGTGCGTTGTCTGAGATCATCCGAGGTCTTCAGCGCCAGCCATAGCGAGCCGTGGACCAGGAAGAGTAGGACGAAGAGGACTCCGGTAAGCAGACCGTATGGGTTAAGGAGTGTAAGTAAGGTCCCGTGATAACCGGCCCCGTCCATGGGAAGGCCCTGAAAGATATTTCCGAAGGCAACTCCAAAGAGGAGGGCTGGAAGGAAACTGCCCAGAAATATTGCTGCGTCCCAGCCCTTTCTCCAGCCCGAAGCGTCAACTTTACCCCTGAATTCTAATGCGACCCCTCTAAAGATCAGTGCGAAAAGAATGAGAAGCAGGGCCGAATAAAGGTAGCTGAACATGAGGGCGTATGTGGTTGGGAATGCGGCGAATGTGGCGCCCCCCGCGGTAATGAGCCAGACTTCGTTTCCGTCCCATAGCGGCCCGATGGTATTTAAAATCATCTTTTTTTCAGACTCATTTTTTGCAATAAAATTGTGCAGCATGCCGGTCCCGAAATCAAAGCCGTCGAGCATGAAATATACTGCCCAGAGAACGCCCCAAAGAATAAACCATAGTATCTGAAATGCCATCTTACACCTCCTGCGTGCGTGAGGACTGGATCATCACCGAAAGGTCGTTGTCCGGACCTTTCTTGGCGCTAGTGGTAAGCAGGTATATATCTACGACGGCCAGCAGGCCGTACACCAGCGTGAAGCCTATCAACGAGGCCCACACCTGAGCACTGCTTACCGCCCTTGATACCGCCTCCGAGGTCTTAAGTACGCCGTATACAATCCAGGGCTGTCTGCCGACTTCCGCCACGATCCATCCCAACTGAGCTGCGATATAAGGAAGGGGCAGTGCATAGATCATGAGTTTGAGGAAAAAAGGGCTTGAATCAAGGCGTCCTGTCTGTGCAATAAAGACAGCTGCGGCACTCAGAATAAGAAACAATGTCCCCAGTGCGATCATGGCCTTGAAGCTCAGGAATGTCGACATCACGGGCGGCCGGTTTTCTTTTGGAAAGTCTTTGAGGCCTCTGATCTCGGCCTGGCCGTCCCCGAATGCCATAAAGCTCAGCATATTCGGCACACGGACGGCTTCCACGGAATTTCTTTCATTCGCAGTGTCCGGCAAAACGAGAAAATTATACGGGACGGACTTCTGGGTGTTCCAGACCGCCTCCATTGCAGCGAATTTTGTAGGCTGTGTCCTGGCCACCTCCGATGCGTGAAAATCACCGACCGCGAAAATAAGGACTGAACTGAGGAGGCCGAAGGCGGCCGCGGCTCTGAATGATGTCTTGAAAAAATCGAGATTGCTCTTCCTGATGATATGGTAGGCCGAGATCCCCATTACAAAGAATGCGGCTATGACGTAACCGGACAAGAGGGTGTGAAAGAATTTCAACCATCCGTAAGCATTGGTAATGAGCGCGACAAAGTCTACCATCTCTGCCCTGTTATTTCTCAGGACGTAGCCAACGGGGTGCTGCATCCATCCGTTTGCAAGGAGTATCCAGAGTGCGGAAAGATTAGTGGCGATTGCCACCAGCCATATGGACAACGCATGGAGCTTCTTCGATATCTTGTTCCAGCCGAAGACCCATAAGCCGATGAATGTCGATTCCAGGAAGAAGGCGACAGTCGCCTCTATAGCCAGCGGTGCCCCGAAGATATCACCTACGTATTTGGAGTATTCGGCCCAGTTCATGCCGAACTGGAATTCCATGGTAATTCCGGTGACTATACCGAGTGCAAAGTTGATCAGGAAGAGTTTTCCCCAAAACTTTGTCATCCTGAGATACATCTCATCCCCGGTGCGGACATAGCGGGTTTCCATGTACGCTACCAGTATGGAGAGACCGAGAGTGAGCGGGACGAAGATAAAGTGAAACATGCTCGTCACCGCGAACTGAAGCCTGCTGAGGGCTAAGGCATCCATTGTTTCCTCCTTTTGTTGCCATTCTTTTGCCGTCCCAATACCATCTTCCCACGAAAGTGGACCAAATACAATTTGTGGAAACTTGATATTGCCCCTAAAGAAGACTATAATAGTCCTAAATAGGTCAGTTGTCAATTAAAATTTTGGGACTTAAAAAGAATATAAATATATCGTGGAGATAAATCTATCTTGACCTGCATGATAGAGGAGATTAGGAGGGGATCGACATAGCATTAATCGAGGTACTATCGAGTACTACTATTTCATAGTAGAATTTACTTAGAACACAAAATTAAGGAGGATCAATTATGGGAGAACACTGTTGCGGATTAAGGGTCGGGGACACCGTCCCGGATTTCAAGATGGAGACATGGGAGCCTGAAAAAGGCGATTTCGGAGAGATCAGTTTGCAGGCACTGAAGGACCAAAAGAGATGGACGGTACTGTTTTTCTATCCAGCGGACTTTACCTTTGTCTGAGCCACCGAGTTCGCGGCTCTGGCAGAGCTGCAGGCACGGTTCAAGGAGGAGGGGGCGGAGGTTGTCACTGTCAGCAGGGACACGAAGTTCGTCCATCTTGCCTGGCAAAGGGAAGAAAAGATGCTTGAGAAGACGAAATTTACGATGGCCTCCGATCCCACCGGCAACGTATCACGGATGTTCGGTGTCTATGATGAGGCAACGGGCCTTGCGCTAAGAGGGTCGTTCCTTATCAGCCCGGAGGGAAAGCTCTTAAATGCAGAGGTGAATTATTACAATCTTGGAAGGAATATCGAGGAACTGTTAAGGAAGGTGAAGGCCAATATGTATCTCGGTCAGCACGGGGATGAGGCCTGCCCGGTAAAATGGAAAGAAGAAGGTGACAAAACGCTGAAACCGTCTGCGGAGATGGTCGGAAGGGTATACGAGGCACTCAAGTAATTTCGCCGTCCGATAGGTTTTGATTGGCCGCAGGGCATTTCGATATCATGGATAATGTTCTGCGGCCTTCGTTTTCATTAATCTCCCCAAATGTGATAACATATCAAAAAATTATTTCTTGAAAGGGAGATAGATGCTTTCTGACAGGGCTGGAAAAATTAAACCTTCGCCTACATTGGCCATCGATTCAAAGGCCAAGTCTATGAAGGCCTCTGGAATCGATGTGATAAGCTTCGGCGTGGGCGAGCCGGACTTCGACACGCCGGAACACATAAAAGAGGCGGCTGCTAAGGCGATGAAAGACGGTTTTACCAAGTATACCGCAGTGGGGGGGATTGATCCGCTGAAGGATGCGATCATCGACAAGCTGAAAAACGACAACGGTCTTTCATACAAACGGGAAGAAATTATCGTGTCTGCGGGCGCGAAGCATTCCCTTTATAATGTTGCGCAGGCGCTTTACGGGCAGGGGGATGAAGTGATAATCCCTTCACCTTACTGGGTGTCGTACCCGGACCAGGTTCTCCTGAATGATGCGGTCCCTGTGTTTGTCAAAACATATGAAGCGGACTCCTTTATGATGAGGCCGGAGGCGCTCGAGGAAAAGATAACAGGAAAGACAAAGGCCCTGATACTGAATTCACCCTCGAACCCTACGGGTATGGTCTATGACAGAAAGGCCCTCGAAAAGATAGCGGAGTTGGCCCTCCGGTACAATTTTTATATTGTCTCGGATGAAATTTATGAAAAACTTATCTACGGAGATAAGGGCCATATCAGCATAGCGTCTCTCGGTGATGAGGTGAAGCGGAAGACGATCGTCATCAATGGTCTCTCGAAATCGCACGCGATGACCGGGTGGCGAATAGGATATGCGGCAGGCCCTGCGCATATCGTCAAGGCGATGACGAACATTCAGAGCCAGTCGACCTCCAACCCGACTTCGATCTCGCAAAAAGCGGCGATTGAGGCCTTGCGGGGGCCGCAGGATTTTGTCCTGACGATGCGGACCGAATTCGACAAGAGAAGACGCTATCTCGTTGAGGAACTGAATAAGATACAAGGGATAACCTGTATCATGCCCGAAGGCGCTTTTTACGCCTTCCCGAATACCTCAGGACTGTATGGGAAAAAATTCGGGGACAGAGAGATATCGTCCTCGGCAGACCTCGCTCTCTACCTCCTTGATGAGGCCAATGTTGCCCTTGTCCACGGCTCTGCGTTCGGGGACGACAACTATGTCCGACTTTCGTACGCGACGTCTCTCGACGACATCAAAAGGGGGGTCGTGAGGATAAAAGAGGCTTTGGGTAAACTCACGCCATAATCCAGATGCAAGGGTCTTTTCGTTCAGGATACGTTTCGATTATCGGCAGACCTAATGTAGGGAAATCTACTCTCCTCAACGCCTTTCTCGGACAGAAGGTCTCGATTGTTGCTGCAAGACCTCAGACCACCAGAAACAGGATACTGGGGATCAAGAACCTTCCGGGGGCCCAGATCATTTTCATCGACACGCCCGGCATGCACAGACCCAAGAACCTTCTCGGAGAGGCGATGGTCAATTCTGCGCGCGAGGCACTTCAGGAAATAGACATCATCCTCTTTGTGGCGGAGCCCGGGCATGATGCCGGGAAGGACAGCATTATTGTCCAGTCTCTGCAAAATATAGACAAGCCTGTTTTCCTTTTGATCAACAAGATAGACAGCGTCAAGAAACCTGAGATACTTCGTATCATAGGTCAGTACAAGGGACTTTTACCCTTCAGGGAGATTATCCCGGTATCTGCTCTCAAGAAGGACGGGACCGACAGGGTGGTAGAAAAAATTCTCGAGTACCTTCCGGCGGGGCCTCAGTATTATCCGGACGATCTTGTGACTGACCAGGTCGAGAGGTTTATGGCTGCGGAGATAATAAGAGAAAAGATAATGGGGAAAACCACAGAGGAAATCCCCTATTCCGTTGCAGTCGAAGTCCAGGACTGGACCGAGCGGGAGGACGGCGTCGTTTCCATAAGTGCGAATATATATGTTGAAAGAGAGGGGCAAAAGGGTATAATAATAGGTGAAAAAGGCAGGATGCTGAAAGAAGTAGGCACGCTCGCCCGCATCGAAATCGAAAGACTTCTCGACGCAAAGGTTTTTCTCCAATTATGGGTGAAGGTAAAAAAGGGGTGGCGTGACGACAAAAAGGCATTACATGAATTGGGGTATAAATAGATGCTTGTAGAAATGAAAGTAGAGGGTCTTCTCTTCGACCCCCGGAGCAATATGTACATTCTCCTTCTGAAGGAAGTGGACGCTTCCGGCACCCTCCCGATCTGGATCGGGAAACCCGAGGCGGACTCTATCGCCCTTGCGCTCGGAAAGGTCGCCACGCCAAGGCCCCTGACCCATGACCTTGTGAAAAATATCACTGATGGACTGAAGGTCAAGATCACGAAGATAGTGGTGACGGAGATAATAGATAACACCTATTACGCCCTTATCCACGTTAACGACGGCAAGAAAGAGACCCTGATCGATTCGCGGCCGAGCGATGCGGTGGCGGTCGCCCTTAGGGCAAGCGCTCCGATTTTTGTGGAGGACAGTATTATGGCGACGAGGACGGCAGATGAGCTTGACGAATGGCTGAAGAACCTTAAGCCTGAAGACTTCGGAAATATTATGTGATGCTGCACAGGACAGAAGGCATCGTCCTGAAGACCATCCCCTTCGGAGAAGCAGACCTCATCGTAACATACCTGACGAGCGACTATGGCATCGTCAGGGCCTTTGCAAAAAGTCCCCGTAAGATCAAAAGCAGGTTTGGAAGCAGTCTCGAACCCTTCACCCGTGCGAATATCGCTTTCTGGGGCAAGGAGGACGCGGCGCTTCCGCGGCTTACCCAGGCGGACATTATCCATCCCTTCGATACTGTCAGGAGCGGACTAAAATGTTTTTTGAAGGTTTCGGAGATGATAGAATTGACGCTGCACTTTATTCCCGAGAGGGAGCGAAACAAGAAGATCTATTCCCTGTTCCTGGACGCCCTTCACGCGGCGGAGACCGATTGCGACGCCGGTCTGCTGCCTCTTTACTATAAATTGAGGCTGCTGGAGGTTGCGGGGTATCTGCCGATGCTCAGCGGATGCGGCAGGTGCGGTAAGGACGGAGACGTCTTTTATCTTTCCCACGGCACCGTCCTCTGCGAAGCCTGCGCAAAGGGCAATGCGTCTTCACTGCGTCTGTCCCAGGGAACAATAAGTCTTTACACTACTTTGCGTGGATGGGATGCTTCGAAGCTGCACCGCTTGAAACCTTCAGATGCCCTTGTTTCAGGACTTTCGAAGGTGTTGGACGAACATATTCGTTATATTATGGAAAGGAATCTTAAGACGAAGACGTTCTGAATCTAAGCCTTTATTGCTCCCTGAGCCTTTCTTCTTCTTCCTGGAGTGTCTTACATTCGATGCACATGGTGGTCACAGGCCTTGCCTCGAGCCGCTTCACGTCAATTTCATTTCCGCAGTCGTCGCAGATGCCGAATATACCGCTCTCGATGCGGTCTATTGCCTCATCGATCTTTTTCAAAAGGCGCTGCTCTCTCCCGCGGAGTCTCAGCATAAAGTTCCTGTCGGTTTCAGCCGTGGCCTGGTCGCCCAGGTCAGGGAACATCATCTCGACGGGAAGTTCATTCAGTGCTGTTTCGGCCTCGCTCAGCAAGGTCTCACGTTGCCTGAGAAGTTTTGACCTGATCTGCTGGATCTTTTCCTCGCGGGCAGATAGCTTTGTCTTGGTCTTATTGGATTTTTTTGCAGGTGCTTCTGATACAGGTGCCTTGCGAGAAATCTTCTTCGGGGGCGGGCCGGCTTTCTTCTTCGGGGACTTGGCGGCAACGGCCGCTTTCTTCCCCTTCTTCGGAGGCGCTGTCTTCACCTTCGGAGGCGTTTTCTTCACCTTCAGAGTCGATGATTTCGTTTTCATAGTTTTCGTTTTGCCCACAATTTTTTTGGTTTTGGTGCTCTTGATCTTGGCCATAAAGACTCCTCAATTAGGATTGAATAGATTAGCAGAGCCCGTGACGAATAGTCAAGAAAAACGCCTTTGAAAAGGGGACCTGCAAAGATGGGTCTTTGCTGACCAATCAGCGAAGGACGCAGGGTCTTCCCAGTGTCGAATATCTATGAATGAGGTCAGTCTTCCGCCGGAAGGTCTCTCTGTGTGATGAGCACGATGCCCTGCCCGGGGGCGAGGTCGTAGATAAAGGGAGCAGGAATATAGTCGAGAGGGTTTTCAGGAGATATGTCGATAAGCGGCGCACCGGCCTGAAGATATTTCTGAAGGCTGTCGGCATAGAAGTGCTGTGAGCGGTAAATGTCTTTGTTGAGGATGAGGAGCGACTCTTCCCGGGTGTGGGTCGACGCCTTCCACATGAGGAGGACATTGGGGTTTTCGTGATAGAGCATTTCCGTGGGGGCGTCCTCCTGGAATATCACATGTTCCGATTTGATCCTGTTCACCCGGCCGATGAAGTCTGTGAGGTCCAGGCCGGTGTCCTCCCAGTCCCCCGGTCTTGTCTTGACTACATGAAGCCTTTTTTTGAACCCGAATTCGTACCCCATAGGCATCATGACCCCGCCCGAAAAAAGCGCTGAGAAGAGATAGCGCTGCTTAAGCCCTTCCACGTTCCCGTTGACCTCTTCCGCGAGCCTTATGGTATCGTGGCTCTCGGAAAAGCTTATCGAAGGTGCGATGTCCCTGGTGAGGGCATACTGCTTCATTAGCCAGTGGCCGTAGAAGTCCCACCATTTTGAGCTGTTGAAGATATAGTCGAACCCCGCGCTTGCGGTCTTTCTCGTGAGGTCCGGGGGGTTCCCGAGGGTCTCTGCAAAAAACAGCGCGTCCGGATATGCCTTCTTCGTATCATCGATGAGCCTTTCCCAAAGCCCCCTCGGCAACTGATATGCCGCGTCGCACCTGAACCCCCTGAAGCCGAGCCCGGCGAGGAATTTCACTATCTCGAAGAAATATTGATAGAGGCCTTCTTTATCACTTGTGTTCCTGTGGTCGAACTTCGCGAGGTCTTTCCAGACAACTTTTTTCCCGTTTTCGTCTGCGAAAGGGTGTGCAACCCGGCCTTTTGATTCCCAAAGAAACCACTCCGGATGGACCTTAAGCAGGGGGGAATCGACTGAACAATGGTTGATCACAAGGTCCATCATCAGCGCAAGACCGAGTTTCCCGGCGCTTTTAACAACATCCTGCACCTGCTCCTCCGGCGGCTTTCCGATTTCTTTGTCTACCAGGACGGGATTAAAGTCGAAATAGTCGGCTATGGAATAGAGGCTCCCGGAAGCGCCCGGCCTCTGGATAGGGTTGACGAAGACCCAGTTGAAACCCATCTCAGACGCCCTTGCGAGATGGCCCTCCCACTCCGTAAATTTTCCGGCAAGGAGAGGAAATAAATTATAAATAACCATCTTTCTCGTGTAACGGACCTCTTCAGCCTCCGGGCATGCCTTCAGAAGAAGCCTCTGGTTCTTTGTGATCACCGAGAGCCAGAAGTTCATCCTTTCCGCATTGCCCTTGTCCGCCCAGTGGGTAAAGAGGTAGGCCGCGTTGCCTAATCCCAGCCTCCCTTCAACCGGATGTATCTCCAGCGTAAATGAGGCGTTGTCTGCCCCTGGTTTAAGGAGCGCCTCGTTGACGATCCGGGAAAGCCCGGACTGTCCGAACATCAGGGGGAGAGATTTCCTGCCATGATGCTCGAAAGGGACAGGGATCTCAGTCAGAAAGCTGAGATGGTCAGAGACTCCGTAGGGACTGAATGCAGAGAGCGGGTGGCCGTCGTGAAGATGAAAATGCAGCGGCTTTCCGATCATGCCGAGTTCCCGAATGACAGAGAGTACTTTTTCGAGTGCGGACCCGACCGCGCTTTCCACGTCTTCAACAAGGTAAGCGAGGGTGGGACTTTCAGGCTTCAGCGAGCAGACGTCTTCGCCCGGGTGTTTCTTCGAATATTCAGTCCTTGTCTGCCAAATGCCGATATGTCCGACATCCACACATGCACTGACGTGTTCAAGGTCGGGTATCGCCTTAAATATATGTATGAATGCCTCAGGATCAAGTCCCGCGGCGTATTCGATAAAAAGGAGAGGCGCACCCTCAATTGCCCTAAGGCCGGAATTCAGTCCCCTCAAGGCCTCGAGATATTCATTCATACGTAAAGGGACAACGTTCCGGTCATGGACCACCAGGCCGTAGACCCTGTCTCTGAACCCCTCCGCGAAATCGATAATCAACCGCCTCGACGGTTCATCGAATATGTTTACGCCACGGGGCAGATGGACGACTACAGGCGCATCATGAAACGGCCTGAAGCCGAGCAGCCATTCGAGCTCTCCGGCGGATTCGACGTAATATTCGGCGCCCATCCTGGCTTCCCTGAAGCGCAGCGCCGCCAGCCGTAGCAGGGCATCATCGCCTTCTATCCTTTTCTGGAACAAGCCGAGTAGTATGGGACAGGGGTTCATCGCCTGCGTTCCTCCTGTATCCTCTGCTGAGGCCTGGCCTGGACTATACAGACTCTGTTACCGACCACGAGCCCTTCTATGTCAAGCGGGAGCCCGAACGACGCCTCGATGCGGCCGGCTATGTTTCCTATGCGACTGCACAATGCGGCTCTGACGTTCTTATCCATCGACAAGGGTATCTTCGAGTAATCGATTATATTTCGTTCGAGTTCCCCGCGACGGTCCTGAACGAGGGCGGCGCTGTAGCTGGCAAACGAGAGCATCTCTATCCCGCCTGTTTTTTTGCGGTAGACCGCGCGGAACGGCGCGCCGGGCTCATGTCCTGACGCAAGGGTTTCGCCCAGCCCTACCGCAAATTCTATGATAATTTCGTCTTCGTTATTGCTGACCGGGTTGACCGTATGCATTATAAAGGAGATATCAGTCGGCATCATCCGCTGGACAAGTACCGCCATGCGGGCCCTGTCATGCGGGATAGAGGCGTGTTGTCTCGCTTCGGCCGCACGTCTGTTCCAGAGAGATGCCCATACCTTGCAGACCGCCAACGCTATTGCGGATTGCGGTACGTTAGGAATGGAATCATAGAGCCCGGCCCCTGCAAAGCCTTCCAGGTCCTCACAATTCGAGCTCGAGCGGACCATGACCCGCTCGCCCTTTGCAAAATGGGCAGTGATGCCGGCCATCAGCCCATCGTCAACGGGAAGCTGCAGGACCAGTTCCCTGAGTCTCTGCAGTTGTGCCCCCATATTCGGATGCGGCAGGCGATCGATTTTCTTCAATGCGGCGTCATATTCCGTCTCGAGAAAAGGCAGGGAGTGGAGGGATTCCTCCATGGCTCCGAAGGGTATGACAACACCATGGGGCACTTCAAAATCGGCGTTACCGAGTTTCGAGATCTCTTTAAGGCGCCGTGCGGCATCCGCCTTTGCACCCCCGGTCGCCACGGTGACCCTGTCGAGCGGAAGGGTCCTACCGGAAGTAAAGTCAGGAGATACTTCCAGCAGCGTCACTCGTGCGGCGCGGGCCTTGAAGGTACCCGGATCCGGCATCTTCGCGTCGGCTATTTCAAAAGCGTCAGCGGTCACGCATATCGTTATCGGTTTTCCCGAGAGTTTCTTTAGCTCAGCGATGCGACCGATATCTTCGAATGCGACGAATACGGTGCCCCTCTGGCGGGCCCGCACAGCGAGATGGGAGAGGAGGGGGATCTCACCGGCAATTATGAGACCGGTCACGTGCGGTGGTATCTCCTCGTCGCCTTCTGCTTTATCCGTAAACACGATGAGCGGTCCGTCTCCGGTATCTGCAACGGAGGCGAGCGATCGAACTGTTGCGAGGCGGCCTGATGCCTCCCCCGGCACGATGACATCCCAGGGCTGGAGAAGGGCACGGCTCCTGATATTCCTTATCAGTAATTCAACGAGTTTGGAGAGCTGGAAGACCGGGTGACTTCTGATATCGGCCTCTGCAAAGAACTTTACCGCATGTTCCGGCAGACCGAGGGCATGTCCAAGGGTATTCACCTTTTCGGAGAAAAGCGCAAGGATTCTGTCGGCATATTCCCCTGCAAGTCTGCGGCACCTGTCGACCGTCGCCTTAAGACGGAGGAGGCAGTCGCGGTCTTCAGGATCGAAATCAACAGACCAAACTCGAAGTTCAGACTCGACGGCGCGGCATTCTTCAGGATCAAGGCCTCCGAGATTGAGATTTTCCGTGGCAAGGGCGAGCGTGCAAAGGGTGGTCTTCCACGGCAGGTCCTGCGAAGGGTCTATCGAGTTGATAAAGGTGCTGAGAAGGACAAAGGAGTGGTCTTCGAACCTGATATCTGCGGTCTTCAAACGATGCTGCTGTGCAGCCGTGATAGTATCAGTGCCGGCAAGCGACCTGCGCAGTCCAGTCAATAGTTCGAGTTCCTCCATGACCTGATCGCGGCCTGCCTTTTTTTCGTTCCGGCGTGCGATGAAATGAAGGAAGTCATCTATGAGTTGAGGCTTGTCGATATCACCTTTTTCTTTTAGGGCAATGAGCAGGTCCTTCAGGCTGCCTGCGTTGAAGAAGTCCTTCAACTCCTTATGAAAGCGTCTGAATTCCTCGACGAATGGTTCCGGGTATGAGGCGCCTTGCGCCGTGATTTTCTTAAACAGGGCCTCGGAAGTTGCAAGGTCCTCAGGACCCGCAGAGCGGTGGAGTTTGTTCTGAAGCGTCGTCTTTATCTCCCGCTTGAGCTCCTGAGGGATGTCGTTTCTGTGTGCGATGTCTCTGATGCGGGTGAGCGGTTCGGCCCTCATGAACTCTGTGTCGAACGAGGGTAGCCATGGATAGATCTTCCTTATGACCAGCCTGTTTTCCGCATTCTCGATCCCGGCAAGGCGTTTATATATATGCTCCGAAAGTTTCGCATGCTGCGAGGGGCGGTGGTGACCTCCTTCCTCGCTGCAGCTGATCTCCCCTGTCCCAAGGAACCTCAGATAGATTGCGATATATATGAGCAGTTCGAGGTCCGGCTCCTGCGGTCGCTGGGGCAGCAGTGTGCTGACCCATTCAAGTCTCTTCCTCCAACTCGTGAACTGCCTGTTGGCCGAGACAAACCTTTCCACGATCCCCTCATGCATACCTGGTTGGTCGGGTCCTTCCTCGGGCGCATCTGCCGCTTTGTTTATGATATGAATCAGCCTGTCCCTTGCTTCGATAAGAAGGCGCTGCGGTTCAGGCCATTGTTCGAGGATGAACGAGCCGGAGAAGTTCCGCCTTTTCAGACGCCCGATAAGCCCTTCTATGCCGGAGGGGTCCCTTCCCGCAGGACCGGTGAAGACAGTGAGATGGCTGTCCCGGTCTCCGTAATTCTCATGCATATGCAGATGGATAATCGGGACCTCGTCATCAAGCAGATCAAGGAACCTGAGATAATCATTCCGCGTCCCGCTGCAGAGGTTCGCATGCCCTATGTCAAGACACATCCCCGCCAGGGATATGTCCCCGGAATAGGATTTGCGCAATTGACGAAAAAAAAGATTGAAGTCCGACGGTGAGGTATACACCGTATTTTCGACCGAGAGGTGCATTCCCGCTTCTCCAATGAGCGCGAGGAGAGGCCGGAGGGCTTCTGCAAAGGCCTCAGGTCCCTTGTCGGAGCGAAGGTGGATATTCAGAAGGGAAGCGCCGACATCCACCGCTAACCCGATTGTCTCAGGGAAGGACGCGGCGTTCTCGGGTGTCAGGGGGTCCGACGGCCAGGGCGCATGCACGGAGAGACGCATATTGCAGTCAGCTGCGGTCCGGCGGATCTTCGCACGCATCTCCTCCGGGATGTCGCCCGCCCGCCAGCCCTCGCCAGTGATTTTTTTGTCCGGGAACCATTCAAATGCATCGAACCCGTTATCTACCGCAAAGTCAAATGGTTCTGTAATGGTCGCTGCCGAGTAGGCGGTCTGGTTGCCGATCTTTATGAGGGGGCTGTCAGACATTGTCGATGCCCACTTGCGGTCGCGACTGGACTACGTAGAATCCGCCTTTCGCATAAGCACCCTCGATGTCCTGGGGAGATCCGAGAGCCCCTTCCACTGCAGACCCTATCCCGGCGATACGCGAGAGAAAATCCATTCTGAATGCGTCGTCCCACAAAAGGCGGTCTTTCGTATAATCGAGCGTGACTTTTTTTGGCCGGGGCAGAAGGAAGCTGTCATAAAGGCCTGCTCCTGCGAAGCCTGCGAGGTCTTCTCCACTTGAATCCGAACGGAAGATGAGGCCGCCTCCGTAGAGGCCTTCGCTCTTGCTGGGGAACGAAAGTATATAAGGTTCACCCTTTCCCTTCTTGCAGGTAAAACTGAGCGCCTTACCCGGGTAGTTTCCGACAAGCGCCTCTCCGAGACCGAGCACGGCCTCGGCATATATCTCGTCTTTTGCAAGGGAAAGAGGGTTGACCGTATGGACCACAAAGCCATAGTCGGCCTCGACCACCGTTTGGATGAGTACCGCCATGAAGAGGTCATCATGCGGTATCCCGTTTGCTTTCCGGCTGAGATAGGCCCTTTCGTTCCATTTTGAGGCCCATACGCTTTTTATGCAGGTCCATGCATCCTCCCAGTTCGAGGGCCGTGCGATACCCGAAGCGTCCATGACCGAATAAAGAGACGTGACCAGTTCCCGGGGGGCCTTCATATCGAGTATGGTCTTCCGGATTTTCTCAATCAGTTCCCGGGATGTATTAGGACCGTCCCCGAGCTTCCTGATGAGTTCCCCGATTTTTCCTGAACAATCCCTGTTCTCTTCTTGAGACAGGACTTTTTCGAACACCCCGAAGGGTAGTGCCGCAGATGCCGGAATCCCGATCCAGTCGGGCAGGTTTCCTTTTACGAGTTTCAGGTGGTTCGATTTCCCGCCGACGTTTATCTCCGTGAAATCATCCATCGTTATTGCATAGCTCGTGAAGGCTGGTCTCGTGAACGCCCCGTGGGAGTACTGCATCCGGACTGCAGCGACAACACCTGCTCCCGCGGCCTCCTCGGCAACGACATCGCTGCCGGTTATTCCCAGTTTCAGTGCATGGCCTCTGAGGGACTTCAATTGATCTATCCGCGCCGCATCGTAACACGTGGCGAAGAGTACACCCGCATTTCTTGCACGCACCGCAATATGAGAGAGCAGGTCGACCACTGCCGGGGTCACTATCGCAGATACCCCTTTTGGGATCTCCTCATATCCTGTAACCTTTTCTGCCACTACGACGACAGGCCGGTCGAAGCTTTTTCCCTCGATCGATTTCAACGCCTCAACTACTTCGAGTTCCCCTTCGGCATGCCCGGGGCTTATCACTTGCCAGTCCCCCATTCGGGCGTTTTTTCTGAGAAGAGGGTCTAGGTGTCGCAAGAGCATCGACATGGCGAAGGCCGGACGGCCCCGCAGCACCTCCTCGACAAAGAGGCTTATGGCCCAGGAATCCGCCCGGAATGCCCCTCCCAGATATGCCGCCTTCAGCTGAAAAAGCAGGTTATACCTGTCTACGCATACCCCGAGGTACCGGCCTATCCGGTCGGTTACTGCCCTGGCGCGGAGCGACCATTCCCGATCGAAGCAGACCATCTTATTGATTTTCTCCCAGAGACTGAGGCAGCTGAAAAGTTCTTCATCGGCATCTGTGACAGAAAGGTTTTCCAACACCAGGGAGGTCATTGCCATGAGCTCGTTCGGGCCGAGATCAGGGATGGCGCACCTCTCAACGATACTGCGAAGAAAGTCCTCAAGTGCGATATCGAGAAAGAGGAGGTCGCGCACCCTGCCGGCATCGCCCGTCAGCCTTTTTGAGATCCAGCGGCGGGCACCGGTGATCTTTTCGGCCAGTTCGACCGGCATCTTCGCATCGTTGTTATGGTACCAGATGAAGTCCATCACGGCGTGCATATCGGGGTCGAAAAGGTAACGTGCCGTGTGGATGGCGGTGCCCAGATCGGTGCCTGTATGAACCGCCTTCAGTATGCCGAGGAAATGCTCGAAGTCACGGATCAGGGGGTCCTTCAGGTAAGGTATGAAATCGGGGTGTGACCGTATCGGCCTCTCATAGCCTTCAAGCCTCTCCTTTGTTACGCCTCCCTCATTGAGTTTTTTATAGAACCTGTCGAGATTGCCGTTGTTTCTCATGAATTCGAGATATGCCTCGCAGATCACGATATCGTCCGGAGTCGTGTTGTTGTGGAGCTTCTGATGCCACTCCTCCATGAAATGGCCCGAAACTTCTTTGATATGATGGCGGTGCATTATGTTCAGGACCTCGTCACGGACCCGCTGTGCATCGCCGCCCCTGCCGAGGGTTGGCATGACGAGCCTTATCATCCCGCCGCCTGCAGGGCCCTCCGTATAAAGGCCGGCGAGTTTGAGCGTGAGGCGGTCCATCGCGTGGCCTAGTTCCCTGGGCTGTGTATTGTAATTCCGCTGCCAGTCGAGCTGTCTGATAAATGAATAACGGAGCCATACGAAGATAAGGGCCAGGCCGTCTACGTTGTCCTTTACTCTGTCGAGAAGGTCATAACAAAGATTGAAACGGTGCATCAGCGTCCATGAATTTTTGCTCATCTCATGTTCTATTATCTCTTCTGCGACTTCCAAGAGCTCTGTGTTTCCGAGGGCGGCCTCGTCAGTCGAAGGTCTGATCGCCGGGATATCGATCCGGTAATTTTTCCCGCGATTATTATCCCACTGGTTCTCCAGCGGGAAAAAGAGGACGAAATCCACCGAACTGAGACCGGAGGAGCTATCAAGCCGGATCCTTATGAGAGGCTGGTCGCCCTCCTTTAAGAAAGGCGTCCGGACAGACTTGGAGTCGAAGGCGTGGCTTCCTTCCGGCCATGACCGTTCGGGAGGGACTTGCCAGGAAGTATTTCCCCTATTGCGGACACCCCAGTGGAGGACAGCCGTGGTGTCCGCATCTGCCCGGATAGTGACCTCGGCTACAGAGTCCCTGATCTCCTTTTCTACGAGCAGTACAGTCCCGCTTTCAGTTGTGATTGTTTCTTTCTGCATAATCGGCTAACGATGAGCCCTCAAGAGGTTCACAATATCCATTATACCTAATATATGGGGCAGGGGATATAAAGGGAGCGGGCGACGTTCTACAACTGGAAGAAGAAATGCGGTAGGTTAGGAAGGCTGTCGGGGCCTTGCAGACTGAAGCGGCCCCGGAGAAGAGAACTAACGGCTAGTGACACTATCTATTACATCACAAGCGTCCGACAGTTAAGTGAATAAATTCAACTGGTTTTCGGAATCGTTCATTTCCAGTACTATGCTGGTTTCTGTAAGGAACTGTAATAGCGATGTTCTTTCGAAAACCGAGACGCTCAGAATTTGTAAAATTG
>JBIOIY010000058.1:0-18846 GCA_044450345.1 Thermodesulfovibrionales bacterium | reverse complement strand
ATGGAATCTATCTCCTTCGGTTCCATGATGCATAACCTCGATCCTGAAAAGATCGTCAAAGAGATAAATGAGCTGCCGGATTCACCCGGCTCGCCGGAATAAGGAGGAAGAACGACATGTCGGCAAAATGCTTTGTATGCGGTGCTACGGACAAGGAAAGGGTCTGTCTGAAATGTGTCACTGAAGGGGCTGAAAAATTCGTATGCGTAAGGTGCCTGCCGGTCCTCATCCACGGCGGACATTGATGGGGCTGTCTGCTGCTTGTTGAACGCTGACGGCTGATAGCATGGGAGTTTGCTGTTAGCCTGCTACTGTCTTTGTGATAAAATCTGCTATGCGAAGGCTTGGTGTCCATACGTCCATAACAGGAGGTCTCCATCTGAGTTTGGAAAGGGCCGGGGAACTTGGGTGTAATACCGTCCAGATCTTTTCCCACAATCCCCGCGGATGGGCACTTTCAGCAAGAGGACGGGACGAAACTTCCTTGTTTAAGACCCTGGCTGAAAGATACTCGATTGCACCTGTGTTTATACATACTTCTTACCTGATCAACCTTGCATCGGCGAACCGGGAGCTGCAGAAGAAATCCATGGACATGGTGATCGAGGAATTGAATATCGCTGATTCCGTAGGCGCCGGGTACGTCGTATTGCATACCGGAAGCGCCTCTGGTGATGATCCTAAGGCCGCCAGAAAAAGGGCATCCGCAGCTCTTCGTGGTGTCTCACAGAGCGGCAAGTGGCGGGCGGGCCTTCTCCTCGAAAACACCGCAGGTGAAAGAGGAGATATCACGTCAAGGATCGAAGAGATATCGGATATTCTGCAGGACGTACCAGCAGGGCTAATCGCGGGCATCTGTCTCGATACATGCCACGCCTTTGCAGCGGGATATCACCTTTCATCGGAAAAAGGCATCGATGCCCTCGGCGATGATATTTGTAAATACGTCGGCAGAGAGAGGGTCAAACTCATACATTTGAATGATTCGAAGGGGGGGATCTCTTCATGCATCGACAGACATGAGCATATCGGGAAAGGGAAAATAGGCCTGCGGGGCCTCAGGTGCCTGCTCCATCATCCGCTATACTCCGATGTGCCTCTTATTCTTGAAACGCCCAAAAAATCGATGGATGATGATGTCATGAATTTGCGAGTTGTAAGACGGCTGCTTGGAACGGCTACTGCGAGAAGATAATCGGCGGCGCGCTTTTTGTTCAATATTTAGATTTATTCAATAAAATCAGGATATATAGTGATATTGTTGACTTTACCTGCTTAGTTGCTCATTTCTTGTAAATGATCGTTTAGGTTTTGAAACGATTGTATCCGTTGACCATTCGATCCATCATAATAGGTATCCGCTTGTATATTGAATGCAATTCATCCGTATCCAAGATATTGATATTTGTATCATATTTTTCATGTGCTGTTGTAAAAAGGAGACTGCTTTGTTTACTTGGATAAAAAAAATGTATTTAAACTGCATTTTTTTGTTGACAAACTCAATTTAGATGTTGTATAAGTATATACAGAATGTCGAAACAAGCACGAGATACACTTAAAAGTTTGTTCTCCTCGGCAATCAGAGCTGACCTCTTGGCGCTCCTCCTAAACAATCCCGAAGAAAGATTCTACGTCAGGGAAATCGCGACACTCTTGAGAAAGAACCCGTCCGGGGTAAAGAGGGAGCTGGACCATCTGGAAAAAATGGGCATTTTAGCGAGCAAAAAGGTTGCAAACCTTAAATACTTCCAGGCCGAAAAAAAATCCCCTCTCTTCTCAGAGTTGAAGAGTCTAATTGCCAAATCGCTCGGAGCCTCGGGGGCTTTGAAAGCTGCACTGAAAAATTCCGGTGCGAAGATAGCTTTTATTTTTGGTCCTTATACTGAAAGTGAAGACACAGGTACTGTAGATTTATTCATAGTCGGCCCTCCGTCTTTGAGCGTTGAAGTTCTCAAAGACATAGAGGAAAAATTCGACAAAAAAATCAACACGACGATAATGGATGAAAGTGCGTTCAGGGATAAAAGAGATAGCGGAGATCCCGAACTGGAAAAGCTCCTGTCTGGTGAGAAGATCCTGCTGACAGGGAAGCTTTAACTCAATCTACCCCGGTTTTCGGGGATGGAAAGGTGGTGAAGAACATGGCAGTTAAGAAAGCAGCAGCGAAGAAGCCGGCAGCAAAGAAGGCAGCTCCGAAGAAAGCGGCCCCGAAGAAAAAGAAATAAGTTACCGGAAGAAAGTTACCTAAGGCTGGGGAACCCACATTCTCCAGCCTCTTTTTTTGATATAGTAGCATAGATCAGGGGAAATTGTGAGCTTTTTTTCGTAAGATTATAACTATCCGAGATTTAAGTATTTATCTGTAAAAGCGGGCTTATTCTTAACGGTTCCTCAAGTATCAGGTCCCACGCCTCGGGAAAGGCAAGAAGTTTCTTTAAAAATTTTATATTTGTCGAGTGTCCCGACTTATTCGCTATGATATGGCCGTAAATCGGGAACCCGAGAATAGCTAAATCTCCAATAGAATCAAGGACTTTATGACGTACAAATTCATCCTTAAACCGCAGCCCGGAAGAGTTCAGCACCCCGTTTTCTCCCAAAATGATCGCATTTTCAAGGGACCCGCCCTTTGCCAGGCCGTTGGTCCTTAGATATTCAATGTCTTTTAGAAAGCCGAAGGTCCTTGCCGGGGCAATTTCCCTGGCGAAGGTCTCTTCATTGATCTCTATACTGAGCCGCTGTTCGCCAAATCCATAATGGTTGAAAAATATACTGTATGTAATACGTCTGCCGTCGTAAGGAAGCGCAGCCACTTTTGAATTGCCGTCGTCGAATATGACCGGCCTTTTTATCCGAAGATAGGGCCTTTTTTTGCCCTGTTTTGCAATGCCTGCTTTCAATATAATGCTTATCAATTCCGTAGAACTGCCGTCAAGTATGGGTATCTCCGGACCATTGACATCAACGAAGATATTGTCTATGCCGAGGCCGGCGAGTGCCGCCATGATGTGTTCGACGGTCCTGATCTTCGCCCCGTCCTGGCCTATTGTAGTGGCAAAGGCGGTATCGATCACCGATCCGACATCGGCCTTAATGACCGTGTTTTTGTCGCTTCTTATAAAGGTAATGCCGTTGTCCCTTGACGCCGGTTTTAGGGTCACCCTGGCATATCTGCCTGTATGGAGGCCGATACCTTCAAAAGAAACCTCATTTTTTATGGTTCTCTGCGGACGCATAATAATCAAAAATTTAGATAAGCAAAATATGTGCCATATTTGTTTGCTGTTATTTCAAGGCCCGGGATTATGACACTGTTGAGAAATATCCTCACTTGTCTAACACTCGACACAGTTAATCCTTGAATAAAACAGTTGATCACGATGCCGAAAAAAACGCCGATAATAGAAATCGCCGACCAAATATGTGGTTCACTCCGCACAAAAAAGTAATTTGTCATTGATTAAGACAGATCCCCGGGTAATCAATCGTAGGTGCCACCGACGACGATCTCCGGTATCCTGACTGTAGGCATGGCATCCGAGACAGGCACGCCCTGGGCATCTTTGCCGCACGTCCCGATGGAAAAGCCGAGATCATCAGCGACCATGTCAATCGATTCAAGTACCATGGGCCCGTTGCCCGTCAATGTGGCCCCTCTGACCAGTTCTCCCTTTTTCCCTTTTTCGATTAAGTATCCTTCCTGGACCTCGAAGACAAAATCACCCGTAACGGTATTTACCTGTCCGCCTCCCATTTTCTCCACGAGGATCCCTTTATCGAGCGAGTTCAGTATCTCGTCATGCGACATTTCCCCCGCAGTGATAAGTGTGTTGGTCATCCTCGGAATCGGACGGTGGCGATAGGATTCACGTCTCCCATTTCCAGTCGATCTCACTTTGTCTTTCATTGCCGTAAGTCTGTCATATAGGTAGCTCCTCAGGATACCTTTTTCCACGAGCACGGTCTGTTGAGATGGAGTTCCTTCATCGTCGAACCTGAAAGACCCTCTCTTTCCCGGAAGGGTTGCGTCGTCGATCACGGTGATGAGCGGAGATGCGACCTGAGTTCCGATCTTTCCGGAAAATACGGAAAGACCCTGCTGCGCAAGGTCGGCCTCAAGTCCGTGGCCTATTGCCTCGTGTATCATCGTCCCGCCCGCCCGCGATGAAATAATGACGGGCATCCTGCCCCCCGGGGCCTTTCTTGCCGAAAGCATAGTTACGGCCCGCCTTGCTGCGGTGAGGCTCAGTTCCTCGATATCATTCTCTTCGAAGATCTCGAAGCCTGCGAACCCCCCGACTGATTCGGTGCCTGACTGGATGAGGCCGTCTTGAGCGGCGATGACCTGTACCATCGCCGTGGTATAAACCCGGTCATCTTCAGCGAAAGTACCGTCCGACGTTGCGACCCGGACCTTCTGCACCGAATCCCTGTATATTGCCGTCACTTGTTTTATCCTTGGGTCGAATTTTCTCGCAGTTTTATCCATTTTTCTTATGAGATCTATCTTACTGCCGATGGCGACATTTGCAGGCAGTAATTTTATGTCGAAGGTGACTGAAGGCTTTTTCACCTCCAGGTCGATTGACCCTTCAAAGTAGCCTTCGCCCGCCGCCTTGCTCGTCTCGTATGCTGCTTGCAGCAGCGCTTTTTCTGAAAGGTCGTTACTGAATGCATAGGCGGTCCTTCCCTTATAGATCAGACGTATGCCTACGCCCGTTTCAGTCCCCGTAACCACCTTCTCGAGTTTGCCGTCTTCTATGACGAGAGATGTCTGTTCTCGCTGTTCAACGAAAACATCGGCGTATTCACCTCCACGGGAAAGGGTTTTCCTGATCAGTGTTGACTGGAGTTCCTTGTCGATCAAATCCACTCCTCCCAAAAGAAAAATATCGTGCCGCTTCATTATCGAAAATATGAGGTAGATTATTATACACTAATAATCGGACCGACTAAGAGCAGCCGGTATTAAAACAGCATTAAAAAGGAGATTCGATATGCCTGCAATTGGAGTGATGGGAGGAAGCGGACTATATGACATCCCCGAACTGGAGATAAGAGATTCCGTCAAGGTCAGCACCCCTCACGGAGAACCTTCGGACATGTACAGAATAGGGAGATGGTCGGGCAGGGACGCTGTCTTTCTCCCCAGGCACGGTTCGATGCATCATATCCAGCCCCACAAAGTCAATTACAGGGCGAACATATGGGGATTCAGGGAATTGGGCGTGGAGAAGATTATTTCGATATGTTCCGCCGGCGGAATAAACCCCGGGATGACGCCCGGCCTGATAGCAGTCCCCGACCAGATAATCGATATGACACATGGCAGAAAGTCCACTTTTTATGATGAAGACGAAGTGGTCCACGTAGATTTTACCGAACCTTTTTGTCCTGATATGAGAACTCTTGTTTTTGACGCGGCGGCTGATGCCGGCGTGACCGTAAACAAGTCCGGAGTATATGTCTGCACGAACGGGCCGCGGCTCGAGACAGCAGCGGAGATAAGGGCCTACTCCGAATGGGGCGCCGACATGGTCGGCATGACCCTTATGCCTGAGGCCGTACTTGCGCGGGAGCTTGAAATATGTTTTACTTGTATTGCGGTGATCACAAACTTTGCTGCAGGGATAGCGGCAGAGAAACTAACTACGAAAGAGGTCCTCGCATGCATGCAGTCATCCGCGGAAAGCCTGCGCCCGGTTTTGAAGTCGGTGTTCTCCCTTGAAGGGAAGCCTTCCTCCTGCGGATGTAAACAGACGCTGAAAGAAGCAAGAATGTAAATCTATGCAAACGATCCTACTGGTTGAAGACAAAGATTCAATGGCGCAGATGCTGAAGGAGACGCTTGAATCAGCGGGATACAGGACAGTCATCGCCAGAGACGGCCTGGAAGGCATACGGGTCCTCAGGGAGGGCCATTTCGACCTTGTCCTCTCTGATCTGAAACTTCCCAAAAAGGACGGGATTGAAGTGCTCAGGGCCTCCAAATCAGAGAGCCAGCTTACACCCGTTATAGTGATGACGGCCTTCGGTACGATAGAGAACGCGGTTGCCGCGATGAAAGAGGGGGCTTTCGATTTTATTACAAAACCTTTTGATACGGACCACCTGCTTCTCCTGATCAAAAGGGCGCTTGAGACGCAGAGACTTCTTACAGAAAATATACTTTTGAAAGACGAACTGGCTGCTAAATTCGGCGCACCGAAGATAATAGGCAGGAGCAGCGGCATGGCCGAGGTCGCTCAAATGGTCCAGAAAGTAGCCCAGGGAAAAACCACAGTGCTGCTTCTGGGTGAAAGCGGCACAGGAAAAGAACTTTTTGCCAGGGCCATTCACAATCTCAGTCCGAGGGGAGAGTATCCGTTCGTTCCTATAAATTGCGCCGCCATCCCGAGGGAGTTGCTGGAGAGTGAACTTTTCGGGCATGAGAAGGGGGCCTTTACCGGTGCTGAAGCGAAAAAGATCGGCAAGTTCGAGCTGGCGGACAAGGGCACGATATTCCTTGACGAGATCGCTGAAATGGACCTCTCGCTTCAGACCAAGCTATTGAGGGTGATACAGGAAGGCGAGATAGAGAGGGTAGGCGGACTCAAGTCGGTCATGATCGATGTGAGGATAGTGGCTGCGAGCAACAGGGATATCGAAAAGGCGGTCGAAGACGGGATATTCAGAGAGGACCTTTTTTACCGGCTGAACGTGTTTCCTGTCGTGATACCGCCGCTTAGAGAACGGACCGACGATATCCCGCTGCTCTCGGAATATTTTATCAACAAGTATTGCGCGGAACTCAAAACGCCCTTAAAAAAGATTTCGAAAGAGGCCTCGGAAATGCTTATGAACTACCCGTGGAAGGGGAATGTGAGGGAACTCGAAAATTGCATCGAAAGGGCTATCATCCTCTGCGACGGTGATACCATCTTCCCTGATCACATGGCGCTCAACCAGAGACTATCCCTCGAATACTCTCTAAAGAGCCTGCCTGTGGAGGGCCCCCTGGAGTATACCGCGAAAGAGGCTACGAGGATGGCCGAGACGCAGAGGATCGTCCGTGCCCTGAAGGAGACAAGGGGGAATAAAAGCAGGGCTTCGGAACTGCTTCAGGTAAGCTATAAGACACTCCTTACAAAGATCAAAGATTACGGCATCGAATCATAAAAGATCAGTCCTGACCTGCCGGGGAACGCAGCGGGAGCGGGGGAGTCTCCTTGACAGCAGAAAGTTCCTGGAATTATTATAAAAAAGGTATATATCTCCTTTTTCCTCTTTCAATTTTGTGGACAGGTTGGAATTTGAGACATAGGCTTGAAGAAAAGGGCAAGACGATAAAAACGAAATAGTTCAGGAGGTTTTTCGTGTCAGGACATTCCAAGTGGTCACAGATAAAACATAAGAAGGGGCAGACGGATGCGAAGAGGGGGAAAACATTTACGAAGATCGTAAAGGAGGTCTCTATCGCGGCAAGGCTTGGGGGCGGAGACCCCGACGGCAACCCGAGACTCCGCAGCGCCGTTGAAAAGGCCAAAGAAGTGAACATGCCCCATGACAACATTAAAAAAGCGATTATGAAGGGAACGGGAGAACTTCCCGGAGTTGCGTATGAGGAATATGTATATGAGGGATACGGACCGGCCGGTGTCGCGCTGATGATCGAAGTAATGACCGATAATAAAAACAGAACGCTGCCCGAGATCAGACACATGCTGGCCAAGAGCGGCGGCAGCCTCGGAGAAACCGGCTGCGTGTCGTGGATGTTCGACAAGAAGGGATACATCCTCGTCAATAAGTCAAAGTCATCGGAGGACACGGTAATGTCCGTAGCACTCGACGCCGGCGCCGAGGACATGAAGAACGACCCTGATGAAGAGAACTATGAGATCATTACCGCCCCCGAAGATTTCATAAGGGTGAAGGACGCCATCGAAAAAGCCAACATACCGGTCGCGTCGGCCGAAGTGTCGATGCTCCCCAAGAACTATGTGGTACTTGATGAGGAGGCGGCCGAACAGATGGTGAGGCTGATGGATGCCCTGGAAGACAATGATGATATCCAGAATGTGTACGCGAACTTTGATATCCCCGACGAGGTTGCTGAAAAGGCGGGCAAGTAGCCCTTTGCGACCGGCGCCGTTCGTCTCGTGATTGCATTAATAACAAGCCAATGGTTATCATAAGCTGATATGTCGTCTATCAGTGCTACCTTCAAAAGAAAATTTATTACCGGCTTGTTCGTCCTGATACCTGCAATTATTACCATCCTTGTGATAAGATGGTTTTTCAGGTTTGTGGACGGTCTGCTCGAGCCCCTTTATTTCGACATCCTCGGATATCATACGCCCGGCCTGGGCTTCGTTTCGGCCGTAATAATCGTCTTTGTGGTAGGTATTATTTCCACGAATATATTCGGGAAGAGGATGATTGAATTTTTCGAGAGGATATTTATGAATATCCCGGTGCTCAAGGGTCTCTATACCGCGGTGAAACATCTTGTGGACGCCTTTTCGCCGGAAAACAAGTCTGCCTCGTTCAAGAAATTCGTGATTATCGAATACCCGAGGGCCGGGGCCTTTGCGTTCGGATTTCTCACAAAGGAATGTACGGTAAAGAAAAGCAACAGCGGCAAGGAAGTCTGTCTAAGGGCCGTTTATGTCCCCACGAACAATCTCTATCTCGGGGAGATCGTATTGGTCAGCGAAGGCGAAGTTTTTTATACGGACATCCCGATTGATGAAGGGATAAAGATCATCTTGTCGGGGGGGATCGCCGCGCCGAATATGATAGGAGAGGCGAAAGAGTGAGCACCGCGTGTGTAATACTTGCTGCCGGACTCGGAAAAAGGATGAGGTCCGGGGTACCCAAGGTCCTGCACGAGATATGCGGAGCCTCCATGCTTGAGAGCGTAGTAAGCGCCGCCAAGAGGGTCAATGCGGAAAAGGTAGTCGTTGTTGCGGGGAAGCATATCGATTCGATCAGAAAATCGGTGGAGGCGGCAGATGTTTTTTTTGTGCTTCAGAAAGAGGCGAAAGGTACGGGACATGCCCTATTGTGTGCCAGGCGGGCATTGGGCGATTTTCAGGGGACTGTCGTGGTCCTCAATGGGGACAGCCCGCTTGTGGAACATGAAACGATAAAAAAGTTTTTGAGGCTGCACCGGAGGGACAAGAACTCCCTTTCGGTGATTTCTTTTAACGCGAAGGACCCGAAAGATTACGGACGGATCGTCAGAGACGGCTCCGGAGGGGTTTCGGCGATCATCGAGGAGAAGGACGCTGATCCCTTCCAGAAAAAAATATGCGAGGTGAATAGCGGCGTCTATGCCCTTAACGGGGATGCCCTTTTGCTTCTCGATGCGATCACGATGAACAGTGCCAAAGGCGAATACTATCTTACGGACATCGTAACGGAGGCGGCGAAGCACGGCTTAAAAGCGTCTGCCTACTGCATAGGCACCGAAGAAGAATTTATGGGAGTGAACACGAGGGAGGAACTTGCCAGGGCGTCCCTGCTCATGAGGAAGCGAATCTCAAAAAAATGGTCCGAAAGAGGGGTGACTTTTCTTGATGCCGGTTCAGTATTTATCCATGCCGGCGTCTCGATAGGAAGAGATTCTATAATCTATCCGAATGTCCATCTTGAGGGACACGTAAAAATAGGACGGGGGACGACTATATTCCCTAATGTCAGGATCGTCAACGCCCGGATCGGATCGGGGGTTGTCATTAAAGACTCTTCGTTGATCGAGGGCTCTACAGTTAAAGACAGGGCCTCTGTAGGCCCCTTTGCCCATCTGAGGCCGGGGTCTGAAGTAGGCGCCGGGGCCAGGGTGGGAAACTTTGTGGAATTGAAAAAGGCGGTCATCGGCAGGGAGAGCAAGGCATCCCATCTGAGCTATCTGGGCGACACGGTGATAGGCAAGGGTGTAAATATCGGAGCGGGGACGATAATGTGCAATTATGATGGAGAAAAGAAACACAGGACTGTCCTGGGCGACGGTGTCTTTGTCGGGAGCGACACACAATTTGTTGCGCCGGTGAAGGTCGGCAAGGGAGCATATATAGGGGCCGGTTCAACGATCACTGAGGACGTCCCTGCCGGGGCACTCGCCTTGAGCAGGACCAGGCAGAAGAACATACGCGGCTGGGCAAACAGAGGGCGTCAGGGAACGGGAAGTAAAAGACAGAAGGCTCTCAAGAAAAAATGAAAGTCAAGGAAGTTTACATGAACTCCCGGCTCATAAGGTCTCCCGGATTACGGCGTTGACATGTGCGGCATAATCGGATATACGGGCAATAGGAATGCCGTGGCGATCATCCTTGAAGGGCTTAAGAGGCTCGAATACCGGGGGTATGATTCTGCGGGTATCGCCTTTTTTTCAAAAAAGGGCGTGGATGTGATCAGATGTAAAGGAAAGATCAAAGACCTTGCGTCGATCGTGGAGAAGGAAAACCTGTCAAGCACGACCGCCATCGGACATACACGGTGGGCTACGCACGGGAAACCATCCGAGGAAAATGCCCATCCCCATCGTTCCGGCGGCATTGTTCTTGTGCATAACGGCATAATCGAGAATTACCTCAGTCTGAAAAAGAAACTTCTCTTCAAGGGATATGAATTCCGTTCCGACACGGACACGGAGGTGCTCTGCCACCTTATCGGGGATTACGCAAAGACCCTTCCGCTGGAAGATGCGGTGAGGGCCGCCTTGAAAGAGGTGCAAGGTGCATACGCGCTGGCCGTTATCAACGAAAAAGAGCCGGGCAAGGTCGTTGGCGTCAGGAAGGACAGTCCTCTCGTGGTGGGTCTCGGTGACGGTGAATATTTTATTGCTTCAGATGTCCCTGCGTTCCTTAGTTATTCGAGGGACGTGATGTATCTGGGTGAGGAGGAGATGGTTGTCCTTACCGGTGACGGGGTCCTTGTGACGAAACTTGACGGCACCCCCGTGCATAAGGATGTGCAGTCCGTCACGATGAGCCCATCCATGGCCGAAAAAGGTGGGTACAGGCATTTTATGCTCAAGGAGATATTCGAGCAGCCACGTGCCGTCGGTGATACGCTCAGGGGCAGATTTTCGCTCGACAGCGGCGAGGTCAACCTGGATGAGTTCGGGATTCCCCTACATAGGCTGAAAGAGATAAAAAAGATCTTTATCGTCGCCTGCGGAACTTCATGGCACGCCGGACTTGCCGGCAAATATATGTTCGAAGAACTCGCCAGGATGAGCGTTGAAGTCGACATCGCATCAGAATTTCGTTATCGGAAGCCGCTTGTTGATTCCGGCCATCTGCTTATCGTCATTACCCAATCAGGGGAGACGGCCGACACCCTCGCTGCACAGAGGGAGGCGAAGAAGCTGGGCGCCACTGTGCTCAGCATCTGTAATGTGGTGGGCAGTACTTCGGCGCGGGAGGCGGATGCGGTCTTCTACACCCATTCGGGCCCCGAGATCGGGGTGGCATCGACGAAGGCGTTTCTTACACAGGTCTCCGCCGTGTATCTGCTGGCCGTTGCGTTCGGCCGTTTGCGGGGTACGCTCAGCCCTGATCAGGGCAGGGAACTTCTGGAAGAACTTATCCTGCTGCCGGGGAAGGTGGAAAAGGCGCTTGCCGCGGATGAAGCGATCAGGTCGATCGCAAAGGACTATTTCAGGGCAAGAGGGTTCATATATCTCGGCAGGGGCATTAACTATCCGATCGCGCTTGAGGGCGCGCTCAAGCTGAAGGAAATATCCTATATCCATGCCGAAGGATACCCCGCCGGAGAGATGAAGCATGGACCGATAGCCCTTATAGACGAAGAGCTCCCGGTCGTGGTACTGGTATCACGGGACGGTCTCTTCGAAAAGATGGTGACGAGTATTCAGGAGGTCAACAGCAGGGGCGGGAAGGTCGTTTCCATCGCTGCCGAAAGCGCACGCGAGGTCTGTGAAATTTCAAAGAGCTGCATCATTGTTCCCGATACGAACAGGTTCCTGTCCACGGTGCTTTTTGCGGTTCCTCTGCAATTGCTTGCATACCACATCGGGGTGCTCAGGGGGTGTGATGTAGACCAGCCGAGAAACCTCGCCAAAAGCGTTACGGTCGAATAATAAAGGGATTTTTTTAGCGGACTGTAGATTTAAAGGGGGAAAATTTGTTAACCTATAATGCCTGGGACGAAAGATGTCTAAAGAGAATTTAATGCATGACCTAAATCCACAGCAAAAAGAAGCCCTCAAACATATCGAAGGTCCCTTATTGGTATTGGCTGGTGCCGGCAGCGGCAAGACGAGGGTGATTACCCATAAATACGCGCATTTCGTAAAGGCCCACAAAACCTTACCTGAATCGATACTTACCGTCACTTTTACCAATAAGGCCGCAAATGAGATGAAGGAGAGGATCCATAACCTTCTTGGCAGGGAGTTAAAGCAGACATGGATCGGGACCCTCCACTCCCAGTGCAGCAGGATCTTAAGGAGAGATATCAAATCTATCGGGTATAGCGCCCAATTTTCCATATACGACGAAGACGACCGTTGCAGCCTTATACGCCACATACTGAAAGAGTTCAAGATCTACGAGGCTCTCTACAAAGGGGTTTCTACGAGGATCAATTTTCTAAAGGCGTCGCTCGTCGGACCCGAGGATTTTCTTTCAACCGGTGACGGTTTCGGGTTTGATGAAAAACTGGCGAAGGTCTACGTGAGATACCAGGATGAACTCAAACGGAGCAACGCACTCGATTTCGACGATCTGATAATGCTCAGCGTCAAGCTTTTTCAGAGTCATCCCGAAGTCCTCAAGAAGTACCAGTCTATGTTCCCGTATATTCTCGTCGACGAGTTCCAGGATCTGAATTACGCCCAGTACAAGTTGATCACGATGCTTGCGAAGGTCCATAAGAATATTTGCGCGGTCGGCGACGACGACCAGAGCATTTACAAATTCAGGGGGGCGGACGTCCGCAATATCCTTAATTTCGAGAAGGACTTCCCGGGCGCAAAGGTCGTCAGACTCGAAAGAAACTACCGTTCGACTCAGAACATACTCGATGTATCGAACGCCGTGATCGCCGTGAACCCCCACAGGAGCGACAAGAAGCTCTGGACGAACAAGGGCAGAGGGGAAAAGGTCCACTTCTGTTGGCTGAATAACGAGGAGGAAGAGGCGAAGCACATCGCAAAGATCATCAAGGAACTCTATCTGAAAGAGGCATTTTCCTTCAGGGACATAGGGATCCTTTACCGCGTAAACCTGCAGTCTAGGGCGATCGAAGACGGGCTGCGCGAAATGGGATTGCCATACCATATTGTCGGGGGCGTCAGTTTTTACCAGAGAAAAGAGATCAAGGACATCATCGCCTATGCCCGGCTGATCCTCAACCATGGCGACAACGTCAGCCTCAGGAGGATCATCAATTGTCCTCCCCGGGGCATCGGGGCCGCGACACTTTCGAAGATAGAGAATGAAGCAAAGAAGAAATCGGTCTGCCTGTACGATACACTGAAGGCTTGTATGCGCAGCAACGGAATCGTCACGGCCACAAAAGAGAAGATAGGGGGCCTTGTCAGTTTTGTCGATAAATTGTCTTCGGTCTCTTTCGATTCAGCTTCGGACCTCTTGAAGGCCATCATCGATAAGACCGGCTACGCCTCTGTTCTCGATGAGGAGAGAAAACAGAACCTCGATGAGTTGATCTTATCGGCTGAGGGGAAAGACATACGTGATTTTATCGACAGGGTCTCCTTGCTGACGAATGTCGACGAATCATCCGGCGAAAACAGGGTATCTCTTATGACGGTTCATAACGCAAAGGGACTCGAATTTCCCGTGGTTTTCGTGGCAGGCCTTGAAGAGGGCATTCTCCCCTATTTCAAGGCCAATGGAAATGAGGACGAGATCGCGGAAGAACGGAGGCTCTTTTATGTGGGGATGACCCGGGCCAAGGACCTTCTTCTTCTGACTGGGGCACGCAGGAGAAGGTTGTACTCCCGGATACAGGACCAGGAGCCTTCGAGGTTCCTCAAGGACATGCCCAAGAGCTACTGCCAATGGATCGAGAAAGTGGCCGAACCCCATCCGTTTCGCGGCAAGACGGACAAGAAGAAGCTGGAGATAAAAAAAGTGAAACCACTCTTTTCTTCCGGGTGCAGGGTGAAGCATCCGGTCTGGGGAATAGGCGTAATCCGAGACTGTTATGGTGACGGAGAGGACCAGAAGGTCATGGTCAATTTCCCGAATATCGGCGTAAAAAGGTTGTCACTGAAGCTCGCCAACCTGACAAAGATATAGGGCCAATAGTGAAGATCTCGATAGAGCATATCGCACACCTCGCCAGGCTGTCCCTCTCCGATAAAGAAAAGGGGCTCTTCAGCGGTCAGCTGGACGGTATCCTGAGTTACGTGGATAAGCTCAATGAGCTCGATACCAGGGACATAGAGCCTACATCCCATGTGATTGCGATGAGCAATATCACAAGGGATGATCTGCAAAGACCCTCTCTCGACAGAGAAGACGCACTCATGAACGCCCCCGACAAAACCGAAAAATTTTACCGTGTCCCGAAGATCATAGAATGAGACATAGCGCGGAACCTTTATGCTGAGGTGCATGCTCAGGGCAAAGATTCACATGGCGACCGTCACCGAATCGAATCTCGAATATGAGGGCAGTATCACGATCGACGAGAACATATTGAAGGAGACGGGGATACTCCCCTACGAGCAGGTGATGATCAGCAACGTGAACAACGGGGAACGTTTCGAAACTTACGTAATACCGGGCAGGAAGGGGTCCGGCGCAATCTGCCTCAACGGCCCTACCGCGAGGAAGGGCGTCGTAGGGGACAAGGTCATCATATTCTGCTACGCCTATCTTTCAGACGACAAGACAAGAGAATTCGCGCCCAAGATAGTCAAACTCGACGCAAAAAACAAGATAGCAGGAACGGCCAAGTAGGCCGCCTATAATTCAACACGAATCATTTCGGTCTTGCGAATGAGGTCCGGCCAGATCTCTGTAGGGGGCTTTATAAAGATAGTCTTAGCATCTGCCTGCGCAACATGCCAGTCCCCCCTCACTATCTCCTGCTCGAGCTGTCCTGAAACCCATCCCGCATAGCCAGCGTATGCGCGAAATTTCGTTTCTCCGGCGGGAATCTTAATGAGCTGCTCAAGGACAGCCTTGCTCGAGCTCACATATACGTCATCGAATATCCATTGAGACCCTTCAAGCTTTTTCTCTAAGTGAATGAGAAGGAGTACCTGGGTCATGCCGACGGGTCCCCCGATATACGTGAAGTGCTCACTCCCTCGCCCTTCTTTAATTTCCGGGAAAAAATCAGAAAGTCTTACCGTGGTCGGCCGGTTGACAATCAGACCTACCGTGCCGTTTAAATCGTGTTGGATCAATAATATGACCGTTTCTTGGAACCTTGGGTCCCTGATCTGCCGGCTGGCAACGAGAAACTTGCCCTTGGATAACCTGCCGTTCGGCTGATGCCGGTCCAGCGAAACGAAGCCGTGAAAAGTCGGCGGAGACAGGAAAGCAGGATGATCTGCCGGGTTCGTCTGCCGCGCGGATGTATCGTAAAGAACGCTACTCGTTTTTGTACACCCGCATACTATAAAAGCGAATAGAAAGGGTAAGAAATATCTCTTTGATAGTATCATTCTGTCGCCTCGGTTAATACCATTATACCAGGGTTGAAGGATGCGGACTAAAGGAAGACGACTCTCAGGACTTCTTGACGAACTCCCCGAAACCGGCGAGGACCTTCAGTCCCAGACCCTGGCTCTTTTCGGGATGGAACTGTGTAGCAAAGACATTGTCTTTCCATATCATCGAGGTAAAAGAAACGCCGTAGTCGGTCGTTGCGGCGATAACCTCTTTGTCATCAGGCACTACGTAATAAGAGTGAACAAAATAAAAGAATGATTCATCGGGGACCGCCGAAAGTATAGGAGGCTTCTTGACGATCCTGACGTTGTTCCAGCCCATGTGCGGGACCTTCTCTTTGATATGGAACCTTACGACTTTTCCCCTGAAGATATCGAGCCCCTTGCACCTGCCGAACTCCTCTGATTCGCTGAAGAGGACCTGAAGTCCAAGGCATATCCCGAGATAGGGTTTGCCTTTTTGTATCGCCTTCGCGATTGCGTCAGTCAAAGAAAGGTCTGTAAGATTTCTTATGCAGTCCCGGAAGGCCCCCACGCCGGGAAGAACGACTGCCCGGGCGTTTTCGACATCCCGGCGACTGGAGGTCACCTTTGCGTCGACACCGACCTTCTTGAAGCCCTTTTCGACGCTTCTCAGATTTCCCATCCCATAATCAACTATCGCGATCATATCTTTTAAATTACTTTTCTGCAAGCATAATTGTCAAATTTCATCGCTTACTAAGACAGCGCATGTAGTATCCAAGCTTGTCATTCCCGCTTGTCGGGAATCCTTCTGTAGAGTTAAGAAAGATGCCGGACAAGCCGGCATGACAAAGTGTTTAATATGAGGCTTTACTAAAGACGGTTTCATCATCTTGTCGTTCTGATGCCCGATGTGTAAAGCACGTTCACATTAAGCCATATCCCATCTGCCGACCGCAGCTCTTCGATCTCTGTCAGGTGTTCTTCCCTGAACCTCTTTAAATCCTCAGGCGAGAGCTGACTGACCTGGCTGCGGAACCCCGCGTTCCAGATCACGTCCCACCACTCTGCCGCGTCTTTCAGATAATAGCCGAGGTCTTTCTTCTCCACCCGTATTTCGTCCAATCCGGCGTCGCGGAAAAGCGCCCGGCACTTCGGTTCGATTGCGATCAGTTTCCACCTCAGCGAAGGTCTCTCGACCCCATATTGTTCCAGGCGTTTCGAAAAAAAATCGACAAGGGGCTGAAACGAATCTTCGTAGAAACACGAGACGACGATCCTACCGGCGGGTCTCACTTTGTCCGCGATATGTCGTAACTGCTTCGCCATGTCTTCGGCAAAGAAGACGCCGAAGGCGCAGACCGCTGCGTCGAATTGGCCGTCGGGAAGCGTCATCTCATGCATGTCCATTTCGAGAAATTCGACATTCGAAATATTTCCGGCCTTTGCCTTCGCACGGGCCTGCGCCAGCATGCCCGCTGAAAAATCGATCCCGGTCACCTGTGCGTCTGGAAAGGTCCGGGCGATTTCAAGCGCCAGATTGCCGGTGCCTGTGGCCACATCGAGCACGCGCCTGATATCAGGCGCATCCATATACCCGGCCATGCATTTCGCGCTTTCAGAGAAAAAACGGAGCGCCGTGCTGTCGTATCCGGCCGAGACCGTGTTGAAGGTCTCAATCATTTTTGTTTTGCGGGTTTGATTATCCATGGGACTATTTTAGCAAAGATGAGAGGAGTGAGGCGAAATTGGAGTCAACATCAGCGGGGGACAAATCGGCTTCGCCCCAAAACATGGTCGGGTAGGTCCTTGCCTATAACTCCGCATTTTTCCCCTTTCCTTGAAACTCCTAGTTACATTCGGAAATGCACGCATTCCGTCACGCGGCGGAGGCGCGGGGAATCATGAGGATCGTTAACAAACAGCCATATATCTTAAATTGACACTGTGCAAAAAAAGTGCTAAAAGGAAATCAAGAGAAGAGTACCTGAGAAGCCAAACTCTCCGTGAGGAGGGGTGGGTAATGCTTCATGCTCGGGTAAAACGGTCGTGTTTTATGAAGAAATAACATCGAGGAGATAAAAAGGAGGATATCATGGGCAAATTAGGCAGATTAGCAATGAGCATTACTCTGGTGGCAGCGGTGTTGGCTATGGCTCAAATGGCGGGTGCCATTACATTCAACGAGTTTCCTCTTCCTAATGCCAACAGCACACCTTTGAGGATCACTCTCGGCCCCGACGGCAACCTCTGGTTTACTGAATTCAGTGGGAATAGGATCGGACGGATCAACAAGGTGGGAGACTTCACGGAGTTTCCGATCCCTACTGCCAACAGCGAGCCTATCGTTATTGTAAATGGCCCTGATGGCAACCTCTGGTTTACCGAACAAAGTGGGAACAAGATCGGACAGATCTCGCCGGAAGGTGTGTTTCTCAACGAGTTCCCAATCCCCACAGTCAACAGTCTGCCTGCGGGAATTACCGTTGGTCCTGACGGCAACCTCTGGTTTACGGAACAAAGGGGAAATAATATCGGACGCATCACTACAGGCGGCGTCATCACTGAATTCCCGATCCCTACTGTTAATAGTCAACCTACGGCGCTCCGGACCGGCCCTGACGGCAACATCTGGTTTACCGAAAACAGCGCTAACATGATCGGACAAATCTCGCCGGAAGGTGTGATTCTCAACGAGTTTCCAGTCCCCACCTCCAACAGTCAGCCTAATGGCATGACAGATGGCCCTGACGGCAACCTCTGGTTTTGCGAAGAAAATGGGAACAGAATCGCTAGGATCACGACGGCAGGCGTTTTAACCGAGTTTCTGATGCCTCTTGCCAACAGTAGCCCAAGGGCTATCAGGACCGGCCCTGACGGCAACCTCTGGTTTACGGTGCAGGGAACAAATGGCAACAGAATCGCGAAGAGCACGACAGAGGGCGTCATTACTGAGTATATTATCCCCACTTCTTCAAGTGTTCCTGGAAATATTATAATTGGCCCCGACGGCAACCTCTGGTTTACCGAACAAAGTGGGAATAATATCGGACGAGCGATTATTAATACTGGAGCGATAGCTGTTCCGTCAGGTGCACAATCCTTTGCTATCACGCCTCCTATTCCAGTACCGATAATCACGCCAGTCTTGGCCGAGGCAGCGCCCTTCGGCATCGGCCTCGCAGCAGATCATGGGAATTTATTGGGCGTGCAGATAGGGT
>JBIOIY010000057.1:0-19384 GCA_044450345.1 Thermodesulfovibrionales bacterium | reverse complement strand
ATCGGAGTAGCCGCCGACAATATAGGTAGTAGCCGCCTGGAGCAGCACCATTATACTGAAGGCCAAACCGAGTTTTTCCACCCCGCCGCTGAGCTTCGCGACCTGAAGCACATAAAAAGGGCCGATGAATCCCATGACAACAGCCCAGATAGAGCTCACACTCGTGAATATGCGGAGATTCCTTTCATTCGTCGTGATCAATCGCCGGTCTCCGGCATGTATTTTATGTCCTGTCCGACAAGGGTCTCAAGTGTTGCATCCAGATAAGGCTTTTTGCAATCGATCTCGTGAATGTTTCCGTCTCTCAGGACCTTCATAAACCTGCATCCCCCAAAGCAGAGCGGCAGGTATTCGCAGTCGAGGCACTGCTCGTTCTTCCAGATATCAAGGGCATGAGACCCCTCAATATCCGCCATGCCTGTCCTGAGATCACCGGCCTCGAACCCCTCCCACCCGATAAACCCGGGGCATTTGTAGATCGTCCCGTCATAATTCACCACAACATCATTCGTCAGCCCTATCATACAAGGGGAGGGGAGGATTTTAGGGGTCTTGAAGCCCCGCTTAAGGATCTCCTCTCTAAGGAAAAGGGTGGCCCTGAATATCCAGGGCTCATTGATCGATTCGCTGCCGTCCCTGAATTCCGGAAGTGCAAACCTCCCCCCCGGCTTTACGACGGGATCAAATTTGACGATGAGAAACTTGTCCGGCGAAAGACCCTCTGCGATGAGATAATCAAGGAGTTCTGGAAACCTCGTGTAGTTCTCCTGGGTATAGTTTCCGCCGATCTGGATGCTCAGGATATCATACACATCCCTGATGTTCTTTACGATCGTTTCAAAGGTCCCGCTCCCGGATTTGAAGGGTCTGAAGGCATCATGGTTACCCTTTGGACCATCGAGCGTTATTCTTGCACTCTTCATTCCCAGGGCTGCAAGCTCCTTTGTTCTGGCCCGCGTCAACAGGGTCCCGTTTGTCACGAGATTGAAGGAGTACGTGAGCCCCCGACCTGCAGATAACGATTTCAGCCTCTCAGAGACCCTCCTGATATCATCAAAGCTTAAGAGGGGCTCGCCGCCGTAGAAATCGATATGTACGTCTTTGCCCCGAGAAAGGGCATGTTTTTCGAGAAAATCTGCCAGAAGCCCGAGGGTCTCGGCGGACATATAGCGCTCCCCCTTCATGTTTCCTTCATAGCAATAGGTGCAGCGCAGGTTACAGTCGAGGTTCATAACCACAATGGCATTGAATCTTCTCGCACGTTTGTTAATGACATCAATAAGACCGAGCATCTCCTTTTTTTCTTCATCCCTGTCAGGGACCAAAAACCCGAGATCAAAAAGAACTTCCTGGTCAGAAGGCTCCAGTTCTCCCTTTTCTATTTGCTCAAGCGCGGTCTTAGGCAGGAGGATCGTCGATGCCCGCCTGGTGGAATAAAGAACCAGGTAGTCGGGATCACCTTCATACGTATATGTCTTAATATATCTGGATAATTGCATTGCCTTTGAAAAAAGGGGGGGAGTTGTCTCCCCCCATCGAGTAAATCTTAAACCTAGCCCTACCACCTTAACGGCACGAAGGCCAAGTAGCAGCAGAGACCTGTCGGGCCGGCTGAATCCTTTATCCCTTTGCTGAGGACGACTATCGCCTTTTTCATCTTTTCCTCCTCTCATATGATCTCAGAACGCCTCCAATGGAGGCCCTATCGTTTATATTTCGAAAATGAGACGATCTCCTATTTCTATATCTTAAGCCGCAGTCCTGCCTCGACCCATCTTCTGGGGTTCTTGAAGACATCCACCGCATATTGAGAGCCGTTAAAGATATTATGGGCTGTAAAAAAAAACTCCACGCTTCTCTTACCGGAAGAAAAAATCTTTTTAGTGAGGCTGAGGTCCCATATCATAGAGTTATACTGAGCATTGGTTACTGACTCCGTGTTCCACCAGATATAATGGCCCTTTAGCAAGGCCCTGAGCGATTTGTTGTCGTTGTAATGGATCCCCACATCATAAGTATATCGGGGGATATCCTGCACTACTTCCCCGGTATCTCTATCCGTGGCATCGGTAAAGGCAACGCCTGCAGAAAGGGAGACATCATAGACCGGTACTGTTTTCAACTCGAACTCGAATCCCTGTCTCCTCTGTCTTCCCTGGTTGACAGCCGTAAACGTCCCGTCACTCAAGGTCTCATTGAAAAGTGCATCAGTAATTTCATGCCTGAACGCAGTAGCCTTCACCCAGAGGTATTTCAGACCAGTTGATTCGATGCCGGCCTGCATAGACCATACCTTCTCCATCTTTAGATCCGGGTTTGGCACAAAGAAGGTCCCGGTGCCGAAGGTCGCCGAAAGGGGAGGGGTACTGAACCCTCTTGCTCCGACGGCTCTCAGCATCGTTTTTTCACCAAGATTATAGGTCACCCCCAGGCTTGGACTCACAAAGCTGCCGTTTGTGGTTGTGTGATCATACCTGATGCCTGGAGTGAAGGCGAACTTGGCGGCTGTCATCGTGTCATTCACAAATACCGCCCATTTGCCAAGGCTCTGTTTTCCGCCGGTGATATTATTTGACACTAGTTCCCCGTAGTCATAGTCAAAGCCTGAGACCACATCATGAATGCTGTTTTTCCATGTGAACTTGAGGCTCCCGCCGCTGCTCTTATCGTCAATGTTGCTGTCTGATAGGATTTCACCGGTACTGAGGCTGTTATTGATGAGTTCTGCACGCTGACGTGAGGTCCTCAAAGATGCATTAAGGTCTGCGGTATCGGTCAGCGAATAATTGAAGGCTAGTGTAGAAAAAAGATACTCGAAGGCGTTGCCGAAGGAGAGATCAACGGCTGGATACTGCCCCTCTCCCCTTGTCCCCTGGTTATAGCCAAAGGTGAAGGCAACGTTGGCTTTTGACGAGACATCCCATTTAAATTTTGAATAAATATTGTTCTCATAAAAAGGAGTATTTGGCCTTAATCCATTCGAAACAAGATTTCCGCCGTACAGGTAATAGGAAAGACTCTCCACCTTCCCGGAAACCTCAGCCCTGTAATCTCCCGTGTTCCTCTCGCCGTAAGACGCAGAAAGCATTCCTCCTGCCTTCCGTGATACATCGCCACCCTTTGTTATAATGTGGATTATTCCCCCCAGCGACGAACCCCATGCGGAAGAGGCCGGCCCTTTGATAATTTCAATCCTATCGATAATCTGGGCAGGGACAGCGGCAATATCGGCGAAGCTGTCGGAAAGGTTATTGAGTGTTACGTCATCGATTATCACAATTGCATGCCTGAATTCCGAGCCCTGTATCCGGACGGTATCAGCGCTTCCGGGCCGCCCCGTGAGTCCACCTGAACGCCGGTTACGTTAAAGAGGACATCGGCCAGCGTATGAGCGTTCATCTCTTCGATATCACCGGAGGTGATGACCGTCATGTTCTCGGCCACGTGGGAGGTGGGCTTAAGATGCCTCGTGGGAGTCACGACGAGGTCTTTCTCTTCGTAGAACATCCGGAGCGTATTGATTTCATCTTCAGACTGTGCCCAGGCATCAGAGATAAATGAAACAGAAAAGGCGAAAAGACAGAGGGCCATTATTTTTTTTATTAATTGGTCTCTGTTCATAAAGTTTGATATAGTGTATTTAGTTGCTTATAAGGTTACAGCGTTTAAACTAACTATATAAGAAATATCGCCTCATGTCTACAAGCGGGGGAAATTTGATTTGCAAAAGTATTTAATACTTATATTACTTTTCTTCCTTACCTTCGCACACGCCTATGCGGGCCAAAAGAGCGTACTCATAGTCCAAAGCAGCAAGATAGGGCCTTACAACGAGGCGGTCGAAGGCTTCAAGAACACATGTCGTTGCACGGTAAGGGAGTTGGTCCTTTCAGAAGCGGAAGGGCTGAATATATTCAGAGAAATCCGTTCCTCCAAGCCTGATGTCATTCTGGCCGTCGGGGCGAACGCGCTTCTCGGACTTAAAGCGATCAAAGATATTCCCATTGTGTATGCAATGGTGTCCAACCCGGAATCTATATACTTGGCGGCTGCTAACGTTACGGGTGTCAGCATGAATATAGCGCCTAAAAAGCAGTTGTCTCTGCTCCAGGAGGCCTTCCCCGGCCTCCACAAGGTAGGTCTTCTCTACAACCCTCTAACATCCGGAGGCTTCGTCGAAAAAGCACTTGCCTCATCCAGGGACACGCCGATAAAGATCATTGTGAAGGAAATCCATCATCCCAGGGATGTTCCTTTGAAAATTAACAGTCTCAAAGACAAAATAGACGTGTTCTGGATGATACCCGACTCAACGGTTTTCTCCCCCGTGACTGTAGAATATCTCTTTCTCTTTTCCTTTGAGAACAAGATACCTGTCATGACCTTTTCGGAGAAATACCTGTCAATGGGCGCGGTAATATCCGCAAATATAGATGCAAGAGATATCGGGAGGCAGGCCGGAGAAATGGTAGAGAAGATCCTGTCGGGGGCCGATGTTGCGGATATCCCAAGTGTTGATGCGCGGAAAGCCAACGTCACGGTAAATCAGATAACGGCAAAAAAAATAGGGAGACCCATCAGCAACGAGACCATTTTCCGGGGGAAGGGAATCAACTGAGATGAAAGCGAAATTAAGCAGTTCTTTGAGAAAAATAGGCCAGAGCTTCGGCACAAAGGTATTTCTAAGGTTGACTATTCTTATCTTAATCATCACAATCAGTTTCACAGCAGTTTTTCTTTACGAACAAACCAGGACCCTCAAACAAGGTATCAGGAATGAAGGCGAGCTGTTCGCGCAGCTTGTTGCTCACAGTTTGAGACTTAGTATCTTCTCCGAGAATACGGCGCTCATGGAAGACGTCCTCAGGACATATCTCGAAAACAAAAAGACCCTCTCCGTGACGGCCTTTAACTCCGAAGGAAAAATTCTTGTCAAAAAAAATAAACGTGGCAGCGGGACGGCAGAAGACCCGACTCAGGATGAAAGTCAGGTCCCCCCGATTCTCAAGGACTTGAGAGAAACTCATGCACAGTTCTACTACAGGGATTCACTGAACACTTTTGAGATCTGGACCCCCGTGCTTTCGGGGCTGTCCTACGCAAACGAGGAGTCCATGTTCTTTCCCGAGGCCAATCCTAATGTCAAACGCACGATAGGCTACGTAAGGATAGTTTTGGACAAAAGCATGCTGAACAGACAGCAAGCACTTCTTTTAGTAAAGGGTATCTTTATATGTCTGGTCTTTCTTACCTTCATCCCGGCTATCTTATATTTCATGGTAAAAAAGGTGACGAGGCCGCTCGACAAGCTGACTGAAAGCGTGCGGGCCATAGAAGAGGGATCAACGGTCGAACCCCTCCGGGTCGAGACGAATGACGAAATTGGGAAGCTTGCACTGGCTTTCAATCAAATGGCGGCTTCACTCAAAAAAAAGGAGACGGAAAAACAGCAGTTAGAGGGACAACTGAGGCAGGCCCAGAAGATGGAAGCAATCGGGACCCTCTCAGGCGGAATCGCCCACGACTTTAACAATATCCTGTCGGCTATAGGGGGGTATGGCCATCTTATACGGATGGGGGTTGAGCATGACGAACGATTAAAGTCCTATGCGGAGCAAATAGTGAATTCCGTGGAGAAAGGGGCCACGCTTACCCACAGCCTGCTGGCTTTCAGCAGAAAACAGCTGATCAAAGTCCAGCCGGTAAAGATCAATGACATCGTCTTATCAGTCGAGAAAATTCTTATGCGGTTGATCAGCGAGGATATAGAATTCAGGACGCGCCTTATCAACAAGGATTTGGTCATTATGGCAGATACCGGTCTGATAGACCAGGTGCTTATGAACCTCACCACAAATGCGCGGGACGCAATGCCCGGAGGAGGAGTTCTCACCATAGCAGCTGAATATATCGAATTAGAAGAGCAGGCAGGCTTTAAGAAGCCGGGCCGCTACGCCCTCTTATCCGTCTCTGATACCGGTGAGGGCATAAGCGAGGAAAACAAGAAACGGATCTTTGATCCTTTCTTCACGACGAAGGAAGTCGGAAAAGGCACCGGCCTCGGTCTCGCTATGGCATACGGGATAGTCAAGCAGCATGAAGGCTATATCGAGGTTGAAAGCGAGATAGGGAAAGGGACTACCTTCAATATATATTTACCCCTATATGAAACACTCGTTGAGGAGAAAGGGCTGGAAGGAAGAAACCGTTCAGAACAGAGGCAGAGATCCCGGAGCAGTGAAACCGTTCTTCTCGCAGAGGATGACGAAGGCGTCAGAGGCCTTTCAAGGCGCATCCTCGAAACGGACGGATATACGGTGATAGAGGCACGGGACGGAGAGGAAGCAGTCTCCGAGTTTATCAAGAATAAGGACAAGATACACTTCCTGCTTTTTGATTTAGTGATGCCTAAGAAAAACGGGTACCGGGCTTACGAAGAAATCAGACAAGTGAACCCCGACATTAAAGCCCTCTTTATAAGTGGTTACTCAGCAAACATTCTGCAAGACAAAAAAATCCTCGAAGAGGCCATAAATTACGTGTCAAAGCCTATCTCGCCGGACACTCTTTTAAACGAGGTCAGAAAAGTGCTCGACGGCGGGAGGACCCCGATTTAGACTATGTTTCGGACTTTACGGGATAGATTGCTGCGGCGTACTTAAACCCCTCTTCTTTCATCATAGGGTTGAGGTGCTGAGGACAGTTTGGAAAGCAATACATGAATATATATGTAAAAGGCACATCCCTCACATGATTTGGTCCTTTCGGTGTGCTTACCATGCACGTTACCCCCACATAATGTCTTTGCCACGAGCCAGCACGATCTGCCTGCCTTCTGATCAACCGCAGGGCATAATGAATCCTTTCCATGACCGCAGTTATTGTAATTCCAGCATTGCATGTTTTTGTTACTTTCCAAGATCCTTCCCCCTTTATTAACACCGATAAACATTACGAGTACATACTTACCTTAACACAGAAGACCATTATTGATTTTATGGGAGTGACTTAACAGACACTTAATTCATCCCTGAATATCCTCTACCGGCACGGCGTGCTATGCTAAAGAGGTAAGGGCAAGGAGGATTACAATGTCCACACTGGATAACTTATATAATGCGCTGACGAAAAAAGTACAAATAGCGAACAAGGATATTACCAGGGAGATAGTCGAAGATTGGGTCGGACATACCGGGTATAAGGCCCAGCAGATAGCCTTCATGTCAGTCGCTCTGGGTGAACTGGAAAGCGGAATATATACACCCGAAGAAATGGTTGGGGATATACTTCAGTCAGCTTGCCTTGATAATTAATGACGCCTTCATCCTCAATTACAGGCCCCCTTTCCCGGCGAGCCTTATCCCGGCACTCTCTATAAGAATAAGCCGCTTCTTGTAAAGAGCGCCTATCGCCTTTTTATATGTCTTCTTGCTTGCCCCGAACAGACGGTAGATAACCTCAGGCGGGCTTTTATCGTCCACGGCAATAAATCCGCCCTGCGCCTTGAGTTTGTCGATAATTTTTCCCGATACATCATCAACCTTTTCAGCACCGGGTTTTTGAAGACAGAGATCGACCTTTCCGTCATCCCGCACCTTTTTGATGAATCCCGCGATATGCTGTCCTTTTCTTAAGGTCTGAAACACCTCGTTTTTATAAAGCAGGCCCTCGCGGGAGTTGTTTATAATCGCCTTATACCCGATATCGGTCCGGTCGCAAATCAACAATTCCACGCCTTGGCCTTCCTGAAATTCGACCTGTCCCTCGTCAGGAAACTCAGCACGTTTCTTTACGCCGGTCACTCTGTCAGTCTTTCCCTTTTTCATATATTTCCTTTTGTGTTATTGCCCTTACAGTTCCGAAATAAATTCATAAAAAAGAAGGCAGACATCCGAAAAAACGGCCATAGTCGAGGCTCCGCAGCCGCATGGACAACCCCTATCACATCCTTCAAAATCACTAAGGCCAGAGTCTGCGTTTACGTGTATCATAATAATTCCGCCGATTGTATGGCGTTTTTTCGGGTGTCTGCCTTCCTCCACACTCTCTCACTCCCGCCCTTTAGGTATTGATTCCAGCAGTTCCCAGCGCTCATATGCTGCGGGGATCTCTTTATCGAGTTCCGCCACTCTCGCCTTAACTGCCGGGATCCTGCTTCCGTCCTGTCTGTAGAAGTCGGGGTCCGCAAGTGTTTCATAAAGGGCCGACCGCTCCGCTTCCATGGACTCTATGAGCCCGGGCAGCGTTTCGATCTCCTTTTTCTCTTTGAATGTCAGGATGCGCATACGCTCCCGCTGCGGCCTGGACTTTTCAGGCTTCTCCTTCTTTTTCGCCTTCTCTGTCCCTGCCGGGGACGAGAGACTGCGCTGTCGCAGCCAGTCGTCATAGCCTCCCACATATTCGACGAGCCTCCCGTCGCCTTCAAACACTATCGTGCTGGTGACGATGTTATTAAGAAACTCCCTGTCGTGGCTCACCAGTAAAACGGTGCCCTGGTATTCCATCAGCATCTCTTCCAGGAGCTCCAGGGTATCGGCATCCAGATCGTTCGTCGGTTCATCCAGTACCAGCACATTCGAAGGCTTCGTAAAGAGCTTCGCCAAAAGAGCGCGGTTTCTCTCCCCGCCGGAAAGGACCTTTACCGGCGACCGCGATCTTTCAGGGGGGAAGAGAAAATCCTCGAGGTAGCCGATTATGTGCCTCGTCCTTCCGTTGACCGTCACATTGTCGCATCCGTCTCCTACGTTGTCCCTGACCGATTTTTCGTCGTCCAGCTGCATGCGGTGCTGGTCGAAGTAGGCGACTTCGAGGCGGGTACCCATGCGCACTGAACCGTGAAGGGGCGCGAGTGAGCCGAGCAGGATATTGAGCAGGGTCGTTTTTCCCGAGCCGTTAGGGCCTATGATGCCGATCTTGTCGCCCCTCATGATGACCGCTGAGAAATCGCGGATCAAAGGAATGCCCTCATAGCTATGCCCTATCCCTTTGGCCTCAAGGACCAGTCTGCCGGACCTTTCTGCCTCGTTCAGTCTCATCTCGGCGGACCCTGTCTGCTCACGCCTTGCCGACCTTTCCATCCTCAACTCCTTCAATGCCCTCACCCTTCCTTCGTTGCGGGTGCGGCGGGCCTTGATCCCCTGCCGTATCCAGGCCTCCTCCTGCGCGAGTTTCTTATCGAAGAGTGAGTTGTGAGCGGCCTCTGCATCGAGCTCCGACTGCCTTCTCGCGAGGTAGGTTTTGTAATCTCCGGGCCAGTCGGTGACCTGCCCCCGGTCGAGTTCGATTATGCGCGTTGCGAGGGTGTCGAGAAACCTCCGGTCGTGGGTTATGAAGAGTATGGCGCCCCGGAATTCGAGGAGAAATTCCTCAAGCCAGCCGATCGATTCGATATCGAGATGGTTCGTAGGCTCGTCGAGAAGCAGGAGGTCCGGCTCGTTCACGAGCGCCCTCGCAAGAAGGACCCTTCTTTTATAGCCGCCGGAGAGCCCGGCCGCAGCAGCATCAGGGTCCAGCCCGAGGCGGGAAAGGACCGTCTCGACCCGCTGTTGTATCTGCCAGCCGCCCGAGGACTCGATAAGATGCTGTACCCGTTCGAGGTCCGCGATAATGCCGGCGTCTTCGCCTGAGCCGAGGCTGTGGCCCAGGGAGCGATATTCAGAGAGCAGGTCGACGATGTCGCCGAGTCCTTCGGAGACGACGTCGAAGACCGTTCCGGACAGTTCCCGCGGCACTTCCTGTTCGAGGGACGAGACCCGGGCGACTCCGGCTCTTATGACCTCGCCTGAGTCAGGGGTGAGTTCGCCGCCCACGATCTTCATCAGTGTGGATTTGCCTGCCCCGTTTCTGCCCACCAGGCAGACCCGTTCCCCCCGCTCGATCTGGAGGGTAACCCCGTCGAGAAGTTCGGGGCCGCCGAAGGCGATCCTCACCTCTTGCAAACTCACTAATGCCACGTCTCACCTCGAAGAAACAAGATCAAAAAGTCTCCGCCGCTCGCATATCATGCCGGCATGTTTAATGTCTGCCGCCAACATGCTCCTCTTTCTTATTAATCGTTTCATAATAGAAAAAACTCTATCCGAAAAATCTCCCCATCCCCTCTCTGGTATAGAGGGGTATACTTTCTCCCTTTGGAAAAGGGAGGACAAGGAGGGATTTTATAAATTAATGTCCACATTATTTTGAGACCGTTAATAAGTAATGCCGGACTGCAGAACTCCTTCCGTATTATAACACCCCGCGCGTCGAAGGAATAATACGTACGGTATGCATTCTCTATCTTACATCGGGCCGGCACCGACTTCACAGCAGAGTTATAGAATGCAGACGCGACCCTTTAGTTGTGCCGTGCGCAAAATCTGCTTGATGGAAACTTATAAGACTGTTATAGTTTCCTTGGTATGGCCGCCATTACATCTACGGATCATCACAAAGTGAGGGAAAAGAGGGTGACTCTATGACGTGCTTTGTGACAAGGCATCGGAGATTGCTCTTTAGTATTTGTGCCGCGCTGGCGATTTACAGTAGTTTGTCGGGTTGCAACCGCCCGGCCCCCAATCGGGTGCAGGGCTATGTCGAAGGAGAGTTCGTCTATCTGGCGTCGCCGGTTCCGGGCGAGCTGAAGTCACTGCGTGTGCAGCGGGGGATGCAGGTGAAGACGGACGACATCGTTTTTGAGCTCGACAGGTCCCCTGAAAGAGACACAAGGGATGAAGCACAGCGGCGTTTGGATCAAGCCCGCGCAAATTTGGAAGACATGAAGAAAGGCAAACGTCCGACGGAAGTCGAATCAATCGGGGCGCAGCTCAGGCAAGCGCAGGATGCGCTGACATTTTCGGAAAAAGAACTTGCACGGCAGGAAAAACTGCTTCCCCGGAAGGCAACGGCAGCGCAGGATGTTGATCGCGCCCGTTCCGAGCATGACCAGAACCGGCAGCGGGTTTCACAGGTGGAAGCCGACCTGAAGACGGCCCGTCTCGGCGCCCGGACCGATCAGATCGCCGCGGCAGAGGCGAATATGCAGGTTATGCAGGCGGCGCTGTCGAGGGCGGAATGGAACCTTTTGCAGAAGCGCCGAAGTTCACCTCAGTCCGGCCTGGTCTTCGACACTTTTTACCGCGAGGGGGAATGGGTTCCGGCGGACCGGCCGGTGGTTGCCTTGTTGCCGCCTGAGAATATCAAAGTACGGGCATTCGTACCGGAAAGTTGGATCGGGAAAATCCATCCGGGAGACAATGTGCAGGTCTTCGCGGACGGCATGGGCAAGCCGCTTACCGGGAAAGTGGGCTTCATTTCACCAAGGGCGGAATTTACCCCTCCTGTTATTTACAGCAGGGAAACTCGCGACAAACTTGTTTTTATGATCGAGGCGATCTTCGATAGTAAAGCGGCGGCGACCCTTCACCCGGGCCAGCCGGTGGATGTGCAGTTCGGGTTTTGATTATGGCAGGAGACCTCGCGATTGATGTGCAGGGAATGACAAAACGTTTCGGCGGCCGCACGGCCGTGGACCATGTGGATCTGCAGGTCCGAACCGGCGAGATCTGCGGCTTTCTCGGTCCGAACGGCAGCGGCAAGACAACCTTTATCCGCATGCTCTGCGGTCTTCTCCGCCCGGACGGGGGCAGCGGGACCTGCCTCGGCTACAATGTGATCAAGGAAAGCGAGGCCATCAAACGACAGGTCGGATACATGACCCAACGCTTCAGCTTCTGGGAGGACCTGAGCATTTCAGAGAACCTCGATTTCGTGGCCCGAATGTATTCGCTGAAGGACCGCAGTGAAGCGGTGAGAGGAAGCATCGAGCGGCTCGGGCTCGCGCAACGGAAAGAGCAGCTTGCGGGCGAGCTTTCAGGCGGCTGGAAACAGCGCCTCGCCCTCGCCGCATGCATGATACATGATCCGAAGCTGCTCCTGCTCGATGAGCCTACGGCGGGCGTGGACCCGAAGGCGAGGCGCGAATTCTGGGAAGAAATCCATGAACTTTCCGGGCAGGGACTGACGTTCCTGATCGCCACGCACTATATGGACGAAGCCGAGCGTTGTCACCGGCTGGCCTTTATCGCCGAAGGCGCGCTGCTGACCCAGGGCACGACCGCCGAGGTGATCGAACAGGCCCACCTTTCGACTTGGTCGGTCAGCGGTCCTGACCTTCTGAATATCGCAGGGCAACTCCGCGGAAGGCCCGGCGTGGAGCAGGCCGTACTCTTCGGAAACACGGTGCACGTAAGCGGAGACGATGAAGCGGCGCTCGAAGAGGCGATAGCCCCCTTTCGGACTAATCAGTATGAATGGCAGCGGATCGCTTCCGGCCTCGAGGATGTTTTCATACATCTTATGGACAGATCCAAAAGTCCGGTGTCGTCATGAAAAGATGGGAGTTTTCTCCGGCGCGGTTCAGGGCAATGGTCGTGAAGGAGTTCATCCAGATGCGCCGGGACCGTTTGACATTCGGGATGATGGTGGGGATCCCGCTCCTTCAGTTGATCCTCTTCGGTTTTGCAATCAATTCGGACCCGAAGCACCTGCCCGCCGCCCTGCTCCTTGCAGATAACGGGCCGCAGGGCCGCAGGGCCGCAGTTTGCTCTATGCGGTCCGAAACAGCAGCTACTTCGATTTCGTCCGCGAGATAAAGACAGAGCGGGAAGGCCGTGATGCGCTCTCGCGCGGCGAAGTCCAGTTCGTCATAAACATCCCGGAGAATTTCAGCCGAGATCTCGTCAGGGGCGACAGGCCCTCCATTCTCGTCGAGGCGGATGCGACCGATCCCGGCACCACCGGCAATGCGCTCGGGTCCTTGAATATTTTGCTGAATACGGCCTTGCAAAACGACCTCAAGGGGCCTCTTACATATCTCGCGACGGCGAGCGGGCCGATCGACCTCCGTGTCCATGCGCTTTACAACCCTGAAGCCATCACGCAATACAATATCGTGCCGGGCCTTTTGGGCGTCGTACTTACGATGACAATGATTGTGATTACGGCCCTGGCGATAACGCGGGAAAGGGAGAGCGGCACGATGGAGAACCTCCTCTCCATGCCTACGCGCCCGTTTGAGGTGCTGATCGGCAAAATAATCCCTTATATCCTCGTCGGATACATCCAGGTAGGCCTGATACTTGCCGCGGCGCGTTTTCTTTTTCACGTGCCGATGGTCGGCAGTCTCGTCCTGCTACTCGTGGTCGCCCTGGTATTCATCACGGCAAACCTGGCGATGGGGATCACCTTTTCCACCATAGCCGAGAACCAGCGCCAGGCCATGCAGATGGCGTTTTTTTTCTTTTTGCCGTCAATACTGCTTTCCGGGTTCATGTTCCCCTTCCGCGGTATGCCGCGCTGGGCGCAGACGATCGGAGAACTATTGCCGATCACCCATTTTCTCCGAATAGTCCGCGGGATCGTGCTTAAGGGCAACGGCCTGGAAGAGGTCTCCCACCAGCTTTGGCAAATAGCACTCTTTGCTGTAATCGCACTCACGATCGGCGTAAAGCGCTACCGGAAGACTTTGGACTAAATCATGAAAATAAAAGAAACGAAGAACAAGAATTTAAAGGTGAAGCTCTCGCGGTTTTCAGTTTTCATTGCTTACTTCTCAGTTCTGATTTTGTTTTTTTTGCTCTGTTCCTGTACAGTGGGCCCGAATTACAAAAAGCCGGATACTACGGATCTTATGCCGCCCGACTGGCACTGGAAGATCGCGGAGCCGATGGATGCGGTTCCTAAAGGAGAGTGGTGGACAGTCTTTAGCGACCCTGTTCTCGATCATTTGGAAACTAATGCCGTTGCCGATAACCAGACCCTCCGCGCGGCCGTAGCCCGCGTCGACCAGGCCCGTTCCGCGGCGAGGCTCAGCCGCAGCAGGTTTTTTCCGGAAGTCTCGCTCGACCCTTCTTTCAGGCGGGAGCGCACCTCTGCAAACCTTCCGACCCCTATCCCATTCCCGCTGCCTTCAGTGCATCTGAACACGTACAGCACCCCTCTGGATTTAAGTTACGAAGTCGACCTTTGGGGCCGGGTTCGCCGCTCTTTCGAGGCTGCTCAGGCCGAGGCCCAGGCAAGTATCTCGGATTATCAGAATGTGCTACTCACGCTTACGGGCGATGTTGCCGTGAATTATTTCTTGGCCCGCTCTCTGGATTCTGAAATCGCAATTTTGCGGCAAACAATCGAACTTCGGAAGGAATCTGTCCGCATCCTGAGTGACCGTTTTCTAACCGGTACAATCTCGGAAATTGATCTCGACCAGGCTAAAAACGACTTCGCAAGCGCCGAAGCGGATTTAGCAGATGCGACGCGGCAGCGTGCCGAAACTCTCAATGCACTGGCACTCCTTTGCGGCAAAACCGCCAGTTCTTTTGACCTCGCTGAACGCCCTATGACTGCTTTGCCGCCCGCTGTCCCGCCCGGCTTGCCTTCATCACTTCTCGAAAGGCGACCCGACATAGCCCGGGCGGAAAGGACTTTGGCGTCCAGCAATGCACAGATCGGCGTTGCGACAGCAGGTTACTTTCCGGACCTTCGATTGACAGGAGACGCCGGATATCTGAGCGCCAGGGCCGGAGATTTGTTCTCGGGAGACAGTTTTATCTGGGCAGTCGGGCCAAGCATCAGGCTGCCTTTATTCAATGGGGGCCGAACCGGCGCAGAGGTCGGGCAAGCGGAGGCGCATTACCGGGAAGCCCTTGCCGACTATCGCCAGACCGTGCTCAAGGCATTTAAAGACGTCGAGGATTCGCTGGCGCAAATAGTCCTGCGAGGTCAACAGGCATCGGCACTCGCCCAAGCCGTTGTTTCGGCAATGCGGGTGACCGAATTGGCCGAAGCCCGCTACGAGGCAGGCACCGTCAGTTATCTCGAAGTGGTTGATGCCAAGAGGAACATGCTCCGCCAGGAACGCCAGCAGGTCCAGCTTGAGGGTCAAAGGTTCGCTGCAAGCGTACGCCTGATCAAGGCCTTAGGAGGTGGGTGGGGGACTTCGTTGACTGAGTGACGGGGCCTAGCCTTGTGTATCTTTCTGCCCTGTCATCGACCCGGAATCGAGAAGCCTCTCAAGTTCATCTGCCGGGAGACCTGTCATTTCTGCAGCAACGTCTTTTATCGGCCTGCGTTCCGCATACGCCTTCTTTGCGATCTCTGCCGCCTTATCATAGCCGATGACCGGGACAAGCGCGGTCACGAGGATCGGGTTATGACCGAGGGCCTCCGATATCTTCTCCCTGTTGACCGAAAAGCCCGAGACAGCCTTGTCAGCGAGCAGCCTGGCGGCGTTACCCAGAAGGGTAATAGACTGAAGAATATTATAGGCAATAAGGGGTAGCATGACGTTCAGCTCGAATTCGCCCCGGCTGTTGGAGATCGTCACCGCACTGTCGTTTGCGATCACCTGGACGCAGGCCATGATCACCGCCTCAGGGACCACCGGGTTGATCTTGCCGGGCATAATGCTCGATCCCGGCTGCAGGGGTGGCAGAATGATCTCGGAAAACCCGGCATGGGGGCCGCTGTTCATCAGCCGCAGGTCGTTTCCGATCTTAAGCAATGACGAAGCCGAGGTCTTGAGACGCCCGCTGAATTCCGCCACCGTATCCATTGCAGCCTGCGCAGCAAAATGGTTATCCGTTTCTACAAAGGACAAGCCGGTGCGCTCAGCAAGTTTGGCCGCCATTCTCTTGCCGAATTCGGGGTGAGCGTTCACCCCTGTTCCTACCGCTGTCCCGCCGATCGCAAGCTTCCCCATGCCCTCAAGGGCTGAACGAACCCTTTCTTCACTCTGCCTGATCTGATAGACCCAGCCGCCTATCTCCTGGCCAAGGGTGAGGGGCATCGCATCCATTAAATGCGTGCGTCCGGTTTTGACCACACGCGACAACTCTTCGGCCCGCCCCTTCAGTGCGGCCGCAAGACCGGCAAGCGCCGGGAGCAGGTTCTCGACTGTCTCCAGATATGCGCTGATATGGACCGCCGTCGGGATCACATCATTTGACGACTGGCCGAGATTCACGTGGTCATTCGGATGGACCGCCCCTGAGCCGATCTCCTTCCCCATGAGCAGGGATGCGCGGTTTGCGATCACCTCGTTTGCGTTCATGTTCGACGAGGTGCCCGATCCGGTCTGAAAGATGTCAACGAGGAAATGCTCGTCCCATCTGCCCGCGGCAACTTCGTCCGCAGCCTGCCGGATGGCGCAGGCCCTGCGGCTTTCAAGAAGGCCGAGTTCTGAATTCACGTCGGCGGCGCAGCCCTTGATGAGCCCTAATACGCGGATAAAAACGCGGGGGAAACGTATCCCGCTCACCGGAAAGTTCTCGACCGCGCGCTGGGTCTGCGGCCCGTACATCGCACCCGCCGGGACCCTCACCTCGCCGAGAGAGTCTCTTTCTATGCGGAAATCAGCCATTGCGATTTCTCTCCTGCTGCCCGCGGCCGGCAAGACCGGGGGCCAAGATGACGGGGCCCAAATCATGAGTCATAAATCCATTATACAGGAAGAGTCCGATTCTGCAATCGATTAACAGAAGATAATGTCCATTTAGCGTCTGCCCGTAAATCAAGATTTATTCATAGCTCATTCCCCCGTCTTGATCGAGGAACCAAATTTTTTTAAAGGGGGCGATGAATTGTAACGCCTGCTGTGAGATAATAGGGCTATCACAGTCGGGAGGAGAGATACCACCATGGCACAGGTTCCAAGTCCGAGTTACAGCATCACAATCAGGGCCGAGATTGAAAACCGCATCGGGATGTTTGCGCAGATAGCAACAGCAATCAGTCAGGCCGGAGGGGACCTCGGGTCTGTCGACATAGTCCGGGTCGAAAAGGGGAAGGTCGTAAGGGACATAACGGTCAACGCACGGAATGAAGAGCACGAGAAGTCGATCGTTAAGTCTATCAAAAAGATATCAGGCATCAAGGTCCTGAGGGTGATGGACAAGACTTTTTCCGCCCATCATGGCGGCAAGATCGAGATACACAGCAAGCTGGCAATACGGAGCAGAAATGACCTCTCGATGGTATACACCCCCGGTGTGGCAAGGGTCTGCATGGACATCCATGATAACAAAGAACATGCGTACCGCTACACCATAAAGGGCAATTCAGTCGCGATAGTGACCGACGGGTCGGCCGTGCTCGGGCTTGGGGACATCGGGCCCGAAGCGGCTATGCCGGTCATGGAAGGCAAGTCGATGATCTTCAAGGAATTCGCGGGTATCGACGCCTTTCCCATAGTGCTGGCCACAAAGGAACCGGAGGAGATCATCGCTACCGTCAGGAACATCTCTCCTTCTTTCGGCGGGATTAACCTTGAAGACATCTCTGCGCCGCGATGCTTCGAGGTCGAAAACAGATTGAGAAAAATGCTCGATATCCCTGTTTTCCACGACGACCAGCACGGCACTGCGGTGGTCGTCCTCGCCGCGCTCATCAACGTCGGAAGACTGCTGAAAAAGGACATCTCAAAACTCCGGGTGGTCATCTCCGGGGCCGGGGCGGCCGGGGCGGCAAATGCCTTTATGCTCACCTCCTACGGGGTAAAAGATATCGTCGTATGTGACAGGTCGGGCGCTATATACACAGGAAGAAAAAATAATATGACTACATACAAGAAGGCCCTGGCGAAGCAAACGAACCTCAAAAAGATACGGGGCTGCATCTCGGAGGCTGTCACAGGGGCGGATGTCTTCATCGGTCTCTCCGCTCCCAATATCGTCACGCCTGACGATGTGAGGAAGATGGCGAAGGACAGGGTTGTCTTTGCCCTTGCAAACCCCGAACCCGAGATCTCCCCTGAAGACGCATTGCCCCTCGTCAGGGTCTTGGCAACTGGCAGGTCCGACTACCCTAACCAGATCAACAATATGCTCGGATTTCCCGGAATATTCAGGGGGCTTCTCGATGTCCGGGCAACGGGGGTGAACGAGGAGGTAAAGTTTGCCGCTGCAAAAGCTATCGCGTATACAGTCAAGAATGACGAACTGCATGAGGATTACATCATCCCGAGCATCTTCGATAAAAGCGTGGTGTCTGCCGTTGCGCACGCAGTCGCCGAAGTAGCAAAAAAGACGGGGCTTGCGAGGCATTGAGAATGATTGAGAAATTCCGCTGCCCGTGATATTCTTCTACATGTTAATAAAGCAATTTCCAGTAGGCCGTCAGACATTTTTGAAAAGGATCGGAGCTGTTTTGCTGATCGCGGCTGTGTCAATATCTCTCCCCGGCTGCATCACCTTCCTGACCCAGATCAACGTAAAGGGTGACGGAAGCGGGACGATGGTGCAGACGATAACCATGAACCCGGAGCAGATAAAAGAATCGATGGAAGGGATAGCGAAGCAGATGGGAGCGGCAACGACCGAATCGAAAGAGGATACAAAAAATAAGCCATCGAAGGCCTCGGGGAAGGGCCCTTTCAAGGAGAGTGATCTCAAGGACAAGGCTGCAGACCTGGGGCCTGGCGTCACGTTCGTGTCTGCGGAGGAAATCGACACGAAGACGGCAGCCGGCGTCCGCGTGACCTATGCCTTCAAGGACATAAATCAACTGGCCGTTAACCCCAAGCCCGCCGCTGCGATGGGGACGACAGGGGCAGGAGCTTCCTCTGAGGACGCGCTGAAGTTTAGGTTCACCCGCATGCCAACCGGCAACGCCGTTCTCACGGTGGTATTGCCTCCTCCCAAACCGGATGCGGCAAAAGAACAACCAGCCACTCCGCCGGCTGCGGCTTCTCCGGGGGAGCCGGCCCAGAATATGTCAATGATGATGCAGATGTTCAAAGGCCTCCATATGGGCATAGCGATCAATGTCGAGGGCAAAGTAGTCAAGACAAACAGCCCGTATGTCGAAGGATCGAAGGTCACGCTGATGGATATCGACTTCGATCCGCTTCTGTCCGACGAGAAGGGCTTCAAGGGATTGAGCGAGAAGATGGAAAAGGCTATGGGAGACGACCGAAAGACGATGGAGGTCTTGAAGGGGATCAAGGGACTCAAGATCACGACGGAACGGGAGATTTCGATCGAGTTCACTCCTAATAAGAAACCCTGACGAAGGACTTCGCTCGACAGGGCCTGGAAGACGTCTCCTTCCGGTCTGTTACCGCAAGCTGAAACTGCTGAGAATTATCGACGGAAACATCGCCGTTATCAGGCGATACAACGCCAAAAGAGTACATCCAAAAATATGCAAGAATTGAGACGTGAAAGCATACCTGAATCGAGTCTGCTCGACGCAGGGTCGATCCTAATGTGAAGTTGTCCCGTCCTTTCGTTGAAGTAGAAAGGACCCCGGTTCATATCCTAAGCTGCGGCCTCCTTTCTGTCAATGGATTTTCGCTGCAAGGCAGCAATGAGTTTTGGGATTTCCTTGTAGCCGTTCACGCGTTTAAATT
>JBIOIY010000056.1:0-19468 GCA_044450345.1 Thermodesulfovibrionales bacterium | reverse complement strand
CACGTCTTTCGCTATAACATTACCCATGCAGCCGGCCGAACCGGCGTATAGAATACCCGAATACGTTGGCTCTGAGGCATGCAGGTCCTGCCACAAAACAGAATACGAAAACTTCACAAAATTTGCCAAAAAGGCCAAATCCTTCGAAGCGATAGAACGTATGCAGAAGGGCCTCTCGGAAGAAGAAATCAAGGGATGCTATAACTGCCACACCACTGGTTACGGCAGGCCCGGCGGATTTATCAGCCTGGAACAGACGCCCTCCATGAAAAACACCGGCTGCGAGGTCTGCCACGGTCCGGGAAAAACCCATATATTGACAAAGAGTCCTCTCGATGTTAAAAGACGTCTCAGAAAAGAGGACTGTGAGGGCTGTCATACACCGGAAAGGGTCAAGGCATTCAGGTATAAACCTCTGATTCACGGGTACGCGCATTGAAACCTATACAGTGGCAGGCAGAATGCGCGGACTAAAAGGCTGTTTTCCCGTGAATCGGGGAATATCTTCTGTTCTTTATAGCAGCATTGTATGCGATACAGGGGAGATGACATGTTCGGCTTTGTACGGAAACGTCTGGGTAACGAGATACTTGCTGTCATAATAATCACGATCGTACTCGTCCTCGGGGTAGAGATTGTCGTGCGCCTCTATTACGGCACGAAGGACCGGACAGAGACCATGGAGATGCATGGCAGCGAGCTGGCCTCATCAATCCATTCTTCCTTTAAATATCCCATGTCCGTGGGAGACTCAGACGGCGTTGCAAGACAGTTATCGGGGATACGGGAAAAGATAAAGGATGTCGAGGTGCACGTCTGCGACTTCGATAAGGAAATAGTCTATTCCACTAATCAGGATGTGATTAGAACCACGTTGTCGGATTCCCTGTATAGCAAGACCTTTATTCGCACTCTGAATGAGGTACTAGCGAAGGGGGGACCGCAGAGGACTTTTCTCGATGAGATCAGGGGCAGAAGATACCTCTTCATCATGCACCCCCTGCTGAACGAAACCGAATGTTATCACTGTCACGGGTCCTCCCGAATGGTGCTCGGGAGCATGATACTGAAGATTGATGCCAACAGCACATATGCCCAGGTCGCTGCTGCGAGAAACAGGACCATATTGCTGGGAGTGTTCAGCATTAGCGTGATGATCGCGATCATTTATGCGATGCTGACCAAACTCATCAGGCGCCCTGTGGAAAACCTTGCTGAAAAGGCGAAGCGGTTTGCAGAGGGGGACATGTCCGTCTCAGTGGATGTTATGACAGAAAATGAGATCGGAGTGCTCGGCAATACGTTCAACTACATGGTCGACAGCATCTCATCATTCAGCAGAAAATTGGAGCGCGAGGTTACGAGAAAGACGAACTTGTTGAATGAAAGGACCGAGCTCCTGGCCCTCCTCGAAAGGGCGAACAGGGAACTCAGGGAACTGGACAAACTGAAATCTACCTTTCTGGCCAACATGTCCCATGAGCTCCGCACGCCGATGAACGCGATTATCGGTTATACGGACCTTCTGATCGACGGGGTGGACGGGCCGATTAACGAAGAGCAGGGCAAGAGTCTTCACAAGGTGGTGAGCAACGCAAAGCATCTCCTGCAATTGATCAATGATGTCCTGGACATTTCCAAGATAGAATCAGGCAAGATAGAATTGCATCCCCGGGAGATCGACCTCAGGCGGGTTACCGAATCCGTTCTTTCGACCTTCGAACCTGTGATACGACAGAAGGGGCTTTCGATCAGACTTGACTTCCGCGAAAACCTGCCGCTCATTTTTGCAGATGAAGACAAAGTTGCACAGATCCTGATAAACCTACTCTCCAATGCCGTGAAGTTCACTCATAAAGGAGGTATCGCAATAACGGCCCGCCCCTCCGACAAGGGCATCAAATCAGGAGAAACGCCGCTTTTCGTGGAGGTCTGCGTCGAGGACACGGGGATAGGGATCAGGGAGGAAGACATAACGAAACTCTTTGACAAGTTCAGTCAGCTGGACGTCTCGTCCGCCCGCCAGTACGAGGGCACCGGTCTCGGACTGAGTATCGCACGAGGCCTCGTCGTACTCCATAAAGGCGTGATCTGGCTGACAAGCGAATACGGAAGCGGCAGCAGATTCTGCTTCACCCTTCCGGCAGATAAGTCGGTTTTGGAAAAATCTGCTGAGCCGTCACTGGAGACCTCAATGGCAGAAGGTCTGTCTTCGTATTTTAGCACCGCTGCCGGGATATTTTTGAAAGAGCCCCGGTATGCGGGAAATCCGGTTAAATGCTGGGAATATTTTCACTGTGGTCAGACAAGCTGTCCCGCTCACAGCACTAAAGAGAGCAGATGCTGGTTGATCACCGGAACTCACTGCAAAGGCACGAAGGTCGCTTCTTATCCCGAAAAGATCGACTTTTGCAAGGGATGCGAGCTTATCGAAAGACTGCTGATCGAGACAGACGAGTTATACGAGATAAATCGGGTTTCAACAGGTACAGAGGAACGCGTTTCTGCAGAACTTAAAAAAAACGTCCTTGCGGTTGACGACAATCCCGAGGCCGTAGAAATTATCCGGAAATACCTGGGAAAGGATTATCACGTAGTAGGTCTTATCAGCAGTGAAAATGTCGTTAAGAAGGCCATAGAGATCAGGCCTGTAGCCATAACTCTGGATATCATGATGCCCGTAAAAGACGGTTGGCAGGTGTTACGTGAGCTGAAGAATACACCGGAAACTCAGGATATTCCTGTCATCATACTTTCGATCATAGACGAAAAGCAGTTGGGGTTCAGTCTCGGAGCTGCCGAATATATCGTGAAGCCGATTGAAAAGGACGTCCTCTTGAGAAAGTTGAAGAACCTCGAAAAAATGACGAAAATCAGAAGGATATTGGTCGTGGATAATGAGCAGGATGCAGTAAAACTGATCGGCACAATGCTCAACGAGGCCGGCTATCAGGTAATGGAGGCATATACAAGCCAGGAGGCGATTGATATCATAAAGGAATCAAGGCCCGACCTGATGGTGCTGAACCTTACGATGCCGGCAGTGAGCGGTGCCGATGTTATTGAATATATGAAGACGAACGATGAGGTCAGGAACATCCCTCTTATAGTCGTTACCCATAAAGACCTGACCGAAAGACAGATCTCAGAACTCAACGGCAGGATTCGCGGCATCTTAAACAGAGCCAAGTTGACGACCGAGGGACTTTTGAAGGAGATCAAGGAGACCATCTCCAAATGCGACAAATCATAATGTTTCTGCAGCATCGGAGAGAACTATGGAGAAAATAAATAAGAGTTTACACCAAAAGATACTGGTCGTTGATGATAATAGGGATAACCGTGAACTCGTGGTCAAAGTGCTGAAGAACAGAGGATACGATATGGTCGAGGCCGTTGATGGAGAAGACGCGCTGAGGAAGGCCCAAGATGAAAGACCCGGTCTGATCCTGATGGATATCTCCCTTCCCAAAATGGACGGCTATGAGGTAATACGAAGACTGAAAAGTCAGGAAGAGTACAGAGACATACCAATCGTCGCCCTCACAGCCCATGTCATGAAGGGAGATAAGGAGAGGGCAATGAATGCCGGCTGTATCGGATTTATACCGAAACCTATTGATATTCGTGAACTCCCGGAACAGATCGGGTATTACCTGAAGGATAATGAGGAAGGGAGAAGGAATGCCGATGGAAAGGTTCAATAAGATTTTGATTGTCGACGATACCGTGGATACGGTTGAGCTACTGAGAAAGAGACTGAGGGCCGAAGGGTATGATACCTCTGAGGCTTACGACGGCGAGGAATGCCTCGCGTTCGTCGAGTCATACGGTCCCGATTTGATTATCCTCGATGTCATGATGCCAAAGCTGAACGGATACGAGGTTTGTGAGAGGCTCAAGGCGAACATCGATACAAAGTATATCCCGGTCCTGATGTTGACGGCAAGAAGCGAGATATCGGACAAGGTAAAAGGGCTCGATACCGGAGCCGATGATTATTTGGCGAAGCCCTTTGATTACAAGGAGCTTTCCGCACGCGTCAGGTCTCTCCTGAAGATAAAGCAGGCACACGAAAAACTGGTGGAAGAGGAAAAACTGGGAGCCCTGGAGCAGATGATGGACGAGGTCGCACATGAGGTAAGAAATCCCCTTGTTTCGATAGGAGGTTTTGCGCGCAGGGTTTACGACAACCTCCCTGAGGGTAATCTCAACAGGAAATACATGGAAATGATCATGGAAGACGTCTCAAAACTCGAAAAAATGATAAAAAAAATCATCGGGATACAGATAATGTCCCTCTCGTATCTCGAGCAGACGAACGTCAATGATGTCGTCATGAAAGCCCTTATGCTGTTTGAACGGGAGTTCGAGGAAAAGGCTGTAGATGTTGAAACCGACTTCACGAATAATCTCCCGCTGATACAGGCCGATCCCATGCAACTGACGCAGGCAATCGCCAACCTCATACAGAATGCCATCGAGGCCATGACCGGGGAGCCGAGGGTGCTCAGACTATCAAGTTCCGTCACAGAAGGATGCATCGAGATAGGGGTCTCAGATAACGGGAAAGGGATATCGAGAGAAAAGATAAAGGACATCTTCGAACCGCTCTTTACGTCGAAGATATATGGTCCTGGCCTCGGCCTCACCTACACTTTGAAAGTGGTTCAGGAGCACAGAGGCACCATCTCTGTCGAGAGTGCCCCTGGGAAAGGAAGCACCTTTACGATCCGCCTGCCGCTCAAGAAACATTGAGAATCTGTTTCCGCGCAAAGACTCTTCTACGTGCAGCTTCGGCGATCGAGCTGGCAGCTTTCTTCCCGCTTTTTCTCGGCAAGCCGGATCTCTTTTCTTTTGAGCGCCTCACGGTTGCGCCTCTTCTCTTCATCCGTTTCGAGAACAAGCGGAGGCACCCCGGTAGGCCTACCCTCCTTGTCAAGCGCCACAAAGGTGAGATAGGCCGAGGCGGTATGTCTGATCTCACCTGTGAAGATATTCTCCGCCTCAACCCTGACTCCCACTTCCATCGAAGTCCTGCCGACCATGTTCAGGCCGGCCTTGAAGAAAAGAAGGTCGCCCACATATACCGCGTGGTGAAAGTCGAGCCTGTCGATAGAGGCCGTTACAGTATTGCACCTCGCATGTCTGCTTGCCGCAACGGCTGCGGCGGTATCGATGAGCTTCATGATGACCCCGCCGTGAACATTGCCGGCAGGGTTCGCGTCCTGAGGGATCATCACCTGCGCGATAATTACGCTGCTGTCCGCCACCTTTTTGCCTTCCATCATCGACATTTTCCTTACCCACCTACCCCGCATCTCGTGATAACAAATCGTACCCGCTTATGTATCGGCTGTCAACAAAACACGGCTGCATGCAGACGGTGGAACCCCCGGAGCTAAGAGCGGATTGTGGTTTTTCAGAACGCTTGATTATTATGCGTCTCGTCGTTATGATATAAAAAAAGTGCCATTGGGGTCGCCCAGCCTATCCGTACCCGCATGATGGGTATACGCAGGCAGGAGACAGGGGGAAACCGGATGCGGGAAAATAGAAGATATAAGAGATTTTCGGTCGATATCCTAGGGATCAACGGCAAAATGATGTTCGCCAATGAGGTCGAGATCCATGATATCAGCGTCGGCGGAATCTCGATCAGGGTAGACAGACGGCTCAACATGGGCAGCGTATATACGCTCAATGTAGGGGATGGCAATAAGACCATTTCATTAAAGGGCTCCGTTGTCTGGTCAAGGATGAGCGGGACGAAAAAGGGCATACGGGGCGAAGTAATACCGATTTATACCGCGGGCATAAAATTTGTCACCATGTCAACCGACAAAATGCGGGAACTCACGAATTTCCTCGATGTACACGCGAACTTCTTGCGCGAAGAAGTGGATAAGGCCGGCGGGATGAGATGCAGCATGAGGTTCCTCGTCCCCTCGACCCTGAAGAAAGCGGTCCTGGACGTCGCTGAGAGTTATGCAGTCGTTAAGCTCAGCCTCGGAGGCATGCTCATCTCAAGCGAAGGTCCGCTCGAAATCGAGGAAAGAATTCCCATGGAAATCCTTCTCTCCGGAGATACGCAGATAAAGTTTGTGGGGAGGATCGCCTCCTGTTTAAAGACCGGTGAGGAGGGCGATTCGCGCTATGACATCGGGATAGAGTTTGTCGAGATTTCTGAGGGGGACAGGATGAAACTGCAGGAATTCGTCCTGGTCCTCGACAAGGCCGACTGACCCGGTAACTCCAGGACAGACCGTAACCGCTAAAAAGAGAACCCCTTTAAGATTACTTCCCGCTTCCTATTTCCCGCTGCCTCCAACCATCGCGCCCGCTAAAAAAAGGGATTTATTCTTGTAAAAATCAATTTGTTATTCATCGTAAAACGTATTGCAATTATCGAAGGAGGATGACACTTTCAATACATAATTAGAGAAGATGATTTCACTATGTCAAATAATGGAGGGAAACGCGGGAGATGTACACCTTTATTAAAGGAGTGGGGAAGGTCTCATATACTCTCTTTTGGGGCGGCGAAATCAATAAGATACGGTGACTTCCAGCAGTTCGCCGCTGTTTTGATATGATTTGCCGTATCGTCCCTGACTGGGGGCATATTTCTTGCAATATTTTAATGTTGGAGTTGTTTATGAAAGACGGGGACAAGACAAAGAGACAGCCATCGAACGACGGGACAGGGCCCCCTCAATGCCTTCCCGATATAAAGACACCGGAAGTCTTCCCCGCGTTACTGAAGGGAGGGGAGGATAAATATCGTCTCGTCGTCGAATCTACCGATGACTCCATATATCTCATAGACAGGAAATACAGGTATCTCTTCATGAACAAGAAACACGAGTCAAGGTTAGGCCTTACGAGCGGACAAATAGTGGGACAGCCATACGGCAGGTCCCATTCCCCCGATGAAACGCGATTTTTTATCGAGAAGGTCATTGAGGTATTCCGTACAGGGAAGTCCGTCCAACATGTGCACAGAAGTCACAGGGACGGCAGATATTTTCTTCGCACATTGAGTCCCATAATAGAAACCGATGGGAAAATAGCGGCGGTGTCCGTGATCTCAAAGGACATCAGCGAACTCAAAATGAATGAAGAGAAACTGCTCAACCTGTCCAATACGGATGAACTTACGGGCCTCTTCAACAGGCGGGGCTTTTTTGCCCTGGCCGGGCAGCAGTTAAAGATATCGCAGCGCCTGAAAAAAGGGATGTCGCTGCTTTCCGCGGATCTGGACGATTTAAAAAAGATCAATGATACGTTCGGACATCAGGAAGGCGACCGGGCGCTCATCGAGACTGCAGCCATCCTCAGGGAATGTTTTCGCGACGTAGATATAATAGCCCGCATCGGAGGAGATGAATTCGTTGTTCTCCTGATCGAACCGTCTCATGATAAACTCGGTGTATACACCGCCCGTCTGCAAAGGAAAATAGAACTGCACAATCTCAGATATGAGCGCAGCTACACGCTCTCGATAAGCGTCGGCATAGCCCGCCTTGAACCGGGGAGTCAGTGTTCCATCGACGATCTGATCGCCAAGGCCGATGGGTTGATGTACGAACAGAAAAGGAACAAAAAGAAGTTCCATCTCCAGCTGCTGGATTTACTCTCATCCAATAATACGCCGGCGATCGCCTGAGCGCGGAGACGAGAGGTGCCCCTGCTGCAAATAACTGTCAGGCCGGAAACTAGCTCGTCCTCAGCGCGTCCACTATATTCATACGTGACGCCCTGAGCGCAGGGAGCACGCCGCCTATGAACCCCATGATCATAGAGAAGGCCAGAGAGCTTATCGTAATCTCAGGGGTCAGGGTGAACGAAAAGGCGAGTTCGGAAAAAGTCTGCCAGTTGACTGTCGAGATCGTGATGAACTGCATGCAGGAGGCAAAGAGCAGACCTATGAGACCGCCGCTCAGACCGAGCAGCATCGATTCGACCAAAAACGATATGAGGATGTTCCTCCTCCGGAAACCGAGCGCCCGGAGCGTACCGATCTCTGCCGTGCGGTTTGCAACCGCTGCGTACATGGTTATCATTGCTCCTATCATAGCGCCGAGGGAGAAGATTACGGTAAGCGATATCCCGAGAATGCGGAGAAACTGCGCCATCATCTCGGACTGGTCCGCGTAATATTTTGTCTCGCGTTTTGCCTCCAGGGTGAGGCGGGGATCGTGTTCGATCCGTTCTCTTACCTTCGTAAACTCAGAAGGGTCCCGGAGCTTAAAGAGCACGGAAGAATATGCAGGCCTCCGGAACGCCTGCATGAGCTGGTCCACGTCGCCCCAGATCTCGGAGCTGTATCCTGTCTTGCCCGCATCGAATATACCGACCACGATCCAGTCCTGCATCGCAAAGCGGATCTTTTCATTGATGCCCGCGCCCCTGAACCTCTTGGCAACGCTCTCGCCGGCTATTACCTCGGCCGATCCGGGTTTCGGCATCCGTCCGTCAACGAGCTTCACCTGGGGCCGCAAGACAAGTGAAAATTCGCCTATCCCTCTGATCGTGATGTTCGAAGGCTTATCGCTTCCGCGCTTGGGAAGGTTTATTATAACCACCAGTTCCTTTGCAAGAAAGGGTTTCCCTGCGGGCCCGATCGCTATCCCCGGGTCTGTCTCTACAATGGACGCATGTGCACGTGGTATGCCGCTCTGCATCTCTGATTGAGACCCCTTGCGAATGACGACCACATTGTCAAACGATCCCGTCTCGATGAGGGTCTTCCTGAGTCCCTCGGCGAGCATAAGGACCGATGCGAAGACGAAGACCACGAGCGCCATACCCCCGGCGGTGAGTATAGTGGTGAGCCTTCTTGTCCAGAGGTTCCTGAAGCTGTATGAAACAGGGATGGCCATTTATCCTATCCTCCTGAGGCCGTCGGCGATCCGCAGCCGGATGGCGCGCCAGATCGGGAAGACGGCGGCGACAACCGCGACAATGAGGCCGGCAGCCATCTCCAGATAAATGGTGCTTCTGGATACATTAAAGATAGGGAAATACTGGCTCAACGAATTGCCGAACGCCTTTGCCGCAGGGAAGGTGAGGCCTATCCCCAGGGCCGAGCCGACCCCGGCTATCACCAGTGACTCGCCGAGGATGAGCCCGGCGATATACCAGCCGCCGAACCCGAGCGTCTTCATGATCGCATATTCTCCGGTCCGCTCCCTTACGGTCATCGCCATTGTATTGGCCATCACGGCCATGATAATGATGATTACGATGATCGAGACCAGTTGTATAACGACCACGATCGCCTCTGTCATGGATATAAAGCTCAGCTGAAACGCCTTCTCTGTCTCGGTTATGGTTTCTGCCAGAGAATTTTTGAAGAGCTTGTCGATCTCCACCGCGACATCGGCCGCCACATCAGGGCTTTTCACCCCTACGAGGAACCACCCTACCTTGTCCGCACGGTACGGCGCCGTCTTTTTCAGGGACTCATTCAGGTAGCTCCAGTGGAAGAAGAACTGGGTCTCATCAGTGCTCTTCTGCGCCCCCCGGTAAATCCCCCGGATGACGAATTCCCAGTTCCCGGGAAAGATCGTCCCTTTGAGTGTCACAAGGTCCCCTATCTTCCAGCCGAACCTCTGCGCGGTCTTCCTGCCGACGACGGCCCCTTTTCTATCGTGCATAAAGGCGTTCCTCTGGCCCTCAGGGACTATGAATTCAGGGAAGAGTTCCATGGCCGTCTTTGCATCTGTAGCGAAGTTCGGGAAGAAATTCTTCTCCTCTATGTATATCCCCCCGAACCAGTCAGAGTAGCCGACCTCTGTCACCCCGGGTACCTGCCGGATTTTTTCCTTATATGAGATGGGCAGGAAGAAGACGAGGGAGACCGAGTTCCTCGTGACCAGGCGTGTGGCGGAAGAAGCCTCGACCCCGGCATACCACGCTCCGACGATCGTGCGAAGCATGCCGAAGGAGAGGATGGCGATCGTGATGCCGAGCACCGTCAGGAACGTACGGAGCTTGTGGCGGAAGGCGTTCTTAAACAGCAGCTTGAGCAGGCCCATTGTCTGTCAGGACGCCTTTTTCGAGGTGCTTGATGATATGTGCCTTGCTTGCTGCGCGGGGGTCGTGCGTGACCATGATGATCGTCTTGCCGAATTCGTCGACGAGGCGCTCCATAAGGTCCAGTGTCTCCTCTGCCGAACGCCGGTCCAGGTCGCCGGTCGGCTCGTCCGCAACAAGTATCGCCGGGTCGGTCACGAACGCTCGGGCGATGGCGACCCTCTGCTGCTGGCCTCCTGACAATTGCGAAGGGTAATGGTCCATCCTGTCCAAGAGACTCACGGCCTTGAGCGCCATATCGACATGCTCTTTTCTTTCCCTGCGCGAAAGCCTTGTCAGGAGCAGCGGCAGTTCCACGTTTTCGAACGCAGTCAGGACAGGCATAAGGTTATAGAACTGGAAGATGAACCCGACGTGCGTCGCACGCCAGCCCGCGAGGTCTGTTTCTGAAAGGGTGGTGATGTCGATCCCTCCGACCTTTATGGTACCCGAGTCGGCCTTGTCGATGCCTGCGATGAGATTTAATAGCGTGCTCTTTCCCGAGCCGGAAGGCCCCATCAGCGCGAGAAATTCACCCTCGATGATGTCGAAAGTGATGTCCTCGAGCACCGGAACTATCTGACTGCCGCGCCTGTAGGACTTAAAGATATTCCTTGTCTCGACGATGATCGGCCTAGAATCGCCCATCTACTGCTCCGCAACTTTTATCTTGGAGCCGGTCTTTAATTTACCGGAGGGTTTCAGGACTATCTTGTCTCCCGTCTTAAGCCCTGCCGTGACCTCTGTCATGTCTCCAATCTGCCGGCCTGTAGTTATCGATGCCTCGATGACACGCCCGTCTTTAATAAGGAACACGAACTTCCTGCCGTCCTTCGTGACTATTGCCGAAGGGTTTATCGCGGTGTGGGGGCTTTCTTCGGCCGCTGCAACCGGCCTTTCGAGGAAAGACACCTTCGCCGACATCTCCGGAAGTATGCGGACGTCCTTGTCCAGGAAAGCGACCTTCACGAGCACAGTCGCCTTAGTCCTGTCGGCCGTTGGCACGATCATATGTACCGCACCCCGAAAACGCGCCTCGGGAAACGCGTCGAGCTGTATCTCGCAGGGCTGCTCCTTCTTTACCTTCTCGATATTAGACTCGGAGACATCGACCTCTACCTGGAGAGAGCCCATATCTGCGATCGTGACGACAGCCGCCTTTGCGTTTGCGGCCGCCCCGAACGGGGTGACCATATCTCCGATGTCGGCGTCCTTTGTCAGGACAACGGCATCGAAGGGTGCACGGATAAGCGTGTACTCTACCGCGGCGTTGGCGCCCTGAAGCGCCGCCTTATTCGCCTTGATAGTCGCTTCGGCACTTGCAACTCCGGCGACAGCTTTTTTATAGCGCGCTTCCGCAGTATCCAAATCGGTCCGGGAGATAAAGCCCTTTCCGAACAGTTCCCTGCTCCTGTTGAATTGCAGCGTCGCGTCATGGAGCTCGGCCTTCGCCTGTTCGAGACCCGCCTTCGCCGCATTCAGATTTTCCGCTGCCTGTTCCTTCAAGGCGATCACGTCTTCGCTTTCGAGCCTGGCGACTATATCGCCCTTTTTTACCCTGCTGCCTTCTTCCACTGAAAGCGAGACCAGCCGGCCGGTTGCCTTCGATGCTATGGCCGCCTTGCGCTGGGCAACCACGTAGCCGCTTGCGTTCAGGAGGGTGAAGGCCTGGGAAGGATATGTCTGCGTTACGGATGCGGTCTCAACCTTCACGGCAGGGGTGAATACGCCGTTTATATAAAGGACGACCAAAAGGAGGAAGACCGCCAGGGCAGCGACCGCACGGAAGAGTTTCTTCTGTTTCTTAGGCCCTACAACGGCCTCGGACTTGTCTATCTTCAGTTTCGAGAGGTCTTCATTCCCCATTTCACAAGACTCCTTAAGTTCGTTGTTGAAAAACGGATCTCACCATTATAGCAAATTCGGCTATCATTTCCAGGAAAGGATTGAGAGGAAACCATCTTTTCGCTCATTCTCGGTCGCCGCGGCGACCTCCGAGGCAATTTCTCCCCCTCCTGCGTCGGGCAATACGAGAAATTGAAGCCGCTCTAAGACAGTTCCCTCTCAATCCTGAGTCCAAATTATTCATAAAACTTCCTGCTTGTCATGGCGCAGAAGCAGGAGGTGACTATCTTGGAACGGTTTTAATTTCTCCAACAAACAGAATATTTTTGGAGAAATTGCCTCGGAGCCCCGATTCATCGGGACGAGAATGAGAGAGAAGATGGTCTCCTCGTGCTGCGTGTGAATTATTGGTGTTAAGAGGCCCGCAGCATGCACCGCGAAGTGTATAGATATAAATTACTCTAAGCGCGATACAGGCAAACTGCCTGTCAGGCGATTGCGCCTATTCAGGTGGAGCCCTGTCCTGCGGTGCAGGCGTAGCAGTGGTCGCCGACTGCGATAGGCCTGTTCTTAAGACGTGAGTAGTCGAATTCCTTAATGTGCTGCGGGAAATGCGGATGCACCGGGACGTTGAGCATCTGGTTGAAATCGCAGTCGTACAGCCGTCCGTCCCATCCAATGCTCAGGAGCTTTCTGCACATAAGGCCCTTGAGGTTTTCGGGGTTAAAGGCGGAGATGAGGTATTCACTATACTTTTCCAGGCGGCCGGTCTTTACAAGCAAGTCCCTGAACCTGCCTATCGGCATGTTCGTAAACGCATACAGACTGTCGAACGTTATTCCGTAATTCCTCTTCAACTCTCTTCTGTAGTCTTCTTCCAAAGCCTTTTGAGGAGGCGCCAAAAATGGACCTGAGGGGTTATATACGAGGTCCAGTCCCTTATCAGCAGAACCGTTTCCATATCCGAAGCTGTTCAGCATGGCGAGGGCCTTTGCGCATTTCTTAAAAGTCCCTTTCCCTCTTGCGCGGTCTACGTTGTCCTCTGTATAACAAGGCATGGATGCGATGACCCTGACCGAGTTCTCACTCATGAATTCCGGGAGGCGTTCCATGCCCTCTTCAAAAAATATGGTGAGGTTTGTGCGGACAATGACACGGTGTCCCGCCTCTCTGGCCTTTTTGACGAGATGGGCAAAATGGGGGTTCATCTCGGGGGCACCGCCTGTGATATCGAGCGTCCTGATATCGTTGTCCTTCAAGACTTCAATGACGGCCTCGATCGTCTCCTCCCCCATTATCTGGTCCCTGTCGGGCCGTGCATCGACGTGGCAATGTGCGCAGGCCATATTGCATCTGTAGCCGAGGTTCACCTGGAGGATAGAGATATCGATCGCCGAAAGGGCCGCGGGTTGTATATCCCTTATCCTGTCTCCGAAGCCGGCGCCATTCTCCATGGCATTTATTCTAAGACATTGACGGTTCAAGCGCAATTTATCATCCGGGTGGCCGAAAGAGTCCCGAGTACAAGGATCAGGAGCGCCATGACTGCAATCGTGTAAGGCCTCCGCAGCGCAAGCCTGACTATCCACATAGTTGGGTGTCCTTAGTTGATAGTCCGGCGGCAAAGCAAGAATCCCGGCGCCTCTTTGTCATAATTACATATTAGCGGGTTTCAAGGCGTCGTCAAGGCAATGAGATCGGCTTTGCGCGGCCGCGCCGGCACGTCGGCCTGCATCCGTATCACCTCAGGCAAGAATTCTGTTGAGGAAAAGATATTTTTTGTGTATCTTTTTAGTAGCGACCCGGGGGGGCCTGCGGACTGAATAATCGAGTTCTTTTTATTGCGCCGCTACGGCGGGAGGCTTGCTTATGTGTGGGCAGTCGGGTTTTTACATGCATTTTATTCAAGTGTAGCTCTTGCAGGAGGGCAAGCTATGGGGTACCGTTTTCTTGACGTGCAGTCCCTGACAAAGGCATTCGAGTCCCTCTCGGTGCTTACGGGGCTTCACTACTCGTTATATGACGACAGACTGAACCGGCTCATATCGCCTGTTAAGGAGGACGCACTCCTGTCGTTTCTAAAGTCGGACAAGAACGGACAGAAACTATACGACAGCTTCATCGAAGAACAACTCGGACTCTCGCTGAAGAGGAGCAACCCGTTTATTATCCAGCCTTATACAATGCAGCATCTCGTTGTTCTGCCGATTAATTACAAAGACCTGAGACTGGTGGCAACTGCGGAGGCGTTTTATGCGTCTGCCGAGGATTTCAAGATGTTTTATGTGCGAAGCGCCGGCAAGTTCGGCCTTGAGAGGAAGGGAATGGAAGGCTGGCTGAAGGAGATCACGGTCATCCCTTCCGAGCAGATGACAGGCAGGCTGCAAAGTATCCATTCTCTTATAGAGAATCTGATCTCATCGGGCCATGAGAAAGACGAGCTGAGCAGGAAATGGAGATGCTCAAGGACGATTGTGAGTCTCATGGCGAACATGAACTCGGACACCCTGATAAAGGACATTTACCGGACAATCGTCGACGCGGTCATTTTCCTGTTCAATGTGGATACAGCCGCGGTCTTTTCGAAGGGAAACGAATCCTTTATCCCCGAAGTTGCGGCCGGCAGGCAGAGCGGCCTGATTCAGCAGATCGACCTTTCAAAAGATAACCAATTCTTTTCCCAGGCGTCGGCGTCCGGCAGACCCGCCGCAGTCCTTGACGGGCACGAGCTTTGGTACAGCGGCTTTCCGGAAGAGGTCGTATCGATGTATCTCTTTCCCCTGTCTTCCGCGTTCGGCTCGTTCGGGTTCCTCGGCGTCTTTAACACCCTTCTTGACAAGGAGGCGTTCAATGCGGTGCAGGAACTCTGCATGCTCTCATCTTACCTCTGCGGCATAAGGCAGCAGAAGGAGGACTACGAAAGAAAAGCCGTATCGCTGGGACAGGTCTCGAACAGGATATTCAGCCTCTATTCTCACTTCAGGGAGCCTGAACGCCTCTATGAAGGCATCGTCAGTGAGGCATCTGAGCTCGTTGGCGCTGAGAAATGCTCTCTCATGATGCCGGAATACGACGAGAAGACGCTCCGGGTCTTTGCCTCGAAAGGCATCAACCGGTGGCTTATGGGAAGCGTGAGGGTGAGACCTGGTGAGGGCATTGCAGGAAGGGTCTATGAAACGGGAGAGCCGGTCCTCACCGACCGCGAAGAGGTGATCTTGGAGTATACGTCTGCAGTTAAATCCCATTATAGGACGCCCTCATCGATCAGCTTACCGCTGAAGGTGGCGGATGAGACGATAGGGGTCCTGAACCTCTCGGACAAGTACTCTGGCGAGCCTTTTTCGGAAAAGGACATCAGTACCCTTGCCGGCTTTGTTTCTCAGGCATCCGTCCTCCTGAGGCTCTGCGACTATCACGAGAGGTCGGAACAGATGAGGGAGCTTTCCATAACTGATCCGCTCACCGGTCTTTTTAACAGGCGATACTTCAATATCCGCCTCGATGAAGAATCCCGGCGGGCAAGGCGGTACGCTCTCCCTATGTCCCTCGTGATAATGGACATCGACATCTTCAAGCTCTTCAATGACGCCGAGGGCCATCTGGCCGGGGATTATATCCTGAAGGAGGTCGCCTCGATCATGTCTGCCGCGGTGAGGGCTAACGACATACTCGTAAGGTTCGGGGGGGACGAATTCGTAATCCTGATGCCGCAGACATCGAAGGCAGAGGCACTAGGGGTGGCGGAGAGGATAATGAAGAACATCAGGGACCAGATACAGCTGGCATGGAAGAGGTTCCCGGCAAAGCAGATTACGATAAGTGCGGGAATCTCGATGTTCCCGGACTGCGGCGGACTGAAGGACCATCTTATCAGATGCGCTGACAGGGCGCTGTACAAGGCAAAGATGAAAGGAAGGGACTGCGTCCTCATGTGGGACGGCAACGGTTCCGCCTGCGAAGAAGACCATGGTGCGCCTCAAAAAACGGGCTATCCTGCTGACGATTAAACAGGGTTACCTATTCCAGCTCCTTCCGGATGAACCTCCGTGAGAACCCCTGTTGCCCCAGCCTGAGAAACCCGATGACCTGCCCCCGCCGGAAGGTGCGCTATAGTGGCATGAACTGCACGTGCTTCCGGATGTGCTTGTACTGCGCGTATGCGTGCTGAGAGCAGGTGCTCTCTGCATCCCCACCGCTGCAGCGGTCCTGTCAGTGGGATCTATCCTGGCTGTCCTGCCGGTCCCATCGCGGAAATGGTTGCTGATAAACTCGTCGTGCCCATCCCCGCGCTTATGTCCATGGCTGTGCACCCTCACGTCAAAGTCTGTCAGGATAAGGAAACCCGAGAACCAAACCCCCGACCACCAGAACGGGGAAGCAACCCAATCGTACATATACGCGTAATCAGAAGGAGGGGCATAGTAGGTGACTACCGGAGGCCCCTCGCTGTCATAGTAATTATCCAAGGCCTCGGCATCAGGATAATCAGGGGGTGATGCCTCTGCGCTTCGGACCTCGCCTTCCGCTGCCACGGGCAGATTATACTCCGACATCACGTCCCGGAATGTCTTTAAGGCAGCATCCTTCGTAATAGATAAAATGCCTGTCCCTGCAGCATCGCCGACAGAAGCCTCAAGTTCACCGGCAATGTCCGGTGTAACCGGATAATCGGCGATCCAGCCGTTCCTCGGGGCTATGCCGGCCGCGCTTAGCGCACTCTCCGCCTCCGCCTCGCCCCCGACCGGTCCAAGCTTCAGGACATCGGCAAGTCTGGTTGCCAATGTGCCTTCCCTCACCAGAGATTGTGAAAGCGGGGGGGCCGCATTTACCACGATCGGCATCGTTACAAAGACCGCCATGATCAATAGCGTGATGATCAATAAGCCCTTCATCTTCACTCCACCTCTTTCCGTTACCGCAGAGGTTAACGCCTCGAGCGGCCAAAGGAACCTCCACCTCTTCCACCGGCGCTAAAGGAGCCCCTCATCCCGCCAAAGGCGCCGCCTGACCTCCCTCCGGCGGAAGGAGCGCTGAACGATCTCGACCCGCCGGAAGGCGAAACAAAGGACCTGCCTCCCATGGACGGGGTGAAATTACCTTGTGTCCTGTATGCAGGCCTGCTGAAAGTCCTGCTCTGTCCGGAAAAAGACCTGGCGCTGTTGAGGTTTGAACCCCCATACGTCCTTGCCCCGGTTGCTGCCCTTTTGCCGGCAGTTGAAACAGAAGCCATGCTAAGGGAAGTAGGACGGGCAATCCCATTTGCAGAGTTCACCCTTGCCGATGCAAAGGTCCTGCTGTTTGTCACAATAGATTGTGCACTGCTCCTAGCAGAAGGACTCGTCCATCCTCTAGTGCCTCCCCTGTCCGCAAAAGTCCCGCCGTGGGCCCTATTTGCGGGGTCGATACGCGACATCCTGCCGGTTGAGGGGTCACGGAAGTGGTTGCTGATAAACTCCCTGTCTCCATGTCCGTGATGATCCCCATGCCCATGGTGCCCGCGGAACCCTATATCAAAGTCCCCCAACACAAAGAAGCCCGGGAACCAGAAATCCCACCCCCAAAACGGATAAGGTACCCAGCTATACAGGTATGCATAATCCGGCGGCGGGGCATAATAGGTAACCACAGGAGGCCCCTCTTCGTAGTAGTAGTTGTTTATGACTTCAGATTCGGGATATGCCGGGGCAGACGCCTCGTTTGCAGCAAGGTCTGAAATTCCCGGCGCTGCAGACAGATTGTACGAGGTCATCACATCCTGGAAAGTCTTCGTTGCAGCATCCTTTTTTAATGATATTCTGCCTGCAACTGCAGCATCGGCGATAGAAGTCTGCAATTCACCAGCGATATCCGGCGTCACCGGGTAATCAGCGATCCAGCCGTTCTTCGGGGCTATACCGACCGCGCTTAACGAACGCTCGGCCTCAGCCTCGTTTGTGGCCGGCCCCACCTTCAGGGCATCGGCAAGCTTGGTTGCAAAAGTGCCTTCCCTTACCAGGGGCTGTGAAAGCGGGGGAGTGGCCGTTCCGGGCTGAGTAGGCTGGGCAACCGCCATGACCGGCATCATAACCAAAGCTATCATAATTGTTGCCAGAATGACTAAGCTTTTCATTTCTGCTCCACCTCTTTCCCTACTTAATTCACATGAAAACACACCTCATATTCATACAATGGAACAATGCCGGAATAATCGCAAAGTCTTAACTATAGAAGAAAGTCGCAATTAAGGCTGTTTCGGCAGTTAAAAGACGAAAGACAGAAATAATTGCGCCTTCTCCCCCAAGGCGTCACCCCAGCTCGCTCTATGTCACATTTGGGTCGTACCGGAAAACAGATGTTGATAACCTTCATATTGAAGGCCTTTGCATGAAGTCCTTCATATTGAAGGCCTCACATTGTGAAGTCCTTCACATTTCCTTCAAATTGATCTTCCATACTGATCTATCTTAAAGAAGGAGGACAGTGACATGAAAAGAGGAAGGTTGGTTTTTTTAGCAGTTGCCTTATCGCTTCTTTTTGTAACGGCATTTTCTGCCAGGGGTGACGCCGGGGTAAGTGTGGGCATAGGGATCAATATCCCTGTCTTCAGGTTTTCCGCACCGCCTCCGTTGGTGGTAATCCCCGGGACATACGTTTACTATGCTCCTGAAGCGGATGTGGACATTGTCTTTTATCACGGCTTCTGGTACCGCCCCTATGAAGGCCGCTGGTACCGTGCCAGGGGTTATAACGGCCCGTGGGCTTATCTTGCTCCTGGGAGAGTTCCCAGCGTCCTGATAGAGCTGCCGCCGGACTATCGGCATGTGTATGCCGGACACGAGCGGATACCCTATGGAGATTTTAACAGGAACTGGAGGAGATGGGAGAAGGACAAGTACTGGGAGAGAAACGAACGGTGGAGGGAAGGGTTACGCCATGAACGGCGGGAAGAAGGAAGAGAAGGCAGAGGAGAGAGACGCGAAGAGCACAGGGAGGGGGGAGGACGGTATTAACGGTATTAAGTAAATAAGGGCGACAGCTGATATCTCCTCATCGGTGTTGTCTTTCGGTGAGCGGGGCGAGGAAACAGTGATCTTGTTATTAAAAACTTAAAAGGGGCTATACGCGATAGCCCCTTTTGATTGGATTCCAGTAAGTAACACTCTTTCAATTGAAGTTGTTTTTCTAATCTATCGATCCCTATCACTTTTGTCCGGATGCCCTGGTTGACCTCCGCCACCGTACTTCTTTCCGCCGGCATCTCCGGACTTCTTCATGCCACCGCCATTATGCTTCATACCTCCGCCATCGTACTTCTTGCCGTCCCTGTCTCCCGGCTTGTGACCATCTCGCCCTCCGCGGCCGTCATGCAACTCGTGACCGCCATCTCGTTCTCCGCGGCCATCATGCAGCCCTCGACCGCCATGCCCGTGGCCGCCATCATGCAAATCTCGTCCACGGTCATGATCCCGCCTCCCGTGCTCTCTGTACTCATGTTTATACCAGTCATATCTGTTCCAGTGCCTGCCCCGGTCCCACGTTCTCCAGTTTCTGTGGAGGTCTCCGT
>JBIOIY010000055.1:0-20597 GCA_044450345.1 Thermodesulfovibrionales bacterium | reverse complement strand
CGCATACAAAGCATTTTGCCGACATGTCGTTCTTCCTCCTTATTCCGGCGAGCCGGGTGAATCCGGCAGCTCATTTATCTCTTTGACGATCTTTTCAGGATCGAGGTTATGCATCATGGAACCGAAGGAGATAGATTCCATATTGATACCCGGGCATGTGAAGCATCCGCCCCCGAAATATTTCTGTATCACTTCCCTGGCCCCAGGGTTTTCCCTGATCACGTCCCCGATAACTGAGTCCTTCGTAATAAGTTTTTTTGTTGCGTTCATATCGTCCTCCCGGTTTTATTGTTCTTAATAAAAGTATAGGCCGGGAAAAAATAAAAGTTTATGACGTAGGTCATACTGACAGGATACCGGCGGAAAACCGTGTATGACCGCTGTCATAGAACAGCCCTACTCGTCGCGGTATACTCTAACCAACAATCAAAGACCAATTGAGGAGGAATCATGGACCGCTTTGTAAGAAACTTTATCATCGTGAGCATCGTCTATCTTGGCGCCGCATCCGTCCTTGGAGTGTGTATGTTATGGAACGAATCGCTGCTCTCCTTGAAGTTTGTGCACTCACATCTGAATCTGCTCGGCTGGGTATCGATGATGATATACGGTGTCGGGTATCACGTACTGCCGAGGTTTTCAGGCAGGCCGCTCAAGCATCCAAAAATGGGGGAACTGCAGTTCTGGACCGCCAACATAGGGCTTATCGGAATGCTTCTTTTCTACGCAATGGGGGTCTACAACCCGTCTCAAACCTACAAGATGTTGTCCGTAGCCTTCGCAGCAGTCGAGGTCTTCTCGATCGTGCTGTTCCTTTACAATATGCTGGCAACGCTTCTGCCAAAGGTGGCGCATTGATTATACGCTGACTAAGACCGATCCCTTTTGCTCACGAAAAAGAGCTGGAGTCAACCACCTTGTTTTCAAGCTTTATGTTTGATATTATTGTTTCAATAAACCCCGTTAGAAGACCTTCGTCTTTCTAACGGGGTAAATCTTCTATAAAGGGAGTCCAATGAAATCAAGATTCGTCGCTTCCATGGTCTTGCTGATTCTCTCTATAGCTTCTCTGAGCTATGGAACTGATTGGTGTCAAGAATATTTGAACAAAGGAGAATATGATAAAGCAATTGATGCATGCACCGCCAAGATTAGCTCACGAAACGGGCTGAATTATTTAACTTACTACAATCGCGGTTTCGCCTATTCTAAGAAAGGGCAATATGACAAAGCCATTGCGGATTACACTTCAGCAATTGAGCTGGATCCCAAAAATGAGCGTATTTACCAAGCACGGGCATCCGCTTATGAGAGCACTAAGAAATATGATAAAGCTATTAGTGACTGGAGTAAAGCTATTGCGGTTGCTCCCGGAGAATATAATTATCTTAATCGTGCACGTCTCTATCGTGATAAGGGACAATATGATGAGGCCAACGCGGATTACAGCAACATCATTAGGTTGGATCCTGAGAAGGCCCAAGGCTATTGGTTACGCTCGGCAGCTTACTATGAAAGGGGGGCATTCGGAGATAGTGTCCGGGACTATAGGAAATTGATAGAAATATTTATGAAGGTGCACCCCGATCTGAAATTAGATCTTATTTATGTGCGTCTTTTGAATTCCTCGGGGAAGCTTTCTAAAGACGAATACGACAAAGTCCTCACAGAACTCCGGAGCTATGTATTATCTCACGATGCATCGTCTGACGACGAAAAATGGTGGCGGAACGTTTCAAAATATTACTTGGGGATGGGGGACTTGACGGATACTAAATTGCTTGACGAGGCGCGAAATGGCAAGGATGAAAAAGTAGTGCAACACAGACTTTGTGATGCATATTATTCCATCGGTGAAAAGAAACTTATGGAAAAGGATATAAAGGGGGCCAGGGAGTTCTTCAATAAAAGCATAGAAACGAACGTATATTCATTTTCGTCCAGATATGCAAAGGCGCTGCTGAGGCTGATGCAAGAGGGAAAGCTATAAAGAGAGCCTCCTCTTTGTTATTTTTGCCCGAAAGCTCTGCTTAGAGGCACTATTTAATGGGCTCTACGTCAAGGCTTATTGCCTTATCGATAGCCTTCTTCGCCTCTTCATCTCGTCCTAACACTTGAAGGCTTCGGCCTTTATAATACCACGCATACGTCTCATCTCTGTCGCTCAGACCAAGGCTTATCGCCTTGTCGAAAGCCTTTATCGCCTCTTCATGCCTGCTTAAAGTCCGAAGGATCGACCCCTTCGAATACCACGCATACGCCTCGTCTTCCTTCTTCAGGCCAAGGCTTACCGCCTTATCGAAAGCCTTTATCGCCTCTTCATTTCGTCCTAAACTTCCAAGGCCCGACCCCTTCCCATACCACGCATAGGCCTCATATTCCTTTTTCAGACCAAGGGTTATCGCCTTATCGAAAGCCTTTATCGCCTCTTCATTCCGGCCTAAAGTTCCAAGGGTGAATGCCTCAAAGTACCACGCATAGGCCTCGTCCCTTTTCTTCAAACCAAGGCCTATCGCCTTGTCGAAAGCCTTTATCGCCTCTTCATTTCGCCCTAAACTTCCGAGGCTCGACCCCTTCGAATACCATGCATAGGCCTCTAAATCCTTCCTGGGGCCGAGGCTTATCGCCTTGTCGTAAGCCTTTATCGCTTCTTTATGCCGGCCCAACTTTCCCAGGCTTAACCCTTTCATATTCCACGCCATAGCCTCATCTTCCCGCGTCAAGCCAAGGCTTATAGCCTTATCTAAAGCCTTTATAGCCTCTTCATATTTGCCGGCTTGGCTTAATCCGATTGCCTTGTTATACAAGTCAGTTGGATTGTCCGCTGAATAAGCCGGCGCGGTTGAACCGAGCATTATGGAAGAGGACAGCAAAAATGTCATCGCAATAAAATAATAAGGGGTTTTTCTCAGCATCACTCTCATCATCTCTTTCACCTGGCTGGTGACCCCCTGAAAATTGAACAAAATCATTTCTTCCTCCTTAAAAGACCATTCCTTTATAAGACTAATTATCATAATTATCATATAAAAACTTCCCTTGTCAATCATTAAGTCTGAAAGGCTGTTTAATCGAAAATCATTGACCTGTGGCGTGGTGCAGGAAAAGTGCTTGGTTAACGAACCTATACTCCAATGGGACCGACGATGCCGCCCTGCTAAGTCAGGGATTTGAGTCTTTCAAGGTCTCTGATAACGATCTTGCCCGCCTTCGAACTCACCAGTCCCGCCTTCGACAGCTTGCTCATGGTCCGTATCGATGTCTCGACGGTCGTCCCGACCATCTCGGCTATGTCCTGTTTCGTAAGCTTCATATTGATCGCCACGCCTTCCGGGGTTTTTTCCCCGGCCTTATCGGACAATTTAATGAGAAGCGAGGCGATCCTGGATTCGACCTTTTCCAGCGCGATGCTCTTGAGCGTTTCATGAGATCCTTTTACCCTGTCGCCGATGTTCGTCGCCATGCAGTACATGAGGTTTGGGAACCTGTCGATGACGCCCATCAGGTTCTTCCGCGATATCTTCAACACCTCTGTGTCCTCCATCGCCACCGCGTTAGCCGGGTACGGGAAACCTCTTAATACCGCGATGCCCCCGAAAAAATCCAGGGGAGATATGATTTCCAGGATGATCTCCTTGCCCTCATGCGATAGTTTGGTGATCTTGACCTTCCCCTTCTCGACGATGTAAAACCATTCAGAGGGGTCGCCTTCTGAGAAGATGGCCGCTTTTTTCCGGAACTTACCCTGCAGAAAATAGGGCGATATCTCCTTGGCCTCCTGCGCACTCAAGGTGTTGAAAATCGCAACCTGCCTCACGTCGAACATAAAAGTAGCATAATCAATATCATGCCAAATTACAACGCCGAAAGGGAAAGGCCTGACACTTGCCGAAACAAAAAAAGGCAAAAAGTTTCTAAAGTTAGAATTAATAGGCTACCTGTTTTTTTTACTTGACTTTGCCCCCAGAGTTTGGTTTTATATAACCATTAAGCGCCTCGTTACCTCCCCTAAGCTGCTGCCCACATCCCACGGGCAGCAGCACTTTTTTTTAACCAATCTCTTTCAGCTCATATTTCCTGTCACCCAGCCCGAGTCTCGCGGCCTCTTCCACCTGAAGCAGATAGGGTTTGTCGTGAAGTTTCAGCAGGACGTCCTCGCCGGCGGTTGCCTGTCTGTCAAAAGCAAGGGAACCGGGCAACGGCTCAGAATTGAGGAGGATATCGATGCTCGCCTGTTCTATCGCCACGAGGTCGTCGGAAAGAAGTATCCCCGCATCCTGTATCACGGGGACGTCTGCTGCGGGCATGCAGTCGCATTCAGGCTGGATCTCCGTCAAAAAGTTCGCAAAGATCACCTTATTCGGCTCAAATGTCCCCAGCACCGCTGCGGCGGATTCCGCAAGAGACTTCATAAACCTATCATTATCACCGGGCATGGTGAGCGCTTCGGCCTGGCATACCCTTTCGCACCTGCCGCACCTCCAGCAATTGTCGCCTTCCCACACGAGCTCGTCTTCTTTGAACTGTATAGAGTCCATGGGACAGATGTCCCTGCATTGGTAGCAGAGTTCACATTTTTCCGCGTCCCAGACTAAGTCTCCTTCCCCGATCGTATGCATCGCGCCCCTTCCGCATTTCCACCCGCAGGTGCGGTGGGAGGCGCTCACCCCTCCCATCGCAAGGTTTTTGATCGCACCGGCGTATCCCGCGTTGATATGGCCTTTGACGTGCGAGCATACGACCATTGCCGGAACGTCATGGATGAGAGACGCCACCGCCACCTCGCCGAGCAGTTCGCCGGCCTTCACGATCACGTTATCGTTTCCGTAAAGCCCGTCTGCGATGACTACAGGTGCTCCCACAGAAAGATGGTTTATCCCGTTTCGGTTGGCGACTTCCAGATAATCAAGGCCCTTGATCCTCACGGTGTCCGTCACAAAGGGTTTTGCCCCAATTCTCTTCAGCGCTTCGACGACCTTTCCGAGGAAAACCGGCCTCACGGTCCTGTGCGCCCCCTCGGAACCGAAATGGGTCTTCACCGCCACCCACTCTTCGGGGCTGAAGTAATTCATCAGCCCGATCTCCTTCAGGAGCGACTCGAGTTTTCCCGGCATGCTCTCTTCATATCTCCATTTCCTAACCCGTGCAGATGCAAAATAGACTTTTGACATGTCCGCTCCTTAAAAAACAATCCTCAGATATATTCTCTTATCAAAATGATACATGAATTAGGGACACTTTTTCCGCAGCCGTTCGTTCACCATTTCCGTCACGGCCCTGAAATCTATCTTTCCACTTCCCATCTTAGGGAGCTCTTCTATGACCACCATCTGCCTCGGGAGGGCGATATTCGGAAGATGTCCGGCCATCTGCTTCACTATCTTCTTCCCGTCGATCGGCTTCGTCACGGCCGCAACAACCTTCGCACCTTTGCCCGGGTCCGGGACCTCGACCACGCAGCAGGACACGTTTTCCGGAAGGAATCTTTCCAACACGTTTTCCACGTTGACGAGGGAGACCATCTCCCCGCCGATCTTTATGAACCTCCTGAGCCTTCCCGCATGCCAGAGGAACCCGTCCTCGTCGACAAACCCCATGTCTCCGGTGTCGTACCATCCGTGACGGATGCGCATTGAGGTCTCTTCGAAGTCATTGAAGTAACCCTTCATCACAATGTCGCCCTTTACCATGATCCGCCCCGATTCCCCGGGAAGACAGTCCCCGCCGGTCTCATAGTTTTCGATCCTCACCTGCACGCCCGGCAGTACTTTGCCGATGCTGCCCTGCCTGTTGCAGTCAGGGGTGTTGGTCGAGATCACCGGAGACGTCTCGGTCGCCCCGTAACCTTCATGAAGTGTTATGCCGTGTTCCCTGTAAAATCCTTCCCTGAGCGCTTCCGGACACTTGTCCGCACCGCTGATGACAAGGCGCAGACTCTTGAAATCACCTTTTTCGGACCTGCGAAGGTACCCCCATAAGAAACTCGGGGTGCCGACCATTATCGAAGGTTTTTCTTCCCTTGTAATATCGCAGATCACCCGGTAATCGAGCGGGTCGGCATAGGTGATAACCGTCATCCCGTGGAACAAGGGCGTCCACATGTTGATAGTCAGGCCGAACACATGGAAGAAAGGGAGATTGGCGAGCATCCGGTCTTCATGGGAAAGCGTCACGACCTTGCTGAAACTTCGGATATTCGAAGCGATATTCCTGTGCGTAAGCTCGACCGCCTTCGGGTCTTTTTCGCTCCCGCTCGTAAAGAGGATGACAATGTCGTCATCTTCATCTCCTGCGTGAATCCTTTTGAGGATATGCGGGACCGGAAGTTTAGCGATAAGGCAAGCCCTCAATTTGTCTGTAATCGACACCCCTGCCATGATGTCTTCAAGAAAGACCATCCCGTCGACTGCACGGCAACCGATCTTCTCAAGCAGTGCCTTTGACGTGACGATAGTTTTGAACCCGCACTTCTTCTGGGCGTACCGGGCGTTCCGTTCCGCACCCGTTGAATAATTGATCATGACAGGCGTCCTCCCGCTCATCAGCACGCCGAGGACCGAAAGTGAACAGCCGGCCGAAGTCGGGATCATAATGCCCACGTGTCTCTTTTCATATCTCCTGAATTTCTCGGCGAGGATGAGAGAAGTGATGAGGGCCTTTGAATACGTGACGCGCCTGTCTGCGCTCCGGTCTATAAAAGCGGGCTTACCGCCGAATCTCTTTGCGATGCGGACAAAATGTTGGTGGAGGAGCATAATGTCAATCCCCTTCCAGACTCCGGTCGTAGAGTTCTTTCCTGCTCAGTCCATACTGCTCGGCAACTCGTTTGACCGCATCTTTTCTGCCCAGGCCCTTTCTCATAAGCGACCTGATCTCCCTTATCGCGTCTTCCTCCCGATGTCCGCTTTCCACCCCCGGGTTGCCTTCGATGACCAGGACATATTCACCTACGATCTTTGACTCCCCGAGGCTCGCGAATACCCCGGACACGGTTCCTCTTAAGACCTCCTCATGAAGTTTCGTGATCTCCTTCGCCAGGACCATGCTCCTTTCGCCGAAAATATCCGCTATTTCAGCCATGGACTCAAGGACCCTGTGCGGCGACTCATAAATTACGACGGTTCTTCGTTCGAGGCTCAACTCTTCCAGAAATTTCCTTCTTTGGGACTGCTTCGCAGGCAGAAACCCGCAAAAGACAAACTCCTCGGTTGAAAACCCTGATATGGTAAGCGCTGCGATCAGGGCGGTCGGCCCGGGCACGGGCACTACCTGAATATCCTCCTCGATGGCCCTCTTTATCAGCACACTCCCCGGGTCGGAGATGCCGGGCGTCCCCGCGTCGGATACGAGCGCGACTGAATTCCCCGTACTGAGTCTCCCCATTACCTCTTCAGCCTTCGCCCTTTCCTTTTCCCCCCAATAGCTGATCAGGGGCTTTGATATTCCGTAATAGTTCAGAAGTTTAAGTGTGTGTCTCGTATCTTCCGCAGCGATCACGTCGACCTCTTTGAGGATGCGAATTGCCCTAAGGGTGATGTCCTCCAGGTTGCCTATGGGCGTGGATACAATGTACAGCGTGCCTTTGGCCATGTCTATTTGAGAATGCGGGACGGATTATTTGACATTCAGCAGCTTTCTCAGCCGGTGGTCGGTCCTGACGATCTCTTCGACGTCGTCGCCGCTGAGCTCCCAGCTGTATTCGTCTTTGGCGGTCCTCTTCAGCTTGATCTTGACGGGTTTTTTCGGTTTGATCTGCTGGAGCTCAGGCTGTTTTTTAATGGGAAAGTCCTCTTTCGCCGAGGGAAATGCGGGGAACGCAGAGAAGAGCAGCAGGGTCGCCGTCAGGAGTATATGCGCCGGCCTCATCAGTAGATTATCCCCTGTTTTGTCTTAAATGACTTGATGGTCGAGGTCGACCAACCCACATCATATGACTGCCCGCATTTCGGACAGATAAGACATATCCTGATCCGTCCCCTGACCTTCTTGAAATAGAGATGGAAACCCTTCTGGTAATCACAGCTCTGACAAACCCTCAGCTCTTCCATCAGTAACTCCTGTACTTGTTTGTTATAGGAAAGCGCCTGTCCCTGCCGAACGCCCTGGCGGTGATCTTTATGCCCGGAGGTGACTGTCTACGCTTATATTCGCTCTTATCCACCATGCGGATGACCTTGCGCGCACTTTCATTATCGCAGCCCAGCTTCAGGATCTCCTCGAAACTCAATTCATCCTCTACATAGGCCTTAAGCACAGGATCGAGGACCTCATAGGGCGGAAGCGTATCGGTATCTTTCTGTCCCGGCCTCAGTTCCGCCGTCGGCTCCTTCAATAAGACCCTGGCTGGTATCACCGGCGCCTCACGGGCTGAATTTCTCCACCTGCAGAGGTCGTACACGAGAGTCTTCGGCACGTCTTTTATAACCGCAAAACCGCCTGCCATGTCGCCATAGAGAGTGGCGTACCCCACACTCATCTCCGACTTGTTCCCCGTCGTGAGGACGAGCCAGCCGAATTTGTTAGAAAAGGCCATAAGGAGGTTCCCTCTTATCCTGGCCTGGAGGTTTTCCTCAGTGATGTCCCTCTCTCTTCCCTTGAAATGGGGGTTGAGTTCCTTCAGATATCCCTCCAGGACGCGGCTGATGGATATTTCCCTTATCCCGATGCCCAGACCCTTTGCAAGTCCATACGCGTCTTCCCTGCTTTCACGTGAAGTGAACTGCGAAGGCATAAAAAGGCCGGTCACATTTTCTTTCCCGATTGCATCGGCTGCTATCGCTGCAACAAGAGAAGAGTCGATCCCGCCGCTGAGGCCTATAACGACCCACTTAAATCCGTTCTTTCTTACGTAGTCTGAAGTACCGAGCACGAGGGCCCTGTAAATCTCCTCATCCTTTGCCAGACGGGGTTCCACCGAACAGGGCGCGGGCCTACGGCAGGAGAATTCAGGCGAAGGTATCCGCACTTTTTTCGCGGGGCAGGTCAAGGCCCGTGACACACGCCCCTCTTTTGATGCCTTTTCTCTTCTGAATTTTCTTGTCTCCCCCAGGTCCAAGTCGACAACCATCATCTCCTCCACGAACTGCTTTCCCGCGGCGATCTTGCGGCCCCTGTGGTCAAAGACCATGCTGAGCCCGTCGAATACCAACTCATCCTGGCCGCCGACGGTATTCACATATGCTATCATCAGGGAGTTTTCTGTCGACCTCTTATAAAGGATCTTCTCACGGGTCTCGGGTTTCCCCCGCTCGTACGGCGAAGCGTTTATATTCAAAATAAGCTCGGCCCCCGCAAGGGACTGCGCACAGGCGGGCCCCTGACTGTGCCAAATGTCCTCGCATATATTGATCCCGACCTTTGCCCTGCCGAGCTGGTAAACCGGCGACCTCCGGCCGGGCCTGAAATATCTGAACTCGTCGAAGACCCCGTAGTTCGGAAGCAGTATCTTGTGGTAGACATCTGCGATACGTCCTTCCGCGATAAGGGCCGCTGCATTGTAAATATCTCCGCCCTTCCCCCGGTCGACAAACCCGGTCACCGCGACTATCCCGGATATCCCGCGGCTGATCTTCTTTACTGCAGCGATATTATCAGATATAAACTGCGGCTTGAGCACGAGGTCTTCCGGCGGGTACCCTGTAACTGCAAGCTCGGGAAAGACAACGATATCCGCTTTTTTACGTTTCGCCTTTTTCACATATTCAAGGATTTTTTTTGAATTGCCGGCAAGGTCTCCGACCGTGGGATTGATCTGGGCAAGGGCAAGCCGGAGGGTCTTCACGTGGGTCGTCCTTTTCGCATATGTACAATGATAAATAAAAGGGAACTCTTTGTAAACCCCGTTAGAAGGCCATCGACATTCTAACGGGGTAAAGGATAGGAACCTGTGGGAAAGAAAGCCGAATATCTTGTATTCGCCGGTGCGGATGCGAATGAGCGTCCTTCAGGATTTTTGGAAATTAATTATTTCGAGGGTAATAACGCACAATCCCTCAACTTGCCCGAATATTCTGCTATTAGCTCAGGATTACACTGCATGCAGGCATCGATCCCCTGGATGATCTGGCTTTCACAAAGGAAAGAAGCCTCCTTGATGCCGTAATCATAGATCCTGCCCATAACTACTTCCTTGGGCCTGTGATAGGAGTTCCCGCAGTTGAGGCATATCCAGATAAAATTGGACATTGCCGAGTCGAGGCAGTCCTTGCAGACGTACACCTTGTGCCCAGGTCTGGCTTCAAAGTGAAAGGAAGTGTATTCCCGCTTACAGACGTTGCACAACAAAATCCTGTCTCGTGAATAATACATCTCAACCCCCTTTCTTTTTGTCAACTGCCGCCGTTTTTCGAGCGACTCACAATCCTTAATGCCATTATCGTACATTTCCGTCAATTTCTTAACTTTTTTTTAACAAAAAACCTCTGCTGCCTATTTATTATTTTCCTCAGTCTCACGTCTCTTCTTTCGTTCAGCGAGTATTTTTTCATACTTCTCAAGCTGGTCAGGACGCAGTATGGCACGAACTTTGGCCTGAGAACGCGTCAGTATCTCATCTATCTGGGGCCTGATCTGTTTGCGCACGTTCTTCATCTCAGAGTGTGTCTCCCTTACGATCGCGCGCACCTGTTCTAATTGAGCCGGGTCGAGGCTAAGCTTTCGGTCCAGCCTCTGGACAATGACCTCCCTTATTGTCCTTGGTTCATCTTTGATTATGTTTTCCATTTTTTGCCTGTAAATAGTATGGGTCACCAGAGCGCCCGTCATCGCGCCGAGCAAAAACACCAGGATAACGCTCGCTATCGCTTTCCATTGTTTCATCTCACTCACCCGTCAGAGAGGCCATGAGCATCGCCTCTTCATTGCCGATCGCGGCAACCTCGCTCAGGTCGGTCAGATGCGGAGGCTCCGACGCGGAGGTCCAGATCCCCAGAAGAACAACGAGCGAGAGAAAGACGGGGATGAGTCTCCACGCCCATACAAGGACCGGCTTCTCCGCTTCGCGCGTCATCCGGATCTTTGCCATAACGCGCGTTTCAAATCCGTATTCCATGTTCGTATCGTAAAGCTCGGCCCGTCGCGCAGCGGAAAAAAGCTTTTCAAGCTTTATATCCTTCGGATCATCTTCCATCATTATCCTCCAAGATTCTTTTAAGTCCCTTCCGTGCCCTGAATGCACGCACCTTGACCTTGGCCCCGCTCCATCCGGTAAGGGCCGAGATTTCGCTCACAGACCTCTCCTCGAGATGCAGGAGGGTAATCACCATCCGGTCCTCCGGACATAGTTTGGCCAGCGCATTTCTCAGGATCGCCCATGCCTCATTGCCCCCCATCTCTTCACCCGAAGGACTGCTCAGTGAATACTCAACAGTCTCAAACGGCACCTCTTCGCCGGCAGGCCGGCGCCTGCGAAGCATATCATAGCACGCGTTGACCGCTATCTTGGACAGCCAGTGCTCAAATGGCGCGTCGCCGCGATATTTTCTCAGGTTCTGGTATACCTTAATAAATATCTCCTGACAGACATCATCGAGCTCGCCATCGTCCCTGGCATGTCTGGAAACGATGGTAAACACTTTCCTCTTATGCCGCCGCACCAATTCGGCGAACGCCTCATCATTGCCTGAAAGGACCATTTCGATGAGGCGTTCGTCTGTCATCTCCTCTGGTGCGCTCATTCCACCCTGGTGTTAACCCCTTCTTCCAATGCCCGCAAGTCTCAAAAGGAGACGGTCAATCTTCATATTCACTACATCGTCATTAACTGCTGCCAGCTCCTGGACCTGCTGCGGCGTAAGCAGCCTACGAACGTCCTGGATCATATGGACTCGCTGAGTGTCTTCACCTTCCTTACTTTATATCAAATAAGACGCCTAAGACCAGCCGATGGTTACGGCCCACATTGTTCTCTTCGCGGCGGTCCTGCTATTAAGAAGGTCCATATTCTCATTTGAATTATTCGCGGTCTGCATTTATCATAGATCTACCATTTTCAAAACTGACAGTAATCGCATCTCACGGGGGACTGGAAATGCATCTTCAAGGGATAGCCGGACTGGTCGTACTGCTGGGCATAGCCTGGGCCGTCAGCGAAAACAGAAGGGGCGTCAACTATAAGGGTATATTCGCAGGGGTAGTGCTCCAGTTCGTCATCGCCGCAATACTTCTGAACATTCCCATCTTCAAACAGATTTTTTTGTTTTTGAACGGCCTTGTGCTTTCGCTCGAAGAAGCGACAAGGGCAGGGACTTCCTTCGTCTTCGGCTATCTGGGAGGCGGCCCCCTCCCGTTCGATGAAAAAAGCCCGGGCATGAGTTACACGCTGGCATTCCAGGCTTTGCCCCTTGTACTATTGGTCGGGGCGTTATCGTCTCTTCTTTTTTACTGGCGTATCCTGCCGGCAGTAGTCAGGGCGTTCTCCCTTCTCTTTCGGAAAACATTGAACCTCGGGGGGGCGCTGAGTCTGGGCGCATCGACAACGATCTTTCTCGGCATGGTGGAGGCGCCGCTTATCATCAAACCATTCCTGCGCGAGATGACGAGGAGCGAACTCTTTTCCCTGATGGCCTGCGGCATGGCATCTATAGCAGGCACTGTGATGGTGCTTTATTCTACGATCCTGAAAGGGATCATCCCCGACCCACTCGGGCATATCCTGATAGCTTCACTTATCCATATCCCGGCTGCGATAACGGTCTCACGGATTATTATCCCTGAGACCGGCGCACAGACCGCCGGGACGCTTGCCCCGCCGCAGACGGCGAAAAGCCCTATGGATGCGATCGCAAAAGGGACCCTGGACGGCCTTACCCTCCTTATAAATATCGTGGCGATGCTCATTGTTGCCGTCGCTTTGGTCAACCTCGTGAATCAGGGGCTCGGCCTGCTCCCAGCGATAGCGGGCAGGGCGGTTACGCTGCAGATGCTCCTGGGGTACGTCATGGCCCCTATCGTCTGGCTTTTCGGCATCCCCTGGGCAGAGGCGCAAACAGCAGGCTATCTCATGGGGACCAAAACAATTCTCAACGAATTGCTTGCCTTCCTCGAACTCGCAAAGACCCCAGCAAGCTTGCTGAGCCCGCGGTCCCGGCTGATCATGACATACGCCCTCTGCAGCTTTGCCAACTTCGGGAGCCTCGGGATACTTATAGGGGGGCTGGGAAGCATGGTCCCTGAACGGAGGACAGAAGTGGTGTCCCTCGGCATAAAGGCCCTCGTCGCCGGGACATTGGCCACCTGCATGACAGGGGCCGTAGTAAGCCTCTTCGTCTAACCAGCGAACGTGAGGCGGTGCGGCATGAAGTCCGGAAAAAACTTTTTAATGACGACATGAATCCGTAGCCGGAAATTCTGGGGCTGATTTCACGCACAGCGTATTACTAACAAAGGTCCATCTGCCCTACTCTTGGGTATTAAAGGTGTCGCAGATAAAGCTTTTTCCGGCCTCCCTGCCGCCCCTATTTCAATCCATAACCGCTATGCGAAGGCAATAAAGACACGGGGAGGGACTGTCTCCTAGCGGTTTCTTTTGCCGATATTCCTACACTAAATTGTTCTTATTTCAAGAGGCAAAAGCCTCGGAGTCCCGGTTTATCGGGACGAGAATGAGCTAGGAGATAGTCCCTTCCTGTGCCGAAATACCTTCTCATGTAGAATTGTAAGCCTTTTAGCGGCCCTTATAGGTCAGGACCCTTCCCCAGAGGTTCTTCGTCCCCCAGATGCCCGACCTGAGAGATTCAAGAAGCACGATCTGGCTGTGGTCGACAAAAAGATTCATCTCCGGCCCGTAGTTCTTGATATACCAGTTGAACACCTCCGGCTCCGCGGCCTCGAACATCGTCTTTTCGATCCCCAGCTCCCGGATGAACTTAGAGATCACATCCGTCTTCCAGGTACTAACGCTTTCTGTTATACCCTCTGATTCGATCATGATCATATATGCTCCGGCATCGAGATGCTTCTTCGCCCTCATGACCGCCCAATCGACATCCCCTGTCCCCTCGGCCTCGAGTTCCCCGACCGTGCTCGCTCCCCCTGCCCCGAACTGGATACCCACCTCGGCTTTGGGCTTCATCCCCTTTTTCCGCACTTTTTCAGTAAGGCGAACAAGGTCATCTGCGGGGATACTTAGGAAACCGCCCGATATCTCGACTATATCGAATTCAAGGCTCCTGCATTCTTCGATGTAGCGATCGACCGCGCCTGCGCCGAGCGTAAGCACATGTTCGATAAAGCCTCCTGTGTCGACCTGCACATCGTACCTGTGGCATAGATCGATGAGCTCTTTTACCGCTTTGCGGGGCATGAGACTGAAGGCCCCCCCCGCAAACTTGAGGATATCGACATAGGCCCCCATGGTCTCAAGGATGTCCTCAAGATAGCGCTTTCCCATTGGCGTGTAGTATGGGCCTCTCATTTCCGTAATCCCCTGTTTCCTCGGTTTGCCTTCGCGGTCATTGAGCGGAATGAACGAGAAGGCCCTTTCATCCTTTGTCAAACGTGCACGAGTTTCTGTCTTCTTAGGCATCCTGCAATTCCCCCTTCATAAATTCATCGCTCTCTCACCAACTATTATCGGGCATTTTGACATAGAATCAAGCCGCCCGCAGCCTCGTCCCTGCCCTTCCCTCCATCGCCTCTCCGACAAGCTCCGGGCTGGTGATGATAACTTCTTTCCCGCCTGCCCGCAGAAACCCGATGGCCGCCTCTATCTTGGGCCCCATGCTTCCAGGGGGGAAATGGCCCTGTTCATAGTACGCGCCGATCTCTTCCAGACCGACCTCCCGCAGCGCCCTCTGTCCGTCCCTTCCGTAATTGACATAGACGCTGTCAACCTGCGTAAGGTTGATAATGCATTCCGCTCCCAGTTCCCTTGCTAGGAGACCTGTCGCAAGGTCCTTGTCGACAACCGCATCCACTCCCTGAAGATCGCCGGAAGCCAGTTCGACGACCGGCACACCCCCGCCCCCTGCCGCTATCGTGATGACGCCGAGAGCGGCGAGACGCCTGATCACCTCCGTCTCTATTATCTTCTTCGGCCGGGGCGATGGGACAACCCTTCTGTACCCCCTCCCGCTGTCTTCCTTCAATATCCATCCCCTCGTCCTTTCAAGCTCGCCTGCTTCGCCTTCCGTATAAAAAGGTCCTATGGGTTTCGACGGTTCCTCGAAGGCGCGGTCTTGTCCATCGACGAGGACCTGGGTAATGATCGTAGCCACGTCTCTCACCTCGTGAATACCCTTGAGGCTGTTGTAGAGTGTCTGTTGGATCATATACCCTATCCCGCCCTCTGAGTCCGCATCACAGATATACAGGGGCATGGGAGGAATAGTATTTCTCGCTGCCTCGTTCCGAATAACGATGTTTCCGACGATCGGGCCGTTGCCGTGGGTGATGACAATCCGGAACCCGTCCATGACCATCCGGGATATCTGCTTTGTGCATGCGCGGGTGTGTGCGAACTGTTCCTCGATAGTACCCTTATCGCCCCTTCGTATCAGGGCGTTGCCCCCAAGGGATACGACGCAGAGTCTGTTTTTCAGGGGTCCGTTCATGCTATGAGGGATGTCTCTGTTCTATCATCGCGCTATCTCTCCAGATGGAGGTGGCTGTCGATAAAGCCCTCGATACACCCTTTCAACTCCATGCCGTCGAGCTCCTCTATTTCGTAACTGACTCGCACCGATTCCTTTTTCAGGTCCAGCAGCCGCCGCAAGTCTATCGGAGTGGCGATTACCACAAGATCACAGGGCGCATGCTCTATCGTCTCTTTCAGTTCTCTTACCTGCTCGGGGGCGTAACCCATCGCAGGCAACACATTCTTTATGCCGGGGTACTTTTCCAGGGTCGCCCTGATCGACCCTGCCGCGTAGGGACGCGGGTCTACGATCTCGGCCGCCCCGTATTTCCCGGCTGCCAGAAAACCCGCTCCGTACGCCATGCCGCCATGGGTGAGCGTCGGCCCGTCCTCTATCACGAGGACCTTCTTTCCCGCTATCTTATCAGGATAGTCGGCCCTAATCGGTGAGGTTGTATAGACTATAATCGCTTCCGGATTGACCATCCTGATGTTTCCCGCTACCTCACTCACCTTTCTCTCATCTGCCGTATCCACCTTGTTGATCACCGCTATGTCCGCCCTTCTCAGATTGGCCTCACCCGGATAGAAGGACAACTCGTGACCCGGCCGGTGAGGGTCGAGCAACACGATTTCAAGACCCGACCTTATAAAGGGCAGGTCATTGTTCCCCCCGTCCCAAACGATGACCCCGCCGTCCTTCTCTGCATCCTTCAGAACAGCCCCGTAATCGACGCCGGCGTATGCGGTGACGCCCGCCTCGATGAGCGGCTCGAATTCTTCCCGCTCTTCTATCGTGCAGCTCTGCTCGTCCAGGTCCTCCATCTTCACAAACCGCTGTGTACGGCTTTTCGCCAGGTCGCAATAGGGCATGGGATGTCGTATCGCAACGGGCACCACCCCCCTTTGCTTAAGCACGCCAAGGATATATCTCGTGACCCCGCTCTTTCCGCAGCCTGTTCTTACGGCGCATACGGAGATGACCGGCAGGGTTGATTCAAGCGATGTCTTGTCCGGGCCGAGAAGAACAAAATCGGTCCCGAGAGAAAGGCATAGGGAGGCCTTGTGCATGACATATTCATGCGATACGTCACTGTATGCAAAAACCACCTGTTCTATGCCGTGCAGATGGATAAGCCTCTCCAGGTCTTCTTCGGGAAAGATCGGGATCCCCTCCGGATAAAGCGGTCCGGCGAGGTCAGGAGGGTAGGTCCTTCCCCCGATAAATGGGATCTGGGCCGCGGTAAATGCCGCCACCTCATAAGAGGGATCGCCCCTGTATACCATGTTGAAGTTATGGAAGTCCCTGCCGGCAGCACCCATTATAAGGACCTTCTGTCTCTTCAGAATTTCAGACCCCATACGCCGCTTTGAGCGCCTCCTCTAATATATCGAGTCCCGTGTCTATCTCTTCAGCCTTCACCACCAGCGGAGGCGCCAGTCTTATGATATTTTTATCCACCCCGCAGTCCAGAAGCACCAGACCTTTTTCAAGGCAGTACCGCATCACCTTGTTGAGGCCCGCGGTGTCGGGTTCTCCCGATGCCGTTACAAACTCTATGCCGATCATAAGGCCGAGTCCCCTTACATCACCGATAGCCGGGGATCTCTCCTGTATTGATCTCAACCTTGTCATGGTATGCCCGCCGGTCCGAATGGCCTTCGCGAGAAGACCCTCCTTCTCTATGATCTCGATTGTCGCAACAGCGGCGGCGCATGAAACCGGATTGCCCCCGAAAGTCGTACCGTGCGCGCCTTTGGGCCATTTCTCCATGATCCTTTTTTTTGATGCCACCGCGCTCAGAGGCATGCCCGACGCGATGCCTTTGGCGACGGTCATGATATCCGGGACAACCCCGAAATGCTCCGAGGCAAACCACTTCCCCGTCCTTCCCATGCCTGCCTGCACCTCATCCAGTACAAGGAGGATACCCCATCGGTCACAGAGGGCCCTCAGTCTCGTAAGAAACTCCTCCGGCGGCACTACATAACCGCCTTCGCCAAGCACCGGTTCGATTATCATGCAGGCCACTTCCTCAGGAGGGATGAGATGTGTAAAAAGCCTCTCCAGATATTCATAACAGTCCATGCTGCAGGTGGCCGGCTTCTGGCCGAAGAAACACCGGTAACAATAGGGGTAAGGAGAGTGATAGACTGAAGGGACAAAGGGATGATACGCCCTTCGGTATCTGATGCTCGAGGTGGTCAGACTCATCGCGCCGAAGGTCCTGCCGTGGAACCCGCCGGTGAACGCGATGACGCCCTGCCGTCCTGTGCTGTACCGTGCGAGTTTCATCGCGCCTTCGACCGCTTCTGCCCCTGAATTGCTGAAGAAGAACATATCGAGGCCGGCGGGAGTCACCTGCCCGAGTTTCTCGGCAAGGACGATCAGCGGTTCGTAGTAAAAGATGCATCCGGAATGGATGAATTTTTCGGCCTGCTTCTTTATCGCCTCAACGACACCGGGGTGGTTGTGTCCGATATTCACGGTGGCGAGACCGGACGTAAAATCCATATACCTTCTGCCGCTCAGGTCTTCGACGTAGATGCCGTCCGCCTTTTTTGCGACGATGCCGGTATGCATAACAAGGGCGTTCGTCAATACCTCTTTCGCCCTGTCGGTGTACTCGTCCATGGGCTGCCTGTCCTCCTGTCTCTGCGTCTATCTGTCTATCTGGGCCTTCTGGAGCCTCCCGCTGAAGTCTCTGTAGATCACCTTCCACTTCGTGAACATGTCGAGGGCGCCGCCCCTTCCCCCTGCCTCTTCATGCCCGTAGCCGCTTTTCTTCGTTCCGCCGAAGGGCATCTGGATCTCGGCGCCTATCGTTGAGGCATTGATATAGACGATGCCGGTATCGAGCTCGCGTTCTGCGACGGCGGACTTGTTCACGTCCCTCGTATAGACGGAGGAGACGAGTCCGTAAGGAGTGCCGTTGACTATCCGGATCGCATCGTCCAGGTCCTCTGCCCTGATCACCGCGACCACAGGGCCAAAGATCTCTTCCTGTGCGATCCTCATGCCGGGGGCAACTCCGGAAAAGATTGTAGGAAGGATGAAATAACCACGCGAGCACTCGCCTTCCCTACATGCCACGCCCCCTGTCACAAGTTCGGCCCCTTCTTTCTTTCCGATCTCTATGTAGTCAAGTATCCTTTTCATCTGTGTCTCGTTGACGACAGGACCGACATCGGTCTTTTTATCGAGACCGTTTCCAAGTCTAAGCTTTGATGCAGCCGTAGAGAACATCTGCAGGAATGTTTCGTAAACCTTTCTGTGTACGACAATCCGGCTGGATGAGGTGCACCTTTGACCGCTCGTCCCGAAGCCGCCCCATACCGCGCCTTCGACCGCAAGGTCCAGGTCCGCGTCGTCCATAACGATAATGGCGTTTTTGCCGCCCATCTCGCAGGACACCTTCTTTCCAGTCTCTGCGCAGATCTTCGCTATCCCCAACCCTACCGCAGTCGAGCCTGTAAAGGAAATGCCGCCTATCCCTTCATGGGAGGCAAGATAGTTTCCTGTGTCTTCGCCGCTGCCGTTCACAAGGTTCAATACCCCTTCCGGCAGTCCGGCCTCCTGAAGTATTTCTACCAGCCCGGCCGCACAGGCAGGGGTGTGGCTGCTCGGCTTAAAAACGACCGTATTGCCTGAGACGAGGGCCGGCATGATCTTCCAGGCCGGTATCGCCATGGGGAAGTTCCAGGGTGTGATGAGCCCGCAGACGCCTATCGGCACGCGTACGGACTTGCAGTCCTTATCGGGAAGCTCCGAGGGGATTGTCTCTCCTGAAAGCCTCCGTCCTTCACCCGCCATGTAAAAGGCCATATCGATGGCCTCCTGCACGTCTCCGAGGGCCTCCGGAAGAACCTTGCCCATCTCGCGCGTCATGAGTTCGCCGAGTTCATTCTTCCTCTTCATGAGTATCTCGCCCGCCCTGAAAAGTATCTCCCCCCTTTTGGGCGCAGGGGTATGTCTCCACCCGTTATACGCCTTTCTTGCCGCCTCTGCCGCCCTGTCGACGTCACGGTTGCCGGCCTTGCTGACCACCGCAACGATTTCAGATGTATCTGCCGGGTTGATGCGTTCGAAGGTCTCTCCTGCGCCGGAGTCGCCCCACCGGCCGTCAATGAAATTTTTTATGAACATCTTCATTAAGCACCTCCACGGCCTGGTACGACTAAAAAAAATTGCCGGTAGTAAACCTGCCCAAATTTTCGCGCAACCCTCAGCGCTTGTCAAGAACGTGTATGAGTTGCAAACATTTTCGACATTGCCCCAATTTCGGCGAGGGCTTGGATAGGGGATTTTTTGAATAGGCTTTTATGGGGACGGATGTAATTGTAGAAGATGAGATACTCAGCAAGTCTCTGACGAAAGAGTCTGAGATCGTGTATCACATCAAGATTTTGGGCTACGAACTCATCCTTGATAGTTCTGTTGTACCGTTCCACGCAGCTATTGATCTTCGGGCAGCGAGGGTAACTAAAGCGATGCTCGATTTTCATTGCGTTGAGATATGCATCAAACTCTCCTAGGAACTCAGACCCGTTATCGCTCTGGACTGATCTGATAGGAACAGGCGTTATCGAAAGCAGACGCTTCATGAAATCCGTAGTTGTGCGACTCGAAAGACTGCTATAGCAGGCAGTCAGAGCAAACTTGGCGGCAACATCAACGGCTGAGATCAAATAACGAGTGGTACCAACCTCGTGGACCACTGAACTGTCGGCCTGCATGTGACCAGGCTCAGTATGCCGTGGTGCCTTCTTTACACGCTGCCGCCTGGGCTGTTCTGGTCTGTTTATGCTTGGGTCGTGATACACACGCCCAGGGTTGCTTTGCCGAAAGAACTTGTTTCTTTTTATGATCTTGCCAATTGTGGACTCAGATACCGATACCATAGCTTTCTCAGCACAGTATGCGTCCAGAAGTACCTTAAGCTTCTCTTTGCCAATCCGCCCGTACTTCTTGCGGTACTCACGGATGAACTCTACAATACGCTGATCACTTTGCATCTTGCGT
>JBIOIY010000054.1:0-20971 GCA_044450345.1 Thermodesulfovibrionales bacterium | reverse complement strand
GTGGCGTGCGCATTGGCAGAGAATGAGGGAATCGAAGAGCTCACCCAAGATAGAATGGAGATTATCAAATTCCTGAGGGATCATTACAGAAAATATAACTTTTTCCCGCTTCTCGGTTCTATCTGTAAGAACGTTCACCAGCCCAAGGAATGTATAACCGAAAAGTTTATAGAACCTCTCACCGCATGGAAGGTAGCAGGTCTTCCAAAACCTAATCCACAAGTAGTGGGGTATCTCAAAGGAGAAGGGGGCGTAGTTTAAGAAATTAAATATAAGCTCACCTCAGATAGTATTTTATAAAAGCATTATTCCAACAAAGAAAGGAGAGTAAAACGATGAATTTGAAAGTGAACAATTCGGAGGCGGCTGCGATAATGACCGCCCTGCAGCATTATCTGAAGGAAGTAGAAAAGATGGGCGACGAAAAAGGCGTCCAGATTGAGAAGAAGACACTCACGGGTCTCATTAGCAGGTTAGAGTCCATGCCCGGAGGTGAAGTTCAGTAGACCACTTGCGGTCGTGGGGTGCCCTAACGAAAAAGGGGGAAATATCATGAACGCAAAAGATCATTGCAACAACTTAACTAATATAAGGATGAAGAATCATGGCAAAAACAAAAATAGTTAACTTTGAGTGTACAGAGTGCGGTTCAGAAGTTGTCGTAACTGCCACTGGAGAAGTGCAGTTAGGTCCCATTTACTGTTGCGGAGTCGAGGTGACAGAGACGACTTCTGGTGTAAGGAAACAAACAAAACCCAAAAAACAAATAACAAAGAAAACAACAAAAAAAATAACACAAATAAAAGTTACTCCTAAGAAAAAACCTTTGTCGAAAAAGAAATAATCGCACACACAGCACAGGTCTTAGGCGATTCACTTGCGATGAGCCCCGATAGCCTGAAGCGGTACGGACGACACGTGTGTTGATAATGATAACCAGCCGGACAAGAAGTCTTTTTTTTCGAAGCTTTCTTTCATCTGGAAATCTTGAACCATGTCACCGCGCCTGAGGCGCGACTTAGTAGCTGAAAGAGATATTTCTAAATCAGTCGGGGCCGCGTTTGTTTCTGGATGTACATCGCGGATATCCCCTTGCTACAGATAAGCATGTTTCTTTTGGTAAGTGTGATCTCCTCAGTAAGCTAATTTTGTGGAGTGGTCGGTGAAATGCGCAAAAAGCTCGCGCAGCATGACCGTAGTTCTTAGCGCAATCTCCCGGCAATCTCCTCTGAATAATCAGCGAGGGAGTAGTCCCTTGCGCCGAACACCTTATGACTGTCCCATCTTCCGAGCAAACCAAAGATCTCCACGCACTCTTCCGGGACCGAGGCGGCCCGCTGAAATTGATATATTCTTTGTTAGGATTTGGTGCGCGACAACTTAATCACAACATCTGATTTTTTCTCTCCCTTTTCGTAAAGAGACCAGGTGTGACTGATACTGTCTTTACTGTCGAAGGAAATTTTGAGCGCGTGCATATGGGTTTCATTCACTGAGGAAAGGCCGTGATTCTTTTTGGACAGGACAAACAACATATTGTCTTCACCGGGATTCATGAGTTCCATATGAGGCTGGTTTCCCAACGAGCAGTAGTGGGTCATGGCTAATTTCCCGTTGGAATCATGATAAACCGTGACCATCTCATGGGGAAGCCCGACAAAGAGCCGCTCAAGAATAGCGTTTCCGGCCGAGGTAAGTTCATAGGTAGCCTTGATTTCCTGAGTTCCCTTTCCCATGTCCGTTTTCCCTTCCCAGACACCCACCAGTTCCTTCATCTTTTCAAAGTCCTTGGAGTGGGTGGCGGCGGCCATCTGGTACTCTCCTGAATCGGCTGCCAAGGGACCGAGTACCAGCCCCAAGAAAACTATTAGTGCGACCGATATAAATTTCTTCATTTTACTGCCTCCTTTGCTCCATTTTGGATTTACACTATTTCCGCTCTGTCTTATGTGCCTGCATCCCGGTTCTGGTGTTTTACATATGGCAGCACGATCTTCTTGCATGCATTATCGCACATGCGGTCACGGACATAATGGGTCTTATCATTCTGCCGCCTGTACCTCGCGCGTGAGAGCGTTGCCGTAGGCTCCTGAACCCTTGGCATGCATGCGCTGCTCAGGGATCACCTCCGGTCAAAGTGGGCCAGTTTCTCAAGGAACCAGACATCCTGCAGGAGCGCCGGTCCACGCTTCCCGGCGGCCATAATGTTCTGGTTGTCGACGACGGGAGCGCCGGCGTTCGTAGTGAGTTTTTCCTTTTCTGACATAACAATCTCCTTTCTTTGTCTTAATCTTGACTTCATCGGCTGACACTGTAGTTCAGCTGTCCAGGACTTCTCTCACCTTCCTTAAAAGGTCACTTGTCGAAACGGGCTTAGGGACAAAGTGCAACCCTTCTTCAAGAATCCCCCTCCTGTGAATAAGATCTGCGGGATACCCGCTGAGAAACAATGCCTTTATTTCAGGGGTGATCTTTCTGATCTCCGTATATACCTCTTTCCCGTTTTTTTTTGGCATGATTACGTCTAAGAGAAGGAGGTGAATCTTTTCCCTGTTTACCATAAATTTCTCTATGGCATCCTCGCCGTTTTCCGCCGTTATAACAGTATACCCGAATTTCCTGAGTTGGTCGCCTGTCAGCCTCCTTACGGTCTCGTCGTCCTCTGCCACAAGTATCGTTTCTTCACCTCCCATGACGGGACGACTCTCCACCGTTGTTTCTTCGGCCTCCAGCGCAGTTGCCGGAAGGTATATTTTGAACGTTGTGCCTTTGCCCGGTTCGCTGTAAACGTCTATAAAGCCCTCATGCTGTTTGACGATCCCGTAAACCATGGAAAGGCCGAGTCCCGTGCCTTTGCCCATCTCTTTCGTCGTGAAAAAAGGTTCGAATACCCTCTTCCTCGTTTCTTCATCCATCCCGATGCCAGCATCTGTCACTGCGAGAAGGGCATAGCGACCGGGCTCGCCATACCCATGAGTTCTCATGAAGTCTTCATCCAATTCCACGTTCCGGGTCTCTATAATCAGCAGGCCTCCTTCAGGCATCGAATCTCTCGCATTTGTGGCCAGGTTCATCAACGCCTGCTCTATCTGTAAGGGGTCGGCACGGACGATCACGTCTTCTGCTGAGAGTGCCGTTTTCAGCTCTATATCCTCCCCGATCAACCTCGACAGGAGCCTCTCGACTCTCGTTACGATATCGTTCAGCTTGACGGGTCTGGGATTAATGATCTGTTTCCTGCTGAAAGCGAGGAGATTATGGGTCAGGTTCGACGCCCTATTTGCGGAGGTGCGTATGATATCGACATAGTTTCTCAGCGGGCTGCCGGCCTCTATGTGCTCCTGTAAAAACTCGCCATACCCTAAGATGGTCGTAAGAATATTGTTGAAATCATGAGCCACGCCTCCCGCAAGCTGGCCCACCGCCTCCATCTTCTGTGCCTGAAGGAGCTGCTCTTCGAGTTTCTTATGATACGTCATGTCTCGCGCAATGCCCAGTATTCCGACCACTTTTCCGTTCTCTATCTGGGGTGTTGTCATGAACTCCCCTACCACGTATCCGCCCGGCTTCGAACAAACACGCAATTCAAACATCGGGGGTGTTTCTCCACGCAAGACCTTTGCCAATATCTCTGAGGCCAGGGGCAAATCATCAGGACAGATTATTTGTCTTAAGTCCTCACCGATAACATCAGCCCTTGACCAGCCCGTGATTGTTTCAAATGCGGGATTTAGTGAGGTAATCGTCTGGTCTGCAGAGATGGTAAAGATAATATCTCTTGCGTTTTCAATAAGATTTCTATAGCGTAGTTCTGATTGTCTTAACGCCTCCTCAGCAAGCTTACGCCGCGTAATGTCGCGAGTAACCGCAAGTTGTGCGATGATTTTGCCATCGGCACCACGGAGAGGCACTGCATGAGATTCCAGCCAGATAGAAGCGCCTTTCAGACCGGTCATCTTAAATTCCAGTTTTCTCGACTCGCCCTTAAAGACGTCTTCGTTCACCTCCTGGAATTGCTGCCGGTATTCAGGCTCTATCATGGGGTAAATACACCTGCCCTGAATCTGCTCAAGTGACTCGGCCCCGATCATGGCGAGCCCGGCTGGGTTCATCTGCAAGAGAGACCCGTCCTCAGCGATCATCTTAACGCACTCAGGCTCTGAGTCTATGATAGTGCGCAATTCATTTTCCCTTATGCTCAGCTTCTCCTCAGCACGCCTGCGTTCGGTCTCAGCCACAGTGATCGATCGGAAATATTCCCCTATAAGCAGAACGCCCAGCAGCATCAAAAAGGAGGTAACCAAGGCAATTAATTCCGCAATGTCAAAAACTACCTCTTTGCCGGCGGTTAAAAGGGAAATGAGCGATACTACGCGGCGCCAGGTCATCAGAAGCATTGCCAGAGAGATTAAACTCCATGCCAGCTTTCGTCCTGTTATGCGGATCAGCAGCGCGGCGTATAGTGCAGCTGCCAACTGCAGCCCGATAGACAGCAGAAATAGGATAATCGGAATCATGGCATTCTCCGCAATTGCGTGCAGCCCTGCGTGATAGTTCCTCCCATTGAAGAGAGAAGATGTCTTGAATGCGCTGGAGTTTTCTGAGTTGCGGAAGTCATATCAATATCTTTGTCCTCACGGCCTTTTGCGTGACCTCATTCCCAGTCTTGTAAAATACCGGTGGGAAACCCTTTTTATATTCTCAACGGTATATTTATCACACCTTGCCGCTTTCGGAATATCTGCTTGTGTAAATTATCTCACCTTTCAAGACCTCTGTCACCCGTTTTCTTTGTAGCTTTATTGGGAGAGGGATTCGGAAATAGCATTTTGAAATCAATGGCGCCGGGGGTACTGCGTCGCCGGATCAGGAAGATTCTCGATAAGTCAGTGGTACGTCTATCAACAGATGCCCGACGAAAATACAAAAAAAGCCGTAATGCATATGCAACCGGCAGGATATGTCACTAAACCGTTAACACAGCCGCCATCGATGACACACCGGGTTCGAGCGGTAATTGTTACCCTATCAAAATAGTGTCAATGCGGTGCAGCCGATCAACAACACAAAGGGCCCACTCAGCATGACCTTAGCCCTCACCTCAATCTCCCGGCTATCTCCTCTGCATAATCAGAGAGGGAGTCGTCCCTTGCGCCGAACACCACATGACTATCCCATTTCCCGAGCAGACCGAAGATCTCCTCACGGCCTTCCAGGACCGAGACGGAACGGCCCGAGGCCTTGACCCCCTCGGCGATGTCCCGGCTCGAAATGTCCTTCGCAGCAGTGCCGCCGGCGTAGTAGATAGGCAGGAGGAAAAGGGCATCAGACGGTCTCAGCAGCTCGGAAAACGTCCTGATATATCCGTCCCTCATCAGCCGTGTCGGTCCGTAACCGTGGGGCTGGAATAGGTAACATACCTTTTTGCTCAGCGTCTGCATCGTCAGCATGAGGCTGAGGATCTTATGGGGGTTGTGGGCATAATCATCCACCACGAGATGCCTTCCGTCATCCAGGTGGACATCGAACCTTCTCTCGATTCCGGTGAAATGAGGAAGGACCGCCGCGACCTTCTCTATGGAAATGCCCAGTTCCGACAACAACGCGATACACGCCAGCGCATTATAGAGGTTGTGCATTCCGGGAAGAGAAACTTCGAGCCGTCTTCCCCCGAGCCTGAAGGCCGTCTTTAGTTGACGATATTCGATATCTGTCGCGCGATACTCTGATTCTCTCTGTATCGAAAACCTCACCGAATTTCTTATCCGGCAGGCAGCAAGGTTCCCGTCGTCGCCGCCCGTCACCACAACCCCCGAGGTATTTTCCGCCAGCCGTTCGAACATGCGGCCCGTCTCCTCAACAGAATGATGGTCAAGGTCGAGGTTGGAGATAATAGTGCAGGACGGCATATAGTCCACAAGGGTACCGTCGGATTCACAGGCCTCCACCACAAGCGTGTCGGAAGGACCGGTCAGGAAATTGCCCGGGTTCCCGCGCGTCCTGAATTGTTTTACCCGTCCGCCCCCTATAAAATTCGGCCCCAGCCCCAGCCTTTGCATTAAGAAAGCCAGCATACCCGATACCGTCGATTTCCCGCTCGTGCCTGCGACCGCAACGGTGCTGAAACCGGAGACTATTTCCGTGAGATATTGCGGGCGCGTCCGGACGGGGACCCCGAGTCCCGCCGCCTTTATAAAATCAGGGTTGTCCTTCTCGACCGCCGTGCTGAATACCGCAAGCTCGGTTGATCCGTCGATGCCGCTCCCATCCTGGGGGAATATGGCAATGCCTTTTTCCTTCAGCTTCCTGCAGACTTGATGTTCGGGATAAAGGTCGAAAAGACGGTCCGAACCCGCTGTCTGATGGCCCTTCTCGGACATAAAGCCCGCTATAGATGAGACGCCGCTGCCGCCTATCCCTGAAAAAAAAATCTTCATGTTTCGATATGCCCCGGATGGGTGTATTACTTTATCATCCTTCTGAACTCCGTCTTATTCATCTCTACTTCCATTTCGGATATCTTTTGCCTCTGGTTATATAATATGCAGTAAAAGATCAAATAACCGACAACGGACAGGCCGCCGAGATATCCTGACCCGTCCATGATAATGCTGCTCCGCAGGGAATCCAACACTTCGGGTATGCCTGTCTTCAGAGCGATAAAGAAAATAGCAAATACAAGGAAGAGGAACTGGAGAAGCCTCAGAAAACTTTTCAGGTTATGCTCCTGAACCTTTAAGTTATTCAGGTCCTTCTTCTGCATCTCATAGACACAGCTCGCACATTCCCTCCTGCGCGGGACCCTGTGGACCTTGCAGAGCGGGCCTCTCCTGCACCTGGGACAGATAAAGCCCTTGTCACCCTCAAGATATACATCACAGACCGAACACCTGACGAGCTCTTCTTTCCTTTCTTCCTGCATTTTCATACGCACCCCTCCGCCACTTGCGCGTCTTTCGCTCCGTTCTCGACTTCCCCCGGGATCTTCATGCATCCGGAATTCCTGGCCCTTCTTATCAGGTCGTTTTTTCTCACTCCCCCGGGAACCTTCAAAAAAACAATATCCTCATTCCTCGCTGAGTCGATGTCCACATTATCTTCGCCGCGCATATATTGCACCGTAAAAAACTTTTCCTCCAGACCCCGCGAAAGAAATTCCACAGGGTCTCCCCTGTCCAGCCTGCTCCTCAGGCCTATCTTTCCATCTTCACCGTTCACTTCAAGGACGACCCCTACGAGTTCATGGCTCATCCTGTAGCTTTCTTCATCAAAATTATAATCCGAGTCGGGCTGGCGTCCGAAGAACATGCCGCTCGTAAACCCCCTGCTGCTGAACATAGAAAGTCCCCGCATCCATCGTTCCTCTGTCCTCCGGTCCTGCGGGCCTCCGATCGCGTCGACCGCCTCGCGGTACGCCTTCACTACGCCTCCCACGTAATTAATGCCTTTCATCCTGCCCTCTATCTTGAAGCTGTCGATTCCTGCATCTGAAAGAAGACCGAGATGCCCGATCATGCAGAGGTCCCTGGAGCTGAGGAGATATGTCCCCCTGTCGTCCTCATACACGGGGAAATACTCTCCCTGCCGTTTCTCTTCCACGAGCAGATAGTTCCACCTGCAGGAGTTGGTACACTCGCCCCTGTTGGCGCTGCGCGACGCGAGGAAACTGCTGATATAACATCTGCCCGAATAGGACAGACAAATCGAACCGTGGACGAAGACTTCGAGTTCAACACCGGTGCCCTGTCGTATTTCCCCGATCTCGTCGATAGACAACTCTCGGGACAGGACGATCCTCTTTGCGCCCAGCCGCTCCCAAAATCTTGCCGCGCCGGCGTTCGTGACATTTGCCTGGGTGCTGATATGGATATCGATCTCAGGGGCCCTCTCCCGGAACATGGCAAAGACGCCCGGATCGGACATGATAACGGCGTCGGGACGAATGTCCCTCAGCATTTCAAGATGTTCCGCGATATCCGGCAGGTCCCTGTTATGGGGAAAGATATTCACGGTCACATACACCTTCGCGCCCTTATCGCGGGCATACCGCACGGCACTCCTCATTTCGTCTTCCCTGAAGTTACCGGCCTTGCCCCTCAGGCTGAACCTTGAGTCTCCGATATACACCGCGTCGGCGCCGTAGTGAATGGCGGTCCTTAGTTTTTCAAAATCGCCCGCGGGTGCAAGCAGTTCAGGCCTTTTCATGCGCCATGCCCCCGGATGATTTTTTGCACCTCTTTATCTCCTCCCGTGCAAGGTAGTCGCACCGTTCGTTTTCGATATGTCCGTTATGTCCTTTTATCCAGGACCAGTCTACCTCATGTGTTTCCGTCGCCCTGAGGAGTCTCTCCCACAAGTCCCTGTTGAGTACTTCCTTCTTCTGCGAGTTCCGCCAGTTATTTCTTATCCATGTGCCTATCCACTCGGTCATGCCCTTCATCACATAGGTCGAATCAGTCGTGACCCTCACCCTGCAGGGCTTTTTCAAGGCTTCAAGTGCCGAGATCACCCCCATTAATTCCATCCTGTTGTTCGTCGTCTCCGGGTCACACCCGGAGATCTCTCTAAGCTTTTCTCCGGACTTCAGGATTGCACCGAAGCCGCCCACGCCGGGATTGCCGCTGCATGCGCCGTCGGCATAGATTTCAACAAATGGTTTCTGCGTATTTTTCATTGTTTTTATATTACATTTTCCCGGCACAATTTTCCAAAATCCCGGGGGCAACTCACAGGATGCGGCATGCCGCTTCCTGCTGCGGATGCAGCCTCGTGTCTTACTAGTTGAGGTGCGTATCTTTTTCCCATGCAAGGGCCTCGACATATTTCTTGAACATCTTCTCGTGCCTCCGGAACTCACGGGTGTGCACGGACCTGCGGTTCGTGCCGGTCTCGATACCCAAATCAGCGTGAAGCATTTCGTGATAGATGATGAACTCTATGAAATAGGAAGGCACAGATCTCTTATCGAGCACCGGGTTTATCCTGATGGTGTTAGTGTGACTGCTGTAGCTTCCGAGCGTCCGTCGTCTCACCGCGCGGCCAAGGCGTCCTGTTCCCCATGTAACCGGAGCGGTTATCCGCCCGCCGAAATATTCTTCATTTACGGACGCCGCCGGTATCCTCAGGTCGTGATATTTACCTAATTGTGTAAGGGAAAACTTCTTCTGTGTGCCTTTTTTTACGAAACGACTGTTCCGTTTGATGAAGTTCCGGATGAGTGGGGTCTTCGACTTTTTTCCCCTGATAAAGGCGGCCACCTCCTCGACGACATCCGGGTCTGAAGCAAGAAACATCCGGTGAAGCCTGACACGCAAAACGCCGTCTTTTGCTCTGGCAGAAATCATTGAGGTAGAGTTGTCGGTAAGCGCCAGGGAAACTTTTTTCCCCGCGGCTTTTTGGAGATGGCCTCTAAGGGCTTCTTCTGAAAGACCAAACGGCAGCACCAGTTGGTCGGCGGGTTTGCTAGTAATGCTTCTTAAGCTCCACAAGGACCTGTTTCGCAACGTTCTTCAGCGTTTCGAAGACCCCTGGTCCCGTAACTGCAACGGCTTCGAAAGAGGAGACGTTCCTCGGATTGAGCAGCTTGTTCATATTCTCGATGGGAGCGACATTAGGAAGGTCTCTCTTGTTGTACTGGACGGTATAGGGAAGCTTGTCGAGATCGTACCCCTGCTCGGCGAGGTTGATCCTGAGGTCATCAAGACTCTCCATGTTCGCTTCCATCCTCTCGATCTGGCTGTCCGCGACGAATACGACCCCGTCGACACCTTTCAGGATGAGCTTCCTGCTGGCCGCATAAAAGACCTGGCCGGGTACCGTATACAGATGGAACCGCACCTTGAACCCCCTGATATCGCCGAGCGCAAGCGGCAGAAAGTCAAAAAAGAGCGTCCGCTCTGTTTCGGTCGCCAGGGAGATCAGCTTACCCTTCTGGTCCGGGTTTGTTTTCTTATAGACATATTGTAAATTAGTCGTCTTCCCGCAGAGTCCGGGGCCGTAATACACAATCTTGCAATTGATTTCACGCGAGGAGTAATTTATAAAGGACACTGAGTGAGATCCCTACCTGAATAGATTGTCGATGTCTTCATCACTGATTTCGGCAAAAGGCGATTCGTCCGGTCTGCCCTCGCCCTTATCGCGCTCGGATTTGGCGGTGATATCGTTGAATATCTTTACCAGGGCCTCGGAAACCTTTTTGACCCTGAGGCGCACCAGCCCGAGAGAGGACCTGCTGTCGAAGATGACCACCAGGATTATCCTCTGCCCTATGAGCGAGATGTGGATATTGTCTTTTTCGCCCTCATGGAAAAGGATCGTGAACTCCCTCTCGCCGAGGAGCCGTGCTATCCCGCCGGTGGCCGCGACATTGCCTGCGGTGAGAGAGGCGAGCGACGTGGTATCGATATCGTGCGTTTCCCCGGCCGAGGCTATCAGCTGGCCATTCTTATCGACTAAAAAAACGACCTTTGCATTCGTCTGCAGGTACAATCGCTGGAGTTCTTCATCGATTCTACTGAACTCCTCTTCATACATTACGAGATCGGAGCCGCTCATGGTACATACAAAATATCACAAGTCGCGTCGCTTAATCAACCGCATTTTGCCTCTTTCTGTAATTTTTCCCATTCGGCATCGACTTCTTCCTGTACTTTTTTCAGCAGCCACCCGTTCTCGGGGGTGAAGAGATGCTTGAACCTGCCCTGCGGCTTCATGAAATCGGCTATCGGCAATTTCTCCTTCGGGGTGAAGGTGACCTTTGTCACCCCGTTTTCAATCTCGTAGAGCGGCCAGTAGCAGGTGTTTACCGCCAGCCTGCTCAGCGTGATCGCGTCGTTCGTCTTCGACCGCCATCCCCTGTTGCAGGGAGAAATGATGTTGAGGAACTTAGCCCTTCAAACGAATGTGCCTTCTGCACCTTCTTCACGAGGTCCATCCAGTGAGAGGGTGACGCCTGCGCCGCAAAGGGGATGTTATGGACTTCAATTCTAATAGATTTTTAGTATCTTTATCAACAAAGTTATTAATATATTTAAATTTTAATGGGATTTGACTAAATCGGGATACTGTTCTATAGTTTATTCCATTATGGTCCAGAGCATGACAGGCTTCGGCAGCGCAGAGAAGGACGGCTGCAGGATAGAGATCCGGTCGGTAAACCACAGGTTTCTCGATATTACTATGAGGTCCCCTTCTTTTTTGAACAAGCTCGAAATACCCTTCAGGAACATGATTAAAGAACGTTTCGCGAGAGGAAAATTCGATATCGGCATCACCGTATCAGAACTCGCTTCAGCGGAACTGAACATCAATACGGAGGCCGTAAGAAAAATTTACCAGGCGTTTAAATCCCTGCAGGAGGAGCTCTCGGTGAAGGGCCAGATCGACATCAATACCTTCATCGGCCTTCACGAAATGTTCATCGAAACAAAACCGAAGTACGACCTGGAGGTCATAGCAGGCATCTTTGCTCAGGCATTGGATGACCTCGCCGGTATGAGGTCCAGGGAAGGCGACACGCTCGGCGCAGAACTTATCGGGATCGCCGAAGAGCTCGGTGCCTGCAACAAAAAGGTCCAGGCGTCCTGCGATAAGATGCTCGCAGAAGTCAGGGACAAGTTCAATGAAAGGCTGAAGCTTCTTCTGGAGGGACAGGAGATAGACGAGGGCCGCATGTTGCAGGAGGCGGCTATATTCGCCGCCAAACTCGACATCGCAGAGGAGATCGCACGGATAGACAGCCACCTTGCACAGTTCAGGGAAATCCTCCCGGCCGGTGGTATAATAGGGAGAAAGCTGGACTTCATCCTTCAGGAACTCAACAGGGAAGTGAATACGATTGCATCGAAATCAGCTGACTACGGACTGTCGAGCATCACGGTCGAAATGAAGACCGGGATAGAAAAAATGAGGGAGCAGATCCAGAACATACAGTAACCCCAGAAAATGGAGAGGTGGACATGAAAAAAGGTGATACAAGTCCCGTTCTCGTCAATATCGGATTCGGAAACGTGGTTGCATCATCCAAGGTCGTCGCTATTGTGACGCCGGGGTCGGCGCCCATCAAGAGGATGAGGGAAGAGGCAAAAAAAGACAGGAAACTCGTCGATGCGACACAGGGCAGGCGCACGCGCTCCATTATAGTCACCGACAGCAACCATATCATCCTCTCTGCGCTCCAGGCCGAGACCATTACCCAGAGGTTCCTCGAAGGAAAGAACGACCTTGCAGAGGAAAACTAAAGGGAGCATCTTCGTCATATCCGCTCCTTCGGGAGCGGGCAAGACGACATTGGCAAATAAAATCATCGCGAAGGAAAAGAACCTGAGGGTGTCAGTTTCCTTCACTACCCGCCGGCCCAGGATGGGTGAAGTCGATGGTGTAGATTATACGTTTGTAAACAAAAGTACATTCCAAAAAATGATAGACAGGGGGGAGTTTGCGGAATGGGCCGAAGTCCACGGCAACCTTTACGGGACCTCGAAAAAGATGCTTGAAGTGCTCATGCGTTCAGGCTTCGATGTGATACTGGACATCGATACGCAGGGAGCCAGACAGATCAGAGGTTCCTTCCCTGATGGGGTTTTTATCTTTATACTCCCGCCTTCCATGGACGTTCTGCGGGACAGATTAGAGAAGCGGAAAAGCAATGATGCCAAAGAAGATACAGATATTGACAGACGTCTTAAAAGGGCGGTTCAAGAAATCAAAGAAGCGATGAACCAGAAAACGGGCGATAATATGTATGACTATGTTATAGTTAACGACGTATTAAACGACTCGCTTAAAAAACTCGACGCAGTTATCACGGCCCAAAGGGCCAGTATCAGTAAGATGGATCCGAAATGGATCAAGGACAATTTTCTTAAATGAGGAGGAAGGAATGGACATCATTTCCCTGCCGGTAGAGTACGACAATTCTAAAATCGACGGCAAATACAGGCTGGTTGCAATCGCTTCGCAGAGGGCCAAGGACCTTTCGCTGGGGGCGAAGCCCAAGATACAGACAAAGTCGAAGAAGGTCACTTCCATAGCTATCGAAGAGGCCGCCCAGGGCGTACTCGAATTTCTGACCGGCGATGAAGCGGTTAAGGCAAGAGAAGAGGCCGGCAAGTTTGACTACAGAAAGCTTCTTGAAGAAAGCAGAAAAATTTCGGCCGGTGAAGACCTCAGCGAGCTCGAAAAAGACCTGAAGGTCTACCTGCACGAAAGGGAGACGATGGACAAGAAGGCATTTGACGAGCTCTTCTCGGAGAAAAAGGAAGAAGCTTCTGAGGATTCTGAAGAATAAGCGCGTATTACTCGGCATTACCGGAGGAGTCGCCGCTTACAAGTCTATCGATCTTGTTCGGAGACTGAAAGACGAAGGAGCCTCGGTCGTCGTCGCGATGACCGAGGCGGCCAAACAGTTCGTAACACCCCTTTCCCTCGAGGTCGCCTCGCAGAACAAGGTATACACCTCGCTTTTCGATGAGCCGATGGCTCATATATCCCTGCCGGCCAATACAGACGTGATGGTCATCGCTCCGGCAACCGCCAACACTATTGCGAAATTCGCCCACGGCATCACCGACGACCTCCTGAGCACATGCTTCCTCTCTTACCGGGGCAGGGTCGTGATCGCCCCTGCCATGAACTGGAGGATGTACGAAAACAGGATCTTTCGCGAAAACCTTCAAAGACTGCTGTCGCTGGGGGTTGTCCAGGTCGGCCCTGAAATAGGGGACCTTGCCTGCGGGGAAGAAGGCATAGGCAGGATGGCGGAAACGGCGGAGATTATCGAGGCTGTGCAGTCCGTCCTCACGGAAAAAGACCTCTCCGGCGAAAAGATCGTGATAACCGCCGGACCTACCCGGGAATATCTCGACCCGGTCAGGTTCATCTCCAACAGATCATCAGGCAAGATGGGATTTGCTCTGGCAAAGGCGGCAAGAAACAGGGGCGCATACGTCACCCTCATAAGCGGTCCCTCCTCCCTGAAGGGCCCCGGGGGCACCGCATTTGTACAAGTCGAGACATCTGCGGAAATGATGGAAGCGGTAAAAAAGGCCGTAGGGGCGGATACAACCGTCCTGATAATGGCCGCCGCGGTCGCCGATTTCTCCCCGGCATCGACATCGGATACAAAGATTGAGAAGACCGGGGAAATGAATATCCGGCTCCGCCCGACAGAGGACATCATCTCTACAGTCGCAGCGTTTGAGAAACGGCCTTTTATTATAGGATTTGCAGCGGAGACAGGGGACAACATCTCTAGGGCGGAGGGGAAAATGAAGACCAAGAAAATGGACATGATCGTCTTCAATGATGTCACCGAACCGGGTGCGGGATTCGACGTAGATACCAACCGGGTTGTCATCATAGACAAGAATGGGAAAACAGCACTTGAATTGACGGGCAAGGACAGGGTCTCCGATGCGATACTTGACAGACTTCTGGAAATCAAAGCTTGACTTTATCGGCGTGATTTGATAAAAAAGTGGCAGGGTTATGTCGCTAAAAGATATAGAAAAATTAAAGGAAAGGGTCGATAAGGACCCAAACTCGAAGCTCTTTGTCCCTCTTGCCGAGGAATACAAGAAAGAAGGCATGCTCGATGAGGCCATAAGAGTCTTGTTGGGCGGCATCGAAAGACAGCCCGGCTACATGAGCGCAAGGGTCTCCCTGGGGAAGATATACCTCGAAAAAGGCATGATGAACCAGGCCCGTTCGGAATTTGAAAACGTTATAAAATCCATACCCGACAACCTGTATGCCCACAAGAAATTGGCCGAGATCTATAGGGACCTCGGAGAAAAAGAGCTCTCGATCAGCTCCTATAAAACAGTGCTTAAACTTAATGCCCTCGATGACGACGCGACATCCAATCTCAGGGACCTGGAAGGCGAAGAAGAGCTGGCGCAGGTCGGAGCCGCGCCTGAATTGAAAGGGGAGACCGATAACGCCGCCTCCATGTTTCAGGAAGCGCTCTCCGATGCAGGTCAGGAAGAGGCCGGGGTCGAGGCCATACCGGAGATATCTCTTCCGCCTCATAACGAAGAAGAGCTGAGTGCCTTCAAGGACTCGATCTTCGGAGACAAATCACCTGCTGCAGAGCATCAGGAAGCGGGCAATGATGCTGAAGAAGAGGCGATAGAGATCGTCGAAGAAGATGTGCTGCAAGAAGAGGTCTCATTCGAAGACGTCGGCGAGGCCGTCGTGACGGAAGTCCCCCGCTTCGCGGACATTCCCGTGGAGCTGAACACAGGTGCAGCGGCGGCAAAATATAGGGAAGAAGAAAGGGCCCGAAGCGTTTCTCCTGTTTCTGCGGCCGGAGGCAGAGGGCTGGAAGACGCCAACTGCTTTATCGCAGAAGGGAATTATCCCGGGGCAGTAACCATATATCGAAACATGCTTTCAACGGACCCCGGCAATAAGAAGGTGTTGCAGCGGATGGAGGAGCTGAAAGTCCTCCTCAAACTCATGGGAAAAGACAAAGAGACGTTGATAGCGATGTTGGACGAATTTTTGAAAGGCATCCAAAAGAGGCGCGATGAGTTTCACAGAAGTCCTTAAAGAAACGGTAGACAAGGTCGACGGGGCCGTTTCCGCCATGATAATAGCGTCCGACGGGATCCCCGTAGAAGAATATGTTTCTGAGAAGCTCATAGACCTGACCGGTCTGGGGGCCGAGGCGTCCGCAATGATAAGGGATGTCGGGCTTGCCGCGGAAAACCTGGGGCTCGGCGAGGCGCGTGAATTTTCCATCATCTCCGACATGTGCGGCATTATCATGCGGAAGATAAATAACGACTATTATTTCGCCCTTGTCATCAAGCCCGACGGCAACTACGGAAAGGGGCGGTTCATTCTCAAGACTGCGATCCCGAAAATAGAGGGAGAGTTCTAAAATAACAGTTCAAGCCGTTTGAAAAGTCCGGACGGTCCGAACAGCGTGAACGTTCTTTAAATCCGAATATGAAAATTCTCATAATACACGGACCCAACTTGAACCTTCTCGGAAAAAGAGAGACGGGAATTTATGGCCGGGACTCTCTCGACGAGCTGAACGGCAGGATCCGCTCGCTCTGCACCGAACTCGGCATGGAGGCTGAAGTGCTGCAGTCCAACAGCGAGGGATCTATCGTCGATGCGATCCAGACGGGGACATACGACCTGCTCATCATTAATCCCGCAGCCTACACGCATACGAGCATTGCCATACGGGACGCGATCGCGGCGGTGGGTAAACCGGCGATAGAAGTCCACATCTCGAACATATACAAACGGGAGGACTTCCGGAAACACTCTTATGTTTCCGGGGTCGCTGCAGGCCAGATCAGCGGTCTCGGCGCAGAGGGCTACCTGCTGGCGGTAAGGGCCGCAAAAAAAATCCTGTCGCAATGAACCGGCTCGCCGCGATAACCGATGCCCTCGCTGCAAAGGGCGTCGATGGGATCATTATCACAGACCTGAAGAACATCAGGTACCTCTCGGGCTTCACAGGGTCGTCGGCGTGTCTTCTCATCACGCGGAAGCATTGTTTCTTCTTCACGGATTTCCGTTACGAGGAACAGTCCGGAAAAGAGGTGCGCGGATTCGATATCTTCATCGAAAAGGAAGAGAGGCCGCGCCTGGTCCTGGAGAAGGCGAAGTCGCTGGGTATCAGGACACTCGGGTTCGAATCGACCGCCTCCTATGCCTTTTACAGATCACTCCTCAGAAAGGGAGTGCCGGTGCGTGCCGTAACGAATTTAGCGGAGGACATGCGCAGGATCAAGGACCGGACCGAGTTGGACCTGATAGGCAAGGCCGTAATGAGGGCGGAAAAGGCCTTCTCCGAAATACGGCCCCATATAAGGGAGGGCGTAAAAGAGGTCCAACTCGCCACGAGGCTCGAAGAAGCGCTGAAGAAAAACGGCTGCGTCTCTCTTCCATTTGATATAATAATTGCGGGGGGAGCGAACTCATCTATGCCGCACGCAAAGCCCGGAGATAACAAGATCAGGGCCGGAGATCTCGTCGTGGTCGACTGGGGCGGAGAAGCCGGCGGCTACTATTCCGACATGACAAGGACCTTCCTGATGAACGGTTCGGGCCTTGCGAAAAAGAAGGAAATATATCAGACTGTCCTCAGGGCGAACCGTGCGGGGATAGAGGCGGTGAGGGACGGGGTCCCTGCACGGCTGGTCGACAAGGCCGCCAGAGATGTAATAAATAAAGCGGGATTCGAAGATTTCTTCGGTCACGGTACCGGCCACGGAGTCGGACTCAACGTCCATGAACTCCCCCGTATTTCAAGACTGGGAAGGGAGTCGGTAAAGACGGGTATGGTCTTTACGGTCGAGCCCGGAATTTATCTGCCCGGTCTCGGCGGAGTTCGCATAGAAGACATGGTCGCCGCCGGCAGCAAAGGCTGCAGGGTAATGACGACGCTTCCCAAGGAACTTGAGATACTATAAATAAGCACCAGGAGGAAATAACAGTTGATTTCAACATCGGATTTCAGAAAAGGCTTGAAAATGGAGTATAAGGGCGACCCGTACGAGATCATTGATTTTCAGCACGTGAAGATGGGCAGGGGCGGCGCCGTCATGAAAACAAAGATGAAGAATATCAAGACCGGCTCGGTGATAGAAGAAACGATCAGGTCGGGCGAAAAGTTCGCCACCCCGGAGCTCGAAGAGAGAAAGATGCAGTACCTTTACATGCAGGACGATCTGTATTACTTTATGGACCAGGAAACCTTCGAGCAGGTGCCTCTCACCGCGGTCCAGCTCGGCAACTCGAAAGTCTTCCTGAAGGAAAATACCGAGGTGAAGATCCTTACCTATAAAGGAGAGCCGCTCAATGTCGAACTGCCTACGTTTATCGAACTCGTCATCGTCAAAACCGACCCCGGGTTCAAGGGAGACACCGCATCCGGCGGCGGAAAACCCGCGACACTTGAAACAGGCGCGGTCGTCCGGGTCCCTTTTCACATAAACGAAGGAGATACCATCAAGGTCGACACAAGGACGTCTGAATACATAGAAAGGGTAAAATAATGGAACTTGAGGACCTGAAGGGCCTGATCGAACTTCTCAAAGAGACCGATATCACCGAGCTGGTGGTGGAAAAAGACGGTACGAAAGTGAAGATCAAGAGGGAAAAGATTTTTTCTTCCGTCGACATCCCTTCCCATAAGTCCCCTTCCCTGCAGGAAACGATCTTAAAGGAGACCGAGGATGAGACCCAGAGGCTGATCACGGTCACCTCCCCCATTGTGGGCACCTTTTACCGGTCGCCCTCCCCTGACGCTCCGGTTTTTATCGAAGTGGGCGTGAGGATCAAGAAAGGCCAGGTCCTCTGCATCATCGAGGCGATGAAGCTCATGAACGAGATAGAGAGCGAGACCGACGGGATCGTGGTGAAGGCCCTTGTGGAAAACGGACAGCCCGTTGAATACGGCGAGCCCCTTTTTCTTATCGAACCGTTATGAGATTGTTTAAGAAGATACTCATCGCCAACCGCGGGGAGATCGCGGTCAGGATAATAAGGGCCTGCAAGGAACTCGGGATCAAGACGGTCGCAGTCTATTCCGACGTAGACAAGGACTCCCTCCATACGAAGTTCGCGGATGAGTCCATCTGCATCGGCCCTGCAAGCTCCGCGCAGAGCTATAATAACATCCCCAGCATCCTCACGTCCGCGGAGATCACCGATTCCGAGGCGATACACCCGGGATACGGCTTCCTGTCCGAGAACCCCCATTTCGCCGAGGCGTGTCTTACGTCGGGCATTACGTTCATCGGTCCGTCACCGGAATCGATCAGGCTCGGCGGCGACAAGGCAAAGGCCAGGCAGGTGATGAAGCGCAGGGGCGTTCCGGTCGTCCCGGGAAGCGAAGGCGCGGTCGTTTCTGAGGAGGCGGCCCTCAAGGTCGCGAAGAAGATCGGGTTTCCGGTAATCATCAAGGCCTCTGCAGGCGGCGGAGGAAGGGGGATGCGGGTCGCACATTCCGAAGAGGAGCTTGATAAATTATACTTCATGGCCCAGAGGGAGGCCCTCACCGCCTTCGGCAACGGGGAACTCTACATCGAAAAATATATACCGGAGACCAGGCATGTCGAGGTCCAGATAATCGCAGACATCAAGGGCGACGTATTGCACCTTGGCGAGAGGGACTGCTCGATCCAGAGGAGACACCAAAAACTGATCGAGGAGTCGCCCTCGCCCATCGCCACTGAGAAGTTCAGGAAAAAGATCGGGGAATACGCGGTCAAGGCCGCAAAGGCGACCAAATATAAGAATGCCGGCACCGTCGAGTTCATCGTAGACAGTGAGGGCAACATCTATTTCATGGAGATGAACACCCGCCTGCAGGTCGAGCACCCGGTCACGGAATATGTGAGCGGCATCGACATAGTCAAGGAACAGATCAGGATAGCGGCGGGCTTTCCGCTTGAAAGGAAGCAGACACAGATAAAGCTCTCGGGACATGCGATAGAATGCAGGATCAACGCCGAGGACCCGGAGAGGTTCATCCCCTGCCCCGGGAAGATCACCTTCATGTCCCTCCCCGGAGGTCCAGGGGTGAGGGTCGACACCGCCGCATATAACGGCTGCGTTATCCCCCCGCATTACGATTCCCTAGTCGCTAAACTCATCGTCCACGGCAGGGACAGGGCAGAGGCGATCTCCAGGATGAAGAGGGCGCTCGACGAATTTATCATCGAGGGCATAAAGACGACGATCCCCTTCCATAAAAAGGTCCTTAACGACCCGGACTTCTATAACGGCATTTTCACCACGAGCTTCGTAGAGAAGTTCAACCCGGTCTCCGTTCCGGTCAATAAGTAGAATAAGCAAGACAACGGCATATTTGCTATCTATCGGAATAACAACGAGGCAATGTTATGCTGCAGCGATGTTTCAGTGTCAATGATCATGTTGATATTATACTACTGTGTTATAAATTGGTTAGATAATACGGTAATGATAATCTGCAGCAGTTTCAAAGTCCTGAACCCATTTTCGCTTGACATAGTAATTATAATTTGATAAGGTTCGACTTGGGGAAAGATGAAGGCCGGATTTAGAACTCAAGGTATGAAAAGTGGCCTGAATTATGCGCTTATTTTCTAACCTTTATAAAAAATCGCCACACAATAGCTCTGCCTTTTCCGAGCTAAGAATATCCTTAAAAGTGATAAATATCAAAGGAGAAATAGCGATGAAGGTTTTCAGGGCTTTGATATTAAGTATGCTGTTAGGACTTATTCCCTCGATAACTCATGCATCCTAATGGTCAAAGGCATACGGGGACACTGGCTCATTTGGCGCAAGCGCTGTGCAACAGACCACCGACGGAGGTTTCATTGTAGCCGGCAGTGCCATGTCGACTGAGACTTTGGGCGAGGATCTCTGGCTTTTTAAACTGGATAAGGACGGGAATATCCAATGGCAGAAGACTTACGGCGGCATTGCTGATGATTGGGCCAATTCATTACAGCAGACGACTGATGGCGGATATATCGTGGCCGGCACTACATATTCTTTTGGCGATGGATTTAATGATGGATGGATATTGAAACTCGATGCAAACGGTAATATTCAGTGGCAGAAGACTTATGGTGGTACTGTCCAATCTATCCTGCAGACTGCCGATGGTGGGTATATCGTTGCTGGTTCAACATCTATTGGCGCCGACAATGGTGACGCATGGATATTGAAACTCGATGGAAACGGGAATATTCAGTGGCAGAAGGCCATTGGAAACAGTGCAAAAGCAGAAGGCGCAAAGGCTGTCCGTCAGACTCCTGATGGCGGTTACATCGTAGCGGGTGATATCCAAACGGTGTTTTCGCTATCTAGTGTAGTGCTACAGAAATAGCTTTACATATACAGGAAAAGCATGTACACTGTAATACATGAGCCGAACAGCAGCGCAGATTGTTTTATCTCCGGAGGAACAAGCCGCAATAGCGATGTGGGCTCGCGGAAAGCGATT
>JBIOIY010000053.1:0-21394 GCA_044450345.1 Thermodesulfovibrionales bacterium | reverse complement strand
GTTACGGCAAATTGAGGCGCGGACAGGCGTCTCAGCGAGATAAAAGAGGTTTAAAATGAGAAATCGGTATCTTCCTGATCCGGCGACGCGGTATCCCCTGCCACCACCGCTTCCAAAAATGCTATTTCTCGAAACCCTCATTTCATGTTTCCCTTGACAGTGAACAATCGTTCACCTATAATGGAATCATGACGAAGGATGTCAGAGAAGAAAAGCTGCGGTCGAGGGTTAGGGGCATATCGAATTTTTATCATCAGGAGGGCAGGATGCCGAGCTTCTCCGAAATCGGGGAGATGGCGGGGCTCAGATCGAAGAACGCGGTCTTTAAGTTCGTCAATAAGCTTGAGAATCTCAAGGTCCTCGGAAGGGACGCGAAGGGGAGGCTTGTCCCAGGTTCGATAGCGGCCCCGGTAAAGATGCTCGGTACTGTGGAAGCGGGGTTTCCGAGTCCTGCCGAGGAGGAACTGGTCGATACCCTTTCCCTTGACGCCCTCCTAATACAGAACCGTGATGCCACCTTCCTGCTCAAGGTATCGGGCGATTCGATGTCCGGGGCAGGCATACTCCCGGGCGACATGGTGCTCGTAGACAAAGGGCAGACGCCGAAGAGCGGAGACATCGTTATTGCAGAGGTCGATGGGGCATGGACGATGAAATACCTCAGAAAAAGGGGCGAGAGTGTGACCCTCCTGCCGGCCAATCCAAAATATCAACCAATCAAGCCGAAGAATGAACTTAAGATTGCGGGAGTGGTGACTGCCGTGGTGAGGAAGTACAAGTGACGGGAACAAATAAATCACGTAATAGTTTAGCTATCAGCCCTCAGCGGCCGGCTTTCAGCAAGAAAAGGCGAACAAAAGACTGTATAGGACGCTTACTAAATCACGAGGAGGAACAATACAATGGTTGACGGATTCATGTTGAAATTTCTTGGAGAACTTTTTTACCTGATCGTCGCACTCTGTGCACTGTATGGTACATGGGGCTTTTTCCGCAGATACAGGAAGATAAACTCGACAGTCATCAAGACCCATATCACTGCATATGAGATCCAGAAGATGGTCGAGAACCGCTCGCGATGACACACATAAGGAAGAACATCTTGTATGTCATCCTCCCTGAGATCCTCAAGGCGTTGGAGATAGAGAGGGGATAAGATGGCGGAGGAAATACGGGTGTCGGGCTATTCATGATAATATATGAGCGCAAGTGCCGGATCGGGCAACGATATAGGAATCCTTAAAAAGGAGGCGACAAATGGGCACATTCTATGTAGGGGCATTGGTCGAAAATCATACGCACAGGGCAAAGTCCGCCCGGATACCGAAGCTCCTTGTCGATACGGGTAGTGAGTGCACCTGGCTGCCTGAGACCATTCTTGAAAAGATCGGAGTGACGAGGGAAAAAAAGGACGTATCGTTTGTATTGGCCAATGGCAATGTTGTGACACGGAGTGTCGGATTTGCCATTATCCGAGTCGATAAGCACTTTACCATTGATGAGGTGGTATTTGCCGAAAAGGGAGACTTGATTCTTCTCGGCGCACGGACTCTGGAAGGATTGAACCTTGTCGTGAATACAACAAAAAAGAAGCTGCTTGCAGCCGGGCCGATCCCGGCAGCATGAAAGGTTGATGAAGATAATTCCATGAGCACACAAACCTCAATAGAATGGACGGAGCAAACCTGGAATCCTACTGTCGGATGTAGCAAGATTTCTCCGGGGTGTGCGCACTGTTATGCGGAGATTATGGCGCGGAGGCTGAAAGCCATGGGCGTAAAAGGGTATGAGAATGGATTCAAACTTACCTTATTGCCTTATCGCCTTGATGAGCCTCTGAACAGGATCAGACCAACCGTTTATTTTGTGAACTCCATGAGTGACCTGTTTCACGAAGATATCCCTGATGATTATATCCGTCAGGTTTTCGATGTTGTCCGACAGGCCCCACAGCATACCTTCCAGGTGCTCACTAAACGAGCTGAACGGATGGCGGGGTTTTTCAAAAACTATGAACTGCCGCGCAATGCCTGGCTGGGCGTGACGGTTGAAGATAAAAAGCACGGACTGCCGCGCCTTGAATTGCTTCGCCAAGTACCGGCGTTTATCCGCTTCGTTTCTGTTGAGCCGCTGCTGGAGGATTTAGGCAAGATGAATCTGAAGGGAATTCATTGGGTGATTGTCGGCGGAGAGTCAGGGCCGAAGTCTAGGCCGATGAAACAGGAATGGGTATTGAACGTGAAGCATCAATGTGAGCAACAAAAAGCCGCCTTCTTCTTTAAACAGTGGGGTGGCTGGGGGGCTGATGGGATGAAGCGGACTAAAAAGCATAATGGGCGCTTGCTTGAGGGCAGGACGTGGGATGCGGTGCCTGCGGGACACACTTATTGCGCCTTAGAGTTTGAGACTGCATAGAATGATAAAGGATCTCTTACAGTAATGTCCGAAACCGTAATAGAGCAATACTTGACTGACATGGCAGAGATTCGCAACACACGTGCAAATGCGCCGGAGACTTCATTTTACCCTGCCTTGGAGAAACTGCTTACGCACATTGGGAAGAAGCTGAATCCCAAGGTCAGGTGCGCCGTGATCAAAGCAACATATCCTTAGTCGAAGTAATAGCAAAATAACGTAGGGGCATAGCATGGCATGCCCATACAAACCACGAATGAATTACGATAAATATAAACATCACCGCCGTTCAATACGCCTGAGGGGATACGATTATTCAGAGGCAGGCGCATATTTTATTACCATCTGCACGCAGAACAGGGAATGTTTGTTTGGGGACATCATTGATAGGGAAATCCATTTGAATGATGTCGGCATAATGGTGCGAAATGTATGGCGTAAGATACCGGAACATTTCCCTCATGCGGAGATTGACGAATTTATTGTGATGCCGAATTATTTCCACGGGATCATTATGATTTGCCGTGATGACTGTAGGGGCGAGGTCTCCTCGCCCGTTGCCGTTTCGGCCATTCCAAAAATAAAACAGGGCGGGGGATCCACGGAGGGCGGGGATACCCCGCCCCTACATAAACGTACATTGGGAAAAATCGTTGCATATTTCAAATATCAATCGGCCAAACAGATTAATCTGATCCGTAATACCCCAGGGCACCCCGTTTGGCAGCGCAATTATTACGAACACGTCATACGCAGTGAAGAAGAGATGGACCGCATCCGCAGATACATTGTCGAAAACCCTGCGAAATGGGCGGAAGATGAGGACAACCCTGAAAATATTATCCATCGTATGGGCGATTCGCGAATCGCCCATACGGATATTCCATGCCCTACCAGCCATTAACCATACGTTCCTGGCCGCAGGCGATCCTTCATCTGGACGCCGATGCCTTTTTCGCGTCCTGCGAGCAGGCGGTCCATCCGGAACTGAGGGGAAGGCCGGTGATAACCGGCAAGGAGCGGGGGATCGTCGCTGCGGCAAGTTATGAGGCGAAGGCAAAGGGGATAACAAGGGGCGTGAGCCTGTATGATGTAAAGAAGATCTGTCCTGACGCCGTGATCGTCCCCTCTGATTACGAGACGTACAGCCTCTTTTCCGTCCGGATGTTCGAGATACTCAGGCGCTTCTCACCGGACGTGGAAGAGTATTCGATAGACGAGGCATTTGTAGATCTCACCGGCATGAGGAGGAGCTTCCACGGCCCTTATGGTCTTATCGCGAAGAAGATGCAGGATACGATAGAGACGGAATTGGGAATCACGGTCTCTGTCGGTGTCAGTCTTTCTAAGGTCCTGGCGAAGATAGGTTCGAAGCACAATAAGCCGCATGGACTTACAATAATCCCCGGAAGAGAGATACATCTCTACCTCGAAAAACTGCCGGTCGAAAAGGTCTGGGGGATCGGGCTGAACACAGCAGCCTTACTCGGGAAGTTCGGGATAAAGACCGCCCTCCAGTTTGCAAGGAGGGACGAACAGTTCATACAAAAACATCTCTCTAAACCCTATCAGGAGATCTGGTACGAGCTTAACGGAAGGTCCGTGTATCCGGTCGTCACCGAATCGAAGAGCAGTTATCAGTCTATAAGCAAGACAAAGACCTTTACCCCTGCCTCGGAAGATGAGACGTTCGTCTTTGCCCAGCTTTCGAAGAACCTTGAAAACGCATGCATCAAGGCGCGGCGGTACAAGCTCTCGGCAACAAGGCTTATCCTCTTCTTACGGACACAGGAGTTCAGGGACACGGGGGTAGAGATAAAGCTGAACCGGGCCACTGCATATCCTATCGACCTCTTCGGACCGTTGCGGGAAGGCTTTGATCATATCTTCCGGCCCGGAAATTGTTACCGCCAGACCGGGGTTGTGCTTGGAGGACTGACGCCGGAGACAATGGTCCAGTATACCCTCTTTGACGACACCGAAAGGATAGAGAAGTTCTCAAGGATCTACCGCGCTGTTGATAAGGTGTCCGAAAAATTCGGGAAATACGCCGTCCATCACGCCGCGAGCCTGCCGACGAAACTCCAGACGCAGCACGAAGGAGAAAGGGGCGATGCACCGCAGAGGACGGAGGACCTCTTTAAGGGTGAAAATAAAAGGCAGAGACTTGGCCTGCCGATGCTGAATGTGAAGGTGTGAAGTATTTGAGAAACTTAATTCGTGCAAAACCTCATGCAGTTCCGGCCAGCACTTTTCGCCTCATAAAGGCATTCATCCGCCCGCTTAATAATATCGTCTATTACATTATCTGAACTTCTATAATGTGTTACGCCAAGACTGACCGTCACATCAATATCCTGTATCGGATGGGCCTTTATTTCATTCCGTATCCTTTCGGCAAGACTTGTGGCCTCCTCAAGGGTCGCATCAGGCATTATCACAAGAAATTCCTCCCCGCCGTATCTGCCAAAAACATCATAACTTCGGATCGCTTGCTTAATGCGGTTGGTCACTTCCTTTAATACCTCATCTCCAGCGAGATGGCCGTATTTATCGTTGACGGACTTAAAACGATCTATGTCCAGCATAATGCAGCTCAACTCCTTCTTCAGTCTCTTCGCCCTATCCAGCTCTTCCTGGAACCTCTTCAAGGCATGCCTCCTGTTGAAAATGCCTGTCAGTCCATCTGTATTCGCCATCTCCTCAATTTGATTTCTGATTTTCAGCATCTTTTGCATTAGTTTCTTGGATAGGTACCAAAAAGTGGCTATCAGAAGGCTCGAAGTAGTAAAGGCAAATAAAAAAATCAGCAGTGTATTTCTATGAAGCCTCGTGAAGACTTCATCTATATTGAGCAAAACACTGATCCCACCTCTCACATCACCGACCTTATATCCCTGTTCTGCATGACAGCGCAGACAGTCCGCTTTGACATATAAAGGGCCGGCATATCTGAAGTACATTTTGCCATTCATCAGCTCCGTCTTAAACAGTTCCTTCTTTCCTGCGTCAAAGGAATCCAGGGCCTCCATTTCAAACTTGTCAGGCGCATTGGCAGGATTTATAAATTTTTTGCCCGTTATATGAAAGGAAAAATTCCTGTCCTTTCCAATATACTCTGAAACTTCCCGGGTCATCATGGCTGGATTCCTGATTGTAAAAACTCTTCCGTCCTTCGTCTCTATGTCAGGCTCTTCAATATAGGGATTTGATTGAACGGCGCCCTTTTTTTCGACATAGACGCCGCCATAATTGGAATTCCAGGCCCGCGTAGCCACGATGGTCTCAAAATAAGACTGTGCATTAGCGCGCAATGATTCAAGTATTAATGCTTCCTCTTCCGTGTGAATACCCAGAAAGATTCCCGATATTGTCAATGCAAGAATAAGACAGAACGAAATGAAAAAAGATCTGTAATACTTTTCTTCTTTTTCAAGAGCCCTCATCTGTCCCCTCTCTACTATCCTCTATCCTTAAAGAATAGCGTAAATGGTAAAAAAGAACCACCGTAAATAGCCTGCCGCTTCGCCATACGTGTCCCCCGTGGGTTCTTGAAAAAAGGGTAAGAGAAGTATTGACGCAGTGTTTCATAAAGGCATCCTGCTGCTACAATATGACATGGCTAAAATCAGCGCAGGTATTCTCATGTACCGGAAGCACAGTGGGGAATTACAGGTATTCCTTGCTCATCCCGGCGGCCCGTTGTGGGCGCAGAAAGACCTCGGGGCGTGGTCGATTCCAAAGGGAGAGATTGATGCCGGGGAAGACCCCCTCTTTGCTGCGAAGCGGGAGCTTCACGAAGAGACCGGATTCAAAGTCTCCGGCACATTCATTCCGCTTACGGCCGTGAAGCTTAAAAGCGGGAAGGTCGTGCAGGCATGGGCTGTTGAGGGCAGCTGCGATCCTGAAGTAATCAAGAGCAACACCTTTTCGATGGAATGGCCGCCGAGGTCCGGCAGGAAACAGGTGTTTCCCGAGATAGACCGCGCGGCATGGTTCGGCATCGGAGAGGCGAACGAGAAGATAAATAAAGGACAGACTCCTTTACTTGAAGAACTCCGACGATTGCTTTCAAAATAATGGCAGTCTGCAAAAGTTTTTTTACCTTACATAGTTTTGCGGGGGCTGGACAATCTTCAGTTTCACGAGCGCGACGATCAGTAAGGTATAGGCGAGAGAAATCGAAAAGTCCCTCATCAAGTCCTTTCGGGTATATCGCACCTTTTCGGAATCGGCCTTTGAAAGCGTTTTGCCTATCCCCTTATGGAGAAGAATAAACCCCAGCACGTTTGTCCCCATATAGGCTCCGACAAAAGCCAGAAGAAACAACTGTGGAAAAAATATACTTACGACCCAGGCACAGAAATAGGCGATCGGAACATTGACATAGGGATCGTTCCACCATGATAGCGGGGAGAGAAAATAACCGATGCACGCCATGGCGCTCCCCTTCAGCTTGCCATAATATGATTTGATGCTGTTCATCCTGATACATTGTAGCGAAATGGCGCAAGAGAGTAAATTGGATGGAATCGATCGGCCGTGAGATAATAGAGAATGGCCGGCAGAATAAAGTCTCCCTGTACGAAAAAGTGCGTACCAGATAGCGGTGTTTGTACCGGATGCCGACGGACGCTTGTGGAAATCGCTGAGTGGGCAGGTGCGGATGATGAGACGCGACGCAAGATATTGTCAATGGTTCGCGAAAGAAAGAGGCAGGAAAACAAAAAGAAGGGAAGGGCTGGGTGATATGCCCTGCGTACTCGCCTTTCCGATGATATAGGATATGGCCTATAGGACCACCAGAGAACATTTTGAAAGCCTTGTCGAAAAGGCCGTCGGGACACTGCCGGAAGAATATACCAAGTTTTTCAGCAATATTACGATCATCGTCGAGGACTATCCGGGACCAGAAGATATGAAACGCCTGAACAGGGGAGGGGGCCTTTTGCTTGGTCTTTTCAGCGGGGTGCCTTATCCTCATAAAGGAAGTTTTTTCGAGGTCCCTTATCCTTTTCCCGACAAGATAATACTGTTTCAGAAGAATATCGAAAAAATCTGCTCCTCCGAGGAAGGGCTCATAGAAGAAATCCAAAAGACCCTTGTCCACGCAGTGGGTCATTATTTCGGCCTTTCAGAAAGAGACCTGAGGAAATATGAATGAGTAGGGGCGTGATTAATCACGTCCCTACTATCCTAACGCTATGTCGATGGCGAACTGGGGTTATGCGGCCAGCTTGAGCCTGTAACCTACTCCAGGCTCGTTTATCAAAAATCTTGGGCGGGCAGGTTCTGATTCGAGCTTACGCCGGAGTTGTGACATATAGACGTGCAGATATTGCTGCTGGTCCGCATACACCGGCCCCCAGACTTCCTTGAGGAGCTGGGTATGGGTCACAACCTTTCCGGCATATTTAACCAGGACCGCCAGCAAACGATATTCTATGGGCGTAAGATGAATCTCTTTGTCTTTCAGAAAGACCTGTCTGGATGAAAGATCGACCTTCAGGTCATCCACGCTAAATACAGGTTCTCTCTGACCGGCGACTCGCAGCGCCATGTGACGGAGTGCAACGCGTATCCGGGCAAAGAGTTCGTCCGCGCCAAACGGCTTGGTCAAATAATCGTCCGCTCCTGCGTCCAGTGCCTTCACCTTGTCCATTTCCTGCTCTCTTGCGGAAATGACTATAATCGGCACTTCGCTCCATTCACGGATCTTTCTTGTAATCTCGATACCGTCCATATCGGGAAGACCAAGGTCCAGGAGCAACACGTCGGGGCTCCTGGTGGTGGCCTGCATAAGACCTTCCTGTCCTGAAGCGGCCTCGATGAGCCGATATCCATGACTTTGGAGCGTGACGCGTAGAAAACGCCGCATCTGCGGCTCATCTTCTATCAGTAGGATCAATTCTTTATCCTGTGTCATATCTTGCAGGGGCAGGTTTCAACCCTGTCCTTACTCCTCCTGTTCCGGCAACGGCGGCTGCTCACCCAGCGGAAGAGAAAAGCGGAATACCGCACCGCCGCCCTGCCTGTTTGCGGCCCAAATGCGTCCCCCGTGCGCTGTGATAATAGCGCGGCAGATAGTAAGGCCGAGCCCGATCCCGGCGCCGGTTGCAGAGCTGCGCACGAACTTGTCGAAGATCCTTTCCTCCTCCCTCGGAGGGATCCCCGGTCCTCTGTCTGCAATCTCAAATAGTATCTCTCCATCTTGCACCGATGCGGAGAGGTCTATAGGCGTATCCGGGGGTGTATATTTTATGGCATTATCGAGAAGGTTCATTAAGACCTGCTCGATGAGAAGGGGATCGAAAGAAACCGTCGGCAAGTCCTCGGGCAACGAAGTCTTCACAGGCCTGTCTTTGAGTCTTTCAGAGAGACGGTTCAGCACCGCACCCACAATCTCTTCGACCGGCTGCCATTCCTTTTTCACCTTTATCGCCCCGGCCTCCAGACGCGTCATATCCAAAACGTTCCGGATGATATGGTTCAGATGCTCCGCCTCCTCATAAATGGTTATCAGCAACTCCTGCCGCTCGGAGGTCTCAAACGCCACATCTTTCTGCAAGAGCGTCGAAGCGGCCCCTGTGATGGCAGCCAGAGGCGTGCGCAGGTCGTGAGAAACCGAGCTCAGGAGCGTGTTCCTCAACGTCTCGGTTTCGGCCTGAAGAAGGGCCTGTTGGGCCTCCCGGGAGAGCATGGCGCGGTCGATCGCCATGGCGATCTGGTTTGCAAAACTCTCCAAGACATGGACCTGCTCCTGGTCGAAAAATCCGTCCGACTGGACCGGCATCACTCCTATCACTCCCACTGTCTTGGATGGGGCGACCAAAGGCAGATAAAGAGCCTTGGCGCCGGAAAGGGTATCGGTCCCGAGGCCGGCCCTCTGCCTGTGGGTAAAGGTCCATTGGGCCACACTCAGTTCCTTTTGATCGAGGGCAAAAGTGACCGGTCCTGTGACCGCAATTGTTAATGTTTCTCTTTCATCCGGCACGAGAACAACGACGTGGCTTGAGAAAACCTCGCTGATATGTTTCATAGCGATGGCGCTCAGCTTATCTATCCCCCGCTCGTGAACGAGTTTGCGGCTGAGGCTATAAAGTGCCGCGGTCCTCTTTTCGCGCTGCCTGACGGCGTTTGCCTGTTCCCGTATTTTAAGCGTAAGCCTGCTTATAAGGAAGGCGACGGTGAACATCACGGAAAAGGTTATGAGATAACTGGGAGAGTTGACGTTCAAAGAGAAACGCGGAGGGACAAAGAAGAAGTCGAAGGCCACAACACTGAGCAGCGTGGCAAAACAGGAAGGGACCTTGCCCGCCCGGGTCGCTATGAAGACCATGCCGAGGAGATACACCATGGCGAGGTCAGAAAGTGAGACATACGGCAACATCAGCTCGGCGATGCCGCTGCAGACGCCCACTGCTGCGATGCTCAAGAGCCAGCCATCTTCCCGAGGCTTGCGCATCTTCCCTTTTGGGACCGGCCGCGGCGGGGCCTCTCCGGAGTCTCCCGTTATTACATATACGTCGATTTCTCCGCTCCCGCGTACCACCTCGTCGAGCATTGAACCGAATACCTTATCTTTCCACCTGGGATGCGTCGGCTTTCCGACAATGATCTTGTTGACATTGCGGTCGCGGGCATAGTTTAGTATCTCTTCGCTTGCCTTCGTGCCGGAGAGCGTTACGTTCTCGGCCCCTAGGCTCTCGGCGAGCCGCATATGTTCGGCAAGCTGCCTGAGGTCGCTTTCTGAGGGCTTTACCTTGTGCGGGGCCTCGACATAGACGGCGATCCACTCGGCACGCAGGCCTGCGGCCATGCGTTTCGCAGCCCGTATCAGCCGGATCGAACGCGGATTCGGGCCGATACAGACGAGGATACGTTCGGCAACCGGCCATACCTCCTTGACGCCTTTCACCTCCCTGTAGCTCTGCATCTGATCGTCCACGCGCTCGGCAGTGCGGCGAAGCGCCAATTCCCTCAGGGCAAGGAGATTCCCCTTCCTGAAGAAGTTTTGCCTTGCCTGGGCCGCAAGCTCGGGGACATATACCTTGCCCTCCTTAAGCCGTTGCAGCAAATCATCCGGAGGGAGATCGACAAGCTCGATTTCATCAGCCCTGTCGAGAAGGAAATCCGGGACGGTCTCTCGTACGCTGATTCCCGTGATCTGGCTAACGACGTCGTTGAGGCTTTCGAGGTGCTGCACATTCATCGTGGTGTATACATTGATGCCTGCTCCAAGCAGTTCATATACGTCCTGCCACCTCTTCTTGTGGCGCGAGCCCGGAGCATTTGTATGGGCAAGTTCATCGACTAGGATTATCGCGGGCTTTCGCTTAAGTGCGGCATCTAAGTCGAATTCGGACAGGACCGTCCCGCGATACTCGATTGGACGGCGCGGTATAATTTCAAGTCCCGCAAGGAGGGCCTCTGTTTCTTTCCGTTTATGGGTCTCCACAAGACCCGCAACCACATCGACGCCCTCCGTCCGCTTCCGCTGAGCGGCCTCAAGCATCGCATACGTCTTTCCCACGCCTGGGGCGGCCCCGAAAAAGATTTTGAACTGCCCCTCGCGGTCCCGCTCAGTCTCCTGGCGTATGCGATTCAGGATCAGATCAGGGTCAGGCCTGCGTTCTTCCATCGTTAATTATGCCACACTTTCACTGGCTCATTCCTTGTTTGACTTTGAAACAATTACCATGTATACATCACCCCGACGGCTATCGTGTCCTGGCTCTTCCTATTGCCGAAATCGAAAGACTGCTGGTCCGACCAGTCGTGCCTGTATTCAGGCCTCACTATGATCGCCTTTGCCACTTTGAACTCCGGCGTTACTGTTATCTCCTTCAACTTCTGCGGTATTCCGCCTACTCCATTTACAGTAGTCCGTATACCGTCCTTGTCATTGAAATACTCAGCCCTTATCGAGGCGCTGAAAAGATCGCTGAAGTCGTATTTCGCATATCCAGCAATACCATACCACTTCGCAGTGCCCCCGTCCGCTGCCGAATGCTCTTCTGTCGCATAATCCGTATTCACCACCAATGTCAGGTTCTTCATCGGTTTAAAGGTACCGATCCAATCGAACAGGAACCTGTTGTCGGAATTGTTGTTGTCCTTCTCAGGCCCATACATGAGATTGAACGTCAACGCAACTGGCTCTATCGGTGTATATCCCAGAGTCAGTCCGACCGTCTTGCCCTTGTTGTTATCATCCGTATTGTCCCAGCCGTTGACCAGATAAAGGTTTGCGCTGACCTGGCCTGAGAAGGCATATCCGGCCATCAACCCCGTATGGGTGAAGGGAATTGCGTAATTAAAAAGGAATGAGCGCGAATAGTTGAAATTATCCTTTGCCTCGATCACCTCCGCCCCATGCATAGTGACAAATTTCCCGAAGCGTAACTTAAGCCCTTTGCCGAGGGGCGCAAGATAATCGATGTATGCCTCGGTAAGATCGAACTCGTCTTTGCCTACATCGCCGAGCCCCCGCGAATGTATCCACTTTGCCGTCTCTCCGGCAGATAGTTTGAGCCTGTATCCGATGCCGCCCAGGGGAGCATCTTTCGTGAACATTATCTGTGCAAGGTCGAGGGTAAAGCTGTTGGCCTTATGGTCAAATATTCTCAGATCATTCTCCTGGGAATCCGGATTCTTGAAGTTATAGTTGTACCCTCCCTGGAGATAGACGCTCAGGCCAAGCAAATTCTTGATGTTATCAAGGGTGGTGCCTGCAGGTTTCTCAGCAGTAGTGTCCGCGGGCTTCGCTTCGTCGGCCCATGCCCCTCCGGCTATTGTGAATGTCATCAGCATCGCAAAAGCGATTCCAAAAAAACTTTTTTTCATCTTTTCCTCCTGCTCCTTTATAAGTTTGTTGTTCGCAACCCACTTCTCTCCATCCTATCTGTTGTTAGCCTGAACCTCACTATACTTTCTGCTGTTGTGCGCCTATTACGACGGCGGCCATTATCGCTGATTAATGTTCACATACACCTGCCGAGATTATGAGGCATGAGACATTTTCCTTTTTCGCAATATCGTCAGGTTTAATCTCGCCGGCAAAGACCTCGCCCTTAATATATGTTTCTCCGACAAAAGATATCACCCTGATTATTCCGATTGGCATAACCTCACATGAAGGACTTGTCCTGTAGACGGCAAGGGTATCGTTGACATGAATAGTCTTTGTTACGTCTTCGGTGCCGCTATGAAACATATACACCGTGTCACCTTTCACAAACTTGTCGTGCCTTAGCTCCCGATGATAAAGCTGGACCGGATAGTCTACGGCAAACGCAGCCAAGGGCGCGCTGATAGCCACCAGGAGCAGAACCATAAATATTATTTCAATTCTGCCTTTTGTCATTGGTTTGCCTTTCATTATTTCACCTCTTATTTCTGTCCGAGTTCATCCAGTGCCAAATTCACTTTAAGTACATTGACCACAGGTTCGCCCAGAAACCCGAACTGCCGGCCTTCGGTATTGGCAGCTACTAATGCGCTGACTTTTGCCTCATCGATGCCGCGAAGCTTTGCGACCCTTTGCACCTGATACGCAGCAGCAGCAGGGCTGATGTGGGGATCAAGCCCGCTGCCTGAAGCAGTAGCCAGATCAACTGGTATCTTCGCTGTATTGCCCGGATCAGCCTCGCGCAGGGCCTGAGTCCTTCCTGTGACGGCCTTCATGAGATCAGGGTTATTCGGCCCGAGATTAGAGCCGGATGACGAACCTCCGTTATAGGGATAGGGGGTCGTCGCCGAAAGCCTCCCCCAGAAATATTTCGGGTCTTCGAACTGCTGTCCAAGCAGCTCAGAGCCCACGGGCCTGCCGTTCTTCGTGATAATGCTCCCGTTTGCCTTTTCCGGAAAAATTACCTGGGCGAGCCCGGTTACTGCCAGCGGGTAAATAAACCCTGTGATGACTGTGAAGAGTAACAGAGACATAAGCGTGTTACGAATCATTCTTATCATGATTTCCTCCGTTTCAAACTATATGCAGGGCTGTTATGAGCATGTCGATCAACTTGATGCCGATAAACGGAACAATCAGCCCGCCGACCCCATAAATAAGGGCGTTGTTACGTAAGACTACCTCAGCGCCGAGGGGGCGATATTTCACGCCGCGAAGCGCCAACGGGATCAGAAAAATTATAATCAGCGCGTTGAAGATCACCGCAGACAGGACAGCGCTCTGCGGCGTTGCCAAATGCATGATATTGAGCGCACCCAGCGCCGGATAGATCGAAAGAAACGCCGCCGGCAGAATCGCAAAATATTTCGCCACGTCGTTTGCAATGCTGAAGGTCGTGAGCGTGCCTCTGGTCATTAACAATTGTTTACCGATCTCTACGATCTCGATCAGCTTCGTCGGGTTGGAGTCGAGATCCACCAGATTGCCAGCCTCCTTCGCCGCCTGAGTGCCTGTGTTCATCGCAACAGCTACATCGGCCTGGGCAAGGGCCGGCGCGTCGTTTGTGCCGTCTCCGGTCATGGCCACGAGCCTACCTCCAGCCTGGTGCTCCCGTATGAGCTTGAGCTTTGTCTCGGGCGTCGCCTCAGCCAAAAAATCATCCACGCCAGCCTCAGCGGCAATCGCAGAGGCGGTAAGCGGGTTGTCTCCGGTGATCATGATAGTCTTGATCCCCATCTGCCGCATTTCAGCAAAACGCTCTTTAATTCCGCCCTTGACAATGTCCTTCAATTGAATGACACCGAGCACTTTCAGGCCTTCGGCCACGACGAGCGGTGTTGAACCCTGTTTAGCGATATCATCGATGATTGCGCGGGTATCCGACGGAAATGTTCCGCCCTGTAACTGGACATATTTTTCGACCGCGTCCGCCGCGCCCTTGCGGATCTGACGACTGTTCAGATTGACGCCGCTCATCCTCGTCTGTGCTGTGAAGGGAACGAACTCCGCGCCGAGGGAATGGATGTCCCTTTCGCGGATCCCGTATTTTTCTTTCGCCAGAACAACGACGCTTCTTCCTTCAGGGGTCTCGTCTGCCAAAGATGCAAGCTGGGCCGCGTCAGCGAGGGCTCGCGCATCTACTCCCGCAACTGGAAAAAACGCGGTGGCCTGCCGGTCGCCAAGGGTGATTGTTCCGGTTTTATCAAGAAGGAGCACGTCGACATCGCCTGCCGCTTCCACCGCACGTCCCGACATGGCTATTACATTGGCCTGGATCATGCGGTCCATACCTGCGATGCCTATGGCCGAAAGAAGGCCGCCGATCGTGGTAGGTATCAGGCAGACCAGAAGCGAGACAAGCACGGTTATGGTGACAGGGCTTCCCTGGCCTGCCGCCTGAACGCTGAAGATCGAAAATGGAAGCAATGTCACGGTCACCAATAAAAAGATGATTGTCAGACCTGCAAGCAGTATGTCCAGGGCGATCTCATTCGGCGTCTTCTGCCGCTTTGAGCCTTCGACCATGGCGATCATCCTGTCGAGGAACGTCTCACCGGGATTTACGGTAATTCTCACCACAATCCAGTCGGACAGCACCTTCGTGCCGCCGGTCACGGAACTGAAGTCTCCGCCGCTTTCCCTGATCACAGGGGCACTCTCGCCGGTAATGGCGCTTTCATTGACCGAGGCAACGCCCTCGATCACCTCGCCGTCCATAGGAATCGTATCACCGGCCTCAACAAGCACGATATCGCCTTTCTTGAGCTGGGCAGAAGACACTTTGATGACTTCGGAATTCCGGTCCTCCTTGGCAAGGCGTTTTGCTGTGACGTCGCTTCGCGTCTTGCGTAGCGATTCAGCCTGGGCTTTTCCCCTGCCTTCCGCCATCGACTCGGCAAAGTTGGCAAAGAGCACTGTTACCCAGAGCCAGATCGAAATCTGAAGGATGAAACCTGGCGACGCCTCACCCTTGCCGATAAGTGCGTGGAAGAAAAGGAGAGTCGTGAGAATGCTGCCCACCTCCACCACGAACATCACCGGGTTCTTTATCTGATGTATCGGATTAAGTTTTCTGACCGAATCCCACAAGGCCCGACGTACAATTGTAGGTTCAAAAAGAGATCTTTTATCTTTTTTTCTGCTCATAGTTTTCCTCACAATCTGTATTTTGTTATCTGCCGGATATCAATTGTTCGGCGATCGGCCCAAGCGCCAGGCTCGGCATGAACGACAAAGCGCCGACGATCAAGATGACACCGATCAAAAAGGTCACGAACAAGGGGGTGTGGGTCGGCAGAGTCCCTAATCCGGCCGGCACCTTTTTCTTTTTCGCCAGAGATCCGGCGATCGCCAGTACGGGAATTATCGCCCAGAACCGGCCGATGAACATCACGATGCCGAGCGCCGTATTATAGAAAACAGTATTCGCACTCAAACCCGCAAAGGCGCTGCCATTATTGTTCGCAGCCGATGAAAAGGCGTAGAGTATTTCGGAAAAACCGTGCGGCCCGGGATTAGCGATGCCTGCAACCCCGGCCTTTGTCGAGACGCCGATTGCGGTCCCTATTTTGACCAGGGCATTGATAATCAGCACTAGGAGAATGGACATCTTCATCTCGAACATCTCGATCTTCTTGCCGAGATACTCCGGTGTGCGGCCGACCATGAGGCCGGCGATGAATACGGTGAGGATAGCGAATATCAGCATACCGTAAAGCCCGGAGCCGACGCCTCCGAAGATGACCTCTCCAAGCTGGATAAGCCACATCGGGATAAGACCGCCTATCGGGGTGAAGGAATCATGCATGGCATTCACAGACCCGTTCGAGGCCGCCGTGGTGGCGGTCGCCCAGATCGCGGAATTCACGATCCCGAAGCGGGCCTCCTTGCCCTCCAAATTGCCTCCGGACTGTAACGTGCTCGCCGTTTGATCGATACCAAGCGCGGCTAAATGCGGATTTCCTTGTCGTTCGCTCCATACGCAGAGCGTCATCAGTGCGACAAGAACGATCGTCATCGCAGCAAGCAGCGCCCGGCCCTGTCGCTTGTCTCCGACCATCTTCCCGAAGGTGATGCAGAGGGCCGCAGGTATCAGCAGAATCGCCAATACCTCAAGAAAATTCGAAAACGGAGTCGGGTTCTCGAAGGGATGGGCCGAATTCACATTGAAAAATCCGCCGCCGTTTGTGCCGAGCTGCTTGATCGCAATCTGTGAAGCGGCAGGGCCAAGAGGTATGGCCTGCTCTTTCATCTGAGCCTTCTCGGTCACCGGATTGCCTTTTTCGTCCTTGATCGGGTTGCCCTGGGCATCGAGCTTCGGATTATCATAGGTTATAGTCTGCGTAAGAGGCACATTCTTATACTCGCTGAAGGTCTGCACAACTCCTTGAGAAACGAGGAGCAGAGAATAGATCAGCGAAAGCGGGATCAATATGTATAGAGTCGTGCGGGTGAGATCGACCCAAAAGTTGCCGATCGTCTTTGAAGAATGTCTAGTGAACCCGCGGATCAGCGCCACGAGAACAGCCATACCTGCCGCCGCAGAAAGAAAATTCTGGACCGCGAGCCCGGCCATCTGCGTGAGATAGCTCATCGTCGATTCACCGCCGTACCCCTGCCAGTTCGTGTTAGTGATAAAACTGACAGCCGTGTTAAAAGAAGAATCAGGGGAGACGCCAGGGAGCTTTTGCGGGTTCAGGGGCAGAATCCCCTGCAAGCGCTGCAAGAGATAAACCACAAACAGCCCGCCTACACTGAAGACAAGCACCGCGATCGTATACTGTTTCCAGTCCATCTCCTCTTCGGGCCCGATGCCGCAAAGCCTATAAAAAATACGCTCCACCGGCCCAAGCACCCGGTCGAGGCCAAATGGCTGGTTTTCGTAAACCCTCGCCATATAATCGCCCAGCGGCTTCGCAAGAAGCAGCAGAACGCCAAAATACAGGACAATCTGGAATATGTCATTCCCGGTCATGAGAACACCTCCGGCTTTAGTAGAGCCACAAAAAGATACACTAGAAGACCGAGCGCCACAACGCCGCCTATCCAGTAAAACAGTTCCATAGTTTTCCTCCTACACTTTCTCAGCCAGTTTCACGAAGAGCAGGCTGAGGACAAATAATGCGACCACTATACCGATATAGACAATGTCCATAACGTACCTCCTTTGCGAAAATACCTATTCATTTTTACTATCATCATGGGAGTTACCAAAATCCTATCTCTTTGTGTTAGAGAGCACAACTTCCTTTACAAGAAGCATCTGGTAAAGAAAACGGAACGCGGATGGTCGCCACTCCGGCCTCTCGCTCAAAAGCCCTTTCAATTAAACGTGCTGTTTGGTTATGCAAAACGCGTTGCCACCATTTCAGGCCGACAAGCACCGGCAATACGATAGTGACGACACTTTCCTTGTGGCTACTGCGGATTCCGTCGACATATGCCTTGAGCGGCCGAATGAGAGAACCTTCGGGAGATTCGAGGACCATGAGGGGAATATCTATATCTTGCATCTTCCACCGGTATTCGATCCTGTCTCCGTCAGAAGGATTAAGAAGTATATGGACTGCCACAATTTTGCCGCTAAGGATTTTTGCATAGCGAATTGCGTTCATCACAGGCATATTCACTTCGGCGACAGGAATTACCACGAAATGATTTCCTGTTCCGCGAGGAAAATCCGGCTTATCGACAGAGACCGCTTCCGGACTGTCCAGAAATATGACAGCATCGCTGGTGTTCACGATTCAAGCTTATCAAGAAGGCGCGTAAAATAGGCGTAAAGAAAATAGCCTACAGGCTAAAGATTTTCTTAAAATTTGACCGCTCTCAAGGCGCATTATCGGAAAGGTTCGTTATTGCAAGGTATTTGAAAGAGGACCCGGATCTTATGGAGCCCTGGCAGCTTCAGCTTGGAATATACAACTTTTATCTTTTTTCGAGCAGTCCCAGCTTCCCCGCCAGCCATTTAGCTGTGGTGGCCTGAATAAGTATTGTCATAAGGATGGCGATAAATGTAATGGCAGAGATCGTCTGGCCTCCCGGCACTTTCCTTCCAAGCATCAGTCCGGCAAGTGCGGCAGGGATAACGCCTGTCTCTCTTGTCCAGCACATAAAAAGTATTTCGCTAAAACTCCATCGGGCGCGCCTGTCCGGCAGAGAGCATAAAAGGACTGTAGCCGGCCTCGCAGCAAACATGAAAAATATAATAATGATGATCCCGGGCAGCACGAATTTACTTATAAGACCGAAATCGACCTGCGACCCCAAGAGGATGAATATGAACATCCGCATGATCATCGCTGTTCTGGCAACATGTTCGTCCAGCCTTTCTTTATCTTCCTGCCTCATCTGAAAGCCGAAGGTCCTCTTGTTGCCAAGCATTATGCCGAATACAAAGACCGCCGTGAAGCCGCTGGCCTGCATGTCCTCTGCACCAAGATAGGTCCCGACAACAGCCATCAGCGTTACGACAGGGGCATATTTGGCCAGGAAGTCATACTTTTCATGGGCGATAAGCAGCAGGCCCAGATACCCCATCGCCGACCCTATAATAATCCCTACAACGGACTGCTTCAAAAGGTTCAACAGGGATGTACTCAGTGAAAAACCCGCTGAGCCCATGGCAACGGATAGGATCGCAAACGCAATGACCGATCCGGTCGCGTCATTAAACGCCGATTCGCTGATCAGCGCCTGGGAAACCCTTTCTTTTATGCTGACTTGGCGGAAAATAGGTATTATCGTCGCAGGGTCGGTCGGAGCAATGACCGACCCAAGCAGCATGGACGTGATCAAAGGGAGTCCGAGGACATAATGCGATGCCAGCCCCGTAAGCGCCGTCATGATGAGGACCCCTAAAGTGGAAAGGGCTGCCAGTGTGATCCAGATTTTTTTCAGGACCCTTAACTTTACCGAGGCCCCGCCGTCAAAGAGGATATAGCAGGCGCCGAAGATGAGTATGATTTGATTGAGCGCAGCAGTGGCGGGAACCCGCAATAATCCTGCCACCTCGGGTCCGAGGATTATGCCGGCCACCAGGTATACCACCACGTCGGGAAGGTTAAACTTCTGAGACAGGAATCCGGATATCGCCCCTGCGAACAGAATAACCGCAAAAGAAGACAGCAGTTGTTTGGCCATCTCAAAGGTAATCGCAGATTCCATTCACGTTCTCCCGGAAGTTTTATCAAATATAGCCAAAATCCTATAGGCGGCACATGACCTTACCGCTAAGACGCCGAGAAATAGAGAAAGACCCGTTATCACCATAGATCTTATTCCTGAGACCCAGCGCCTCTGTGGTAAATTTTGATCGGCTATTCGAAAATCACATACTTTTTGATCGTCTCGGCCCTCTTGCCCCGGACGCCGAGGTCTTCGATTCGCCTGATCCTGCCTTCTCTCCTTGTCTTGAGAAGACGCTTGGCGGTCTCAGGTCCGATGCCGGGCACCTTGAGCAGGGCATCCCTGTCACAGGTGTTTAACCTTACCGGATAAAATCCAGGATGGCTGTCGGCCCAGACCTGTTTCGGGTCTTTGTCGAGCCGCAGGTTTCCGCTTTCGCCGAGGAGGAAGTCCTCTTCCCTGAAGCCGTACCTCCTCAAAAGGAAGTCGGCCTGGTACAAACGATGCTCCCTGATGAAATGTCCGTTTGGATTTGCCACCGACCGGGTTTCACCCGGGATGCCCGGGTTGCCGAGGCCTTTTTGATAGGCCGAAAAATAGACCCGGTTGAAATGCAGCCCCTTATAGAGCTTAAATGCATATTTTATGATCTCCGAGTCGGTCTCGTCCGAGGCCCCGACGATGAACTGGGTTGTGCATTTCTTCTTCGAAAATCTCATGCCTTCTCCGGTCAGCCTGCCCATAAGCCTGAGGGGCCTGATAATGTCCCTGTCGTAATCCTTTTTGCCCGACAGTGTGTCGCAGTGTTTTTTACCGGGGGTTTCGATGTTGAGTGAGACAGCTGAAGCAAGGGAAAGGGCCTGCTCGATCGCTGCGTCAGAAGCGCCAGGGATGATCTTCAGGTGGATGTAACCCCTGTATTCATGTCGTTCTCTAAGGAGACGCGCAACGGCGTTGATCTTGTCCATCGTGAAATCAGGATTGCCGATGACCGCGGAACTAAGGAAGAGACCGAATACCTTTTTCCTCGTATAATATCCCATGAATATATTGGCGATCTCTTCGGGAGTAAGCGTGCAGCGCCGCACGTTCGACTCTGAACGGAGGGGACAATATTTGCAGTCGTTTGCGCACGCATTGGAAAGAAGCGTCTTCAGAAGGATTGAGTAACCCCCCTGCGGCAGCGAGACCGGATATAGCCATTTGCCGTCGAGTCCTCTTTTGCGGCGGTCATGCGTATTCGTGCCGCATGCACAGGCCAGGTCGTACTGGGAATCTTCGGACAGAATTTTAAGTTTTTCGATAGTCTCCATGGGTAAGGACCTTAAGGAATTATATCATAGAGAGAGAGCTGCCGAGGGGCTTATAACGACGGCCTATGGTGCATTCTTTTTACTCTATATAAGCCGGACATGTACAATAGACTTAATCTGTATTTTTCTGATAAATTGTTATGGTGCGCTGACAGCCTCTGTGTATAAACTGGACTCTCTTTCAAAAAGGCGTCATTCCCCCGCAGGCGGGAATCCAGGTAAAACGAAATTGGATGCCCGACTAATAACTTCGGGCATGACAAACGAAGAGACTCCATACACATACCCTATTAAACAGGAGACATGGAATGATACTTGATGTAGTTATAGATAAGGATTCGATGTCAATAGAGATCACGGACCCCTTTCACCTTGACCTGGACGGAATAGTCGGCAAGATTGATCAGTTCTCCTCTTCAAAAGGAATTTCCATTGGCGGTATCGATGTGAGAGGTCTTGTCCCGGCGATGATCAAAGGAATAGCCGGGTGCGAGCGCGGTTGCCCTGCCGATGCGAAGGGCCTTGTTTCGAAAGGCTTCAAAGACTTTGAGCTGCAATATATAGAGGGCGGTATACTTTCGGCCCGAAGATCGATCGGGGACGGCAGGCTTTTCTATCTCAAGATGTT
>JBIOIY010000052.1:0-21509 GCA_044450345.1 Thermodesulfovibrionales bacterium | reverse complement strand
TGTAAGTATGTTTGGGCTGAAGGGCGACGGGGTGACAGAGACTATAGAGACTATTAAGACCGGTGACAGAATGTTTCTACCGGCATTCCGCGCGGGTAAAATGTGAGTTCTGGCCTCTCTATTGTCTCCGGTCACGCCGGCAATACCGCTGGATCGAATATGCTACGGGGCAAACTCCTCAGTTATCGAAAAGTGAAACTCGCGTTTAGTCCTGTGAGAAGTCCGTTCCGATTCCCGATTACCGTGTATTGATCTTATGCGCGAGGCAGCACTCTCTGTCTTCGCAAAACAGGCCCAGCCGTTTTTTTTGATCTTTGATCTTCTGTATTTGCCCGGCGAGAGCGTGTATTCCGGCTGGAATTTGCGTTTTTTTCATGGGCTTATTCGCTTCGCGAGTTTGTTCAGGTCTATATCGAAGGTAAAAAGGTGGTCACCGGCGGTCACGACCTTGGCGCACAAGATACAGTCAACAATATCAAGACCTTGCTCCGAGAACATGGACAAGGCACTGATAAGCTCCAGCCGATCATCATTTGCAATTCCCTTATAGTGCAAGATATCGATGAGACTGCTCGCGGCCCGGTCCCGAGGAACCTTATATATCTTCGTCAGTACATAGATACATTCGGCAATCACGCTTTCGAGGAAAACGGCCTTGACGCCGCCATTTTTTACCTTATCAAAGAATTCCTTTGCCTTTGCATGCAGGATGGGATCATCTGCGACGAGATACCGGATAATGGTGTTGGTGTCAGGAAGACTTCTTGCCGGTCTTTTCACGGACAGCCACCTCCCACGCCCTCTCTTTCATCTGCTTCATGGACACGCCCGGCTTACCTTTGCCGGCGTATGCGCTGAGTGAACCGGCAGCATCCCGCACCGGCCTCACCATGACAGTATCATCCTCCACCTCGAAATAAACGGAATTGGCTTTGAGCTTTTCCCGAATCTCCTTAGGGATCGTCACCTGCCCCTTACTAGTAATCTTGACTGCTGCAGTCGTCATGTTATGTTACCTTACCTTTCTAATGAGCATTACTTAATATAATAGTAGTACTATTTAGAATAGTTGTCAATTTCTACGGCTTTCCCTGGTTATATAAGTAGTCCGTTCCGATTCCCGATTACCGTGTATTGATCTTATGCGCGAGGCAGCCGGCGCCGAAGCCGTTGTCGATATTCATGACCGCTATGCCGGGGACGCAGGAGTTGAGCATCGCAAAAAGGGCGGTAAGACCTCCCAGGCTTGTACCGTAGCCGGTAGAAGTGGGGACCGCGACGATCGGCTTGTCCGTCATGCCGCCTACCACAGAGGGAAGAGCACCCTCCATGCCGGCGACGACGACGATTATGCGGGCCTTGTGCATGAGGACGGAGGTGTCCATCAGCCTGTGCAATCCGGCGACACCGACGTCATATACCGTACTCACTTTACTGCCGAGAAATGATGCGGTAACCGCCGCCTCTTCGGCAACGGGCATGTCGGACGTGCCGGCCGTCAGCACCAAAACATTTCCGCTCTTTTTCTTCGTCCTTCCGACAGCGATCACCCCTGACGACTCATGAAAGACCGCGCCCTTTATTCCCAGCGCGTCGAATATCTCTTTCGTGGCCTTCGTGATCAGAAAGCTGCCGCTTCTCTTATGCATCGCGCGGGAGATGGTAACTACCTGTTCGGTGGTCTTTCCCGATGCGAAAACGACTTCCGGGACTCCTTGCCTGAGATGCCGGTGATGGTCGACCTTCGCAAACTGTATGTCCTCATAGGGCAGGTGTTTCAACCGGCCGAGCGCATCTTCTATAGAGACCGTCCCTTTTTTGACGGAACCCAGAAGAAGCTTGATCTTGCCCTTATTCATAATTCATTCGCGGGTTCAAAATTCCGAGCGCAAGGCCCGGTTCATAAGTACGTGTACCGCTTCGGCAGGGCTCTTGTCCTTGTAGATGACTTGATAGACCTGTTCTACGATCGGCATCTCGACGTCGAACTTCTGTGAAAGTTCGAAGGCGGAAAGCGAGGTCGCGACCCCTTCGGCGACGCTCCTCGTCGACGAGAGGATATCGGACAATTTCATCCCCTGCCCGAGTTTGATGCCGACCGAATAATTCCTCGAAAGCGGACCGGTGCAGGTAAGCACAAGGTCCCCCATGCCGCTGAGCCCGGCAAAGGTCCTCTTGTCGGCCCCCATGTTCTCCCCCAACCTCATCATCTCGGCGATGCCCCTCGTGATCAGCGCGGCCCTCGCATTATGTCCGAGGCCAAGCCCGTCGGAGATGCCGGACGCGATGGCGATCACATTCTTGAGCGCGCCGCCCAGTTCTACGCCGAGGATATCGGAGTGCGTGTATACCCTGAAATAACTCGTATTAAAGATCTCCTGCAGGAGAAGGCCGGTCTCGGGATTGTTCGTCGCCAGCGTGACCGCGGTCGGCAACTTGTTGATCACCTCTTTTGCAAAGCTCGGCCCTGAAAGCACCGCACTCTGGTTCCCGGATATTTCATTCAGGATGGCAGATACCGTCAGGAGCGTACCGTGTTCGATCCCTTTCGATGCGCTGACCATGACTGCGCTTTCATGAATGTATTTCACCGCTTCCCTGAAGACAGAACGGGTAAACTGGGTGGGCACGACGTTGAGTATATAACGGGCCTTTTTCACAGCGTTTTCCAGATCGTTCGTCGCCTTCAATCCATGCGGCAAGAGCGTGCCAGGCAGATACGTGCTGTTCGCAAAGCGATTATTTATCTCATCCGCAATCTCTTTCTCGAAGGTCCAGAGGGAAACATCGTACCCCTTCTCCGTAAGAAGACCCGCCAGTGTAGTTCCCCAGCTTCCGGCCCCTATGACAGCGATATAGCTCATGCATTACCTCTCATCAATAACGGTTTGCAACTTCACTTCACACTCACCTCTTGTGGAGAAATATAACAGATTCCCGTTGCAGAAACAACGCACCTGTTTTCCCTCACCGCTTTTTCTGCGCCTTTTCGATCTTCGCCCACGTGTCCTTTAACGTCACTATCCGGTTGAAAACGAGTTTGTCCTTTGAAGAGTCGGGATCAACACAAAAATATCCCTGCCTTTCAAACTGATATCGGCTGCCCGGAGCGGCCCCCGCAAGGGTCGGTTCAACAAAACAGACCGGCAATGTTTCAAGAGAGTTCGGGTTGAGGAGAGACTTGAAGTCCTGCCCCTCTCCGACATCTCCGGGGTCGGCCTTCATCAGCAGATGGGCATAAAGGCGCACTTCCGCCGGCACCGCATGCCGGGCCGAGACCCAGTGCAGCGTCGCCTTTACCTTCCTTCCGTCAGGAGAGTCGCCTCCTTTTGTCTTTGGGTCATAGGTGCAGTGCAACTCGCTCACTTCTCCGGTCTTCTCATCCTTGACGACCCCTGTGCAGGTAATATAATACGCGTACCTCAGCCGCACCTCGCGGCCCGGCGCTAATCGGAAAAATTCCTTCGGAGGGTTTTCACGGAAATCGTCCTTCTCAATATAGATGATGCGCGAAAAAGGTACCTTCCTCGTCCCCATCGAGGCGTCCTCAGGGTTATTTACCGCATCGAGTTCCTCGGCCGGAAGATCTTCCGGATAATTGTCTATGACCACCTTAAGCGGCCGAAGCACCGCCATGGCGCGCGGGGCGCGTTTATTGAGGTCTTCGCGTATACAATATTCCAGCAGGGCGATGTCGACTAAGCTGTCCCGCTTCGCGACGCCTATTCGGTCGCAGAAATTTCGGATCGCCTCCGGCGTATACCCGCGTCTCCTGATGCCTGCGAGGGTAGGCATCCGCGGATCGTCCCATCCCGAGACGTGCCCTTCCTGTACCAGCTGGATGAGCTTCCTTTTGCTGAGCACGGTATGACTCAGGTTCAGGCGGGCAAACTCGATCTGTCGGGGCAACGGTCTTTCCAGCAGTCCACCCTCGGCAAGCCGCTCAAGCAGCCAATCATAGAATGGCCTCTGGTCTTCGAACTCAAGGGTGCAGATCGAGTGGGTGATGCGTTCGAGCGCGTCCTCGATCGGATGGGCGTACGTATACATTGGGTAGATGCACCACGTGCCGCCTGTGCGATGGTGGTCCGCACGTTTGATGCGATAAATCGCCGGGTCACGCATGTTGATGTTGGGTGAGGCCATGTCTATTTTTGAGCGTAGCACCATCATGCCGTCGGGATGCCTGCCGTCGCGCATCTCCCGGAACAGACGCAGGTTCTCCTCCACGGAACGTCCGCGAAAGGGAGAGTCCTTCCCCGGTGACGTCAGCGTCCCCCGGTTCTCGCGCATCTCGTCAGCGGACTGGCTGTCCACATACGCATGTCCCGCAGTGATGAGGTGTTCGGCAGCCCGGTACATGAAGTCGAAGTAGTCGCTGGCATAGAGCGGCCCAGGGCCGAAGTCAAAGCCGAGCCATCTGACCGAGTCTATGATGGAGTCGACATACTCCTGCTCTTCCTTCTCGGGGTTCGTGTCGTCAAAGCGCAGATTGCATTTGCCGCCGAATTCGGAGGCGACCCCGAAATTGAGGCAGATCGACTTGGCATGTCCGATGTGCAGGTAACCGTTCGGCTCCGGCGGAAAACGCGTATGGACCCTGCTGTTGTATTTTTTCGCCTTCATGTCGTTTTCCACGATCTCTCGTATGAAATCGGAGGGTCTTAAAGAGTCGCTCTCGGCCATGTCTAAGATTCCTTTCCGGGATTTTTTCCTTCTATCGTCTCTATCGCCTTCTCAAGTCTCCTTATCGTCTTTTCCTTTCCGATGACCTCAAGGACCTCAAAAATGCCGGGACTTTCCGTACCCCCGGTCATCGCCACACGTACCGGCTGAGCCAGGTTGCCGAGTTTGACGCCGTGTTCTTCGATGATCGACCGGAACACCGTTTCAAGCCCTTCATGGGAAAAGTCGTCGAGGGACAAGAGTTCCCTCTTCAGGTCTTTAAGAAGCGGAAGGCATTTCTCGTTCAGAAACTTGTTTTTCGCCTTTTCATCGTAATCGACGTATTCAACTATATAATAGCGCAGGGACCTTGCGAGTTCCACCAAGGTCTTCGCCCTCTCCTGAAGGGTCTTGACCGCCCTGACAAGCCAGCCCATTTCGAGCGTCTGTCCCTCATCTATTATTTTCTCCTTCAGAAGGAAAGGGACTACAAGTTCAGAAAGCCTCTCGGGAGTCGATCCGATGATATACTGCTGGTTCAGCCAGAGGAGCTTTTCAGGGTTGAATACTGCAGCCGACGAACCGACGTTCTCAAAGGTGAAATACTTTATCAACTCCTCCCTGGTAAACACCTCCTGGTCCCCATAGGACCAGCCGAGCCGCACAAGGTAATTGATGAGGGAATCGGGGAGATACCCCATCTCATAATAGGCCATCACCGACGTTGCGCCGTGTCTCTTCGAGAGCCTCGTCTTGTCCGCCCCGAGTATCATCGGCAGGTGCGCGAACTTGGGGATGGGGTATCCGAAGGCGCTGTAGAGTTGCATCTGCTTGGGCGTGTTATTTAAGTGGTCGTCGCCCCTGATGACGTGGGTGATCCCCATATCCACATCATCGACCACGACGGTGAAGTTATAGGTGGGCGTCTCGTCAGAGCGGAGGATGATCAGGTCATCTAACTGGGAATTCTCGAACTCGACCTTCCCGCGTATCATATCGTCCACAACCGTATGCCCTTCCTGGGGCATCCTGAAGCGGACCGCCGGGGCCCTGCCGGGGACAGGTTCCCTAAGGTTCCTGCATCTGCCGTCATATTTGGGAGATTTACCCTGCGCAAGCGCCTCCTGGCGTCTGGCCTCAAGTTCTTCGGGAGAACAGTAACAGTGATATGCCTTTCCTTCTTCAACCAGCCTCGCGATATAGCTGCGGTACACATCGAACCTGTCGGTCTGCCTGAATGGCCCCTCGTCCCAGTCGAGACCGACCCATTTCATGCCCTCGATGATCGCATCGATGTATTCTTCCGTTGACCGGGTCCGGTCCGTATCTTCGATCCTCAAAATAAATGTGCCGTTATGGTGCCTCGCATAAAGCCAGTTGAACAGGGCGGTCCTCGCCCCGCCTATGTGAAGAAATCCCGTCGGGCTCGGCGCAAAACGAACTCTCACTCCCTCAGCCAAGATGACCTCCTTTTAGCAATTGCCCTTTACGATATCGAGTCTCAGAAATTTTTCAGTGCCGCTTCGTACCCTGAACCTGTCGTCGGCCCGGTATCCTGCGACCCATACTATGTCATCTCCCGACACGACGATCGGGACCATGTCCCTCTCGTCCCTCGGGACCTTTGCATCGACAAAAAAATCCTGCAGTTTTTTCCGCCTCCCGAAGCCCATCGGGAAGAAAAAATCGCCGATGGCCCTCGGTCTTATCCTGAGGGGGAATTTCATGGCAGCCGCGTCAAAGAGTACTGAAGTCCTTCCGTCACCGGGGTCTCCGCTTACGTCCTCGTGAAATGCCCTGATCACCGTCCCCGTATCTTTGACCGCAACCTCGGAGGGAGGACAAAGTTCATATTCGCCGATCCTCCCCGCTTTCTCTGATGTAATGACCAGCAGTGCATATCCCCTAATAACCCTTATCCCACGCGGGAGATACAGCCTTTTCCCCGGCGCGCCGCTCCTCACGAGACTTATGATGTCTTCCACATGGGTAAAGCTTATTCCTCTCAGGCTGTCGGTCTCCTCTATGGCCCTTCGGAGGACCCGACGCAATATCACGGTGTCCATACTTTCCATGGGGGAAAGGAACAATTCGATCCTGTTATTCGTCTTTCTGCTGATCATCTTCATCAGCGCCTTGGTAACGACAATACTGAAATACCGTTCCTCTTCCCGAAGTATGGATGCGGTATGAGCCATCGTACCGGCGAGCGACGGATTAAGCTCTTTCATAACGGGTACGATCAACCTTCTGATCTTGTTCCTGAAATATTCCATGCCGAGGTTCGATGAATCAACGACAAACGGTACGTTCCCGGCGGAGAGAAAACTCTCTATATCAGCCCTCTCGATCTCGATAAGGGGTCTGATGACCTTGCTGCGCTTCACGGGCATGCCGGAAAGCCCGGCCGGACCGGCCCCCCTGAGGAATCTCATGCAGATCGTCTCTATCTGGTCATCCGCATTGTGGGCCAATGCAATTTTCCCGGCGCCCACCTCGACGGCGGCCTCATCAAAGGCGCGGTATCTCAAGTCTCGCGCAGCCTCCTGTTTGTTCAGTCCCAGGCTCTTTGCGAGGGACAGTACGTCGATGGATTTGACAAGAAAATTTACCCCCTTCTCTTTGCAAAAATCTTCGCAGAATCGGATTTCCTTGGGTGTCTCTTCAGGTCTGAGGTTGTGATTGACGTATACCGCGTGAAGGGCCAATCCGTATCTTTCCTTAAGGCCTGACAATATGCTCAGCAAACAAACGGAATCCGGCCCTCCCGACAGTCCCACGAGGACAGTCTCACCTCCGGTAAGCATGGCGTGTTTCTTAATCGTATCCGCCACCCTTTCCGTAAGGCCGCAACCTCCGGTCCCCGACGCCTCCTTCATACCTGTCATCTCCTGCGCGGACTCTCCATCTCATCAAGCCGTTTCATATCGAATAATAATTATATTATTATAGAGTAAATCCGCACAAGCTGCATCACAAGAAGGGATACGGCTGCGGGATGCGCATGAAAACCAAAAAAACACCTGCCAATACCAAACGACCGGGGAAGCCGGAATACAAGCGCCGGGAAAGCGCATACGGAGACGAGGTCCCGATATGTGCGAACACCGGATGCGTGCTCAGGAAAAAGGCGAAATGTTTCGGGTTTGAAGGTTGTCCGGGCTTTAAGGGGAGGTAACGGGAGACTGGGTCTCGCCGGGGGGAAGAGGCAAGGTGATTACCTGACCCCTGTCGCCCGGAACGCCTAAATCCTTTTCATCCAGTCTGACCCTGATTCCCCCGGCATTGCCTATCTTAAGCAGCACCTTTTCCGAGAATCTCATGTCTTTTGAATTGCCGGGCCTTAGAAGCATCTCCTCTGATCTGCCGTCAGAAAATTTGATGGAAATCCAGGTCGTATCGGTCGCGGCTATTTCCAGCCGGTGTTCACCGCGGGAAAGACCCCTGGTCCAGGCTGCTGGCTGGCTTGTGCGCGGAAGAGCAGTCTCAACAACCGGGACATTGCTCAGCGGGACCTTCGCTGTTTCATGTGGTTTGGTCCCACCGCGCGAGACAAAAAGGAAAACAGCCAACGCACATACACCAAAAGAAATGACATAGTATATCTTGGGGACTTTCCTCTGTGAAAAGGCGACCGGGATGATGGTCGAATGTTTCGGCTGGGAAAGGTTTTTCGTATAATGTTCGATTATTGATTCGGGGCCAACATCAAGATACTTCGCATAACACCTGATATAGCCCATCGTGTAGACCGGAGCGGGGAGTTCTGCGAACGTGTCGCTCTCAATAGCCACAAGATAAGAGGCCTTGATCTTTAGAAGGTCTGCTATTTCGCGGATGTCCAGGCCTAAATCTTCACGCCTTTTTTTAAAGATCTCTCCGGCCAAATCAGTCCTTTAGGAGTTTTAAATAAAATAACACATTTTCCCCGATATTTTCAAAGTGAAATCCACGTCGGCTTCGTATGCCGATCAAGCCCGAGTGCGGCCTGCCGGCCGCGTTTTTTTAAGCATGATCCTCCATGCTATTATAGTTGACGATGAAACGTGTAGTCATAACGGGGATAGGTGCGGTCACACCGCTGGGAAACAGCTTCAGGGAATCCTGGGCGGCCGCAAAGGCCGGCGAGAGCGGACTTGGGCCCATCACCAGGTTTGACGTGTCGCATCTTCCCTGGAAGGTGGCAGGAGAATTGAAAGACTTCGATGCCTCCCTCTCCCTGGGAAGAAAAGAGATCCGGCGGGTCGATTTGTTCGTACAATACGCAGTCTCCGCAGCGCTCATGGCGGTTGACGATGCGGGTTTTTCATTGCACAGTACCTCAGCGGAGAATCATTACCAGCCCCTTTCTTCCGGCGGCGTAATTATCGGCTCAAGCAGAGGGGGAATCGGCACCCTTGAGCGTTCCCTCCTCCGGAACCTTACGCACAAGATACGCTTCTCAGCGTATATGATGCCCTCAACTACTATCAGCATGGCGCCGTCATACATTGCCCAAAAGCTGGGGGCCGGAGGATACTGTCTCGGTATTTCAAATGCCTGCGCTTCAGGCGCAAATGCGATCGGAGAGGCATTCAGACTGATAAAAAACGGCTTCACGGGGCCGGTAATTGCGGGGGGATCGGAGGCCCCCCTCTGCCGATTATGCCTCGAAGGGTATGGAGCCGCAGGTGCGTTGTCCCGGGTGGCCGATCCCTCGGCGAGCAGGCCGTTCGACAGGGCAAGAGACGGTTTTGTGCTTTCCGAGGGCGCCTGCGTCGTGGTCCTGGAAGAGGAAAGGAGCGCTTTGGAGAGGGGGGCATCTATTTATGGAGAGGTCTTAGGCTACGGCAATACGGCCGACGCCTTTCATCAGACAATGCCCAACGGGGACGGGTTGATTCGGGCGATGAAGGGTGCGATAGAAGAGGCGGGGATCTCTCCGGCGGACATCGATTATATCAGTGCTCACGGCACCTCCACCCCGCTCGGGGACAGGATCGAATCGGAAGCTATCGCCGTCCTGCTCGGGAAGAGATGCCCTGCGGTCACAGTGAGTGCGGTAAAATCAATGACAGGCCATATGCTCGCGGCTTCGGGGGCACTCGAGGCCGCATTTGCAGTCATGAGTCTGAAGGAGGGGACCATCCCACCCACGATAAATTTTAGCGGAAGGGATGACGATTGCGCACTGAACGTGGCAGCCGAGAAAAGAGAGGCGGCCGCCGGCATCGCACTCTCAAACTCGTTCGGGTTCGGAGGGGTGAATGCTGTTCTGGTCCTGGGTCGTTATCAATGAGTGTATCCCGCCATTCCAAACAGTCTGCATACATTACAACTGTTTCTCGTAGACCCTGTATTTCTTGTACAACTCGGCCCCGAACATTTCGATAGTCCGCTGGACCGGTATATTATCTTCCAGTATCCAGGAAAACTCCACTCTTTTATAATTTCCTTCCTTGATCGGACCAAACCCTTCCCTGAACAGAAGCGCTTCAATGCCTTTGTTCCGGAACTCCTTTTTGGTGCCCAGGAGCATCACTCTCAAGTCTTTGATCTTCTTGGAATAATACAGCGCCTTGACGATGCTCACCGGGTTCATCTTTCCGCCCATATGTTTAAGGACATAGTTAAAATCCGGGACCAATCCCATGAATCCTACTGGTTTGCCTTCCTCTTCCGCAATAAGGGTCATCCTCGGGATAATAATCTGCTTCAGCCTCGCCGCTGAATAATCAAGTTCCTCATCCGTCATAGGCACAAAACCCCAGTTCTTTTCCCACGCCGAGTGATACACGTCTTTGAATATCATCATGTCCGATCTAAAGTTCTTCATATTGATAGGCCTCACGGATATCCCCCTCTTTTCCACGATAGCCGCAACCCTTAAGATCTTTTCGGGAAGTCTGTCCCGAAGCGTATAGAGATAGGCGTAGAGGTCCTTGACCTTCCTGAAGCCGTAATCCTCGGCGAGGACGTTATAATAAGGCGGATTATAGGGCATCATGATAAAGGGAGGTTCTGCAAACCCATTTATCAGAAAACCGCATTCATCATTCGTTGAAAAGTTCATCGGGCCCCTCACCACTTCCATCCCTTCCTCTTTCAGGTGGGCGGCCGCCTTGTCGAAGAGGGCACGGGAGACGGACCCGTCGTTCACCGACTCAAAAAAGCCGAAGAAGCCCGTTTTCTCGTGATGGAACTCGTTGTGCCTCCTGTTCACAAAAGATATTATCCTGCCTGCCGGGCGGCCTTCTTTCACCGCGATAAAAAATTTAGCGCTGGCGTGATCGAAAAAAGGATTTTCCGGCGAGAAATGCACGCGCATCTCCCTTGTAAGCTGCGGTACAAACAGGGGATCACCCGAGTATAAGGACAGGGGGAATTTGATAAAGTCATCGAGAGACTCCCGGGCCTCAATGACTTCGATCATCAGATAATGCCCAGGGCCTTGCCTACTTTTTCGAAGGCGCTCAGCACCTTCTCAATATGTTCATCAGTATGCGTGGCCATATAACTGGTCCTTATAAGCGCCTTGCCGCTGGCCACGGCCGGACTCACCGCCACGTTGGCGAAAACACCCTCCTGCTGGAGCATCATCGCCATGGTAAATGCCTTTAGGTCTTCGCCGACAAGAATGGGAATGATAGGTGTTTCAGTGGGCCCTATCTCGAAACCGAGCGACTTGAAGCCCTTGTGGACTTTCCATGTATTTTCCCATAACTTTTCAATTCGCTGCGGCTCGCCTTCGATAATATCGAGTGCGGCGCTGACCGCGGCTATCGATGCAGGGGGAGGGCTTGCGCTGAAGATCAGTGCCCTTGCGAAATGTTTGATGTAGTGGACCACTCTTTCATCTCCCGAGATAAATCCCCCGATAGAGGCAAGAGATTTGCTGTACGTACCCATGATAAGATCGACGTCCTTTTCAAGCCCGAAGTGTTCGGCCGTGCCGCGGCCCGTCTTGCCCAGCACACCAATGCCATGGGCGTCGTCGACCATGACCCTCGCGCCATATTTTTTGGCAAGAGCGACGACCTCGGGCAGGTTGATAAGATCGCCTTCCATACTAAAAACTCCGTCGACTACTATAAGCTTTCTCCGGTCCTTGTTCTCGACCAGGATCCTTTCGAGATCGGTCATATCGTTATGCCTGAACTTCCTGACTTCAGCGTAGGAGAGCCGGCATCCGTCTATAATGCTCGCGTGGTCCATCTTGTCGATAATAATGACATCGTCCTTCCCTGCAAGGGACGATATGACACCGAGATTTACCTGAAAGCCCGTCGAAAACACGAGTGCGGCTTCTTTTCTGATAAAACGCGCGAGCTTCTCTTCGAGGCGTACATGGATATCCAGTGTGCCGTTCAGGAACCTCGATCCCGCACAACCCGAACCGTATTTCTTTATGGCATCCAGTGCAGCCTCTTTGACCTTGGGGTGGTTCGTGAGACCCAGATAATTATTGGAGCCGACCATGATCATCGTTTTACCGTCAATCACAACCTCGGGGTCTTGTGCGCTCTGGATCACTCTGAAATAGGGATACATCCCGGCGTTGATCAATTCCTTCGCCTTGGTGAACCTGTAGCACTTGTCGAAAAGGTCTGCCGACCTCTCTATAGCCATCGGTGAATTCTGTACCAGTCTGCCGTCCATTTTATCCCTTCCCTTAACATTATTCTTGAACGAAAACCCAGCTCATTTCTTGCCTTGCTTGAATCGCATGTCCAGTTGGAATAGCGGAAATCATTTATCCGGTCTCTGTTAATTATACCTTTTTTGTCAATTTTTTGACCCACAAAAGCTAATAAAGGCAAGAGCGGTCGGGGCAAACGGATTTTCATCGCTTTTACGCCGATTGCCTCCGATATCTCGGCCGCAATATCCTCGTTAGTATAAACCATATCGTCCGATAAAAAAAATATCTCACCCGCCGCCTCTTTCTTCTCCGCCGCAAGTATGATGCCCCGAACGAGATCTTCAACATAGAGCAAGGAATAGAGGCATGTCCCCCAGAACGGGAAGACGCCTTTTTTTATCATCTTGAACATTACAAAAAAATCGGTGTCCCTCGGTCCGTACACCGCCGGAGGTCTTATGATCGTCACGGGGCACCTGTTTCTATACTGAAGCACCGCCTTCTCCCCTTCGAGCTTGCTCCTGCCGTAAAAGGAAACAGGCAGCGGGGGCGAATCCTCTCTCACGGCCTCACTGCCGTCGCCCGGCCCTACGGCGGCAAGGCTGCTGAGGTAGATGAACCTTTTCAGACCGCCTCCTCTTTCGGCCGCTACACGAACTAATTTCTCCGTGCATTCCGCGTTGGCATGAAAAAAGTCGCGCTCGCATAACCCCTTGGTCACGCCGGCCAGATGAAATATGTAATCAAACCCGCTGATTTCGTCGGCACGTGATTCGACATCGGAAAGATCGCAAATAATATATTTCAGACCGAGATGTTCTATCCATTTGAGGTTGGAAGACCTTCTCGCGAGACATGTCACCTCATAGCCTCGTTCTTTCAAGGTTTCCACAAGATAGCTTCCGATAAAGCCTGCAGCTCCTGTCACCAGGGCTTTCATAGGGTCATTTATTGTTATGGAAAGGACCGAGAATAGTCAAGGGAAATAAGTCATTATTTGAGTGAATAAAACATCCGGGACGGTCGGCACGACATTGCGGAGACATTAACCTCCAAGACAACTCTTCACGGTAGAATTCAATTCATCGAGCTTGAAGGGTTTTTTGAGTACGTGTATCCCCTTGTCTTTGAAATCATCCTCAAGCTCCGCAGTGACAAAAGCAGAGCAGACAACAACCTTGATCCTTTTTGGTGAATTGACCACTTTTTTTATCACTTCCAGGCCATTTCCCTCAGGCATCCGGAGATCAATAAAAAGCAGGTCTATATCCTCCGCACTAAGTTTATCGTAAGCCTCTGCAATATTAGATGCGGTAATTACTTCGTGGCCGCTTTTCCGCAGCGCCCTCTCCATAAACCAGCGGACCAACTGTTCGTCATCAACGACTAAGATCTTCATTGCATGCAACTTTATGCTTACTGCGACCCATAACTATGAAGGCCTGAGAGGAGGAGATTGACGCCAAGATAGGTAAAAATAACCGCGACAAACCCTAACACCGCGACCATGGCTACTCTCTTTCCCTTCCATCCCCTCATGAGGCGGCTGTGGAGATAGAAGGCGTAAAAAAACCAAGTGATAAGGGACCATGTCTCCTTGGGGTCCCAGGTCCAATATTTCCCCCACGCCTGATCAGCCCAGATCGCCCCGAATATGAGTCCTCCTAGGGTAAAGATCGGAAATCCCATAGCGATGCTCTTATAGGTAATTTCATCAAGGGTGTCGGCAGAGATGTTAAGCCCGGTGATGACTCTCTTGAGCGCGCCCCCAAACCTCCAGATGACGAACGTAAACGCCGCGGACACGGCAAAACTCAGGAGCGAAATCGCGGACGAACTGCTCCTGAAAGTGGCTTTAAAAAGATAGCTCTTTATAAGCTCCTCCTGACTCCTTACTGAAACTTTAAACGTAAGGTAATCCAGGCCCATAGCGCAGAGAACTAAGATAAAAACGCTGAGCATCACCGTCCAGAATATATATGCCGGCTCGTTCCTCTTTTCAGTCCTGACAATAAGATACATCAGGCCGGTGCTGAAGGAGACTGCGAACATGGAGTAGGAGATAAAGCTCATCATGACATGGACGAGCAGCCAGTTGCTCTGAAGTGCCGGAACAAGAGGCTGTATGTCCTTCGACATGCCGGATATGTCGATAAACGCAAGGACAAGCCCTGCAACCGGCGTGATGAAAGCACCGAAAGAGCGGTTTTTGTATCTGAACTCTATCACCAGATAGGCGAGTATCAGGCACCAGACAAAGAAGACAAGCGATTCATAGAGATTGGTCAGAGGCACGGCCCTCAGCCATCCCATCTGGCCGATCTCATGAAACTCCTTCCATCTCAGCAATATAGCCAACGTTTGGGATATAAAGCCGACAATGGTGACCGTAGTTGCAACGACCCCCACCTGACTTTTTCTGAATGCAAGATATCCTATGTACAAGATCATGGCAAGGATATATGCGATGGTGGATAACCCGAAAAATACCGAACTTGCTGAACCGCTCATCTATCTTCCCCCTTTGTGGCCTTCACCGAGAAGGCCAGTCAGCTTTTCTATGTCCCGTTCAAAGGCCGCCCTGTTTCTGTTAGCGGAGGCGCCGATCAAAATTTTTGCAGCGCCCTTTTCCTCAGCCACGTTCACCCAGAGCCTCTTATGGCTCATAAAGAACGTTATATAAAGACCTGCCGCCATGATAATGCATCCAAGATACACGATCAAGACGCCGGGGTCTCTTCTCACCTGTAACCCGGTATATTCTACCCCCCAATAGTCAAGGAACTCCACGCTGCTTCCATCGGGCAGACGCCAGGTCTGCGGATATCTTTTTAATATCCACCCGGAATAGGGTTTACCCCCAACGTCAGGCAATTCTACAAATATCGCCGGGTTTTTTAAACCCGCGTCATAGGTAAAGGCCCGGCCTGACTGATCAAAAGAGAGGGCAGGGCTAAAATTCGCTATACGCCCTTCTCCTGCGGAGCCCGGCATCGTAAATGTCCCCCCTATGCGTGTATTGATCTGGCTGCTCTTTCCGTCACGGGAAACCACCCGGAGCACAAGTATGCCGTTGTTCATATTCTCCTGCAAGGAGCCGTAGCTGGACTGGTAAAGGGTAATGCCCCCATAGGAAAGCGGATCGTTTACCGATATGACTTTTTTCAGAACCTCCCTGCCGTCCTTAAGCACTGTAAGCCAGCTCTTATATGACTTAGGCATGTCGCTGTCACCGTAATATTCCACCTCGAAGTTGTCACATCTGAGTTCGAACCCGAGCGGCACTTCGGTTCCCCTGTCCTTGTATGCAACCGAAGAAGTCCGCCCCTCCGGGAGGTTGAGGGACGCGTTAAACCCGAATTTCAGGCCTATAATAGCCCCCGCGAGGATTATCAGAATGCTGAGATGAGTGATATATACGCCCAGTCTCGTGAAATTTCCCTTTTCTGCACAGAACTGGAACCCATTTTCTGCAGGGGATTCGGACGGCTTGAATCCAATCTTAACGATCGAGGAGGCCACATCACCCTTGATAGCCGATGCCTTACCTTTCATCTGAAGACTTCTTCTTATGGACATCTTTTCGAGATGCTCCTGCGAAAGCGGCCTGATATTTTCCCGGACCAGCTTAATTATCCTGGGGAGCCTGTCGAGTGAGCAGATGATCAGGTTTGCGGCAAAGAGGAGCAGGAATGTAACAAACCACCAGGAGTGGTACATATTCATGAACCCGAGGCTGTCAAAGACTCCGTATATGCTGTGTGCAGTCTCATGCTCCACACCGAACATCTTTACAAGTATCTTGATATTCTTCTCAGGCTCGGCGTTCTGTTCGAGGACCGTCCCTACCATCGATGTCAGCGCGATGAGAGAAAAAATGACGACGGCGGACTTGACCGACGCAAAAAGGTCCCAGACGGGATCTATTATCTTGTCTATTATCGACTTGTTTTTTTTCTTTTCCATTAAACGGCTCCCCTCAACATTAGTTCGATATAATAGAATATCTTTTTGAGATAAAACAAGGGAGTTGCGGGCATGTAAGGCCTAAGTAAGGACCTCTGGTTTGTCCCTTCTGGCATTGACTATACAAAAAAAACCGAAGGGGACCTTAAAGGGGTTCGAAAGCTGATGGATGGCGTCGGGAGAAATATAGAGGGTATCCATAAATCCCATCTTCCTCCTTGCCTTCCCGGTCCTGACAATGCCTTCACCTTTCACGCATATGACCACATGCTCATGCCTATGTCTCTCAAGGCTGCTGGCGCCGCCAGGTGCAATTTCGAAATACCGGACGTGGAACTTCGCTGATTCCCCGCGGGCGCCGATCAACACCCGTCTTATGATATTTGACCATCCTCCGGTCACGGTCTTGTAGGGTTCGTCCGCAACGCCGCGCCAGTTCATGTCGCCCTTATGCTTGTAAAAAGCGGAACTGTTCGTCTTTTTCCGCACTCCCTTTCCTGTGCTGACTACTTCACAAAACGACGCCTGCCTTGCCGGATTTTTTTTCATTACGTTTTTTATCTCCTCAGACCATGGGTCTGCTTAATCGAATACGATCAATGCCTTCAGTGAGTCACCCGGCGCAGAAGTAAGCCTGAACGCCTCCTCCGTCTTCTCTACCGGAAATCTATGTGTCACTACCTTTTTCGCCGACACAATCCCCTTGCCTATCAGTTCACAGGCGTCGGCGGTATCTGACGGCCCGCAGGAATAACTGGTTATGATATTGATATCATTAAAATAAAGAAGGTTGGGATCTATCGAGATCATCTCGCCGGGCTTCGCCGGCGTAAAAAAGAGCACTTGGCCGCCCGGCCGGACGCACCTCAACCCCTGCACCATGGCAGCGGCGCTGTTCGGCCCAACAACTACAAGTTCGGCCATCTCCCCTTTTGTAACGTCTCTGAGTCCTGCACAAAGTTCGATAGTCGAAACATTAATGACCTCATCGGCCCCGAATTCACCGGCTTTATCGAGCCTGAATTTCACCATGTCGGCCCCTATGACCCTGCCGGCGCCAAAGTGCTTCGCCGCCATTATATTGACCATGCCCATTACGCCCAGTCCGATGACCAGTACGGTATCGCCGCGCCTGATCCGAGCCCTTTTCAGGCCCTTCAGGACGCAGGCAACAGGTTCAATCAGGGCCGCGTCCTCAAAACCCATATTCTCAGGAATAAGTATCGTATCGTTTTCAAGATTCACGGGGGGAACGAGGATGTATTCCGAGACCCCGCCGGGAATGATGCGCGAATTTTTCCACGTGTCGCATTGCACGTAGTCCCCGCGTCTGCAGAACCTGCAGGTGAAGCAGGGAGCGTGGTGGTGGGTAAAGACCCTGTCGCCTCTCTTAAAGGAGCGGACCTCTTTGCCGACTTCCACGACCTCTCCCGCCGGTTCATGGCCGAGGACGAGCGGCGCCTTTTTTTCTATATACCATGGCATCACGTCGCCCGAACAAATCCCGCAGGCCTTTGTCTTTATCAGGGCGTCGCCCGGCCCGACCTCCGGGACAGGGATATCCTCAATGCGGATATCATTAAAACTGTATAATCTCGCGACCTTCATTTATAGGTTTTATTTTAGCATTTCCGTCCTCATGTAGTGCTTCCAGGGCTTCTCTACCTATTTCAAGAAGCCGCCATTCCCGGAGTCCAGGAAGAACTCTTGCTTCTCATCTACACGAGCCTTGTTCGGTCATGCCCTGCGGAACCTGACATCCCTGGAATCCCCTTGCCCTTTTCCTCTGGAACCCATTTTATCTCACTTATTTTCCCACATACATCAATAGGACCAATGGGTCTGATAGGGGCAGCCATAGCGCCCAACTTTAATCTCTGCGAAAAGTAAACCCCGTTAGAAGGTCGAAGGTCTTCTAACGGGGTAACGGGATCTTTTGCCGATTATGATAAAATAGCCCTGAGGACAGCCATGGCGCCGATAACGACTGACACTGACGCTGCTACCCGAAAGCCCACCGGCTTGCTTCGGTGACCACCTTATTACAACATGATCCATATCGGCACCTGTTCATGGACAGAGAAGACACTCATCAAGAGCGGAGAATTTTATCCGAAAGAGGTAAAATCCGCAGAAGACAGGCTTAGGTATTACGCAGCATCATTCGATACGGTCGAGGTCGATTCCAGCTACTATGCGATCCCTGATGTAAAAAATGCAATGGTATGGGCAGAAAGAACTCCGGGGAATTTCATATTCCATGTTAAGGCCTTCGGGGCGCTCACAGGCCACGGAGTTGATCCAAAGACACTTCCGGCAGAGGTCATCAGTGCCCTCCCTTCCGCGGACAGGGACAAGAAATACGTATATATCAAGGACCCGGAACTGCTGCAGATTATCGGCCGAAGGTTTACGGGGTCCCTGGCGCCTCTCACAGGGGCCGGGAAACTCGGCGTCGTCGTGTTCCAGTTCCCCCCCTGGCTTCATTACACAGAAGGAAACCTTGACCATATAGTCGGCCGCGTGTCTCTCATAAATGGCCTGCGTGCGGCAGTCGAATTCAGACATGGCAGTTGGCTTTCCCCAGGAAACAGAGAGACAGTCATGGATTTCCTAAGGGGACACGGGATAACTTACGTGCCGGCAGACGAGCCGCAGTACGGAAATCTTGCAACCGTTCCATTTTTTCCTATGGCTTCTACCGATACCGCTTATTTCAGGTTCCATGGCAGAAACAAGGAGAATTGGCTCAAAAAGGGACTAGAGACCTCACTCCGTTACGACTACCTTTATTCCGAAGAAGAACTTAAGGAATTTATTCCCCCTCTCCTTGCGGCAAACGAAAAGATAAGTGTGGTCTTTGCGATGTTCAACAATTGTCATGGCGCATCGGCCATAAGGAACGCCCGTCGGATGCAGGAGATAATCAGAGCAAAAGGTAAAGGTTAGGGCTCAGAGCGCTATTTACGGCGTCAGGGCATATTTAATCCCGTCGCCCTTGGCAAGTTTCGCAAACACCTCCCTGATATCCTTGAGCGGATATGTCCCGGATATCAATTTTCTCACATTGATCTTCTTCTCAGTGAGAAGGCCGAAGGCTGTTGCCACATCATGAGGAGTAAAGTGAAAGGTGCCCTTAAGGGTTATCTCGTCATAGTGGAGCCTCTCGGCATTAAACTTGACGATGGCTCCGCTCTTGCACCCGCCGAAGAGGACGACACTCCCTCCCTTTCGTACATACTCCACAGCGGCCTCCCATATGTCGGGCTGTCCGGTGCATTCAAATATGAAATCCGCACCGATGCCTTCTGTAAAATCGCGCACCGATTTTACGGCTTGAGAAGGGTCGAAAACAAAGTCTGCCCCGAGTTTTTTGGCGGTCTTCAGCCTTTCTTCCTCCAGACCGGTTATCAGGACCGTCGCCCCTTTTGATTTCGCAAGGATCAGGTGAAGGAGGCCGATGGGCCCCGCTCCGATGATGAAAACCGTATCATTTTTCTTTATCCCTAGCGGCTCCATGCCGTGGACCACACAGGCGAGAGGCTCCAGGAACGCAGCCTCGCTGAAGCCCATGGCTTTTGGCTTCTTGAAGACATTTTGTTTGACGACGTGCTTGGGAAGCAGGAGATATTCCGAAAAAGCGCCAAGCGCCTTGGTCGACATCAGGTTTTCACAAATGTTAAAAAGTCCTTTTCTGCAATATGAGCAGTTAAGACATGGTGCACTGTGGACCCCCATAATGGAATCTCCGACATTGAACTTGGCCGCGCCTTTGCCCTTTTCGGCCACAATGCCGGAAAATTCGTGTCCGAAAGGCCCCGGCATCGGGATAAAGGTATGGCCCCTTATGAACGCCTTAAGGTCGGTCCCGCAGGTCAGGGATGACTTTACCTCTATGAGGAGTTCCCCTTCGCAGGGCTCCGGGATAGCTGTTTCCTGGAGCTCTATTTCACCGGGTCTCGTTAAGATTGCAGAGAGCATTGGTTAGAACTCTATCTTTCCGCCGATGATCTGACCGGTGAGCGCAGCGACAACAAAGATCGGGACATATTGGAAACCAAGATGAGAAGAGACCCTTGCAAAGAAGATAAGCGGAATAGGCAAATGTATGCACAGGAACCAGTTAAGCGAAAATTTCTTCGTCCGGTTTCTGAGATGGCCGAACAACAGATTAATCATCACCGTCAAAGAAAAAAGGCCGATAATTACGGCTATTTTTGAAGTAGTGTCCACTTTCTAAAAAATAGCGCAAATAGGTGAGGAAGTCAAGCGCCGGCAGGTTATTTCTGGTTTTCGGCCGCTTTCCTCATCACCCTGCGGAGCTCCTCCGGGAGGCCGGGATATTGCCCTAGAAGTGTCCCGAATAGCCTGAATGAGTAAAACAATTCCCCGATAATCTATCTTGAAAGTCGGGACTTTTTCTCCCTGAAAACTCTTTTTATTGGCCCTTTTTCAGCCAAAAAATGCAATTCAGGCTTTTGAAATTTTCCTGCTTGCGTAATAAGCTGAAGATAAGGGTATGTATTGACCGGAAAGGGGGTGTTAACGATGAAAGGCACGAAAGAACTGGTAAAATCCGAGCCGACGAGACTGCTCGCTCCGATCGAAGATATGGAAAGATGGTTCGAAGAGATGTGGAGAAGGCCGTTTTCGGCGTTCAGGGCGCCTTTTTGGGCGGGAACAAGAACAACGGAACTTGAAGAGTTTTCGCCGTCTGTCGATATGTATGAGACCGATCATGAGCTTGTGGTAAAATGCGATATCCCCGGCGTAAAAAAGAATGACATTAAGCTGGATGTCACGCACGACTTGCTGACAATTTCAGGGGAAAAAAGCAAAGAAGAGAAGGTAGAGAAGGCAAACTATTACAGGTATGAAACCACATACGGCAAGTTCTCGAGGAGTTTCCAACTGCCTGAGGGCCTGGACATCGATAAAGCCAAGGCGCATTTTGAGAACGGCGTTCTCGAAATAAAGATACCGAAATCTCCTGAAGCAGAGAGAATGAGCAAGCCTATCCCGATCGAATGATTTTTCAACGTCCCCGGCAGGCTCTTTTGCCGGGGGGTTTTTGCCTTTTTGATGCGCAATGGAGATGGCAGATTAGAAATCAGGAAACATCTTGAGATAGAAAAGCCTGCCGTCCCCGATCGATCTTCGGGCCGAAAGTATACCGCCCTCTATATATTGCAGCTCAAAGTCTTTGAAGCCTTTCGAAACAAGGCCCTTCGCATCGGCAGGGCAACCGCGCTCGCAC
>JBIOIY010000051.1:0-21617 GCA_044450345.1 Thermodesulfovibrionales bacterium | reverse complement strand
TAAGATGTACTAGACAGTATTTGTGTTGACGATCGTTGTAACCGTTATTCTTAACCAGGCATCCTTGCATCTCATGGACTCTCTATTACCGTGAGTTATCTGCACTTCAGAGAGCGTGATGTCAAATCAGGCTTCCTTCCTGTACTCCGCACGAATTTCGATTTGCTGAAACAATTTCCTTCCGGTCAAACTCCGCAAAATAGAGGGGGTCAGCGGATGAGAAGTACTATACTAAACGCCTGATCAAGTGCAACAATAATGCGGAGTTCAGGCCGAAATTCTTTTTTTGCGATGAAGTTTTAGATTAGAAGAAAAGATGCCTATACCGCTACTGGAGAAAAACAATGATATAATGTTTTTGCGTAGCGGTTTTTTTTATGAATTCTTCTAAAGATGAACAAAAGGGGCTCATGATTAAATTATGTAAGCGGCGGATAGTTGCTCTCGCTGCTTTCTTTTTTTTGAGCCAGGTCCCCGCTTTCGCCGAGAAGTCGATGACGTACGTTTATAATGCACCTGAATCTTCTCTCGATGTAAGATATCTTTATCATTGGGAGATATTGAAAACAGCTCTGGAGAAGACGAAAAAGAAATATGGTCCATACCGAATGGTGCCTTCTGAGCCTATGACTGAAAAACGGCAGACATTCGAGCTAGAAAAGGCTACTGGCAAGCTGACTGTTTTGTATCTGAGCACAATTCCCGATTTTGAGCAGAATCTCGTTCCGATACGCATTCCTGTCGACAAAAATCTTGGCGGGTATTGCATATTTCTTATCAGGAAAGAGGACCAGTACAAATTCAGTTCAGTAAAGACCCTTGAAGATCTAAGGAAGTTCACCTATGGCCTCGGGTTAGGCTGGATAGACGTAGATATACTTAGGGCCAATAATTTTAAAGTGGTAACCGGTTCAAATTATGACGGGCTCTTTGAAATGCTCGTCAATAAGCGGTTCGATATATTTCTCAGGGCGGCGGTCGAGATCATCGATGAATACGAACACCGCAAAGAAAAGATGCCTGATCTGCATATTGAGGACAATGTTATATTTTACTATCCCCTGCCGATGTATTTCTGGTTTTCCAAAACAGAAGAAGGAAGACGTCTGGCAGCACGAGCAGAAGAAGGGATGTGGATGATGATCAAAGACGGCACCTACGACAGGATTTTCGATAAGTATCAGAGGTACAAAATTGAGAGACTGAAACTTAAAGACCGGAAGATATTCAGGATAGATAATCCTTTCCTCGGCCCCGAGACCCCATTTAATGACAAAAGACTGTGGTTCGATCCGCAGACATACAGGTGAGGATATGATGGGACCGTCAAACTCTATTAAGCTTCGCAAAACGTCCGTTGCCGTAACTGTGATCATAAGCATCATGGCCGTCACGGCGATATTGATCTGTGGGTTGTGGGTCCTGCTGAACAGGATAATCCACGACAGATGGTGGGGGCAATTACATAAGGAGCACGTCATTCTTGCCGATCAGTTATCGGAGAGTCTCGTCCTCCCAATATGGAACTTCGACAACAGCGAGATAGGGAAAATCCTTGAAGGCGGAATGAAGAATGAAAACATCTTCGGTATTGTGGTAAATACGACCGGCAAGCAGGCCAGAATGTATGGGAGGATGAGGGACACACAGTGGGATATCATCAATGCCGGACAGGAATTCCCGACAAAAGGACTTCTCGTTGAAGAACGGGACATACGCTTTGCCAATGAGTTGATCGGCAAAGTACGTGTGGTCGCTAGTTCAAAATTCATAGAAGGGTTTCTGCATCAGAATAACGTCTTCATGTTTTCTGTATTGGTTTCTTTCGAGCTAATTCTGGCGTTGAGTCTCTTTCTGCTACTATGGCGCATAGTGCTAAAGCCCCTTCAAGGTATAGAAGCATATGCTATTGAGGTAAGCTCCGGAAATGCGGGGAGTACAAACATCCAGGCATTCCAGTTCCAGGGAGAACTTGAGAGCTTGAGGTCTTCAATCGAAAAAATGTTCATCCAACTCGGCACTCGCTACAAGGAACTTCAAGAAGAGGTCAAACGGCGCACGGAGAGTGAAGAACGGTTCCTGACCATATTTAATTCGGTGAACGATGCAATTCTTATCCACGACCTTGATACGGGTTCGATTCTGGACGTTAATCAAAAAATGTGTGAGATGTACGGTTACACACGAGAGGAGGTCCGGAGCATTGATGTCGGGACACTTAGCTCAGGAGAGGCGCCTTATACCCAGCAGGAAGCACTCGAATGGATTGGGAAGGCGGCGAAGGGAAACCCACAACTTGTTGAATGGCGGTGTAAAGATAAGTCAGGAAGACTCTTCTGGGTAGAGATCAATATGCGACGCGCAAACATAGGAGGCATCGACCGGCTGCTCGTTGTAGTCCGGGACATAACGGACCGTAAGACAAGTGAAAGCGCACTCCAAGAAAGCGAAGAGAGGTTCAGGGGGCTCATAGAAAAGGCCCCAGTTGCCATCAGCATCAGCCGCGGGGGAAGAACTATCTATGTCAACCATAAATATCTTGCGTTATACGGTTTTGAGGTCGCCGATGAACGTGTGGGGCAGCCTGTCTTTGACGAGTGGGCGCCGGAATCACGAAATGATATCCTAGAACGTTCGCAGAAACGTGCGCGCGGTGAGATAGTTCCATCGACATATGAAGGAACAGGGCAGCGCAAAGACGGTTCCCATTTCCCTGTGCACGTGGTTGTGGAGACGGTAGAGCTTCCAGACGGCCCAGCCCTTATGGCCTTCTTGTCAGATGTCACTGAACGCAAGCAGGCGGAGAAGGCGCTACGGGAGAGTGAGAAACGATTCCGGCATCTGTTCGAAGGCGCGGTGGATGCGCTCTTTGTGTACGATCAACAGGGCCGGATTGTAGGCGTCAACGAGGGCGTTTGTAGCAGTCTTGGATATACTCGCGAGGAATTGCTGCAACTGTCGGTGCCCGATGTTGAGGTGGGGTTGCATCCCGCCGATCTTGCCCCTATCCGGGATCGAGTTCTCTCGGGCCAAAGCGTCATAGTAGAGGGCGTGCATCGCCGGCGGGACGGTTCGACGTTTCCGGTAGAGGTTCACGTTGCGCTCTTCACGGCCACAGAGGGGCCCTTGTTTTTTGCTGCGGCGCGCGACATCACCGAGCGCAAGCGTGCCGAGGAGGAACTGACGCAGTATCGCGCCCATCTGGAAGAGCTAGTCGAGGTGCGCACGGCAGAGCTGTCGGAGGCGAATAAAAAGCTCAAGGAGCTTGATTTACTGAAATCCATGTTTATCGCTTCTATGTCGCATGAGCTGCGCACACCTCTAAATTCCATCATCGGGTTTACCGGTATGACTCTCCAGGGTATGTCCGGAGAGCTGAATGATGAGCAGAAAGACAATCTGACCAGGGCCTACTTGTCGGCCAAGCACCTTCTAAGCCTTATTACCGACGTTATTGATATTTCAAAGATTGAGGCAGGCAGAATCGAGGCGTATCCGGAAGGATTTGTCCTGAGAGAAATGGTCAACGATGCAATAGCCACCATAGAACCTCAGCTAAAAGACAAGGGATTGACTATTGAAGTCGATGTGCCGCCCGAGACAAACTTGACTACGGACAGGAAGCGACTGTTACAGTGCCTAATCAACTTCCTGGGCAATGCGGTAAAATTTACGGAGTCCGGGGGGGTCACCATCGCGTCCTGGAAAGCCGATGGACAGGTGTTTTTATCCGTAAGCGATACCGGCATCGGCATCGCGCAAAAAGACATGCATAGGATGTTTGAGCCCTTTGAAAGACTGGAGACTCATTTGAGAGTGAAAACTGGCGGCACAGGTCTCGGACTTTACTTAACAAAAAAGCTCGCTATCGATGTGTTGCGCGGGGATGTTTCAGTGACAAGCCTCGAGGGGCAAGGCAGTACTTTTACTATCAGAGTTCCCGAGGACATCAGACAGGCACAAAAGGCCTCGATTGAGCGGAGCGGAGGTGATATAGTATAAAAACGGGATTAGTTATAGAAGATGATGAGAACAATATGGTTTTGATTACCAGATTGCTGGAAAAGTCCGGATACCGTACCCTGCAGGCAACGACCGGCTTGCAGGGGTTAGAGGCGGCCCTTCGGCAGAAGCCGGACTTTATCATCCTCGACATCCAGCTGCCGGACATCGACGGCACAGAGGTGCTGCGCAGGATACGCAGTTCCGAGATAGGGGACACTATTCCCATTATCGCCATGACCTCCTTTGCCATGTCTGGCGACAGAGAAAGGCTTTTGAAAGCCGGTTGCAATGAATATATCGAAAAACCGATTGATCCGCAGCGGGTCATCTCTCAGATAAGAAGCGTGATAGGAGACATCTCGTGAAGATTCTGATAGTCGACGATGACGAGAACTCAAAGGTTTTTCTTGAGCGTGCGCTCCTGAGCCAGGGATATACTGCAGGTAGCGCGACTAATGGAGTCGAGGCTCTGAAAAAGGCTTACCAATGGCACCCGGACCTGATCATTTCGGATATCCTGATGCCGAAAATGAACGGTTTTGAACTCTGTCGCAGGATAAAGACGGATGAGCAGCTTCGAAATATCGCCTTTATTTTCTACACGGCCACCTTTGTTGATCAACAGGACGAAAAACTGGCCATGGCGCTCGGCGCTTCACGATTTCTCGTAAAGCCGATTGAACCCACTGATTTTTTCAAGATTATAAGAGAAGTGATCAGCGAATATGGGACTGAAGCATTTTCGGTGCCTGACCGTCCGCTGGCGGAGATGGATGATCTGTGTCGAATGGAGGAAACGTCTCTTGCGCGGAAACTCGACAAGAAGGTGCGAGAACTTGACAAGGAGCGAAAGGCGCTCCAGGAAAGCCAGGAAGTTCTCAGGAAAAACTATGATATACAGTTCGCGATAAATATACTCCTGCAGCTTTCCCTTGATGAGATGCCCCTTGAAGAAATCTTACAGAGGACGCTCGATCTTATCCTTTCAATAAAATGGCTGACTCTAGAATCAAGGGGAGGCATATTTCTTGCCGAAGGGGATTCCGATAAGCTGGTTATGAAGGCCCAGAAAGGACTTTCCGGGTCTCTGCAGGAGAAATGCAAGGTAATACCTTTTGGAGAGTGCTTTTGCGGTCGCGCTGCATCGACGAAGGAGATACAATTCTCAGACAGACTCGATGAACGCCACGATTATCGCTATGATGGCATTGTCCCCCACGGACATTATTGCGTCCCAATCCTGCTTTCAGGCAAGACCCTCGGTGTCATAACGTTGTATCTGGCGGAAGGCCATAAGCAGGACCAGATGGAGATGGAATTTCTTAAGATCATCGCCAACGCGCTGGCCGGGATCATCCATAGAAAAACACTGACGAAGGAAAGGGAAAAGCTTATACACGATCTGCAGAAAACGCTTGAGAGTGTTTCGGATTCCCAAAAGATATGGCAGGGGACGTTCGACAATATTACAGACCTTATCTTTATCCATGACAGAGACTTCAGGATAATAAGGGCAAACAGGGCATTTTCGGACTATTTTCATCTTAGCCCGCAGGAAGTCCTCAATAAAGAGTGTCATGAGTTTTTTTACGGACCTGACTCTCAGGGGGCAGTTTGTCCTGACAGCATGATCTTTGAAAAAGGGGAGCCTGCGTCTGTAGAAATACGCCTTCCTCGGGGAAACAGAATTCTTGATGTGGCATCTTTCCCGTTTTTTTCAGGCAAGGATGAGATAATCGGAGCGGTCTGCATAGCCAGGGACATAACTGAGGAAAAGGAAAGAGAGATGCGTCAAATAGTGACGGAAAGGCTCGCATCACTGGGCCAGCTTTCAGCCGGTATGGCCCATGAGATAAACAATCCCATTAATTTCATAATGGCTAATGCGCAGATGCTCACAGACATATGGGGAGACGTCCTGAAGATCCTGCGGAGGCATTATGATGAGCAGGGCGATTTTATTATAGGAGGGTTTTCGTTTTCGAAGAATAATGAAAGAATAACGAGGCTTTTTGATGGAATTCTTGAGGGTTCGCATCGCATAAAGGATATTGTGGCCAACCTGAAAGCCTTTACGCGTGCCAAAACTACCGAACATGCAGGGCCCGTGGATATAAAAGGTATGATCAGGGCGACCCTTATGATCCTCGAAAGCCAGATAAAGAGTTACACCGATAGGTTCAGCGTGGATATGGAAGAGGACCTGCCGATGGTGAAAGGAAACAGCCATAATCTGGAGCAGGTGATGAGTAATCTCATCATTAATGCCCTTCAATCTCTTCCGGCAAAAAAGTGTGCGGTTACGATCGCGGTCCGGTTCGACAGGATAGGGAACTGCATTGTCATCCAGGTACGGGACGAGGGAATTGGCATGTCCGCGGAGGTCTTGGAGAAGGCTTTCCTTCCTTTTTTTACTACGAAACGCGAAAGCGGAGGTATAGGGCTGGGACTGAGCATCTGTCGCTCCATAATAGATGACCATGGAGGGTCCCTGGAATTCGAATCGAAACCGGGTGAGGGGACCGCAGCAACAGTGAAATTGCCAGTGACGCCTCCGGAGAAAGGGAAGATGTGACAAAAGATTTTACAATCCTGCTCGTCGACGATGAAGAACATATTTTGAATGTCTTCAGCATGCTTCTGGAGCGCGATGGTTATAAAAACGTCATTACCCTGAGCGACAACAGAGAGTTAATCCCTATTTTATCAGAGACAAAGAAGGCAATTGTAGTCCTGGACCTTATGATGCCCCACCATTCAGGCATCGAACTTCTCTCTAAAATAAAGGCGGACTTTCCCTCTGTCCCCGTAATCATTATGACTGCGGTGAACGACCTGGAAAAGGCCGTGGAGTGCATGAAAAAAGGCGCCTTTGATTTCATCGTGAAGCCTGTCGAGCAGGAAAGGTTCCTGATATGTATAAGCAAAGTAATGGAAATAAGCTCTCTGCGCGATGAGGTAGAGAACCTGAAGACCTCTTTTTTTGATGAGGGACTCAGACATGCCGATGCCTTTTCGGCGATGATCACAAGTAGCCGAAAGATGTATGCGATCTTCCGCTATGTCGGCGCCGTCGCGGATTCTCAACAGCCTGTAATGATTACCGGAGAGACAGGCGTTGGGAAAGGGTTACTTGCAAAGGCTGTCCATCGTGTCAGCGGCAGGAAAGGTGAATTCGTTGCAGTCGATGTGGCGGGACTCGATGAGAACATGTTTTCCGATACGCTTTTCGGGCATGAAAAGGGGGCCTACACAGGCGCTGAAAAAAAAAGGGACGGTTTTATCACAAAAGCTTCCGCCGGCACCCTTTTTCTTGATGAAATCGGAGACCTCAGTGAAGCCTCACAGATCAAACTCTTGAGGCTCATTGAAGAGAGGACATACTATCCACTTGGATCGGATTTCCAGAAAAGGAGCGATGCAAGGATAATTGTGGCCACGCATAAAGACCTCAAAGACCTGGCACTTGAAGGCCGGTTCCGCAAGGACCTGTATTACCGTCTCTGCAGTCATCATGTGCATATCCCACCCCTTCGGGAAAGGCCCGAGGATATCGCTTTGCTTGTCGATGCATTGCTTGCAGAGGCAGCCGCCGCATTGAAGAAGAATAAACCCACGCCGCCGCCGGAACTTTATACCCTCCTGTCAGCTTATCATTTTCCCGGCAACATTCGAGAGCTCAGGGCGCTTATTTATGACGCTGTAGCGCAGCATCAATCCGGGATGTTATCCATGAGGACCTTTAAAAAAGCAATTGGACCGAATCCCATGCCTGCAGGGAAAAGACCTGTAATTTCTCAGGGTGATGCCGATATGTTGGTAGGTATTTTCGGACACTATCCCTCCTTAAAGGAGATTGAAGAGTTTACGATAGAACATGCGCTCAGCCTTTCACACAAAAACCAGGGGATAGCCGCTTCCATGCTGGGAATCACCCGGCAGGCGTTGAACAGCAGGCTGATGCGAAAACAGAAAAAATGTTGACGTGGTTCGCTGCGTTTTTTGGGCATCATTTGCCCTGCAATAATTCTTGCATATTAAAGAAATCTTGCACCGCTCCAGTGTTACGGCCAAATAATTTTACCGGATAAAACTTCTTATTTTTCACACACCTTCCTGATCTCAAATAATCAATTGCGACACTGGCATGGATCATGCGTTTCCTTGCTCGATCAAAAGGGAAATGACTATGGAAAATCTGAGAGATATTCTAAGGGACGCTATCGCAGTGGCCAAGCAATCCGGGATCTGGCAGAAATTTACTCTTAGAGAAAAAGAAGATGTAGTGAAATATTTTTATCGCATTCAAACGGATATCCGAGCAAGTTCATTTTCAGAAACAAAAAGTTGATTAAGGAGGAAGACATGTCAAAGAATCTGCAACTTGTTGTCTTTGGTATAGGAAAAGAACTCTATGGTGTCGGCATAGGCTTTGTCCAGGAGATAGTGAGAGTTCCCGAGGTGACAGAGGTGCCTGATGCGCCGCCTTTTTTGGAGGGGGTGATCAATCTCAGGGGCAAGGTGATACCGATTATTGATTTAAGAAAAAGGCTGAGACTCGATGGCAAGGACAAGACAAAATCCACGAGAGTGCTCGTTACGGAGAATGAGGGAAGCAAAGGAGGGCTTGTGGGACTTCTTGTCGACTTTGTCTCCGAGGTCAGAAAGGTCCAGTCGGATGATGTGGAAGATCCGCCCGAGATGGTATCGGCAGTCGGCGTCGAGTATATCACGGGGGTGGCGAAAGTAGAGGAGAAGCTCATAATTCTTCTTGACCTCAAGAGGGTATTGAATGTCGAAGACATGAGAAAAGTGGGGAGGTCCTTAGAAAGGGCAATGGAGCCTGCGGCCGCATGAACAAAAACCTAGGATAACTTTATATCAGTTAAATAAAAGGAGGATGCGATGTTTAAAAATATGAAAATAGGAATGAAGCTTATTTCACTTGTCGGCTTTACGTCTTTGCTTCTGATCGGCATAGGGATATATCTCCTGGCAGGTATTTCCTCTACGAATGAGAGATCGAACTCAAATTTAGACCTGGCAAAGCTGTTCACGAAGGCGGTAAGCGGTGCGGATGAAGCCCAACTCCATTTCAAGAGGCAGGTGCAGGAGTGGAAGGACCTGTTGCTGAGAGGAAACGACCCTGCCGACTATGCAAAGTATGATTCAAATTTCATGAAGGAGGAATCCGAGGTAAAGGTCCGTCTAGAGGAGCTGAAGACAACCATGAAGCAGTTAAACGTCGACACGGCGAAGGTAGATGAATTCGTGAAGACACATGCTGAGCTGGGACAAAGATACCATGAGGCGCTGAAAAGTTATGATATAAAAAATCCTCAAAGCGCCCACATTGTAGACAAAATGGTGAAGGGCATGGACCGTCAACCTACCGAGCAGATAGATGCCATATCGGAAGCCATGCAAAAGCAGGAGACCGAGGCATTTGAGACTATCAAGAAGAAAGCCAACGATGCTTACCGGGGAGTCCTCGTCACGTCTATCTCCGTTATCGTAATCGGAGTGGCATTAGCCCTGTTCATTGCTCTGGTTTTCATTCGTGCAATAACCCGACCATTGAACGAAATAGTCGGCGTGGCACGCAAGACGGCCGAAGGTGATCTTTCTCATGACATACAGATTGACAGGACTGATGAGATAGGCATCCTTGCCGGGACTTTTCGCGAAATGATCGATTATCTAAGGGCAACGGCGACTACTGCCGAGGAGATTGCCGCTGGAGACCTTAGGAGTGACGTGAATCCGAAGTCCGAAAGAGATGTGCTCGGTAACGCCTTCAAAAAGATGATTGCTGGCCTGAGGGACATGATCGGTGAGATAAAGGGCGGCTCAGATCAGATAGCTTCAGCCTCGACCCAGATTGCATCAACCTCCGAACAGGCCGCACGAAACAATGAGTCGGCAGCTTCAGCTATTGAGGAAACCACGTCCTCAATGCACGAGATGTCCGTAAATATCGGGAACGTGGCGAAAAATTCCCAAGGGCAGGCATCGTCCGTTACAGAAACCTCTGCATCCATAGAGCAGATGGTCTCTTCAACACAAAGGATAGCAGCCACTGCAAAGCAGCTCGTTGAATTGTCGCAGCAGGCAAAAAAGGCCGTTGAACTCGGACTGGAGTCGGTAGAAAACTCAGTACAGGGGACAGACGCGATCAGCAAGGCAATCACCCGTTCAGCGGATACGATCGGGGCCCTGGGCTCGCGGGCTGAAAACATCGGCAAAATCGTCGACGTTATCGACGATATCGCAGAGCAGACAAACCTCCTCGCCCTTAACGCGGCGATAGAGGCCGCGAGGGCCGGAGAGCAGGGGATGGGTTTTGCCGTTGTTGCTGAGGAGGTCAGAAAGCTTGCAGAGCGTTCGGCAAAGTCCACGAAGGAGATCGCGGAGCTCATAACCGGCATACAGAAAGAGACGAAGGAAGCAGTGACGTTTATGGACAAGTCCATCCAGATAGTTGAAAAGGGAGTTGATCTGAGCAAACAGGTCGGCAATTCCCTCAAAAGCATAGAAGGCAATGTGGTAGAGGTTGACCGGTACTCGCGGGAAATCGGCGCCGCGACACAGGAGCAAAGCAGCGGTAGCACACAGATCGCAAAGGCAGCGGAAAACCTCAGGGAGGTGACACAGGAAATAACGTCTGCGACTGAGGAGCAGGCATCATCAGCCGAGCAGATCGTAAAAACCATGGAAAAGATGAGGGAGATGATACACCAGAATGCCTCGGGCACTGCGGAGCTTGCCTCATCAGCCGAACAGTTGAACTCCCAGGCTGAGAGGTTCCAGCAGGTAGTGGGCAAGTTCCAGGTCAATGGGTCTGAAAGGGTATCAATGGCGCGGCCGGACTTACATAAAAAAGAAAGAAGTGCCAAACAGGGTGATGGGAACGGTGAGCGCAGAGCGAAATTTGACCGTGAACCAGTTGCTGTGAGGTAATTTTATGCTGACCGACGAGGAGTTCAGACTGTTCAGAAATCTCGTATACGAAGAGGCAGGGATTTACCTGAAGGAAGCGAGGAAGGAGTTCCTCGAAAACAGGCTGCTCAAAAGGATGGGTGCCACAGGAATAAGCAGCCCCTACTGGTATTACAAGTTCGTTACCGAGACAAAGAAGGCTGAACTGCTGATACTCCTCGATCTTCTCACCGTGAACGAAACCTCATTTTTCAGGAACGGGCCGCAGATGGAGCTCTTCGGGAATATCATCTTACCTGATGTGCTTGGAATGAGATCCGGCGGGATGCAGAAGAAACTGAGGATCTGGTCCGCCGGATGCTCTACAGGTGAAGAGCCCTATTCCATAGCAATGATTGTCCATGACACCTTGAGAAGGTATCCCCCTCCTCAGTGCTCCTTTTCTTCAGAGGGACAGACGGGTTTTGAATGGGACATCAGGATATTCGCATCCGACCTAAGCCTTACAGTGCTGGAGACCGCAAACAAGGGAGAATATACTGGGGAAAAAGTCCACGCCACAGTGCCCGATCATTACCTTACAAGATATTTTGAAACAAACGGGAACGGCTATAGGGTGAGGGACGAAATACGCAAGATGGTCGTTTTTGATTTTCACAATCTGAAAAACGAAAACGGCCTCAGCAACCTCGACATCATTTTCTGCAGAAACGTGATGATCTATTTCGATGAAGAGGAGCAGCGAAAGCTGATCGACAAATTTTACCGGAGCCTTAATCCCGGCGGGTACCTCCTGCTAGGGCATGCCGAAAGCTTGCATGGCCTTGGCACCGGTTTTGAGTTTGTCTACGACAACAAAGGCACTGCGTACAAAAAGCCCGAATAGGAAAAAAGAAGAGGGGTGTGACTATGTTAAGCCATTTCGACCATCTGAGCGACAGCGAGTTTGAAGAGCTGAAGAATGTCTATTACTCTCAGGCATATGAGGCTGTTGAGAACCTTCAGGACTTATTGCTCGTGCTTGAGACCTCGTCAGAAGACGAGGTGACATTGAAAACTATCAAAAGGTACGTCCACACGCTTAAAGGCGACTCCAATTCCATCGGCCTCGTCTCTATCGGGACCCTCTGCCACAGCGTGGAGGACATCCTCTCGTCCCTTACCGATAACCCGGGAGACTTGAAACACGAGTGCATAGACCTGCTTTTAAGCGGTGTTGACGTCATGAGCAAACTTCTCAGCGAAAGCGAGGCAGGCACGGCAGCAACAGGGACAGACGAGATCATGGAGAAGATAGACGCCTTTTTGCAAAAGGGCACCGGACAGCAGGGAGAGACCCCGCCCTCATTCCCGCTTCGCCAAGAAGAGGCAGCCGGATTTGAAATGGGACACACTGACCAAAGAAGTCATTTGAATCAGGGCATTACGGAATACCAGGAACTCCAGATACAGGATGCCCTTAACCGTGGCAGCGCACTCTATGAGTTGGAAATAGTATTCCACCCGATGTGTGCAGACAGGGGGCCTGCCGCGTTTATGGTAACGCAGTTACTCAGTGGCATGGGCCAGGTAATTCGTTCGATTCCTGAGGTGGAAAGCGCTGAAATTGAGAAGGCCGACAGAATAACGTTCCTGTTTTGCTCATCTCTTAGCAAGGAGCAGATAAAAAGAGACGCCTTTGTTACAGGCATTATGGAGGAGATACATATCAGGGATTTTGACCATTCAAGCCACGGTACCCGGTCTCCACAGGCGGATATCCGAAGTGAAGTTGCAGGGCAACCAAGTTCTTCAAACTATGAAATGAAACCTTCGAATGCCAGGAGCGAGATGTTGAGGATCGAGGCATCACGCGTGGACAGTATCATGGACCTTGCGGGAGAGCTTATCATAGGCCGCTCCATGGTAGAGCAGGTGGCAAGAGACCTGGAAGACGGCGCATCGAGAGATGATATCGTTAGTAGACTCCTTGCCGCGAATTCTTACATGGAACGAACGGTAAGCGACCTTCAGAAGGGGATCATGAAGATGCGGATGGTGCCGGTAAATCATGTCCTTAGAAAGTTCCCCAAGATCGTAAGGGACCTTTGTGCGGAAAACGGCAAAAAGGTGAGGCTGGATATACGCGGCAAAGAGACGGAACTCGACAAGAGCATCGTTGACGCCCTCGGAGAACCCTTGTCTCATATTATCAGAAATTTTATCGACCACGGCATAGAGGACCCTGTGTGGAGGAGGTCAGCCGGCAAACCAGAAGAAGGTGTAATTACGCTCAATGCCTATCATGAGGCGGCCCAGATAGTGATTGAGGCCTCCGATGACGGCAGGGGGATAGACAGAGAGAAACTCAGGAAGAAGGCCATTGAGAAAGGTCTTCTTACAGAAGCTGAGAGCGATAAGCTGACCGACCATGAGGCGATCGACCTGATTTTTGTTTCAGGATTAAGCACCTCAGAAACCGTAAGCGAGACCTCGGGGAGAGGCGTCGGGATGGATGCGGTAAAATCAGCTGTTAACGCCATGAAGGGCTCAATAGAGGTGGAATCAACACCTGGGGAAGGGACAACGGTCAGATTGAGGCTCCCTCTTACACTTGCTGTGATAAAGGCACTGCTTTTTGAAGTGGGCCGCAGGCTTTATGCAATACCTGTTTCAGCCGTAACGGATGTCACGAGGATCGTGACGGATGAACTCGTAACCGTGGATGGAAAAGACACCTTTCTCCTCCGGGACCGGATAATTTCAGTTATCCGTCTGCAGGAATTGCTCAACGGTGATGTGGAAGATGATAAGAGGAAATTCATCCTTATAATGGGCCTCGGGAAAAAGAAGATAGGGGTCCTTGTAGACCGTCTTAAAGGACAGCAGGAGCTTGTGATAAAGGCGGTTGACGACTGGTATATGAAGTCAGGACTCGTGACAGGAGCTTCGATACTCGGAAATGGAGGGGTTGTCCTCATCCTCGATGCGCCTGCCATATTCAGGAAGGCGATAGATGATGAAAGGGAAAGGGCGGTTACGGCATGAGAAAGATAAGGGTCCTCGTGGTTGATGATTCAGCGCTCATGAGGAAAATGATCCCTCTGATACTCAGTTCCGACCCTGAGATAGAAGTCATAGGCACTGCAATGGACGGTCTCTTTGCCCTGAAAAAGATAGAGGAACTGGCCCCTGACGTGATAACCCTCGATGTAAATATGCCGAGAATGGACGGCATTGAAACTCTCAGACACATCGTGCAGGACTTTGGAATTCCGACAATCATAGTCAGTTCCCTCACGCAGAGAGATGCCGAACTGACTCTACAGGCACTTGAAGCCGGCGCCTTCGATTTTGTCACAAAACCGCAGGATGCCATTTCCATACATATAAATGACATAAAATATGAGATCGTCGAAAAGGTGAAGGCAGCCCACGGAAATCCCCTTGCAAAACTGAAGATCAAGAAAATTCAGCGCTCAAATGAATTAAAACGACCGGCGGTCCTAAGAAGAGATGAACAGCGATTTTTCGAGGGAAAACCGTTCGAGGACGTGCTTGCCATAGGCATATCAACAGGAGGACCGAACGCCCTTAGCTATCTGCTTCCCCAGCTCCCTAAGGACTTTCCTGCCGCGATTGTCATTGTCCAGCATATGCCGGCTGGATTTACGGATATGTTTGCCAAAAGACTGAACAGCATATGCCAGATAGAGGTGAAAGAAGCGATGGACGGAGACCTGGTATCGGCGGGGCGGGCGTTGATTGCGCCCGGTGACAGGCACCTCAAGATCAGAAGAAACCCTCTCGGTACTATTGCAGTCCTCAGTAACGCACCGCATTTAAACGGCCACCGGCCGTCAGCGGACGCTCTGTTTCATTCAGTTGCCTCGGAATACGGTAGACGCGCAACCGGGCTGATTATGACCGGCATGGGAAGCGACGGAGCCGAGGGTATCGGCGAAATAATGGCAAAAGGCGGCTTGAGCGTCGCACAGGATGAAGAAAGCTGCGTTGTCTTTGGTATGCCGAAAGCAGCAATCGATAAGAGATATATAAAGCGGATCGTGTCCCTCGAGGATATGGGAGTTTTTTTGGTCAACCATTTTATGAAAAAGGAGAAGGAATATGGAACAGTTAGAACGTGATAACGTCGACATGGAATTTACGTGCCTTGTTGCCGACGACTCACTGTTTGCCAGAAAAAACATGGGAAAAGTAGTTTCCCGAATTGGCGGCCGTGTAATAGGCGAGGCTAAAAACGGGATGGAGGCGATTAAACTTTACGAGCAGCTTAATCCCGATCTTGTGCTGATGGATATCACCATGCCTGAGCTCGACGGCATAGAGGCGCTTAGAAAAATCAGGGAAAAGGACAGTGGCGCAGTCGTAATCATAGTGAGTTCCCTGGGACACAAAGAAATGATGTGGAAGGCAGTCTGTCTTGGGGCAAAGCATTTTTTCAACAAGCCATATGCCCCTGATTACGCTATCATGATCATCAAATCGGTCCTTTCGCAAAAAAGGAAGGAGGCTTGAAATGCGATACGAATATATAGAGCCCTTTGTCAACACAACGATGAGAGTCCTTGACAAAGTCATCCAGTGCGATATAACCAAGGGAGCTGTTTCTCTGGTAAAAAACGATACGATAACAGAGGATGTTGCCATCATCGTAAGACTTCAGGGTAATGCCGACGGAAGCATTATCCTGAGTATGCCCGTAGATACCGCGCTGGGGGTATGCAGTGCTATGTTCGGGGAAACTTACAAAATATTGTCACCTGCCGGAATGGACGCCATTGCGGAACTGGCAAACATGATTGCAGGGAATACCACAAGTGTGCTCAATGATATGGGTTTTGACTTTACGCTCTCACCACCTCTGGTTGTCACAAGAAACCACATGATGGGAAGAGCATTTGGCGTTGAGGCCTTCCATATCCCCTTGTTCACTGAATATGGAGAAATGACAATAAACGTAGCAATGAGGACAAACTAATGAGGAACAAAACCTGTCTTGTGAATTAAAAGCAACAATCTCGGGTTCTTAAAAGAACAGGGCTGGACCCAATATCAGCTTAATATGAAGGGCAACAAAATGGAAAATACACGAATACTGATAGTGGACGATGAAGAGAGGATTTTAGATTCTTTTTCAATGCTGCTTGAAGGTCAGGGATATTATGTGAGGACAGCCCCGAGGTTCGATGCTGCCGTCAAACTGGCCTCAGAGGAAAAATTCGATATTGCGTTTGTTGACCAGTTCCTCGGCCACGCGAGGGGACTTGACCTTATACAACGGCTCGCTGACATAGACCCCGGACTTTATTCCGTGATCATCACGGCCAATGGGAGCACTGACCTTGCGGTCGAATCTCTGAAGAAGGGCGCATCCGATTTTATAATAAAACCTTTCTCCCTTGCCGACCTGTTAAGGAGCATTGATTATATAAATAAGAAGCGGGAACTCGACTTACAGAAGAAAGAACTGTTATCGATGCTTACATTGGAAGTAAATAGGAAGACAGAGGAGTTAAAAAAAGTATATTTTTCTGTCCTTGCGTCTCTTGCTCAGGCAATAGAGAAAAAGGATATGGGGACATACGGTCATTGCAGGAGGGTAAGTTATTGCTCCGGGTTGATCGCGGCGACCCTCGACCTGCAGGAGAACGAAAGGGAGGAACTAAAGGCAGCTGCAATGCTGCACGATATAGGCAAGATCGGCATCAGCGATTTTGTTTTAGGCAAAAAGGGACCGCTTAATGAAGAAGAAAAAAATATTATAATGAATCATCCCGCAAAAGGGGTTGAGATACTGAAGCCCATACAACATTTCGAATTCATACTTCCCATAATATTGCACCACCATGAAAATTATGACGGGTCCGGTTACCCATCTGGTTTATCGAGGGAAAATATTCCTTTATTTGCAAGGATAATCTCTGTCGCGGATACCTACGATGCCATTTTGTCGGTGAGACCCTATCGATCCGCCGCAGGCCATGATGAGGCAATCGCAGAGTTATTGCGCTGCGCTGGGAAACAATTCGATCCTCGTTTGGTGGATGCCTTGGTGGAGGCAGATAAAAGATACTCTCAACTATTTTGTCCTTCACTAATCGTTAGTTCAATGCACCAACCTGCACTTTATCCTGAAGGTCTTTGATACAAGGTTATAGATAAGGTGCCTTCGGCAACTGATATTTCACTACTCTTTAAAAGGCGATACATCGTACATATAAAAATAACGAGGAGATATGAAAGATGAAACCCTATATAGGATTTATTGAGCAAGCAACCATGGACAACTGCAATTTTCGGCAGGTATTATTTACGGGTAAGCATAGTCAGCTTGTAGTTATGTGTTTGCAGCCCACGGAGGAAATCGGCACTGAAGTACACCAGAACGTCGATCAGTTCTTTAGGATAGAACAGGGAACGGCCAAATTCGTCTTTGACGGCAGGCAAGAACACGCGGTCAGTGAAGGTGATGCAGTTGTAGTACCAGCCGGCACATACCATAATGTAATCAACGCTTCTTCAGTTATACCCCTTAAACTATATACACTTTACTCTCCTCCCAATCATCCTGACGGAACGGTGCATAAGACAAAAGCCGAAGCCGATGCTGCAAAGGCAGCAGAACATCACTGAGATAGTGACGGCTACAAATTTGACAATAAAACACTGCCTTCAAGAGGAGGACAAACACTTATCGACTATCTCATCGACATAGAAAAATGTCGTCTTTGTACGGCAGTTAGGACATGAAACCGTACCAAAGTAAATGCAACAATCAGCTTATGCGAAAGCCACGAGCTATAGTGTGTGATGATGACGATACGATTCTGGATGTCTTTAGACATATCCTGGAAGGGATGGGCTATGAAGTTTTGACAGCTGATACTCCCATCACCTGCGCTTTCTATAGGGAGCATGCTGACAGTTGCCCGCAGCATAACCGTTGTACAGATATTCTCATAACTGATTATGACATGCCCGATATGACAGGGATGGAATTGCTTGAGATGCAGCATCATGGAGGCTGCAAACTTACGAGTAAGAACAAGGCCTTGATGACGGGAAGTGAAGATTCGGAGCTTAGAAAGTGTGCGGCGGTATTGGGATGCAATTTCTTCCCCAAACCTCTGCTCATCTCCACTCTTTTGGCATGGCTTACGGAATGTGAAAAACGCTTCGACCTATCAGAACCCCTTACGTCAGATCTTTTCCTGCCAGCAAAAAAAAAGGCTCTTTAAGTTGCCCCTTACCGACAACTAAGGCATCTTCTGTGAGCGCTATGTCTGGTGAGGCACGGGCGTTATGATAGAGGAATGCATCTTTGAACCCGAAAATATTACTCGCTATTTATCGGAAGGAGTGCGACCTTGTGTCAACTATGCACAGTCTGGTCGAAATAAATTTTTTTTGAGAGCAGGGCGAAAACAACCCTGATCAGTTTGTGCGATGTGGCAAACATAGCTTTTTTGTATGCTTGTCCTTCTCTCCGTTTCTTTAAAAAGAACGCCCTGAAAAGTGAATTGTGCTGTATCACGTTTCTTGTCATGAGCCAGATGATTCTTCTAAGGTGACGGTTGCCGCGTTTAGATATCCTCCCTGTTCCTTCATATTTGCCGGATTGATAAACAGCTGGATCGATGCCGGCGAAGGCAATCAACTTCTTATGAGATGCGTACTTGTCTATGCTTCCCACCTCTGCAAGAAATGTAGTCGCCGTGCCTTTATTTATTCCCGTAATGGAAGTGACGATCTTGAGATCCTCGATCATCGTATGCTTACAGTATTCGGTAAGAGCTTTTGTGAGCTCGTCACGCCTTTTTCCCAGGTGCTGAAACGTAGACACCTTGCCCTTCAGAATCAGTTCCTTCCCCGGACTTACCGTTGCAACAGAGTTCCTGGCAGCCCTGATGATATCATCTACAGTGAAGGTCAATCTGCTACGCACACCTTTCCTATTTAAGGCTTTTTCTATTATCTTTGGCTTGGCGGCCCTGACCAAGCGGGCAGAGGGAAATTCCTCTATGAAGTCGATCATGACCTTGGTTGTAATATTGCAGAGCTTTTCCAACTCGGGAAACGTGGTCTGCAGCAGCCTTTTCATCTCAACGGTCTGCGTAGAGATCATCTGGATCACCGATTCCCTCTCTCTGGCTATATCCCTGAGATCCTGAAGATCCGGGGGTACTGACAGCTGTGTGATCGTGTCCTTGTGAGACATGAGGAATTGGGCAATGGTAAGGGCATCCTTCTTGTCCGTCTTTGTCTTCCTGAGTGAAAGCTTCGAGAAGTTGGCGATCAGCAGCGGGTTGATGATAACCGTGTGAATACCCTTCGCGGTCAAGAAAGAAAATAGATTGATGTGGTAGCATGCCGTGGACTCCATAGCCACCATGACCTCTGATATGTCTGTACAATGCTCTGTAATGGCTTTATACAGCTTTGCAAATCCCTCTGAGTTCATGTCAAAGATTGTGGCGAACCGGTCCTCAGCATTGTCACCAAGCCCCCGTGAAGACGATGAATCCTTAGAGACATCAATGCCGACAAATAGCCGAGTCATACTACACCTCCTGCATTAGTTTTTGAAAGACAGGATGTGCCTCCCAGCCAAGCCACCCGCGTAACGAGGGTTCAGTGACCCAATCAACTAATTATGGCTACGGGAGGCAGGAGACAAAACACTACTCAGGGTTCAATGACCCAGGCTGAATATATCTTCCTGCCTTTCCCTAATCTCTTTATACCACATCTATACGTAGGTGGCTATAACAAACGTTCTCACGCCGTTTGAAAGGTCTCATATTCCATTCGTACTCTTCATAGAGTTTCACCCGTCCGAAACTGCGGACTCGTCGGTGAAGTTGAGAGGGAAGCGTCCTTCCTGAAGTTCGCAACCGCAGTCTTGCCATGGTCCAGCGGATTACCATTGCAAATTTTGCAAGGTATTATATAATTTGAAATGTACACCACTGATTATAAATAAACTCAGGACAGACTTAATTATGTTTAATTCGAAGCCGTAAACCGACTGGATAGGAGGAAAGATATGGGAATAACGAAGAAATTATCAGGCTTTTTGGTATTATCCACCTTGATGCTCGTTGCGTTATCAATCCTGATAGGGCTTGCTGGAGCCGCATTCGCCGGTAACTTAGCCACGAATCCCAGCTTCAAAGGCAATCTCAGTGGATGGCTTGCTGATCCTTCAACAACATATGATGCCTCACTCGATGCGACTGGTACTCCTGGTTCGGGATCCGCCAAAAGTATCTACAATGCAAACGGCACCTCTACATTGCTAGCAATTTACCAGTGTCTACCCGGAGTCATTATCCCAGGGCAAACCTACACATTTGGAGGTAAGGTATTTATTCCCTCTGGCCAGTTGATCACAGGAGGCGGCCTCGTTACAATCTCGTGGTTTTCAGGTGCAGATTGTACCAGCGGATTTATTTCTGCCTCTCAACTACTTACAACATCAACCGGATCTTGGATAGCCCTTGACTCGGCTTCCCTAACCGCACCACCTGGCGCGACAACCGTTTGGCTGACAGGGCAAAACAGTGCTGATAGCGCAGGTTCCCATCAGGTGAATTATGATGATATGTACGTGGACAGCGCCATCACATTCAACGAATTCCCTGTTCCAACTGTTGGCAGCACACCTTTTAGGATTTCTCTTGGCCTTGACGGCAACCTCTGGTTTACGGAAAACAGTGGCAACAAAATCGGCCGGATCACCACGGGGGGAGTCATCACGGAGTTTCCGATCCCTACTGCCAACAGCCAGCCTGTTGTCGTCGCAAACGGTCCTGACGGTAACCTCTGGTTTACCGAACAAGGGGGGAATAACATTGGACAGATCTCGCCGGCAGGAGTGATTCTCAACGAGTTTCCAGTCCCTACTGCCAACAGCCAGCCCACGGGGATCACCATTGGCCCTGACGGCAACCTCTGGTTCACCGAAAAAATGGGGAATAATATCGGACGTATCACTACAGGCGGCGTCATCACAGAATTCCCGATCCCCACTACCAATAGTCAACCTACGGCGCTCAGGACCGGTCCTGACGGCAACATCTGGTTTACCGAAAACAATGGAAACAAGATCGGACAGATCTCTCCGGCAGGAGTGGTTCTTAACGAGTTTCCAATCCCCACCTCCAACAGCCAGCCTAATGGCATGGCAGACGGCCCTGACGGCAACCTCTGGTTTTGCGAAGAAAATGGGAATAGCATTGCGAAGATGACGACAGCGGGCGTCATCACCGAGTATCTTATCCCCCTTCCCAACAGTATCCCAAGGGCTATCAGGCTCGGCCCTGACGGCAACCTCTGGTTTACGGTACATGGAACAAATGGAAACAGAATCGCGCAGAGCACAACAGCGGGCGTCATCACGGAGTTTACTATCCCCACTCATTCAAGCGCTCCTGGAAATATTGCAATTGGTCCTGACGGCAACCTCTGGTTTACCGAACAAAATGGGAACAATATCGGACAAGCTATTATTAATACAGGAGCGATACCTGTTCCGTCAGGTGCACAATCCTTTGCTATCACGCCTCCTATTCCAGTACCGATAATCACGCCAGTCTTGGCCGAGGCAGCGCCCTTCGGCATCGGCCTCGCAGCAGATCATGGGAATTTATTGGGCGTGCAGATAGGGT
>JBIOIY010000050.1:0-22359 GCA_044450345.1 Thermodesulfovibrionales bacterium | reverse complement strand
CCGCGACAGCGCCTATAGCGGGTATCACTCCCAGATTACAGACCTCTATAGAAACATTGTTGACGGGGCCGGGCCGTCTTATACGGTCGCAGACGAGTACACAGACTATTACGGGGCTACACGTACCATTTCCACCACTGTTACTAATAGAATACTGCAAAATGGGATAGACTACCCGGCATCCGCCTTGCCTATGCATATTGACAAAACTGTTCCTGTGGACCAGGACTTTATGCTTAGGCCCCTGACAGTTTCTTATGCCGATAACGCTAACACGACTCCACTTGCCCAGCAAGCCAATCTCGCGCGGACAGCTGCTTACGGGGGTTACGATCCTAAGGACTGTATGAGCGATCCGACCTGTAGTACAATCTCATGGGTTAATTCCATAGCGTATTCTGTCCACGCACTCACCGCCGACTATGCTGACACCAATCTTTGCCCTACGGGTGACGTCCTTACCAGTGAGGATCCACAGGTGACCGGAGGGGCGGAGTTCCTACTGCTGCTTGCGCTGATATGGCCGGACCAGAAATACTGGTGCATGCGCGACGCAAACAATAAGAGAAACTATCACGCGACCACGACAGATAGCCCCGTCGCGGCATCCTTGTATATGGTTCCAGGAGGCCAGTACAACAACGTGGTCTCCACTTACCAGAGTACTCGCGCCCAGAGGGTTAAGACTTCTACTACGGCCCAATGGCTTACCACCACAGACCCATTTACCGGCGCTCCGATAAACGCCATAATTGAAGGGGTGCAGACTTCTGGGGATGCCGGGACGGTTCTCAACGAAACCATCAACTACGTGGGTGGCAATACTCCGGCCATCATTATCTCTCAGCCATGATTACTACCCAACGTATCGGTCTCTTTTTCCTGGTTCTTATCCTATGCACTGTGGTCATAATCCCTTCCACCGCGTCAGCCATAACCATTACGGCCGGGGGGAATATGGAAGACAGGGCGTTGATGGCCGATCACATCACCTCAGATATATGCGCCTCCATATATTTCTGCTTTTCCCAGAGATACATATCGGAGCGCGGCAAAGCAGGGTTGGTGGCGGCAGGCGCCTTTGATATCGCAAACCTGCAGGCGTTCTATGCAAACACTGCCCAGGCGGCGTATTATGCCCAATACACGGAAACGTCCGTATGGGCCGACAGTCCCAATAGCGACCAGACTCAGATTACTAAGGCCTTTACGGCGCAATCCGTTTATAGCAACATAGCCGATGAGGCATACCACTCTCCACTGGGTATGGGCGGCGACAGCGCGCCCTCGGCGGCGGAGGCCATAGTCGTAAACTCGGGAAATACCGTTAACCAAATGTCGACAACGGATTTTTACAGTGCAGCGGAAACTGCAACTATGGCAGGCGAGACTGCCCGCGGCAGAGTCTATATCGGTGGTGCGCTTACCTACGCGAATCAGGCTGTCAATTGGAATAGGACTGATACCACCACGCGGTATTGATTTCATTGATCAGCATGCCCACTAGAATAAGGCTTATAACGACCATCGCTGTACTGCTTTTGGCAGCGGCTAATGCTGCAGCGATCGTTTATTCGGTCGATTCCCTTATCGATGTCGACCGCATGGCTGTGGATAAAATGTATTACGATTTTTACTATAACCCGGTCTCCGAACTTTTCTTCCGTTCCGATTTACTTTCGATTAGCCCTACCGCCCAAGCGCTTATGAATAAGGCAATAGCCAGTAAGGTCGACCGCGCCGATACTGCAATTAACGCAGGGAGTGTTGATTATGCCCAGGCTACCGGTATCAATACCTGCGCCGGGGATCCTTTTATCGGCTCCGGCACGCCCGTCAACCCGGATATAAAAACTCTCACACAGCCCCAATGCCTACAAGGTGGGGCCTACTACGCTGATCAGAACATGGGCTACGTTTATATGGTCGCTTCTGCGATGAAAGCAACAAATGCAACTGAGGTGACTGACGCTTACAGGGTCAACTCTTTTAACAATCAGGTGCCAAGGGTTTTGTGGTCTCCCTATGCCGATGTCGTACAGGTTTCCGAGAACTTTGTTGTTCACGACGACGGTAATATTATCTGGAGCGGAGGTGTCCCGGCCGGACTGCCCCCGGGCTTGATAAATTGTGTGAACGGGGCGGGGGCTTCTTGCATTACAGTTGTAAAAGACGGAGCTGAAATGTCTTCTGTTTTTGCCGCAAATTGGGCCGATTACGCATGGGAAGTCGGGGGACTTCTATCAGATATTGACCTCAATAGGCTTACGGTGCAGCAAGCTAATAGCACAGTTAATCTGGCTGGCCAGGAGAATAATATTGGGAATCGCACCTACTATTTCACTGTCAATAATTACACCGTCTCGAAGACTGTCCTTTTTTGCCCAGATCAAAACGGATGGGGGGGTGGGACACGCTCTTTTGACGGCATACCTGACCAAGGTCCTTCCTTCGGTGGTCCTTTCTGCGGGGATAACTATATATGCTATCGTGGAGCCTGCACTACATACGACACGTCGAACCCGCCGGCCTGTATCGGCTACCACTATGACTGCGTTACCATCAACAATACCGCATGCTTCGACCACACCACATATGAGTGTAGAAACCAGACCGGCACGATTACTGTCACTGATATTCCACAGACAATCTCTTTCTCTCTGGGCGGGGCGGATGCTAGCTATGAGCCCCAGAACCTTGACCCCACACTTGTTAATAGATTGCTTACGGATAAGCTGCCACAGACAATATTGGTTGGCGGATACTCATTGGCAGATGATGTGAGATGTAACGGTACGCCCGAAAACATTGGCCAGTGTTTCAACTATTGATGGCGCTGCGGCCTTCAAGCTTTGGCCGTGGCGCTGTGAGGGTTTACGAAGTTGCCGTTTGTGTCCATGAGGATGTTTTTGTTTAAGTGCACGATATTTCCGTTGATATCTCACGTGGCCGGTGCAAGCACCAGGTCCCAGAGCACCGGGTTGCCCTGGGGTCCGTTGCCGGGGTTGCACTGCCGCAGCTGTGTTTCGTCGGCATGCAGGACGGCGCATTGCTGCAATAGCTAGGCCGGATCAAATGGCGGGCCGCGAATCGCCGTCTGATGGCGACTTGTCCGACGGTTTTGAAGTTTTTTTAGCGGTTAATCGGTACGGGTACAGTCTCAGGCAATAGCTCAAACCACGATGCTTGAGAACACTACCTTCACGAAGAACTCTAGCGCTCTCGGGCTCTTTTCAACGCGGACCCGCAAAATGGCTCCCTCGTAAGCATCGATCAGGAACGCAGCCAGATCGTTCGCCTTGAGATCCTTGCGAATAGAACCCTGCTTCTGTCCATCCGCAATGGCTGACGAAATTTCCTCACCCCAGAGGCTCAGCACGCCTAGGAGCCTCTCTTTAATCAGCGGTGTATCATTCGACACCTCGGCCATAAATTTTCCGACCAGGCAGCCCTCATTGCACCGAGAGAAATACTCATTGAGGGCTGCGAAGTGCTTCTTGAGACGAGTAAGTGCGGGAACATCTGGGTTAGTCAGGATGCTCCGATCACTGTTGCCCTTCCCGTATTGGGTGAGGATCTCCGCCGCGAGAGCCTCCTTGCTCTTGAAGTGATTGTAAAACGATCCCTTCGGAACACCAGCCGAATCGGTGATGTCCTGAACGCTGCAGGCGTGAAAACCCCGTTCGATGAACAGTTTCATACCTGTTTCCAGAATAACATTACGAACGCTGTGACGAGCCATGGGATTCCTTCTTATGTTTGTCTAATCAAGCAAGTTTCCGAGGCGATTGGTACGAATGTTCGCGCTGCGGGAACTGCGCTGGTCCGGTGCAGTCGTGAACGCTACATATCCAGGCGCCAGCTCGGCTCCAACGGCCGGTTAGGTTGAAGGCTACTGTTAGACTCCACTATAGCTCATTCTAGCTCAATCCAATTGCTTCGGCAAGAACTTGCTTAATGATTTGCCCGTGCGCCAAACAAAAGCTGATAAATTCTACGTGGAACGAAAAACGAAGCAAATATTCAGGCTCTCTAAAGAAGGAGACGGTCGCCAAACGCACACCATCTCGACGTCCTTCTCCTCAGCACGAACGCCTTCCTGAATTCGCTTGAATTTTAAGACGACCGGTCATATTATATATGTTAAGAGGTACAGTATGTTAAGAGGTACAATTTTTGTAGAACCGGTGGCGCGGTCACGGCGTCCCGAGGAAATGGGGTTCGTGGTTCCGCAGATTCTTTCACAGTAAGCTAGACGAGGAGGAGACCATGGACACGACATCAAATGAAGAAACCAAAGCGCTAGTGCTGAAAGCTTTCGATACGCTCTTTAACAAGCGTGATTACGCGAAAGCGGCCGAGTTCTGGTCAGAGAACTATATCCAACATAGCGCCCACATAGAGCCTGGTCGCGAGGGTTTGTTCAACCTCATCCGCAGCCTGCCGGACACTCTGCGTTACGAGAACACGCGCATCCTGGCAGAGGGCGACTATGTGATGCTGCACGGGCGGTTTAGCGGACACGGCCGCCCTCGAGCATGGATTGCTGCCGACATTATGAGGCTAGAAGACGGACGCCTGGCAGAGCATTGGGATGTACTGCAGGATGAAGCCACCAAGGACGAATCAAAAAGCGGTCTGCCGATGTTTGGCACTTCGTTCGCCGAACCGGGTTATCAACCCGCACCTGGTGCCCCGCCATTGACGATCGAGGAAGCGCGAACGATCGTGGCGCCGCTGTATGAGGCGCTGAACGAACCTGCCAAGAAGGATGTGGCCGCCTTGTTGGCCAAGGCAACTAACCCTGATTACCGATCATATTCGACAAATGAAGACTGGCTTACACGCGACCAACTAGCCGAAGTATTTAAAATGATTGGTTCGGCAATCCCTGATTTGCATTGGACAATTGAGGATATCCAGATGGTTGGCGATCAAATTGTGGTGCGTGGTAAAGCAACCGGCACACCCACAGGCGAATTGTTCGGAGTGAAACCGACGGGCAAGAGTTTTAACACGATGGCGATCGATATATTCACCGTGAAAAAAGGCAAGCTGTCTTCAGCTTATCACGTTGAGAACTGGGTGGGAGCATTGGAGCAGATCAGCAAGTAGAGGCAGATGACGCGCACTCTGGCTGAGAACCAAGGGAAGGTTAAGAACAATGGAGAGCCTCCTATGATAAAAACTGATTCTGATACTCGTCCAGGCGGATCATTCGAATCTGTTGAAAGTGAAACTCCCCAAGCGGCAGCAAGCCGCATGTCGGGCAAGGAAGCCGACAGTATCATCACCGCGCCGACCCAATTCATCCAGACTGAAAGCGGGCGCTATGCATACCGCCGTTTCGGCTTGGGGGCCAAACTTCCTCTCCTGTGTCTCCAGCACTTTACAGGAACGCTTGATAATTGGGATCCGGCAGTCACTGATCCACTCGCGGCGGAGCGAGAAGTGATCCTATTCGAGTACGCCGGCGTTGGTCGATCCAGCGGCACGGTTCCGAAGACAATAGCCGCCATGGCGACGCATGCACTGGCCTTCCTAGAAGGATTGGGGCTGAAGATATGTGATGTTCTCGGATTCTCGCTGGGCGGCATGGTTGCGCAACAGATGGCCCTTGAGCGCCCGTCAATCTTCCGCAGGATGATCCTGGTCGGAACGGCCCCCAGGGGCGGCGAGGACATCATGCACCTTGATAAACCAGGCATTGCGAAATACTTGGGAGATCCAACACTTCAGGGTTACGCGGTGCTGCAGAAGATCTTCTTTCCCCCGACCGAGACGAGCCAAGCGGCGGGCGCGGCCTTCATTGAAAGGATCATGCAGCGCACAAAGGACCGTGAGCCAATCTCTGGACCGGCGGTTGCCCAAGCGCAAATGGCAGCTTTTCGCGAGTGGGAGCAAGTTTCAGGAGAACGTTTCTCGGACCTGAAGAATATTCACCATCCAACTCTTGTAGTGAACGGCATCTATGATGAGATGATCCCCGTCTCGAACTCGTATTGGCTGAGCGCAAATCTGCCGAATGCCGTGCTTCTGACCTATCCGGACTCCGGGCACGGCTCGCTCTTCCAGTTCCATGAGTCATTTACAAGGCAAGCTAAAGCGTTCCTTGCCTCGGAGTCGGTGTTCGCGCCTTACTAAGGGCATCATCTCCCTATTGTCGCCGAAGCTATCAAGATCGATGAGCCCGTAAGGAGACACTACAATGCGCACCGACACGCACGAGACCACACCCACCAAGTTTGTCGAAGCAGGGAACATTCGCTTCGTGTACCGGCACTTCGGCAAGCGCGGAGGAACTGCGCTTCTGCTGCTCAACTATTTCTCCGCAAACATGGATGATTGGGATCCCATGGTGATGAACGGCCTTGCGGCCGACCGCGAAGTGATCATGTTCGATTATCCCGGAGTTGGCGGATCGACGGGCAAAACGCCATCAACCATCGCTGCTCTCGCCAGGGATTGCGTCGAATTCTGCCGAGCGCTTGATCTAAAGAAAGTAGACCTTTTCGGGTTTTCGCTCGGCGGCATGATCGCGCAGCAGTTGGCCCTTGACTATCCCGACCTCGTCCAGCACATGATTCTATTGGGGACGGGACCTCGCGGTGGAGAGGGCATGACCTTCACGGAACTTTCACCTGAAGAACAGACGGATCCGGTTGCATTTCTGTTGGCTGCATTCTTCTCGCCCTCCGAACGCAGTCAGGCAGCTGGAAGGGAATGCTTGAAGCGACTGGAGTCTCGCAAGAAGGAACGCGACTCTGCCGTCTCCAAGGATGCGGCTGCAGCTCAGCTTGCTGCTATTAGAGAATGGGGCACCATTCCGGCAACAGATCGTTACGCTACCTTAAAGAACATCATTCATCCGACGCTGATCATCCACGGCAGTAAAGATATCGTGGTCATGCCGATAAATGCGTTCATTCTGGTGGAGCACCTCCCGAACGCCCAGTTAATTATTTACCCTGACTCGAGCCACGGTGCCCAGTACCAGCATGCAGAGATCTTCCTGGAGCATGCGAAATTGTTCCTTAATGACTGGGGTATCAGGAAAAGACTATGAGACAACTTCTAGGGAAAGGAGGCACATATGGAAAATCACGATAGATCATCGACTGGGGCTGAGCTGGCAAAGACTTCAGGTTCCGGGGTGCATACAGAGGCTCCTACTCTGAAGTGGGAGGTCTTCATCACACCTGGGATACCGATTGTTACTCCCGACCGACCTCGGGATGTGGGGGAGACATACTTTCAGGCGATGGCGGCAACCCTTATTTATGGGGTCAGAGACGCTGTCCTTGTGGATACCTTTATGACAGTCAAACAGGCGACTGCTTTGGCAGACTGGGTCGCATCAAAGTGTAAAAACCTGACGACTATCTACATTACACATGGCCATGGAGACCACTGGTTTGGGGTTGGTACTCTTCTTGAGCGATTCCCAAAGGCACGAGTAGTAGCAACTCCCGATACTGTTAAGGTTATGCGCCAGAATGCCTCCCCAGAGTTCCTCAATACGGGTTGGAAGCCGGCTTTCCCGGGCCAAATCCCGGAGAAGCTAGTGATCGCGGAAGAGCTCAAAGGAAATGTAATTAATCTGGAGGGGCATGAATTATTTGCGGTAGAACTTGGTCATACCGACACGGATTATACGACCTGTTTGCACGTCCCTTCGATCGGGCTCGTGGTTGCCGGCGATGCTGCCTACAATGATGTTCACCTCTATCTTGTCGAGTCGAATGCGCAGAAGCGAAAGGAGTGGATCGCCGCGCTCGACAAGATTGAGTCGCTTAACCCACACGCGGTTGTCGCCTCACATAAGAGACCGGATAACGATGACAATCCAAGGATTATCGAAGAGACGCGAAAATACCTTCGCGACTTTGAACGTCTGGTGGGAACGACAAGAACCGCTCAAGAGCTCTACGATAAGATGCAGGATCTGTATCCGAATAGGGTCAATCCTGGATGGGCTCTTTGGAGTTCGGCGCGAGCAGTTAAGTCATGAGGGCGCGACTGAATTTCAGCGTCCTGGCATGGATCGAAATACTGCTCTGGACCAGACCAACTTGGCCGCTACTCGGGCGGCAGTTACGACAGGGTAGCTCCTTTTCTTGCTCCCCATTTCCCAGTAAACGCATATCAATAGACCAGGGTGGGGTCAGCTCACGAAACGGAAAAAATAGTACACTAAGAATTTTGGGGACTGGGGCGCCAAAGTCTTCGGGGGTGTGCGGAACCGCGTCATTTGCGGTTTCCGCTCCACCCCCCTGATTGGGCAACTATGATGCAAGCTTTATCAATAACGTATCAATTACTTGATACTCTGACTAAACTTCGCCGGCATAAGGTGGTGCTGGATAGTACTCCAGAACCTCCTGAACCTTACGGGCAAGTTCGACACTGTACAGTTGCCCGACCAGCCATAGCGACATGTCGATACCTGCCGAAACCCCGGCTGAAGTAAGGATATTTACCACGAACTCAGAAGCGTAATAGAGCGTATTCGCCTCATCTGGGGCCATATACATGACCATTTCCTCATTAGGTAGGCTGTGTTCAAGTATGGCCTTAGCATCATTAGGAGAGTAGTGAAACGCAAACCGATTACGAATTGTATCAATCAGGTTATCGCGACCAAAATACTGCTTCAAGCTTTTAAGAGCCTCCTTGATTTCGGTATCGAGATGTTGGTCGTATTCATGAGAGAGTCGGGTACCAAAATAGCCTTTTCTCAGCAACTCCCATGCTTCGAAGAGTTTCCCTGTTAGGATACGGGCAAATACAAGACTTTGGCTTGTGTGGACGTGCGCCCTCCATCTAGGCTCTTCTGAGAATTGACTGAAAAGGTAGAAGGTTTTCCTAAGAATGTTGATTTCGTTCACAGCATGGCCGAGCAGTATGAAGAGTACGCGCTCATCTTCAGGAATGACTCGCAGTTTCTTGCTGTCAATCTGCCACCGATTAACCTTCATGACAGCCCTTTCATTCAATAAGGGATTATATCTTTTGGCATCCTCCAAAAATATTAGCATACGGAGATGTTTTTTTCACAGGCGCCATACATTTTTACTGAAATTCAGACAGTAGGAGTGAGAAATTGACCCTTTCTAATGCAGGCAGACATAGATCTAAGCGTCTGTGGTTTTCGGCACGGGCCTGGGCACCCTGTTGTTTTCGTTGCATCTGCCAGTTTCTTTCGTAAATTCTTGCAACTCCTGATGCCTGCGTGGTCGTCGGCGCTATCCATACCACCGCCCAATATACTCCTGTGCGAGAGTATTAGAAGTTACCTCGCAATGACGGTAACAAATATCTTCTGTACTCTCGATATCGTTGCGCCCGCGCGAAACTGCGGGTTCCAGGAAGGACTGTTGCCTCCCAAGTCCACCACGACTACGCAGATATCAGGAGTTGCAACTACTGAGGATTTACGGGCGAATGTCACATAATGACGATGCTTTTCATTTTCGGTGTTTTGATATTAAAGAAGCTTCAACCCTTGTGTGGTCACAAAAACCTGCCTGGTATTATTGAGTTTGATAAACTCACTAAGCCCCATATTTTTCAAAGCCTCTTTAATGTCCAAAGTATCATCCAAGAAAATTCGTTCAAACTTGATAATGGAAACTGTGGAATCTTTGCTAACACGGAATTTTTGAGATTGCAACTCTTCGTCAAAAGTGTCATCAATCTGGGAATCTGGGAACTCGCTTTGCAGATATTCAGTAACAGCCGCTATTTTGGCCTGCTCGATCATAATTGTTTGCCTCCTATTTAATTTCAATTGGACTGACAAGCATTTCCTTCATATCTCCAATTACTAATTCTTCCAGATTCGGCAACGGTGAATGTTGTCTTGCACCAATTTGTCACCGCATTTGTTAAAGATTTCGGGTTCTAGCCTACACTATCTTGACCGGCTTGTGAAGCGAGGATTTCAGGAAGGAAGAAAAAAAAAGATTTCATCTGCTATAAACGGAAATCCTCGCTTCGGCACTAATAGCTTCGATGCTGCATATAAGGATGAACAGCTCACAGGGTGTCTCCTTTGTAAATCTCAGGCCGGGCAACACAAAATAGGCACCTAATCCTCCCGGTGATACTCTGGACCGACGTAATGTTTATCTCCTTCAGGCTCTTGATCGCATAGATGACCGCGCGCGCCGTCGTATAAGATCATGAACCGGCGCGTTCCTTGAAGACCTCTTTTGCGGCAAACATGCCGTTTAGCGCCGCAGGAAAGCCCGCATACACTGCCATCTGGATGATTACTTCCACAATCTCCTGACGGGTGCAACCGACGTTCAAGGCGGCATTGATATGAACCTTTAGTTGAGGAAGGGCATTGCCCAAGGCCGTAAGTGCCGCGACAGTGGCTATTTCCCTGGATTTGAGATCTAGCCCCGGTCGCGAGTAGACGTCTCCAAAAGGGAATTCGATGGTGTAGCGTGCCAGATCAGGAGCGATGTCCTTCAGACTTTCGATGACTCGCTCTCCTGCTTCGCCGTCTATCTCCTTCAGCTTTTTCCAACCTCTTTGGTAACGTTCCTGGCTCATTTCAGCTGATCTCCTTTCGCAGGGAACATATTTGTTGTTAGATTGCCGGCTTTGATCTATTTCTCTAATGGGGTTATTTAGAAAAGGATACCACAACCTAAGACTGAGTCAAATCATCGGAAGCGAAACGATCATCAATTTCCAAAAGAAAGTAGCAGAGGAATCTCTTTTTTCTGTATCTCGTAAAACGCTCACATCAGTCTGTTGACGATTTCCCGAAAACCTCTCTTTAAATATCAAAATAATTTTTCACGTGTTACCCCCTCATTAATATCTAAAGGTGAGGTGCCTGATGATCAATAACGTGACAAACAAGGTAGTTTTGACAATATTGCTTTTTTTGTCGCTGGCAGTGGTTTCCGTGACCGCGCAGGCCGGGCAGGAGGATTTAAAAACTCTCCTAAGCCAGCTGCAATACCCGGAACATATATCCGTTGCCTCAGCATCCCCAACGGACGGGAGCGCTATAATTGCCACGCACGCAGCCGACCACCGGGTAATAGTAGGTGTATTTGCCCCCGGTGAGCCGGTTTCTATAGGCGGGCACATGTATATGTTTCAAAAGGACGAATCCGGATTAAAGATCCGCTACATTCGGGACTCCCGGAAGGTGGCCACAGAACCGCTCTCTGTAGAGCATCCTTTTGTCAGTGACGACGGCTATAGCGTCACGCCACGTACGCTCTCAACACCCTGCTGTACTGTCGCTGCCGGTAATTTCATAGTCCAAAGCGGCCAGGAGTACTACCTGTACAAATATGAGGGTACCGATAAAGGGTTGTTAGCCTTTACTAGAAACCCCATCCGGAGCGGAAACGACGTCCTCTCCGTCTTGAAGGAAGGGGAGGGGGAGCCCGTTGGGAAGGATTACGGCCCGCTCCGGGTCCTCAGGTCATTTATCGTTCCCGGAGCGGCAGGCTATGTCTTCGAAGCGCGCAAGGTCATACCAATGGATCTCTTCTTTGACTGCAATGTCGTGATTCAGGGGCAAAGCTACATGATCTGCCCAGCCCCGGTGGACTTCGCACGCTTTGCGGGGCGCTTCAAAGACGCCCTGGAGGTAAAAGACGCTGTGGTTTGTCTGAAACCCGGCAAGGACTGTGTGCAAGAGTCCTCCGCTCAGATAGCTGGACTTTACGACGAGAAGTGGCATGTGGCGGAAGCGGCAAAATACGTTGGGTTCGTCAGCGTCAAAGAGGCCGGTCTTGCCGAGGAGCACAAGGCCGATGATAAGGCGCTTGAACAGAAGGTTACCTTAAACTTCCGTGAGGCCCCCCTCCAGGATGCTGTTGCCTCTCTTTGTAGTCAGGCTAAAATCAACGTTACTTTCGATAAGGATTTGGAACGCACCCTTACGGTGACCGCTAATTATGACGGTGTTTCACTTGACGGAGCCCTCAGGAGTATAACCGCCGGGCTCGATATCACTTTCAAGAAAAAAGGGGGCATCTATATTTTGACGCCCTACGAGGAAAAATATATAGAAGTAAACAAGCTCTTTGACTTTTCGTCGAATACATCTTCCGGTGCGACTGCAGGAAACCCCTCCGGATCGCAACAAACTGGTGCGCAACCGCCGGCTGCCGGACCGCAGGCCTCCGGAGCGTCCCCAGGAACGTCTCAGGCAATGCCACAAGGAACGTCCCAGCCCCAGGCCGGGCAACAGTCAACGGGCGGCCAAATGTCAGGTAGCTCTTCCAATTCGTCGTCTTCCGATTCGTACAGCGAGTTTGGAGGCTATATCGACAATTTCATCTCCAATATAACAAAACTCCTCAGTCCCAGAGGCGTTATCACCTATTTACCTTCAGGGTTTATTTACGTTAAAGACCGTCCTTCGAGGATTAAAGCGGTGGAACAGATGCTTACTCTGGATGACGCTAAAAGAGAGGAAATCAATCTTAAGATCACCCTCTTAAGGATAGATTACAACAATGAGCATCAAACTGGAATTGATTGGCAAAACGTTTTGGGCGGTCAGATATATGGGAAAGCTCTTAAGCTCGATTTGGCGGGTAATTTTCTCGGTGCCCTTGCCGGGAGTGCTGGAGCAGGCTCCGTAAAGCTTACCAACTCAAAGGGAACGATCAATTCCATGCTTAAGGTCTTATCACAGTACGGCAAAATCCAAATTGTGCATACGTGGGAGACAAGAGCGATGGCGGGAACTATGCTTCCTTTTGAACTTACTCAGGACGTCTGGTACTCCCAGGGAAGCACCGTACAAGTTATCAACAACCAAACAATTACCTCTCCGATGATCGGCAAAGAGAGTGTGGGATTGAAGATTCTTCTCAATCCCCTTCTTCAAAACGACGGTAGATACCTTGTAAACACGCGGATAGAACTCTCAAATGTGGTCGGATTCCAGCAGGTTGGTGACCAGCAATTGCCGCAAACGGAATGGAACTATCTAAAGATACCGATTAAGATGTCTAAGGACGATACCGTAGTAATCTCCGGTTTCAAGATAAAAAATCTCAACGATCAGTCCAGTGGGCTGCCCCTTCTTTCGAAACTGCCCGTCCTGAAGTATCTATTTGGCTCTACGGATTCAACCAGTAAGTTATCGGAGTTGTCGGTCGTCATATCTATTGGAAGCGGCCCCGTTAAAGAGTCGCTTGCCCTGGACCATTAGAATATTCATTCGAGGAGGATCTCAAAGTTGCTGACAGTACGCTTCAACGATGCGACTTGCATTGATGTAGTGAGCGGGAATATTCAAGACAAGCCCTCCAAGGCCTTGCTGTTCTCCTCGCCCGTTGTGTTTAAAAGAATTAAGCCTTCGACAAGATACAAGAAAAAAGTCGCTGCCCTGTGGATATCGGCGACAAAACTATCCTTTGAATACGTAATGGCTTTCTATATGGTAAGGGAAGATAAAAAAAGGATAGCCGGATTCTACAACATCGGTGACGACAAATATCTTGTCGTGGAATTTGAAATAGTCGCGTCTCCCCCCGGACTCAAGTCAACATGGAGTCTGCAGAAGGAAACCCCCCATGACTATCTTGCCATCGAGGATAAGACCTTTGACGCTGTTTTCGGTAATACACAGGCGTCCGACACGACAATTGATTTCGACAAGCTATATAAAGAGGTCGTAGGAGGGATGTCCCCGGCGATGCAAATAACCGCTGGCGCCTGTGCTCTTTTGCTCTGTGCAGCCGCGTATTTTTACCTTTTCGCTGACACCCCGAAGCCCCAGCTTGCGGCGAGCCCTCCTCAACAGGACACCCAGCCGCCTCCCCTGACTGATGCCGAAACCAGAGACCTCCAAGCGACCGTCTTCTATGAACTCGTGGACTCTTTCAACAAGCTGGTCGCAGATCTTGGCAACGACAAGGTGTTTAGCACCGTGCAGGTCTCGATTACCAACACTGCAAATTCAGTCTCGGGGAAGCTAAATGTGAGATACAAGTCTTTCTACCCTTTTGCGACCTCCATGAAAGACGGCGACCATTATAGTTGGGAAAATAATATAAATATTGAAAAGGGCAAGAAGGACCTGCGGGGAGGAGCGCTTTTTAAGGATTCCATCGCCTGTCTCGGCACCATGCTAAAAGACAAATGGGACGTCACTCAGCGAGAAGACAAGGTGTGGCATATGAAACTCGTCTTACCCGACTACCGCGATTTTATCAAAGCCGTTAACAGTGTTGTCGCCTGCCCCGTGGCGGTAAAAAGCATAAAACTCAATGAAGGTGATTTTATATGCGAATTGGATTTAAGGGTATAAAAAAATCCCATATACTTTTGATTACTCTTATTACCCTTTTGGGGTTGTTGGTTGGCGGGACGGGGGCTTACCTGCTGATGGGGAGCAAAAAGGACACAGGGAGGGTGTCCCCTCCCCCGTCTTTGTCTTCATCGCTTCCTTTGAAGCCGGCACCCCTGCCGCTCAATGTGCCACCGAACCAGCCATTGACAGCCGCTCCCCATCCCACCGCTAAACCGGAGATTAAGCAGACAGACAAAAGCTTTGTCGAGAAAGACCCGTTTAAAGCCGACTTTTTGGAAAGGTTTAAAAAGGCATCACTGCCCAAGGGTAAAGGGGGGCCTCAACTGACCGAAATGATCCCACTGCAAAAAATCTTGGATACTCCACCTCAGATGGAGCTAGTGAAACAGGACCAGAATTCGCAAAAGCAAAAACCTCAATTCAAGATATACGGGATTTACGTTATTCACGGCAAGTCCGTTGCACTTACCGACAAAGGCGATATTCGGGCAGGAATGGATATCGAGGGGCACAAGGTAACTGAGGTGGACAACGAAAGCATTGCGCTTGACGGAGTGGATACTCGTTACTACATCACAAGGGGCAAAAATGAAAACAAGTGAGCTCACGACCACAGCGGTAAAAAAAGACGTTTCAAGGGAAACTATTAATGAGGCTGTCAAGGAGCTTATTAAGAAAAAAACCAAATGGGATAATCCACAGATAAGCCAGTTTTTTGACCAAACGAGGACCATAAATAAGACTACCATTTACGAAATGATTTGTGAGATCGAAGGCATTGCTACATACGCAGAGATAGCGCAGGTGTTCGCCGACCTGACGGATCTCCCTTATTGCGACGCCGTCGTTGGAGACATCATTGACATAAACAAAGGCAGACATATCGAGGCGATTCACAATGGGTTAACGACCTATTATATCTGGCATCCCCTGGCTGTTAAGGGAATCCCCCCCGCCGGCAGAATCGCTTTCTTAAGCAGAGATGTGTTTACTAGGCTCACCTGCAGTTGTCAGCAAACGGTGAGTCTCAACGCAAAAGACAGGGTGATCGAAATATTTAGGGATGCGGTAAAGCAGCACGCCACGGATATCCATCTTTTTCCTATGGTTGGCCGGGGCGTTTATAAACTTTCCTTCCGCATCCTTGGGGAACTCCACGATATGGACACGCTTGAGTATGACGATGGCAAAGGCCTTGTCTCGATGATACTCAACTGGGCAAAGGAATTTACTCCCTCCTTGAGAGTGGATGATGTACGTAAGCCGCAGGATGGAAGAATTGAGATTACAAGTGAGCAAGCGGGGAAAGATCTCGATGTGCGCGTGTCGATTATCTACAAGCAAAACATGAAAGACGCCGATATAGTTATGAGGCTGCTTTATAAAGGTGATCTCACCGATGTGTCACTGGAGTCCCTCGGTTTCTCCGAAAGGCACTCAAGGATGCTGAAGACTGTAATAGTGAGAAACAGAGGAATCGTTATTGTCACCGGCGCAACGGGCACAGGCAAGTCGAAGACCGTCAATACTCTTTTGTCTATGGTTTCCAGGTCGAAAAACATACTTACCGTTGAAGACCCCATTGAGTACCATCTGCAGCACGGTCGACAGTTCCAGACCCTTGAGTGGGAGGGTAAGGAAGGCATATGCGCTACGAGTTTTTCAGAATTTGCTAGAGCTTTTAAACGCCAAGACCCCGATGTCATTTTTATCGGCGAACTCAGAGACAAGGAAACAGTCGATACAGCATTCCATTTAGCCAAGACCGGCCACCTTGTTTTTACCACCCTCCATGCCTCCAGGGCCACAATGGTCCCCGAGATCCTGATTGAGGACTATCAGATTGCGTCTGATGTGGTCGCGGACAACCTTCTTTTGGCCGCAAACCAAGTTCTGGTCAAGAGGCTTTGTGATAAATGCAAGAAGGAAGTAGAAATAGAGGCGCCCCCTGAATGGCTTAATGCCCTCAGGTTCACCAATGTAGCTACCGTAAAGGAATTTGAGGGCAAGAAAGTCTATGTCGCACACCTGTCTCCGGAAAATAAGTGCCCCACTTGTCGTATGACGTCACGCGGCAGGCTTGTTTCGGTTGGGTACAGCGGGCGGACGTTGATTTCCGAGATATATGAATTTTCGCCGCAGTGCTTTAAGGGCGGCCTTTCCTCCGACGAGATGGAGGACAAATTGCCTAAATTTGGCAATATCCTCGATGATGCCATAGAAAAAGTGCTTGCCGGCGTCATCGAGATAGGGGCGTTGAGAGGTCTACTCTAATGGCTAAAAAAGTAAATGATCTTACCGTTTTGAAGAGTCTCTACTATATGATGCAGTCCGGGATTTCCGCCCATGAGGGCGCATCAGAACTAGCCCTTAAGATAAGAGACGCTAAAATGGCGGAAAGGCTTAGGATCCTCTCGGATCTGATGTCGAAAGAAGCATACACATTTACCCAGGCACTTGAGCAGGTAGACATCTGCAAAGATTACCTGTTTCTCCTTCAGATCGGAGAGCGGACCGGAAATTTATTAGATACCATGAGGGACGTTATCTCGTCAATGGAGAGCATCAACGGGATAAGAAACAAGATCAAGTTCTCTCTTTATTATCCTTTAGGTGTCATCATTCTTTCAATCGTTCTGGGATTCTTTTTTGTTGATATCCTCAAAAAAATATTGCTAGGGCTTTCGTTCCCCGGAACGGAGCAGCTTTTTGCTTATAAAATGGGCTGGTTCATTGTGAAGTACAAGGTTTCCTTATATCTCGGTTATACCGCTTTTCTTACCGTCCTCGGCTTTGTCCTTCTAAAGAATCTCCACAGGATCCCGGTAATAAAAGATTTGTACAATCAACTTTCAATTGGGCAGGCATTCAAGGTCGTCTCTGTTGGTCTTAATAGCGGATTATCCCCGTCGTTATCCTTTTCCCACGCTGCACAGGTAGTGAGCGGAGTATGGCGTAGCATTTTTGAAACCGTGGCATCAGAGGTCGCGGAGCGGAGCATGCTTGATGTGTTGGATGAAATAGAGCAACACCTCTCTGCTGAGACTTACATCATCCTCAAGGCGAAGATAAGGTCGGGTGCTATGAGCGAGGGGTTCGGCGACGTGGGCAAGGATTACATTAAGACGGCAACCGGGAAACTCGACGGCCTCTCGCCTTTTGTGTCCGCTATCGCTTTTATGTTCGTCGCTGTACAGATCGTTCTCGTAATGGGACCTTTATGGTCACTTTTAATATCTTTTATGGGGCAGGTAGGTTCAGTGAAGGGAGGAGGTATATGAGCGCATTGGCCACACAGAGTTTAAAGGTCTCAAGGCAGATGGAAGTGGAGGTGGATGACCTCGGTTGGTTTACGCCCGTAATCAAACTTGCAAAGGAAATGAAGGCGACTGACATATATGCGGTCGAGGGCAAGGCGTCAAGGATCGGTATTCTCAAGAATTATACCATCGTGAAGGAAGACGGAGAAGCGACGCTGTTTAAGCCGTCACGTTCTCATATAGAAGCTCTCATGGAAAAGACGATGTCTGCCGACATGATCGATATGTCGTTTCTTTTGAGCGAGTCGCCTTCAGGCAACGGCTCTTCACACAATTACCACGAGTACGGTTTCAGTGTAAAGAATTACGGGAGATACAGGGTCAGTTGTACTACCTCCGAAGAAGGCATGGGACTGTCCCTGAGAAAGCTTCCTTATACGATTCCCTCTTTGGATGAGCTCGACAGATATGAGTTTCTGAAGGGGGTCAAGGATATGTTGAATTTCAAGATTGCCCCCCCCAATGGCCTTATTTTGCATACGGGTATCACGGGGTCCGGTAAATCAACGACAATCGCATCGGAATTAGACCATATAGCCTCAAAGATAAGCGGCAATATCCTTATATTCGAAAACCCAATCGAGTACCAGATAACTATGAGGCCTGCCAACGTAAGGCACTATGAGGTCAACCGCCATATCAGTTCGTTTGTCGAAGGCATGAAACTGGCGCTCAGGAACGACCCCTCTGTGATCATGATCGGCGAAGTACGTACCCGGGATGAGATACAAGCCCTCTTTGAGGTGGCCAGCAAAGGGCATCTTGTTTTTTCCACTCTGCACACCAGCAATGTTATGAATACGATGCGCTTTCTGGATGAAGTGGGTGACAACAAGGGGTCATGGAGACAGCTCGTAGCATCGTCCCTCAGGGCCATTGTCTCACAGAAACTCGTTTACCGTAATGGCGAATACACTCTTATAGCCGAGGTTTTTATCCCCAATACCTCGGCTCGTTCGTTGGTCGCGGAGGGAAAATACACTGAACTGGAAAACATGATTACGGGCAACCAACTTAAGGATAACGGCACTATAACTTTCAAAACTGCCTTGGATAAACTTGTCGAAAAAAATGTTTTCGCAGAAAGGGAAAGAAAGGAATTTCTCAATGAGTGATGACCAGGTCTCCCTACGCTATCTACAAATCAGCATACCCCTGGAACGCATCATGAATTACCTGTGGTTTTTGAGGAGGCATACGAATGTTTCTTCTTTTAAGGATGCGATAGAGTTGATACAAATAGGGGAGCTGACTTTTGCGGAGAAGGACTGTGTGTCGTTACTGATAACGGTTTGGAGGGCATGGATGGACGGAGAGATAGAGCCGCCTGTTGATCTCGAGTTGCTGTATGCAAATTCGGGTTCTTCGGATGCTCCTACTAATGTTACTGGAAAGGAGGTGAGAACATGAAAAAGCTATTTAGGAAACTAAGGTTTCACAAACTGAGGACGCGCAACCAAAAGGGCTTTACGCTGATCGAGGTAATCGTAGCTGTACTTATCGGCGCCATTGTCCTTTACGTCTCTTCGCAGGCCATCGCAAAGTCGAGGGAAAATTCGGCGACGTCGACCGTACAATCTCAGCTTACGGCGATACAGACAAACCTCAATGAGTATAAGATGGTCAAAGGCGCCTTCCCGACGCTGGCAGCGGTATCTACTACGTGGCCGGCAGCTTTGCAGACTTATGTCGATAGCAACTATCAGGTAGGCGGCACAGCTCCCTACGGCTATAAGTGCGCTGCTGCCGGTAGCGTTACCGTTGAAACACCGCTTCAGGAGTCGGCAACCAGGGCTGCCAATATCATGCAGAAACTGAAGGACCTCAACCTGTGCGATACGACCTCGGCTTTAAACGGAAACGCGATCGACTGCGTAATATTGCCTTTTGTAGGAAACTCAGGTTGCTAAGGGAGCGTTATTGTGCCTTTTATAATGCTCATAATCGTTTCAGTAATACCCGCCTTGCTCCTAACGGTCATGGCGGGTATTACTGGTCTGCCAAGTAAGGACTACCAGGCCAAAATGGTTGAGAGGGCCCAGTCTGCCTATCAGCAGACTCAGGCCCTGCCAGCCACCGTTACTTTTCTCGGGCAACAGCTCACAGTTGACCCAACAAAGGTAGATCTCTCCTCCATTCAAAGCGCATCTTACGCCGACATTCGCAACAGGAAAGCCTCGATTGAGCAAGCAATGGCAAACGTTTGTGTAACCCTATATGTTTCCTGCGGGCTGCACAGCAGGCTGGCGCCTGTTTATAACGCGATCAGATACTCCAATCTCGCCAGCAGCTATTCAGTCACAGTTTCGCCCGACCGCAATGGGTACCTCCAGCTTAACTCAACTATTACGGGCGGCGTCAATCCCTATGTGTACTACGGGATATGGAACGGAGCATATACTATTCAGGCAGGTGACACACTCGTATTCAGTACTTTTATTCCGTCGGTATTACCTCAATATCTTGTCGGTAATTTAGAGATGGACTTTTCGGATGCCACATACGGGCGGTCTTATGGCCTCACCGACCAAAACAGCATCTCTGCCGCGCAGGGAAATCTTGCCTCTTACGCTGGTAAGTGGTATTACAGACAGATTAATCTTGCCCCAGTTGCCGGAAAGACAATCCAATATGTTGACCTCGTCAACGAATCGAATAATGCGGGCGCATATAACGGAGTTCTTTATAAGACTATCCAGATAATCAATGGTAATACCGTGAAACTGAGAATATGGGACTCCAGCTTCCTCTGGGGCTTTATGGATATGAAGGATGGACAAGTGAGCACATTGCTGACAACAGGCACCACGCAGACAACCATAAACTGCTCAACAGCCACTGAAACCGAGTTCAACCAGTATGGCAAATACCTTCTTAGAAACGCCCTCGGAACGTCCGCTTTGCCTACCGTGACGCTAGACGGAGTGTCACGGACTTTCTATTATTCCAAGCCAACTGGAGGGGAGGGCTGTGGTTTTACCGACACGGCGGAATTAAGATGAAAAGATATTTCGATAGTAAGGGCTTAACTTTGGTAGAGGTGCTTATCTCCTTGACGATCACCGGCGTGCTCCTGAGCGGGCTGGTGATGTTATTAAAACAAACACTTCATTTCAGAGGTACGGCAAATGCGATGGCACAGACTAAAAAGATAGAGACGGCGCTCGACACTACTTATAGGGAAAACATTGCATATGTGGAACAGAACTGCTACGGGTGGACCGACGCGTCATGCAATACCCTTACTCTTGTGCCGACGGTAAATGGAGCCGATAGTACCCAACTTTTTCTCAACACAAGTTCGGCGAACGTGACCGGGGCGTGGCAAAATGCCGGCTGCGCCCTTACAGGCACGGCCCCGTCCTATACTGTCCGTTGTGCCGATGGATTCGGCTCTTACTATACCTTTGCCGTGACCAACCCGCACTCAGCAAACACCTTTTATGTAAATGGTTATAACAGAACCCCTTATTCGATAATCATAACGTCCGGCGGAAGCGCTAATGTCACCGATACTTGGAGTAGCGGCTATCTCGACGGCGAATATCAATCTTATTCCCAAAAAAAACTTCTCACCGTCGCAGGATCGCTCAAATCCTATCATATGAGCAGACTGACGAACGAGGTTGTTGTTAACACCTGTAAGGCCGGGGCCGGAGGTCTTGAGAGTTATGACGATGTGATAGTCCCGTGGTATTTTCAATCCACTGGAAATTCGCCTTCACTGGCTTGTTCGGGTGTGGAATCTGGCAATTGCGGCTGTAGTGGGTTTGTTGCAGCAATTTGGCCGGCATCCGGGTCCGGCTGGAATCGGATAAATTCCTCAGCGAAATTCTCTACGGTACTTACCAACATAGGATTAAGTTCCCTCTACCGGGTGGACGGCTTTGGGAACCCTATCCAGATATGGATGACTGTCAACTCAGCGGGCACCCTTCAAGGGGAACCACCTAGACCCGCCCCATCGTATTCTGGAACATGGGCGGTTAGTCCGCCTTATCACGGAGTCGTGGGGGTCTATAGTGCCGGGGCCTGGCTCTATTCTCAGCCCCTCGTTTATGCCCAATAATAATATCTGATAAGGAGATCTTTATGCGCTACTTCGCTATAGCCTCAATCATTATTTTGTTGCTTGCCGGCATTGTCAGCGCGGAGTCTGTCTTTATACTCCAGCCAAATGTAAAGGAGGTTAAGTATAAAGCCATCGTGGACATAGGCACGATTGTTACGAAGCCCACTTGCCCAACAGGGTGGGTACCGTCAATTTTTGTAACTCCTGCAGTCGTCGCCGCGTATAGTGCTGCGACCGGTTGGCAGTTGAATGTTATTGGCGTATTCAAAACCTCCGCTACGGACAATGGGGACGGGACGTGGACAGTTAACATGCAGTTGAAGGATAACGCCGGCAATGTAATAAACTCGGGCGGCGGGACTCAACGGTTATTGGTTGAAGCGATGTGCTGTCCTTCGGGGGGTAGCTGTCAATGAATACTTTTACGAAAGGGGTTATTTTTATGAAAAAAGTCACAGCAATACTGGTTCTGATGTTCTTGGTAAGCACGGGTATTTCGACGTTTGCCGAGGACTCTACCGGTAGTTCCTTTAGGGCTTGGGATTGGTCTGCTATCGGGGTCAATCCTGTAGGAGGCGGCACCTCCCGATCGAAATACTTTACTGCTTCCGGCACATGGACGGTGCCTAACAATGTGTCCCTTATTTGGGTCACCGCTTGGG
>JBIOIY010000049.1:0-22400 GCA_044450345.1 Thermodesulfovibrionales bacterium | reverse complement strand
GGTGCGGAGACCTATAAAATCCTCCAGTTCGATGGTGATCCCGAAATGGCGTTCCGCTGCATCCATGATTATCGGGAGACGGCTGGAGCGGATGGAGAGGTCCCTTCTGAGATCCATATCAGGCCGGATTTCATCCCTGTTAAATCCTGTAGCGCCCATGATGATTTGAACAAGCGCCTCTATATGGTGCTGATGCTCAGACGTCTCGGAGGGGGCAGGGGAGACCACTACGTCCAGGGTGTTGCGGCCCGATGCAGGGGCCTTCCTGAATGCAGAGAGGGAAACAAACCTCAGTTCTCCTTGTATCTCAAAATAACCTTCGACGAAGAGCTGAGCAAGAGCGGTCTTGTAGGTCAGGCCCTCTGCAGAGGGAAGGCACGTCTGGATGCAAGCCGGTTCAGGAAGCGTGTCTGCGATGAGATTGCTTAAAATATCACCGGGGCCCACCTCAACGAAGAGCCGGACTCCGTAGTCATTCCAAAGGGTCCGGACATTGTTTATCCAATGGACGGTAGATTCCAGATGGGCCATCAGGATTCGCCTGATCTCATTGGGATCTGATGGATACGGTGCCATGGTCGTGTTGGAGATGACGGGAATCTGCGGGGAATGAAATGGTATGGAGGCAATGTACGCCGCGAGCTCATCATGGATGACCCTCATGATAGGAGAGTGGAAAGCCATGCTGACCGGCAAAAGGGTGGCCCGGTATCCCATTCCCTTTATTTTTTTACAAAGATCCTTGACCGCCTCGGTATTGCCACTCAGGACAACCTGGTGCGGTGAATTGATATTGCCGATGTGGACATTCTCCAGTCCATGGATCATCTCTTTAATCAGATCCAGGGGGACATCCACGGCCATCATAACGCCCGGTTCAACGTGCACGGCAGCGGCTTTGTCCATGCAGAGGGCCCTCTTGTTCACGATTCGAAACCCGTCCTCTGGGGAATAGACACCGGCCAGACACAGGGCGGTCAGTTCGCCCAAACTATGGCCGGCCATCGCCATGGGGTGGATGCCCAGGGTGGTGAGGTATCGGGCCATGGCGTGTTCAATGGCGAACATGGCTGGTTGCTGCCACCGGGTTTTCGCAAGATTATCCTCCCGATCGTGGAACAATAAGTGAAGGAGGTCGAAGTCAGCTGCAGCTGCAGCCCGATCCATCCACTCCTTAATGACGGGGAAGGACTCGTAGAGATCCCGTCCCATTCCTCCATACTGTGCCCCCTGTCCGGGAAAAACAAAGGCTAGCGGTCGTGCCGGCAGGTCCTCGCTGCTCGCAAAAATCCCCTGCTGCGCCAGGGACCTCAATACTTTGGGTGAAGCGGTCCCGGCTTCAGCAAGGGCTGCCGACCTCTCGATGACCGTGAGCGCCTCCTCTTCGGATTGAGCCACGACGGCCATCCGGCAGTTCTTGCCGTCGATCTCAGTCCGGAAGAAAGAGATGCCCTGGAGCGTCGGAGAGCCACCCCCCTTCTTTCTACGGAGATCGGGTTCCTTGTCGAAACCGTATTCTCTTTCCGGGGAGACCAGGACCGTATCCACTTCATCCATGGCCTGCTCCACCTGTACAACGTAGTTGGAACCTCCGAACCCGAATGCGTTGACCTGAAGCCTCCTCGGCTGGCCGGCCCCGCACTTCCAATCAATCGGCTCCTGGGTGATGAGGAGACCCGATCCCTTTAAGTCGATTTCCGGGTCCGGATGCATATAATTGAGGGTGGCAGGGAAAACCTCAGACTTCATAGCCGTGACCCCCCGAATAAGACTATTAATACCCGAGGCGCCCAGTGTGTGTCCGATCTGGGATTTGAATGAGGTAATCACCGTGCGCCTTGAGGAATCGAAGACGGCCTTCAGGGCACGTATCTCCTCCACGTCCCCTTGCCGCGTGCTCGTGGCGTGGCATTCCACGAGGTCCACCGCATCAGGCCCGTAGGGTATCCCGTGGAAAGAGGCGCGGATGGCCATTTCCTGGCTGACACTGGAGGACTCCACCATACCCATATGGTTGTTGCTCGCCCCCATGCCGGTGATGACTGCTTGGACAAGCGCCCCTCTTGCGCGTGCCAGGCTTTCCCGCTCGATGACGATCATTCCCCCGCCTTCGCCGAGCACCATGCCGTCTCGTTCGGCATCGAAGGGACGGGAGGTCTCGCGAGGGGGTCTTTCCTGTCCGGACAGTCCAAAAAGTGCACCGAGTGCGGAGAATTCCAGAAAATGCAGGTGTGTAAGGTCCTCTTCGGCCCCTCCCACAATGGCAGCATCGATGATGCCGTTCCGGACCATCTGAATGGCGCTGTGCAGTGCGACCAGCGCGGTCGCGCAGGCTGCGGAGACCGCAAAGCTTGGCCCCATGAACCCATACCGGTTGCAGATGAAACCAGCCGCCGCGCAGTTGAGTCTGCCGAGGAGTGTGGTGTCGTCCGGGGCCATGCGACCGGACTTCACCACCTGTTCGATGGCGCTCAACTGATTCGGCGTAAGGTGAACGGCCTTCTTGATGTCGGCGAGGATGTCGTGAACGTACGCCCTGATGTGAATATTGGAAAGTGTTCCCGCCGCCTCTCCCGAGTTCTGAGAGATGAGGACCCCGATTCGCTCGCGCGGGATGTCCGACTCCAGGATGCCCGAGGCCCGGATGGCCCTCTCTGCCAGCCATAGCGTGATCTTTGTGGCCTTGGTCATGGTCCGGAAATCCTGCGGGGAGATCCCGAGATCATTGCGGGAAATATGAAAATCCTGGAAGGCGCCCACCCGGCAGTAGGTCTTGTCCGGAACATGCGGCCGGGGATCATAAAAACGCCCGTGGTCCCATCGGGAAGGCGGAACCAATGTAATCCCGCTCTTCATTGCCAGGCTTGCGGCCCAGACCTCCTCCGGGCTATTCCCCAAGGCATTGACAATGCTCATCCCTGTGATGGCAATCCTCTCATGAGAGACTTTATACGGGGCGACCCGGGTGAGGCTGTGGCCAACTTGCGAGGATGGGGTTTCTACAAAAGGCTGATGCAGCAAAAGAGGTCCTTCGGCAAGCTCGCGGTGAAATGACCGCAGCGTCCGGACCCGACCGATGAGGCCGGCGCATGCCCCGCTCATGAATTGCCCGCGTTGCAGACAGGCCCGCTCATCAAGAGGCGCCCCTCCCGGCTTGTCCAGCCCTCGGGCCGCGGCAAAGAGGCTCCCTGCGGACATCTCTTCTATTTTCGCCCGGAAGGAAGGCTCGTCCTGGCGGCCCGCTGCAAACTCCCTCTCCAGGGAGAGTAGAGATGCCATTTTCGGGGTCCTCAGGGAGCGCACCCGAAGTCCGGTGCCCTGGCCTGAAATGATGGTTCCCCCCGGAGGCGATTCCAGGATCATCCGCTGATAGAGCGCCGACAGGGCACCGGTCTCGACGATCTCCCGGGTGGCCAGATAGGTGGTGCCCATCTGGATGGCGTCCGCGCCGAGCATGGTAGCTATGAATGCTGTCTCCCGATTGAAGATCCCCCCTGCAAGGATCACGCGGCGGTCGTGGAAGAGGGACGGCTTGCGCCGTTTCAGATCCAGCACCGTTTGAGCAAAGGTGAGCGTGCTCTGTCGCCCGACGTGGCCCCCGGCCTCATACCCCTCGCAGACTACGTACCCGGCGCCGGCTTCAAGGGCGAGCCTCATCAGGGTCTCATCAGGAGCGATATAGATGACCTCCATGCCGCATTCTACCAATTCTCTTAAGGGGGAGATGTCACCCCCTGCGATCACCACAAAGCGGGGTCTGTGTTTCTTTATCCAGGCGAGATGCGTCCCCCGCAAAGGGTTCTCTGCCAAAGAAACGACATTCACAGCATAAGGGCGCCCTCCCATGATCTCAGGCAAACGTTCCAGCCTCCGGTCAAGGGCCTCATCGTCCATCAGGCCAAGGGCGATAGTGGGCAGTCCACCGGCATCGGCCACCTTTGAGGCAAATTCGGGGACATCCGTGATGGAGGACATGGCGCCCTGGATAAAGGGATACATGGTTCCCATCTCTCTGGCTACAGTGCTGTCCAAAAAACAATCCCTTTTCCCCTCAGCCGAGCGGCATACGTTTCGAATCTCCTCCATGAAGGCTTGCACGGCCTCCCCGGTTCCAGCCCCAAAACGCTCAACGAAGGACGCAGCAAAGGCGGCCTCCACACCCAGAGGGATGACCTCGTCCTGGCTAAAACGGCTGTTGAGAGGGTGGATGGCCCTGGCATGCAGTTGGCTTATGAAGGAACGGCGGCTTTCCTCCGTGATCTCTGCTCCGCACAGCGAGTTCTCGAACGTCTTGATCTCCCTGAACGCAAGCGAGTTCCCCTTGTTGAAAAGGCGGCAAGGGACCTGCAGGTCCAGGCCAACCAGATCGGTAGAATCCATGCGAAGTCCGGCGAGCCGCCGCCGCTGTAGGTGATCAATGGCAACCAGATCTGTCAGCCAATGGACGCTCTCAAAGACGATCCCGGTGGCCCCCGTGGACAGGAATGCCGCTGCCGCCTCAGGGGTGCAGATGCCGCCCCAGATGAGGATGTCCAGAGACTTCGAGATGGTACGCAGCATTTCCTTGAGAGCCGAATAAAGAACTAGGGTCGTCTCACCGCTCACGAATCCGGATGCCTCGCATCCTTTCAATACGATGCGCCCGATTCCCGGGCTGTCCTTCAAAATCGTGGTGAGAAGATCCAGGTCCCCGACGATCGGAAAGCAACGGTGGGTTTGCGACAATTCCCTCAATCTCTGGAGAACGGGGGCGGTATCCTCCCCGAAAAACAGGGGGTGGCATTCTACCCAGATGTCCTGGATCCCTGTTTCCTGAAGGAGCCGCCCAAAAGATGGATCGATCAAGGCAGGGGCAGAAATCTTGATATCCCTGACGTGGCCGGCAGGGTCGGCCTTTCGTAAGAAAGAACGCAACTCTTCCGCCCCCATCGAGGAAAAGTCGAAGATGGCCCTGCTCCCTGTTCTGTGAGCCATCCGGATCACAGGTGGGATGACCTCCTCGGGCCGCCAGACAAAAGCAATGATGTCGTCCCTATGCTTAGCCAATATGTCAGACCTATGCTTCAATGGTATACATTAACCTTTTGACAGAAATTTTACAGTCATTCGCCGGGTGGATCAATCCAGCCCGATACGGCCAAACAAACGAGCGATCTTCAGTGTTGCAAAGCCAGATACCACTCGGTGACATCACTCCCGATTCCCATCCGGGCAAGCTGCCGCAGGTCCACCTCAAGAACTTCTGGGGTACTGAACTCCAGTATGCGGTATTGTGGGTCCGTCCAGATACGCGCCTTCTTGCCCAAGAACTTTGTCTCAGGCGGCAGGGAAAGGCGAATGCGGTGGACCAGGTTGATGCCCGCCATCGCAGCTATCTCCGCCACCATGTCTGTGCAATTGTTGCTCCTCAATCCGAACTGGTCATACTTCCGGTGCATCGCGTATTCATATATCAGCTGATACCGTCGCTGTGTAATCGGCATTTTCCAGACGAATGTGGGCGGGCGAGGGGGCTTGCCGATCTGGAATTCGCCGTCGGACATCGTCTGCCACAAATAAGCGATAGGATTGGGGTCTCCCTCCCGAATTCTCTGTATCACGCCCAGATGGTAACGCGGTTTCTCCAGACCGAAGTCGCCGGTGTGGCCGAATTCCAGACGATCCCCGGGACTTTCGAGGATGATCCAACTATGCGCCCACGGCTGACGCCAAATTGAAAAGAGAAGCCCCGGCGCATAGCTGAAGTCCCAATTGGCAGCTTCAGTCAGGATATAAAGGTAATACCCTTCGTCCCCGGCCGGCGTTCCGGTGGCAGGGTCCAGGTCGGCGTCAGGGGCAAAGCGGCACATGCTCACGATAGGCTGGGCACTCCAGCCAGTTGGTTGCATCGGAGCGTAGAGCCTGTGGGCGCAACCTGCCGCAACCCCGGTCAGTACTATCACTGCCGCGAGGAGACACGCTCTATATACTCGTTTAGTTAATTTCAAATTCATAGATTATAACGACTTTCTGAATATGCGATATTTCTTGTACATTCTTGCGCCGGCTTCCCCTATCAATGCGTTGATCGACTCATTGTCCTCCAGGGTCCAGCCCATCTCCAGATGCTGATAGTCCTTTTTCCCCCTCGCAATCTTATAGATGTGGCGGAACGCCAACATGGGAAGCCCCAGTTGTCGATACTTCTCCCTGATTCCGAACATCACCAACCGCAATCCGTTGATCTCCCGCCGATAGATGAGCGCCTTGAACAGACCGAGCAGGCCTATCCTGCCGTTGAGGCGTTTGAGCAAAGGATTGATATCAGGAAAGATCACGCAGACCGCCGCCGGCTCATCCTCATAGTAGATGAAGAACACGAGGTCCGGGTCCGCGAAGGGCTTCACACTTTTTTGAATGTCCTTCATCTCATTTTCCGTCAGGGGGACGAAACCCCAGTTGCCGGACCAGGAATCATTGTAGATCTCCCTGATCAGGGCGAACTCGGCATCCCGATTCTTCGGATCAACGTGCCTGATGCGGACACCTTTTTTTTGGGCGGTCCGTCCGGCGAGACGGTCCATCCAATCAGGCAGCCGGTAATCGCCTCCATCCAGCAGAAAGGCGAGCAGGTCTTTCTCTTTGGTGAAGCCGCACGATTCGATCAGCCTGAGGTAATACGGTGGATTGTAAGTCATCGACACAGCAGGTGGATAATCGAACCCCTCGATAAGCAGTCCCGACTCGTTATTCATCGAAGGGTTGAGCGGACCTCTTAGGAAGGTCATCCCCTTCTGGCGGACCCACGTCTCAACGGAAGAGAAGAGGGCCGTTGCGGCCTCCGCATCGTCGGCACATTCGAAGAATCCCCAAATGCCCATCTTTTCGTTGTGGAACTCGTTATTACGACGATCTATGATGCCCGCGATCCTTCCCACCGTCTTTGAACCACGCCGGGCCAGAAAGAGGATGCGTTCGGAAAACTCCCAGAAAGGGTGCTTGTGTGGGTCCAGCATCCGGCGGACCTCTTTCTTAATTGGGGGAACCCAGCGGGGGTACTCAGCATAGATCTTCCATGGAAGGTCAATGAAGTCCTTTAATTTTGATCCCCCTTCCACAGCAATAATGTCTATGCCGGCCATAGTGACTATTATAACAAAATAGATTTGTCTCAAGTGATGTCACGACATAATCAGAGAATTATGCTCACTGTAGTCTCAGTGTCCGCCAACTAATAATGACGGTGAGAAACCCGATAGACATGGTCCTTAAGCCAAAATTTTGTTTTCGTGCTAAAGTTAATGACGAGATCATGAAAAGAGCCAAGCCTTTCTTTTTATCCTTTCTGTTCGTATCCGTCTTGAGCCTCAGCAATGGATGTGCGACCTTGCCGAACGCCTCTGAAATTATTGATGGGGCTCCGACTACGGAGGAACCTCGTCAAATCGTTTCGTCCACAGGACTGTTATCTTCCCAAAAGAGCAAGGCCATCATGGAAAGGCTGAAGAGCTCGGTCAACCCTACGGACATTTTGGAACGCCACAATGCCGTGGTGGAATCGGTGACCGAAAGCCCGCTGACGAAAGGGAACAAAGTCAATCTGCTCGTTGATGGCAAGGCCGCCTATGCCGCAATGTTTAAAGCAATACAGGATGCCAGAGACCATATCAACCTTGAAACCTTTATCATCGAAGATGATGAAACAGGCCGCAGATTTGCCGATCTGTTGTTGCAGAAACAGGCGGAGGGCGTCCAGGTAAATCTCATTTTTGACAGCGTCGGCAGTTTCAGTACTCCGGCTCCCTTTTTTCAGCGCTTGCGGGACGGGGGAATTCAGGTGGTCGAATTCAATCCGCTAAATCCGTTCAAGGCCCAGGGGCATTGGCACCTGGCGCATCCGGACCACCGCAAGATTTTGATCATCGATGGCAAAGTTGCCATTACAGGGGGTATCAACATCAGTAAGGTCTATTCGAGCACGCCCTTCCGCAGGGACAAGGACGAAAAGGCACCGCTGCCCTGGCGTGACACAGATGTTCAAATCGAAGGCCCTGCCGTCGCCGAGTTGCAAAAACTATTTCTTGATACGTGGCAGAAGCAGAAGGGTCTGGAACTTTCTGAACGGAACTATTTCCCTGATCTGAAAGAAGGGGGGAACGCACTGGTGCGGGTGGTCGGCAGCACTCCGGGACAGGACAATCGAATCACTTTTATCGTCTATGTGTCAGCCATCACTTTTGCTGAGCATTCGGTCCATCTGACGAATGCCTATTTTATCCCCGACGACCAGACACTGGATGCCTTCACTGATGCTGCCAGACGCGGTATTGACGTAAAGATTATTCTTCCCTCAACCAGCGATTCTTCGCTGGCCTTATATGCGGCGAGGTACAATTATTCCGAGCTTTTAAAATCGGGGGTGAAGATATACGAACGCCGAAACGCCCTGCTGCATGCAAAAACTGCGGTGATTGACGAAGTCTGGTCGACAGTCGGCTCTACCAACATGGACTCATGGAGCTTGTTGAGCGATGACGAGGTGAATGCGGTTATCCTGAGTCGCGAGTTTGCCGGCGAAATGGAGAAGATGTTTGCCATGGACCTTGCCGAGTCCGACCAGATTCAATGGGAAGAGTGGAAAAAGAGGCCCCTGTTCCAAAGGATCAGGGAGTGCTTTGCGCACTTATTTTCCCATTGGATGTAAAAGATCCCGGTCGACCCAATGAAGAAAATTTTCACCGCAGAGACACAGAGGACGCAGAGTTGGAGATCTTTTTGTTTTCCGCTGAGAAGGCGGAAAACAAAAGTGATATTCCGGGTATCATATCAAATGCCTTCTCTGCGCCTCCGCGGTGAACTCTTATCGAAAGTCTTCCTGTTCATGGTTGCAGCTGCAATTTTTTTTTCCGCCGGTCCCGCTTCAGCTGTCGAAAAGCCCCGGCAGGGCGAAGACATCCTGCTCGACACCTATCACAGGAACATGGCCAAATTGGAGACAAACAGCTTCGGCCTTCCTCTCTGTCTGGAGTCTTTTGAGCGAGACGACAAAGTGCACGCGGATGTCTACGGGATCTTCGATTACCCCTTCAGCAGCGTTGTCAACGTGCTCAAGGTTCCGGCAAACTGGTGCGATATCGTATCCCTCCATCCTAATGTCAAGGCGTGCACATACAGGGAACTGCCCGGAACATGGCTGTTGACCTTTTACATCGGCCGCAAAGTCTATCAACCTCCGGAAGGTGCGCGTCAAATCATTTACCATTACCGGAGCGTTGATCAGCAGCAGGGGTATCTGGATATCATTCTCAGTGCCGATGCAGGCCCCTTCGGCACGAAGGACCACAGGATGAGGTTCGAGGCCCTGCCCCTTGACGGGGGAAGGACTTTTGTCCACGTCAGTTATACATACAGCGACAGCGTTGCACTTCGCCTCGCGGAAAAGGTCTATTTTGCGACATTAGGTTGGGGCAAGGCAGGGTTCACGGTGACCGGAACAGACAGAAACGGCAACCCCCTCTATATCGGCGGGCCTCGCGGCGCGATTGAACGCAATGCTGTGCGGTACTATTTTGCGATCCAGTCCTTCATGAATATGTTGCCCTATCCCGAAGAAAGTCGTTTCAGCATGAGGACCATCAAGTGGTATGATCTTACGAGCCGCTACAGGAAACAGCTTTTCGATCTGGACAAGAAGGACTACCTCACATTCAAGACAAAAGAGCATAAAAACCAGGTGATACTCCAGCGACGGATTTCGACAGGTCTTCAGTGAGTGTCGGGATACTCCAACCCTATGGCGCGGAAGAGAATCATTTTGGAGGTTGCTGCACAGCGCCGTTATAAAATACCTCGCATTTGCCGCCTTGAAGAAAGCGTTTTGCCTTTCTGTAGAGATTGGAGATTGGGCCGGCAAGGGACTCGACCGCGCTTACCGCGCCGACCTTGGGATTGCCGAAGGGACCGCTGATGCCTTGTTTGAATTTTGCACATCCCTTGTCATCGAGAAGCGCCACTATTACATTGTCATATTGCTCGCCGACAAGATCAAGCTTGCCTTTAAGTGCGACCCGGTTATGGTGCGTCGCAAGGGCGCAGTCCGTAGCGTCCGCCACGCCGTTTTTGATCTTCCAGTGGGAGATGAACTTCGTGATGACACCCCGTCCTCCCCGGGTCTGGTTGTAAACGTCCCCATAATGGTACCCCTTGAGCGCAACGGTACTGAGCGGGCCTGCGATGAAGAAAGCGCCGAGGTCGACGAGGTTGAACTTCTGGCTCGTTTCATACGATGAGAGGACCTTGTCGGGGTCCATAGTATACATGACGAGATTATCACCGCGGAGAGAAAAAGTACCGTCCAGGCCGCTCATCAGATTGCGATTTCCTTTTTCTTTCATCGTCAGGGAAGCATAAAGATCACCCTTCCCGCCGATAACCTTTTTTGTGCCGAAAGACTCCTCGAGTTTTTCGAAGTCCAGCTTCGATACCTTTAAATTGATTTTATACAGAGCATCGACTTCCGACTTGTCTGCCGTGGCATCTCCCTCAGCCTTCGCGCCGAAGATATCCATGGTAAGGGACATGAGGTAGATTACTCCCTTCTCCACTTTTATAGGACTCTTGACTTTGTCGAGCCTGAGGTCTCTTTTCCGAACCTCCTTGCAGTCCATGTTTCCTGTGAAGGCGATGTTCTTTATAATAGCCCCTGAGGTATCCACTACCGAAAGATCCTTGATAGCAAGATTGATTTTTTTCAACTCGGTCTTTTCACCCGCCTTCTTGTCAAGGTAGACGAGCGCCTCTATGGCAAGAGGTTCCAAATGGTATATCCCCTTGACGGCCTTCACAGGGGCCTTGAGATTCTCGATCCTGAAGTCCTTTTGCAGCACTTCCTTGCAGTCGAAACTTCCTGTGAACGAGGCGTTCTTTATGACGTCTCCTTCTATCGAGAGGTCCTTGATAGCCAGATTGAAATCCTTAAACTCCGTCTTTTCCCCCGTTTTCTTGTCGAGATAGACTATTACCCCTTTGGACAGCTTGAGATCATTCAAACTGAAGGCTGCTCCGGGTCCCCTTTCAGTGGATTTTTTTTCAGCGTTTTCGAAATTATATTTTCCCTCAGCGTCTTGCACGATGGTGACGACCGGTTTGACGAGTTCGCAACTGGTGACTTTAAGTTGCTTCTTCAGAAGGGGCATCAACTCAGCCCCAAGCTTCAGGTTCTCAAGGGAAAGGATTTCGTCTCCCCTGCTGGTAACATGTATGTCCTTGGCCGATATGCCAAAGGGAAAAAAAGAGAGCCCCATCTTCCCTTTGATTCTGACCTCCAGGCCGGTCGCCTTGGAGGCAACCGCCTCGATGCGGGGCCTGTAGGAATTTATGTCGAAGGTGAGGGCAAAAACGACTACTGCCAGAACAAGGGCTGCGGCACCGCCGCCAAGGACAAAAAGGACTATTTTCTTCTTCGCATTCATCAAAGGAATATTATACCGTCCGGCCGCAAGAAATTCTGGCCCTCCTTGCGCATCGCCCTCCAATCAATTTGCAAAATCTTGATTTCAAGGTATCACACAGGGGTATCCACGTCGAAATGACTGTCACGCTATGAGAGGATTACATTTGAAGCATGTCGGGGCCGTTGAAGGAGTAGCTGCGCGGAGAGAGAGCGGACAGAGCACAAGAACGGAGATCAGCATGAAATTATGTATGAGCTTAACGGATTTTCTTCTTTTGCGGTCTCTTTACGCATGGCTCAGGCTTTGCCCACCTTTTTCCTCAGGGTCTCGAGTAATGACTCCGGCGGTTTGTTTGCGAGCATTTCTTTGAATTGAGAGCGGTAGTTATTGATGAGGCTTACCCCTTCAATGACTACATCGTAGACCCTCCACGAACCGTCCTTAATAATTACCCTATAGTAAATCGGGATATCTCCCTTTGTTCTCAGGACCGTGCTCTGCACCTCAACCGTCTTTTCACTGAGGGGAACCTCTTTGGTGAAGTTGATCTTTTCATCACTGTACGCCAGGATCTTATTTGCATAGGTATCCTCGAGAAGAGACGTATAGAGCTCGACAAATTCCTTCTGCTGCTCCGGACTGAGCTTTTTCCAGTTATTGGCCAGGGTTCTCCTGGAGAGTTCGGTAAAGTCAAACATCTTCTCTGAAATGGCCCGGAGTTTTTCCTTTTTGGTCTTCTTAGCAGCTTCAGCCTTGAGGGCCGGGTCCCGCAGTACGTCAAGCACCTTGTCGGCATAGCCCTTTACGGTATCAAGCGGTACACCTGCAAGGGCCGGGACCGGGCAAATCAGGCAAACAATGAGGACCATGCTGACAAGATATTTCTTCATGACTTCTTCCTTAAAGCTCATTCGGCCTCCTTCTTACCGTCTTTTTTGATGTCCCCAAACGCATATTTACTGATAAGTTCCTCTATATCAACGGCGGTGGTAGTCTCGGTGATCGTCCCTCCCGGCTTGAGGACTTCACCACCTCCTCCCGGGTCGATCTTGACGAACTTGTCGCCGATGAGACCGGCAGTCTTGATTGCCGCGGAGGCGTCGTCATAAACCCTGACGCCTTTCCGGATTTTCAATGTAACCAAAGGCAACTGTTTTTCCTGGTCTAAGGTCAGTCGTGCAACCCGTCCGACCTCTATGCCGTCAATCTCGATAGGGCTGCCCTCTCGTAATCCCGATACTGAACCGAAGCGCGCATAGAGTGAATAGTAGTTGTCCCCGAACAGTGAAACCTTGCCGAGTTTCACTGTCATGTACGCCACGCAGAGGAGGCCGATGACTACAAAAATGCCGACAACCGTTTCGAGCGAGTATTTTTTCATTTTGAAGCACCCTCCTTGCCGCACTGGTATCGTGCGATTATCTTCTGATTCGCCTCAGCCTTTGCTATGATCTGATCAATGTCGTCGGAGCTGCTGCCCTCAGTCATCCCTGCAGTCACAAATATTTCGAAACCTTCTCCGGCTTCTGTCTTGACCCTGGTAAGTGCCTGGATCCCGGGAAGGGCCTTTTGCTGGAGCCTCTGGACAAAATCATGCACTAATTGCCCGGCTTCGTCAAGACCCACCCGGGGCAGTATCGTAAGGATCTCACCTCTCCTGTGGCGGGATGAGAATCCCCCCAGTGGACCGAAATGTTCATTCACATGCTCACCGAGGGTCTTGAGGACCTCTAGGGCAGTTTGAGCCCCGAGCTTAACAGTAATCTGGTCAAAGCTTACGCCGAAGACGACTGCCGTCATTGTCGTGTCGACACGTCCTCCGCCCAGTGTCATGGCATACCGGGACCTGAACATCTCCTTTGAGAGAAGCCCGGTGAGTTCGTCACGGAGGCCATCAATGCTCCTGAGAAATTCGTCGATCATGGGATGCTTAAATCTCGTCAACTCCTCATAGGTCCCGTTAAAAGCTATTTTCCCTTCCCAAAGGAGAAGTATCCGGTCAGAGATGAAGAAGACATCGGGGATATCATGGCTGATAAGAATGGCGGTAAACCCGAACTGTTTCCTGTAATGGGCGATCATGCTCAGGATGATGTTTTTCCTTATAGGGTCCTGGCCTGTCGTCGGCTCGTCGAAGAGCACGATGGCCGGGTCTGTTACGAGGGACCGGGCCAGGGCCACCCGCTTCTGCATCCCCCCTGAGAGCTCTGACGGATACTGCTTGACAACGTCGGAGAGTTCCATCTGTTCGAGTCGTGACATCACCTTCTGTTCGATCTCCTTTTTGCTGAGGTGCGTTGTCTGCTTGAGCGGGAGTGCTATATTTTCAAAGACCGTCATGGAATCAAAGAGGGCATTATTCTGAAACATGTAGCTGATCTGGCTCCTGTATCCCTCCCATTCCTTTTTCTTCATCTCATGCACGGGCTTCCCCCTGAAGAGTACGCTCCCTTCATCAGGAGAGAGGAGGCCGATGATATGTTTGAGAAGCACGCTTTTGCCGCTGCCGCTCTTTCCGATGACCGTAGTAATCTGGTTTTCGTAAATCAAGAGATTCGCCTTGTCAAGAATAGTCTTTTCGTCAAAGCGCTTGGTGACATCTCTGAATTCTATCAATGGCGTTTCCATAGGGTCCTCTACATAAGAAAAGAGGTAACGACGTAGTCTGAGATCAGGATCATGACACAGGATAATACGACTGCCGAGGTGGTCGAGAGACTGACGCTCTTTGCGCCGTAGCTGTCGGTACGAAGGTGGGTAAAATATCCCTCATAGCAGCAGATCGTCGAGACGAGCACGGCAAAGACGAGTGACTTGATAAACCCGCCCCTGATGTCGACCATCTCCACATAGGAATGGATGCGATAAAAGTAGGCGCCTTTATCTACCCCGAGGAGGACCACGCCCGTGAGATATCCTCCGAGTATTCCGATGAGATCGAAGAAGGCCGTCAGCAAGGGAAAACTGATGATCGAGGCTGCGATCCTGGGACTGATAAGATACCGCTGAGGGTCGATCCGCATGGTATAGAGGGCGTCGATTTGCTCGGAGATACGGAGGATGCCGATTTCGGCTGTCATTGCAGAGCCCGCCCGTGCGGTTATCATAATCGCCGTAAGGACAGGGCCCAGTTCCCTGATGAGTGTGAAGGCCACGACAGAACCGAGGACCCCCTGAGATCCGAATTTTACCAGGGTATAGTAGAGCTGCAGGCCAAGGACCATCCCGGTGAAGAGGCCGACGAGCAGCACGATAGTCGATGACCTGGCGCCGATGTAATAGACCTGCTGAATAATCTCCCGAAGCTGTTTAGGCCGGAAGATCTTCAGAAAGGCCAGGGTCAAGAAGATGACTACCGCGCCAAGATTGTTGATTATGTTCATTGTCCTCTTGCCGAGAAAATGAAAGAAGGGCAGGAAGACACTATCTTTTATTGTCGCCTCCATTTCTAAAACAGCTTACCATTTCTTTATTGGTTCCACAATGTTAATTTTCATGTCATCGGCAAAAAAGTAATTATCCCACACTCTAATAGGTAAGCCATCAGCCTTCAGCAAGAAAAGGCGGAAGAAAGGTTGTCTAAGGCCCCAATGGCTCGTTTGTGACCCGCGTAAATTATGCCTTTAGCTGATAGCCTATTGCTGACGGCTGAACGCTTACAAATTGACATACGATAAGTATTTTGATAAATAATATGTATGAAATATAAAGACAAAATAAAAGAGCAACTGAAGTCTATTGAGGATTTGGAAGCAGAAGAAACCAGACGCAGGCAGGCAGAGTTTGTCAGCAATGTCTATCTTGTTGATCACAAGAGAAGTATCTTCATATTGGACAATAATAAATGAGCCAAAGGATGAAAAATAAGCCCATCAGTATCCTTCTCGTAGAAGACAATCCCGATGACGTCGTTTTGTTCAAGAGAATGCTTGGGGAGACAAATACGGTTCAGTTTGAATTGACCCACTGCAATATGTTAAGCAGTGCACTAAAATTGCTGAGCAAAAGCAGCTTTGGAGTCATTTTACTGGACCTTTCACTTCCTGATGGCCAGGGGCTTGATACGTTCTTACGCACGCGTGCTGCTGTGCCGAATGTCCCCATTGTAGTGATGAGCGGATTGGGTGATGAAGAGCTTGCAGTCCGGGCATTACAGAAAGGCGCGCAGGATTACTTAGTGAAGGGTCGGGTTGACGGCAACCTTTTGATTAGGGCAATAAGACACGCTATTGAGCGCAAACATGTGGAAGAAATCCTGCGAAAAGCGCACGATCAACTTGAGTTGCGCGTTCAAGAACGGACTGCAGAGTTGATCAGGGCAAACGAGCGGCTCTCGGAGGAAATAGAGGACCGCAAGCAGACGGCACACTCACTGAGGGAAGCGCTCACAATAATCAAGCAATTAAAAGACCAATTGCATGAGGAGAATATCTACCTTAAAGAAGAAATTAATCTGACACACTCACATAAGGACATCGTGGGCAACAGTGAAGCGATCAGGACCGTTTTGAAGCAGATAGAACAGGTGGCGCCGATAGACTCGACGGTCTTGATCCAGGGGGAGACGGGCACAGGAAAGGAGCTGCTCGCTCATGCGATCCATAACCTGAGTGCCCGCAAGGGGCGGCTTATGATTAAAGTCAACTGTGCCGCCCTGCCGCCGACCCTCATTGAAAGTGAACTGTTCGGCCGCGAGAAGGGCGCTTTTACCGGCGCGCTGTCTAAGCAAATAGGCCGTTTTGAGCTTGCGGACGCTTCAACGATTTTTCTGGATGAGATCGACACCCTGCCGCTTGAGCTCCAGGCCAAGCTGCTTCGGGTGCTGGAGAGCGGTGAGTTTGAGCGCCTGGGTGGCCCCCGGACCGTGAAGGTCGACGTCAGAATCATTTCGGCGACGAACCGCAATCTTGCCGGGTTGGTCAGCAAGGGCGGGTTCAGGGAAGACCTTTACTACCGTTTGAACGTCTTTCAGATTACCGTGCCGCCTCTTCGTGAGCGTCGGGAGGACATATTGCCGCTCGTATGGTCTTTTGTGCAGGAGTTCGGCAAGCGGATGGGCAAGCGGATCGAATCGATACCGCAGAAGGGCGCTGAAGCCCTGCAAGCCTATCCTTGGCCGGGCAACATAAGGGAACTGAGGAACATTATTGAACGTGCGATGATCATCACCACCGGGCCGGTGCTTCATGCGGATGTACCGAAGATTGAGGGGTCCGCAGAGCGGTCCGGGACTCTCGAAGAGGTAGAGAAACGGCGCATTATCGAGGTCCTGAACACCACGGGTTGGCGGGTAAGCGGTAAGGGCGGTGCAGCAGAGGTTTTATGCATCAACCCAAAGACGCTTGGATCGAGGATGCAAAGACTGGGCATCCAAAGAAATAAGCCCCTTTAGAGACCAGCGGGCTCCACCGGGGAAAGAAGAATACTGGCGTAGGCGGCGCTGGCCCGGGGGGAAGGGAGACCATCGAGCGCCTGAACACGGGGAGGAGAGAAATGACCAACAGTGGGGGCTTAAGCCAGAACCAGGCTCAGCGTCATGTCGGCCCCCACCCTTATCATGCTGTTACGAACCTCTTTCATTCAGAAAAACTCTTCTACCGGGAACAGGCAAAGGCGCGTTGCCTATCCCTGTAAAAGAGGGTCAGCAAATATATTTTTAGTGCAGCAAAAAAACTATTTGTCAAATTTTTCTCGAACTGTTGGCGAATCGCGCTCTTTGGTGTATAAATTAATTAGAGAGGTGAATAAGCCATGAAAACGAGTTCATTTAAAATGATTGCCGTATGCATGACTATTGTTTTGCTGTTGCCATTAGGTATTGGTGCGCAGGAAGGAGCATCCCAACCTCCTCCTGTGGCGGCGCCACTAGTCCGCGAAGGTGCCTTTTCGATGAAACTGGCGGAAGCCCTGAATGTGGGCCATCCCTCGTCGGAAGCCGAAGCGGAGAGCATGCTTGGGGCCGTCGGCGTTGCGCCACATAACGGCTGGATGGCGGACTATCCTGTAACGCCTGATATCATAGGGGAGTTGCGGGACTCTGTCGGGTACGCTGCGCAGGCTAAAACAATACCTATGGATAAAGACGCAGCGTTGAGGACTCTGGAAAGCGTTCAGGCAAGCGTTTCCGTATCAGTTACTCCTGCACCCGCCGGCCCCCCAAGCACCTCGGCTTCGGAAACATCTCCAGTCGAGACGGCGGAGAGCGTACAGAGCTATCCCGACCAGACTGTCATAAACAATTATTATTCCAGTGAAGGGCCTCCTATTGTGACATACTACGCCCCGCCGCAGGATTACTATTCGCTGTATGGATGGGTCCCCTATCCGTTCTGGTGGGGTGGCTTCTGGTTTGGGGGATTCTTCATCCTTAATGATTTTCATAGGCATTTCATAGGCCATGATGGCGGTTTTTTTGTCAGCAACCACTTCAATGATGTCAGAGCTCATCGTGTATTTAGAGTGGATCCCGTAAAAAGATTTAGCGGCAGGACGTTTGCCGGCATCGGAGCGCCGCGGGCAAACAGTTTCATCAGCACCGGAGTTAAGGGATCGCCTGCAAGGATTTTTAACCGTGACCGGTCATTTGGCCCGCGGTCCGGCACTGACACGCTTCGCTCTCAGGCAAGCAGAACAGGAGCTGTCAGACAGCCGTCAATGAGCAGTAGAAGTGCGGCCAATCCGTTTGCGGCAAACAAAGTCTACAGCCGACCCCCCGGAGGTGGAAGGATATTAACGCCTCGAAGCGGCGTACCCAGCGGAAGCAGAACATTCAATGCTCCAAGTCGCGGAAGCAGTGGAAAGAGCAGAAGTGGGCAAGGCGGAGGCGGAAAAAAGAGGTAGAGTGTACTTCTAGTAAGTGAGTCACATAAGATGACATGTCTGAATATATTTATTTTAGGAGGTGAATAACATGACAATGACAAAGAATATTGGAATGCTTTTGCTGGGAATCTGGCTCATCTTGATCGGCCTGACGGGTCTGCTGGGAGGTGGAATTCTCACGATACGTACTTTGGTGGATATTCTCGCTATTGCTGCCGGCGCCTTCATCCTGATTGGCAGGTAATATTAAGTGAAGTATCGGGATCGGCCCCTTAACAGATGATTTGCTGCATAATTGTTTTTATTTAAAAAAAAGGAGGTATGAACAATGAAACCCTATGTAGGACACATTGAGCAAGCAACCATCAAGAACGGCTATTTTCGGCAGGTGTTATTTACGGGCAAGCATAGCCAGCTTGTGGTAATGTGTTTGCAGCCCAAGGAGGAAATCGGAAACGAAGTGCACCAGAACGTTGATCAGTTCTTTCGGGTAGAAGAAGGTAAGGCTAAGTTTGTCTTTGACGGCAAGGAGGAACATGTCATAGGTGACGGTGATGCGGTTGTGGTTCCCGCTGGCACATACCATAATGTTATCAATGCATCTTCAGATAAACCTCTCAAACTATACACGATTTACACTCCTCCGAATCATCCTGACGGAACGGTACATAAGACAAAAGCCGAAGCCGATGCCGCAGAGGTGGCAGAACATCGCTGGGTTACCGGGGCCTGAGGCGCGTAATGGGAGAGGTGATCTCGCTTCTCCCATTCCAGTAGAGATATAAGGAATGAACAACAACAAAATTTCCAACAACAAAAAAATAATGGGCAAAAATACAAACGGAAGAACTTCTAACATTCTTGGATTTGCGACATTAGTTCTTATGACCTTTGCTGCCGTGATTTTAGTTTACATGCAACTAACGGAAAAGTAGAACGGCACGCAGCAGTTTTGAAGCGTCTCGAATTTCACACGCCGGGACCGAATGCAACCATTCTTGGCGCATGTTTCTTTCAAACCGAAATCAATAATCGCAAGCCTATCCCTGGCCGGGCAATATAAGGGAACTGAGGAAGATATTGAGCGTGCGATGGTCATCACCACCGGACCGGTGTGGGCATCCAAAGAAATAAGCCCCTTTAGAGACCAGTGGGCTCCACCGGGGCAAGAACTGATATATCAGGAGACTCCTGATATATCAGAAGGCCGCACCTTTCACAGTATCATTCCCCCGTCGTAGTCTCAGCTGAAGTTCCAATGTTTTCAAACCCTTAGAGAACCCTTTCTTTCAGCACAGGTCTTGGCACAACGTATGCTGTTAAATAGTATGTAGTGACCGTTCAGTCATAAAGGAGGAATACCATGAAATCCAGCATGAAGGACAAAGTGAAAGGCACGTTTCACGAAGCAAAGGGTAAGGTCAAGGAAATGGCCGGGAAAATAACCGATAATCCCAAGTTGGAGGCCAAAGGCAAAGTCGAAAATATTGCCGGCAAAGCTCAGGAAAAGATCGGCCAAGTCAAGAAGGTCCTGGGGAATTAATCGAGAGGTTTTCAGGAAAATAGTCCGGTAAATAAAGGTAAAGAAGGAAGAAATATGAGAAGGCCTGTTGGCTTAATTTTAGCCGTTATCCTGCTTATCACGTGTTCCGGCTGTTTTTGGGGGTACGACCGCGGGGGGTATGGGGACGGAGAGCGCGGAGGGCGTGGTGAACAAGAGCGCGGAGGGCACGAGCATGACCGCGGAGGATACGGCGACCGGGACCGTGGTGATCACGAAGAACGGCATTAAGAGGATGATCGGCATCCGATGTCTGAATGTAAGGAGAGCGGGTGGACACGAAAATACTTGTGACATTAAGAATGATTGTCCGGCCTGAAAGGCGGAACGGTCTTTTAGAAACGATGCGGGGGATGCTTGAACCCGTGCGGGTCGAAAGGGGCTGCCTGAGTTACCGTCTCTATGAAGACGTAGAAGACAGAAATACCTTCCTCCTGGTGGAGGAATGGAAGACGAAGCGAGATCTTGAGGACCACCTCCACACAGACAATCAACGGCGGCTGCTCGCGCTCATGGATCTCCTGAGTGAACAGCCTGAATTGCGGTTCAACGCCGTGTCACACACGGCAGGAATGGAACTTATAGAAGATGTCCTGCACAGAGTACGGTGATCGAGATAAGAGCGGGAAGGATATGCCATCGGGTCCGATGTATACGCGTAAGGCATGATGTCATATAACAAAAGGAGGTGTTGATATGATTTGGACGATCTTTGTGATACTCCTAATACTCTGGCTGTTGGGGCTGGTAAGCAGTTACACGATGGGCGGGTTCATCCATATCTTGCTCGTTGTGGCAGTCATTGTGCTGGTGGTAGGCCTCTTTCGGAGAGGATAACTATGCTCCCGCCGGGCAAAGAAGGAAAAGCTGGTGCTAAGGGGGGTGAGTGAAGAAACAATGTTAAGGACATGGTGAGGATGTGAAAACAACAAACTTTGTGAAGGAGGTATTAAAGATGCAAGCAATAACGGCAAAGAGAGTGTTCTTATTCGTAATTGTCATATTTTCCATGAGTGTGATGGTGGGTTGTTCCGGTATGGAGAAGAGACCCGCAAACAGAGACGGATATTTGTACTATCCCACAGCATTAGTCAATGCAGACCGGGCCCTGGCTGAAGCTCGCGCGGCCGGCAAAGACAAGGAATGTCCGACAGAATTTAATGCTGCAAAAGATATGGTGGACAGGGCCTATGAGCTCTACATGGCATGCGATACCCAGGGAGCGATCGATATGGCCAATGAGGCAACTGCCAAAATTAAGGCCCTTTGTCCTGCCAAACGGGTTGCCGAGGTGAAACCTGAACCCAAGCCTGAGCCTGTACCGGCACCGGCACCAGAGCCTACACCTGCTCCGCCTGCTCCAGTTGTCGAGCCAGTGAAGATAACCCTTGAGGACATTCATTTCGATTTTGATAAAGCGACTCTTACGAACAAAGCAAGGGAAATTCTGGACGGGGATATAAAGACATTGAAGGACAATCCAGGCATTAAAGTCCAGATCGAAGGACATGCCTGCCAGCATGGATCGGAAAGATATAATATGGGTCTCACCGAAAGAAGGGCGGCTGCGGTGAAGGAATACCTCGTAAAAGCCGGAATCGGGGAAGAGAGACTCACGACGATAGCCTATGGCAAGTCAAGACCTCTCTGTGTTGAGGAGCCAAATCCCAAAAATAAGAACTCTGACTGCATGAAATCTAACAGGAGAGTCCATTTTGAAGAAATCGTAAGATAGGAGCGCAGACAGCAAGCAGGGGCGTATTGCAATACGTCCCTGCTTGCCGCAATCTGATGATTGCGCATCTCAAGAAAGGGGACGAGAATGAAGAAAGTCATTTTTATGGCAGTGTTGATGGTTTTAGGATTGGCCCTGTTTTCGGGCTGCGCCACTACCCAAACATGGCCGGATTATGATAGGAATGCAGAGAATAAGATGGTTGTGATCCAGGAGAAGATTGGAGACGGGCTGAAAACCGGCGGGCTTACCCCCGATCAGTCCCAGATGTTTCTGACGAGACTGAAGGTTATTCGAACAGACTATACGGCGCTGAGAGAAAGAAGGGTCTACCGGGAAGAATGGGAAAGCCTCCTTGGAAGACTTGACGCGCTTGGAGATGAGATCAACAGGGCGCTGGGCCGTGCCACGAGAATTGAAGAACCAAGGAATGGGGACAGGATTGTCGCCCTCCAAAGGAGAATTGATGATGGAAGAATCAACGGACGCTTTCCTGGGACAGAGGGGACAGCGTATCAATTCCGACTGGACTCTATTCGGGGTGATTATTTTCGGATGACCGAAGGAGGCAGATACACCACGCACGAGGAAAGAGAAGACATTTCCCGCAGGCTCGATTCATTGGAAAAGGATCTAAACCGGGATCGGTAGACTTTTTCAGAAAATCCGGCATCCAGGGACGAGGATCTGTGAAAATGATTTGCAGGTATTAATCAAAAGAATTCCTCGATGCTCTGCATCGGGGTATAATGGTGCGTGAGTGAACACATACACAAAAGACATAACAAGAACCTTTTGCTATACCACATTGTATGCCCTGCAAAATACAGAAGGAAAGTAATTACGGAGG
>JBIOIY010000048.1:0-23466 GCA_044450345.1 Thermodesulfovibrionales bacterium | reverse complement strand
TCGTCTCCTTCCGGGTGTCCCCGGAACGATGACCGACTGGCTGAAAATATTTCAAGTCGGTAACAGGTCGAAATGTCATTATTATATTATTCTTTCAATGAGTTATATTGCTTTATGCAAAAAACAGTCGGACGCTGATGGTTAGATATATAAACAAGGCAACTCAGGCACAGATAGATAAAACATCAGTTCCTGAGTATTTGGCTAAGCTTTATCCGGATTTTCCATTAATGGAGGAAGTAAGAGAAATATTTATACTTCGTGACTTGATTGCTCATAATCATCTATGGGAAATCTATTTCCTGTGGGATGATGAAAAAGGCATAATGCCGCAGTCAATAAACAGACAAAGCAGCGGAGACAAGAAGTACAGAAACTCTGTCGACAGTAGCAATAACAAGACAAAAAAGCTGGGGTTAAATATTAGTCCTATCAAGATCGATGCGTCAGACGTCACAAAGGTGCTTCACACTATGTGGAAAACTATGATTTTTCTCGAAAAGAAGAACAGAAGCCAATGCTATATCTCACACTTGATCGTCAAGCACACCGGTAAACGGATGAAATTTGGTGAAGTAATTGGATTACCAGATACGTGCACATAACACTCGCCTCCACTTGACCGGACCCCTCACGAAAAAGTGAGTAAAAAAGCTCAGCCTGAATCGACTTCTTTTTCAGATGAATTATGGTGGGGTCAGGCTTTGCTATCTTGATATTGTGAACCGAAATGTTGAGAATGTTGATGCTTGCAGTTTATAAAATAATGCGCAGATCAAATTATCGGGACAAGGGAGTAGGGTCAGGAAGTCAGCCTTGATGCCAGGCAGATCAATACCAAATTACAAAAGCCTGACCTTACCACTACGCTGCGGGAGAACCAGGCACTCGAACAGACTCCCCCTTCGGGGGGCTGCTCAGCGCCGCGTTAGGGAAATCAACATTCTGATTTTTGATGGTAAGGTTACGGTGCTATGAAAAAGCTCGGCCGGTCATTTTATCATCAAGACGCGATCACGCTTGCGCGCGCTTTGATCGGAACAATTCTCGTGCATCGTGTTCGAGGCAAGGAGTACCGGGCGCGCATCGTAGAAACCGAAGCATATCTCGGCCCCAATGACCTTGCTTCCCACTCCTCCAAAGGCAGAACAAAACGGACCGAGGTCATGTTCGGCCCTGCTGGTCATGCGTACGTCTACCTCATCTACGGGATGTACAACATGTTCAATATTGTCGCGGGTAAAACTGGCAAAGCACAGGCCGTGCTCATCCGCGCGGCCGAACCTCTCGATGAGTGGCAAGCTGATCTTTCCGGTCCGGGCAAACTCACGCGCGGTCTCAAAATCACCCGATCTTACCATAGCATGGATCTATGCGGCGACAGGTTGTATCTCCTCTCCGGTTCCCGAATACGACCGCGGATAAAAAGAAGTAAACGTATCGGCATTGAGTACGCAAAAGAATGGAAAGATACGCTGTTACGTTTTCATGATGCGGATAGTCCAGCAGTGAGTGGCAGTGTAAGCTGCCGGACACACAAGTGACGTAGACCGCTATAATAATGTCTTGGGCTACACCTATGCCTTGATAGTTACCCCGCTTTTTATCCCCGGAACGGTTGCAGATGGATTATTCATGGTGACTGCATCAATGTGGGACGTCCGAAATATATTTATCATCGGAAGCCGAAGGAAGCGCCCGGCCGGGCCGGATGTTTATGGAACATAGGACAACTGGAAAAAGCAGTAGAAGACTATAAAGAAGCACTTTATTATAATGGGAATGACACGGAAGCAAAGAATATGTTGCAAAGTTTGCAGGTGCAGATGAAACGCCGATAACGAAAAGAGAACATACTATCGCGTCAGAAAGGGAAAATATAGAGCTATCTTTTATATCGAAGAAAGTAATTTCTTTGTTATCTCAATTGCAAAAAGAGAGGAGGTATACGATAAATGGGAGTGATATCCATCAGATTAAATAAAGATGAGGAAAAGATATTGAAGAAATTATCCGAACATTTTCATGAGGATAAATCGGCGCTGGTTAAAAAATCATTATTAGACCTCTATGAAAATGTCATGGACTTGGATGAGATAAAGAAATTTGAGGCCAGGGAGAGAAAAGGGAAGGCCTCTTTTTTCACAGCAGAAGACATTCTGAAAAAATAAGCAGGCCGGTTATAACACCCGCGTCAACCCGGCTGGAATTAAGCGCGGCGCACTTTCAATCTATGCCTGCGGTCACGCATCGCGTTGAAGCCGTAGATAAAGTCCGGAAACGCTATCCCGCCGCCATTAATCTTTCATCTCTTCCGCCTCTCTTACATTAAGAGTCTCTGACATCTTTTTCCTGCCGTCTTCAGAAGAACGTCCGCCACCCTTTCCCTCTTTTTGCACCCGCGATTTGTGTAGTATAATACGCTATTCTTTTCTTATGACCTTTCATCATGGAGAACCGCTGAGAAATGAGCAGGCTTACAGAAACAGGGCTTGAAGCCGGGAATATCCAGGGCCTTTCCGAATCGGAGGCCGCCGAAAGACTTCGGAAAGAAGGATACAACGAACTCCCTTCGACAAAAAGGCGCACCTTCTTTGCGATCGCCTACGAAGTGGTCAAAGAGCCGATGTTCCTTCTTCTTCTGGCGGGCGGTGGGATATATTTGCTGCTTGGAGATGTGCAGGAAGCCGCGATGCTGCTGGGCTTTGTCTTTGTGGTCATGGGAATCACACTCTATCAGGAACGAAAGACGGAGAGGGCCCTGGAGGCACTGAGGGACCTGTCAAGCCCCCGGGCATTGGTTATCAGAGACAGTATTCAGAAGAGGATCTCCGGCCGTGAGGTCGTGCGGGGCGATATCATTATCGTATCCGAAGGGGACAGGGTCCCTGCCGATGCGGTATTGATCTCTTCGGTAAACCTTTCAGTCGATGAATCACTGCTCACCGGCGAGTCGGTTCCGGTCCGAAAGACCCATACGACCGGACCGGCAGAAATGTGCCGGCCGGGAGGTGACGACCTGCCCTGTCTCTATTCGGGAACGCTTGCGGTTCAGGGCGTGGGGATAGCTAAGGTCGCTGCGACCGGCCCGTATACCGAACTGGGCAAGATCGGGAAGGCATTGCAATCGATAGAACCTGAAGAGACGCTGCTTCAGCGTGAGACGGGAGAGTTCGTCAGAAAACTCGCGCTGATAGGGCTGTCGCTCTGCGCGGTGGTCGTGGTAGTCTATGGACTGACGCGGCATGACTGGCTGAAAGGGCTGCTGGCCGGCATCACCCTTGCGATGGCCATGCTTCCGGAAGAATTCCCTGTGGTGCTGACGATCTTTCTTGCCCTGGGTGCATGGAGGATATCGAAAAAGCGCGTTTTGACCCGCAGGGTGCCGGCTGTGGAGACGCTCGGATCTGCGAGTGTTCTGTGCGTAGATAAGACAGGGACCCTGACAATGAACCAGATGGCGGTCCGTCAGGTGTATATCCGTGAAAAGTTTTGCGATCCTGAAGCCGGGTCGGGTGCGCTCGATGAAGACAGCCATGAAGTACTCGAATTCAGTATCCTCGCCAGCCAGCAAGACCCGTTCGATCCGATGGAGAAGGCCCTGCGCGAAGTCGGCGAACGAGGTCTCAGGAACACTGAGCACCTCCACAATGACTGGTCCTTAGTTCAGGAATATCCGCTTTCGACGCACCTCCTGGCGATGTCGCGCGTATGGAAGTCGCCGGACAGCAAAAAATACGTGGTCGCGGCAAAAGGCGCTCCTGAGGCTATCTTCGATATATGTCACCTGGATGAAAAAGAGATCGCTGACCTGTCGAAGTGCATAAATGCCATGGCTACCGCCGGGCTTCGGGTAATCGGGGTCGCAAAGGCGCAATTCAGTGAGCCCTCCCTCCCCGGCGAACAGCACGACTTCACATTCGATTTCCTGGGTCTTATAGGTCTTGCCGACCCTGTGCGTCCGGGCGTGGCAGAGGCGATACGCGAATGTTACGAGGCAGGCATCCGCGTGGTGATGATCACGGGAGATTATCCCGTCACCGCCCAGAATATAGGGAAACAGATAGGGTTGAAACAGCCTGAAAATGTCATCACAGGGCAGGAACTGGAAAAGATGGATGAAGCTGAACTGCAGAAACGGATCAGGACGGTGAACATCTTTGCAAGGGTCGTCCCCGAACAGAAACTCCGTCTGGTCAATGCGCTCAAGGCAGTCGGTGAAGTGGTGGCGATGACCGGCGACGGGGTCAACGACGCGGCGGCGCTCAAATCCGCCCACATCGGCATCGCCATGGGGGGGAGGGGGACCGATGTCGCCCGTGAGGCCTCAGCAATCGTTCTGCTGGACGACGACTTCTCGTCGATCGTGCAGGCGGTGAGGATGGGCAGAAGGATATTCGATAACATCAAAAAGGCGATGGCCTATATCATGGCCGTCCATGTGCCCATAGCGGGAATGTCCCTGATCCCGGTTGTTTTCAACTGGCCCCTTGTCCTTCTTCCGGTGCATATCGTCTTTCTCGAACTGATCATCGACCCTGCCTGCTCCATAGTCTTTGAGGCCGAGGCCGAAGAGGCAGCCGTGATGATGCGTCCGCCGCGCGATCTCACAGACCCCATGTTCAACAGGCGGACGCTCGCCTTCAGCCTGCTTCAGGGTGTAGGCGTGCTCTGCATAGTCCTTGCCGTCTTTCTTGTCGCCATGCAAAGGGGGCTGGGGGAATACGAAGCCAGGGCACTCAGTTTCACCACTCTCATTATCGCAAATATCGGCCTGATAATGACCAACAGGTCCTGGACCCGCTCCATGTTCGATTCGCTCCGCACACCCAATGCGGCCTTTTGGTCTGTCGCGGGAGGCGCGTTTTTTTTCCTGGCCTTCGTGATCTACGTGCCCTTCCTCCGCGACCTCTTCAGGTTCAGCACCCTTCACGCCTTCGATCTGCTGGTCTGTCTGGTCGCGGGAGCGGTGAGCATACTGTGGTTCGAAGGGTTTAAGGTCATTAATAAAAAAAGAAGGATACTGTTCTGATACCTCCGACTGTGTGCCAAAGTTTAACGTATGATAAAATTACTTGTGCACTATTTCGATATTGTATTCCCGGTCAACCTCCGGCCCCTGACCTACAAATGTCCTGAACATCTTTCGGGACAGGCCAGGCCCGGGATGATCGTATCCGCACCCCTCAGAAACAGGACCGCGAAGGGTATCATTCTGGAGGCAACTGCGTCTCCCCCCGCAGGACCGATTAAGGAATTTTCATCAATTGACGGCGATTTCCCGGTCCTGGGAAAAGGCATGTTGAAGCTTCTTCGCTGGATGTCGGACTACTACCTTGCCTCTGAAGGAAGCGTACTCCAGCAGATCGCCCCGAAGGAGTTGTTCGTAAGGGTGAAAGCAAGAAAGACCGCAAAAAAGGGGGAAGGCCCCCGATTCAGCCTCCTCGATGTCCCTCCGGAAGAAGTCGCCCTGATACGAGAATCCGCCGCCGAGAAACGATACCGCACCTTCCTCGTCCACGCACCCTCCACTAGCTATGAATACTCTTTTATATCGAACCTGCTGCAGGCCGCTTTGAGTAACGTGATAGTGATCTTTCCGGAGGTCTCCCAGGCGGAAACTTTCTATTCGGCGGCCTCGGGATTTTTGGAGGACAGGGCCTGTCTGCTCCATGGCGGGATCTCACGGGGGAAACGTTCCGAGTCTCTGGCGGGCATCATTTCAGGGAAGCATGACATCGTCATAGGGACGAGGGCCGCCCTCTTCGCGCCGATAAAGAACGTGTCCCTGATCGCAGTCGTCCATGAAGACAGCGGCTCGTACAAACTCGAAGAAGGGCTCAGATATAATATCCGGGATGTGGCAGTGATGAGGGGTTTCCTCGAAAAGTGCACAGTGCTCCTTTCTTCGGTCACGCCGTCTATCGAATCTTCCTTCAACGCCCTGACGCAAAAATATATTCCCCTTAAACCGGCCGTGCAGGTCAGGCGGCCGCGGGTAACGATAATCGATATGAGATACGCCAGGAAGGTAAGGCCCGGCATCTCCAAGGAGGTCTTCGATGCCGCACGGAATAAGCTGAAGGCAAAGAAAAAAATAATGTTCGTGGTCAACAGACGGGGCTATTCCACCCTTCTTCTTTGCGCCGACTGCGGCCATGAGGAAAGGTGCGACAACTGTGACATACCTCTTGTAATGCACAGGGATGAAAAAGCCCTGAAATGCCACTACTGCGGCAAGGCCCGCGCCGTACCGGAAAGGTGCGGAAGATGCGGGGGGCTTCATATCGAGCTTCGGGGCTCCGGCACGCAGCGGGTGCAGGAAGAGATAGAAGAACTCTTCGGCATGGAATCGCTCAGGTTCGACAGTGACGGAGTGAAGAAAAAATCGGAGGTCAGGAAACTCCTCGGGAGTCTTTCCCGGGATTCTTCGAATATAATCATCGGGACGAAGATGATGACGAAGCGGATCGGAGCGGCCGAAAAGTTTTCTCTGGCCGCTGTCCTGAATACGGATGCCTATCTGAATTTCCCGGATTTTAGGGCCTCCGAAAAGGCGTATCGTGAGCTGTCGACCGTGATCGACCTGGCTGAACCGGGCGGTGACGTCCTGGTACAGACAAGGCTCCCGCAAAACAGCCTTTTCCGGCATTTAAAAAAGGGCGATTATGACGCCTTCGTAAAAGAGGAACTCGCTGCAAGAAAGGAGCTTGCATATCCTCCCTATTCGAAACTCATGGAAATCACGGTCTCGGGAAACAGCCGTCTCGGGGACGCATTCTTCGCGAAGATCAGGGACGTCGGAAAAGGTATTGAAATACTCGGCCCGGTTGCATCCAAAAATAAAAAAAGGAAAGATGAATTCTCTGTCTTCCTCAAGTCCGGCAGCAGAAAGGCCCTGAACGATGCGGCGAGATCGGTCCTGCATATGTATGAAGGGGTAAAGGGCTTAAAAATCGCGGTCGACGTGGACCCGGCGTAACCGCCGGCAGATATGGCCTGCCCTTAAGCAGTCTCCCTTGCTCATTCGGATGGCAAGGCTTCGCCGGAAAGAGGGGCTGCGGGTTGCAACACCGGCAATAAGTGCGCTGTACGGACAATTTCTGATAGACTAATATATTGCCTTTACCGGACAGGAAAATCCAATATATGAAACGAATACTATACGCATTGATCTTTAGTCTCTGTCTTGCGGCGGCTTTTTTTGCAAGCGATAAACGGGTCAGTGCCGCGCTGGGGGAAACTGAAGAGTCGATCGCGGCAGACCGGGAGGCGCTCTTGTCCTTGCGGAACAGCGCAACTGCCCACAACGGGTATACGATTCATGAAATCGATTCCGGTTCAACCGTCGTCAGACAATACGTATCGCCGTCCGGGATAGTGTTCGGCGTTGCCTGGAAAGGACTCCTCCACCCTGATCTCACGCAGCTTTTGGGCCCTTATAGCGACGAATATCAGGAGGCCCTGCAACAGACTCCCCGCAGGCCGGGACACAGACGAATGCAGGTTAAGACCGACCGCATCGTAGTGGAGAAATGGGGGCATATGCGAAACCTTCAGGGGCGCGCCTATGCACCGGCCCTGGTCCCCTTCGGGGTGAACGCCGATGAAATCAATTAAGATACTCTGTCTTTCTCTGTTTCTTGCTGCCGGCGCGGCCTTTGCCCCTGCTGTCTGGAGTTCGTCGATGGCGGTGCCGTCAGGTCAGCATGTCTTCCCGTCGTATGGCCCGATGACCCTGCCGGTGGTAAGCACAGACCCCGCGCGGGCTATGCCTATCGGGCTGGGTTCCGCGGCAACGGGGGGAACAACAGTCACTTTACAAATCGGCATCGGCGAGTTTTCCGGCCCGGTTGATATCTATGTCGGTATATACGCTCCCGCGATAAACCCGGACTACATCTATATCTTGATGCCTGATAATGTCACCTTGCAGCATGTACCACTCAACAGCCTGACGCCGAACGGCACGTTCCAACTCTCTTCTGTTACGTTTAGCCCGTGGATGGCCAATACGTCCGGCAACTTCGATGAGAAGGTGCTCAGGAGCATGGCTGTCTCTTCGCTGCCGCAAGGGACTTATTCCCTCTATCTCCTCGTCACACCTGCCGGCAGCCTTTCCAGTTACTACCTCTGGAAAACAACAGCCCTCTTCGGAGATAACGTGGTCCCAGTCACGGTAAACGGCGCTCTCTGTGCCCCGGGCTCATATGAAAACAAGCCGTGCGTCAGCGTAACGGTCTGCTCTCCCGGCACTTCTGCGTGTCAGACGATCGATGACGTATTACTCGATACCGGAAGTACCGGGTTGCGGATATTCAAGCAGGCACTGCACATAACGCTCGATCAGGTAACCGGGAGCACTGGTTCTCTCGCCGAGTGCATCCACTTCGGCGACGGCTCGGCGGATTGGGGCCCCGTCCAGACTGCGGACGTTATCCTGGGAAATGAGCCTGCCGTTCGCGTCCCGATCCAGGTCATCGATGCTGCCTTCGGCCTTCCTCCCGCTGCCTGCAGCAATGCGGACTCGAGTCCGGAGGAAGCCGGGTATACCGGGATCCTCGGCATCGGTCCTCTTGCGGAAGACTGCGGTCCGACCTGTTCGAGACTTCGCACTAATGGCATGTATTACGCCTGCAGCGGATCTGGCTGCCAGGCAACGACGGTCGCCTTGTCAGACCAGGTCCCGAATCCCGTAGCCCTTCTCCCCCTCGACAATAACGGGCTGATGGTCCGGCTTCCGGGCGTATTGCCGGACGGATCTCCTTCATCGAGCGGCTATTTCGTTTTAGGCGTCGGCACCCGGGCCAACAACACCCCTTCCGGTGTAATAACATATGCCACCGACCAGTTCGGAAACATCGGCACCAGTTTCGATGGTTCCCTTTACACCAGTTTCATCGACACCGGATCAAACGGCCTTTTTTTCCCGCCACCCTCGTCGGGGCTGCTTCCGTCCTGTGCCTTGCCTAATAGGGGCTGGTTCTGTCCGCCGTCAATCGCGGACCTCTCCGCGATAAACATGGGCGCCTTCGGTCCTTCGGCCGGCAGTGTGGCGTTTCAAATAGGAGATTTCATCAGTCTGCTGAACTCGTCTAACCGCGCGTTTTCCAACATCGGAGGAGATGAGCCTGGCGATTTTGACTGGGGGCTCCCGTTTTTCTTCGGGAAAGACGTTTTTTTAGGAATCGAGGGGACCGCATCGGGCCTCGGCAGCGGCCCTTATTGGGCATATTGACCCTGCCTTTGAAATCAGGAGGTCTGATAACCGTTCGGCCACACAGGCTCAACTCTTCCGCTTCGTCAACTCTTTGCGAAGCGAACTGTATACCTCTTCCACCTGCCTTCTCGTCTCCTCCTTCGAGCCGCCGTTGTCGATCAGGTAATCGGCCCGACGCTTCTTCTCGGAAATAGGCAATTGGTTTTTCATCCTTGCAAGTGCATCTCTTCTCGGGACACCCGACCTATCGAGTCGCTCGAGTGCCGTTTCATCTGAGGTATAGACCGTAATGATCTTTTCGAACCTGTCCTGGTAATTTCCCTCAAAAAGCAAGGGGACCTCGACTATCACGACAGAATCCCTGTTCCCTATCTTACTGATGAAATCCTCCGCCTTTTCGAATACCAGGGGGTGCAGCAACGCCTCGAGTTTCTCCTTTAATTCCCGGTCATGAAATATCTTATCGGCGATCGCCTTCTTGTCGAGGGTCCCAGCGGGGGTCGCCACGTCGTTTCCCAACAGGCCCTTCACTTTTACAACGACCCCCTCCTCACTCAGGAGCATCCCAACGATCCGGTCGCTTTCGAGCGTGACCGCTCCGAATTCCCCGAAGAGGGAGAGGACATGGCTTTTTCCCATCCCGAAATTTCCCGTCAGTCCGGCTATCAGCATCGGTCTATTATATTCTTTTTCCGGTTTCACTTTCACGCCCGCGAAAACACCCTGTTGATTCCAGCCGAACCTTCTGCGAACCGCCAGAAAAAATCTTGACCTTTCGACTGTTTCTATGTCATATTTTTTCATAAGTTTCGGAAGTTTTTGTCTTACGACAGGGCCGCAAAGACTTTGAGCTTTGCGGTTTTTTTTGGATTTCCGGAACTCACACTGATCTATATTTCTTACTGGGAGGAGAAAGCAGCATGCAGCAGAGAGGAACAGTGAAGTGGTTTAACGAAACCAAAGGGTATGGGTTCATCACAAGCGAAGACGGGGGAGACATCTTTGTTCATTATTCGGAGATTCAGGCCAATGGGTTTAAAACACTTTCCGAAGGCCAGGCTGTTTCATTCGAATTGGCTGATGGTCCGAAAGGTCCGAAGGCGGTGAACGTCACGAGAGTTTGATAAAATAACTGAAAACTTGAAGCCCCTTTTTCAAAGGGGCTTTTTTATTTTGCCCCGCCGGCCTGTGCCTTGATCGACTTCATCAGCCTCTCGTATTTCTCGGCGCCGACACATTCCCTCGCGGCGGGACACCATTCGATACAGGAAGGTCCCATCTCGCGGGTCACTTTCTTCCCGCATCTCTTACAATCCGTCTCGACCTCGTCCGTCCACATCTCATTCGCCGTTTCGCACCAGAAACACGTCACCTCTTCAGGATAAGGGGTCCTTATCTCCCTGCTTCCCGGACATCCTTCTTTTAATATTCCCATATAACTATTTTAACAGATGGTAGATTAAAGGATATGATGTTGATCATAAAAAACAAATTATGGTAGCCCCGATGACGACCAAGTCACATGCCTACCCTACGAGGGTGAACGTCTTCTTGCAGGAGAAGACCGGCTGGATCGTTCTCGATCAGATAAGAACGGTTGACAAGAAGAGGCTCACGGAAAAACTCGGCTCACTCGACAAAAAGACGGTAAAAAAAGTGAAGGCAGTCATCAAGGAAATGCTCGTAGATTAGAAAACTCCTTCCTCCTCTTCTAAAGCATGACGAAATGGTGCAGACTTCAACTGGAAATGTGGATTATTTTCATTGATAATATTGTTTTCTAATATTATAATGAAGACTAGCGGACAGCCAAAATATGGAAGACAAAAGAAAATACGAAAGATTTGTTTTTATAGAGGACATTACGGTGGACGGTGCAAAACGGTGCACAAGTAGTGATATCAGTGAGCGTGGTCTTTACATTAGTGCAGTTCACTCTTTTGAAGAAAATAACGTAGTTGACGTAACTATCCCTTTTAAGGGAGAGAAGCTAGTGCTCAAGGCAGAGGTCAAACATTGTCAGCCGGGAATTGGATTTGGGCTTATGTTTATTGACCTAAATGATGAGCAGAAAGTAAAAATTAATACATTGATCGAAACCTTGGCGAACAAACCTTCCTTATAGTGTCACCTCCTTCCTATAGTCGATGGACGCCTTCTTCTCAAAAGGGTAGAAACGAGGGCGTTTATCGATCGCATCTGCGACCGGACAATTTGCGCTAGAATATACCCATAGTGAAAAGCACCGTGTATTTCAGAAATCTTCATCCGAAAACCCGCGCGAATCTCGACAGATATGAAATAACGGCTTGGCTTTACGATATACTCGATTGCCCGTGGGAGCGGCAGTACAGGAAATGGAGACCGTCTTTGGTGGGCGACCTCGGAGGACGCGTTCTCGAGGCAGGGGTCGGCACAGGTCGTAACTTGAAATACTATCATACCGACGTGGAACTCACCGCCATTGACCTCAGCTCCGCGATGCTCAAGCGCGCAAGGCGGCGGGCGCGTCATGCCAGGTGCAGAGTGGACTTTGTTCTTGAAGACGCCTGCAACATGGCGTCGATACCATCGGGCAGTCACGACTGGGTCATTGCGACGTACTTGTGTTGCGTTATTCCTGAAGAACTGCAGCGCTCGGTGCTCGAACAGTTCGCGAGGGTGTTGAAGCCGGGGGGACGCTTCCGCCTCCTCGAAATGATTTATTCCAAGACGCCAAAGATAAGAAAAAGGCAGGACTTCTTTGCCCCCTTTGTTGAGAAGGTCTATGGGGCGCGTTTCGACAGGCGTACCCTCGCGCATTTGGCCGAGATGGGGCAATTAAAGGTGACTCGCACTACGTTTCTGAAGCATGATGTCTATCTTCTCATAGAGGGTGTGAAGGAGGATGAGAAACTTTAAACCCGGGACAGCGAGGCTTTGGAGTCACAATATCGGCCCATTCCCGAGCAGCTCGACGTGCTGAAGACGCTTATGCGGGATTACATTTATCGTAATATTCAGCATGTCGTGATGAACAATGATTGCCCATAGTGCATGGGGTAAAAGTCTCAGTTGCCGCATCGGCAAACTTTAGCGTTCACTTCTTCCTGAAAGCCGCATCCAGGGACCCTGCTACGTTTATGAAGATTTCAATCGGAAATTGGCATTTGTAAACATGGGGTGAATGACTTATAAAGAGTAGAGAACTTCTTTTTTCTTTTTGTTCTTCTGGACAAGTCTTCCCTTGTACGACTGCGTTTACAACCAGAGCCTTTGCGGTGCATAGATCAAGCAGCTTACTGGAACAGCACTTCTCTGAACGCCTAATCCATTATCCCAAGCCCTGGATCAAGGGCTACCCAGTGGGAGATTAAAAGGCCAGGGGACTGTCTTGACAACCGATATTAAAAGGATACACTTTGATTAGGTGGTTGGCAATCAAAGCGGTTTGCTTTTAGCCCCTGTGGAAGTGACTTATGATCGGGGGAAAATGGATTTGCGTGTACTCAGTAGTTCGTCTCTCTTTGGCGGCTTAGACGCAATGTGAACAGTTCAGTAAAAAGGAGGATGCTATGTTTAAGTTTTTTTCGGTCACAGTAGCAGTAGTTATGGTTTTGGCTTTCAGTCTCGTAACCGCTGAAGCCGCGGTCGCAGATAAGTCTTACATACAGGACGTATACACCGCTGGCCCACCACTTACGCAAGGGTTTGCTCCACACCAGCCTGTGTTTGCTGTTACTGACACAGTGTACCTTTATGTGGCATACACGATAGTTGCACAAAGCGGCTCTCAAAAGTTGATATTGGTGGTCACAAACAGTGTCGGTCAGGTAGTCATCGCCCCGAACGTCACGGTCACCACTGGTGCTGGCAGCTTTGTAACTAATCAAAACATCCCCCCGCTTCCTGCGGGAACTTACTTTCTTTGGGCTGTCCTATACGCTCCTGACGGGACTTCCGTATCAACACACGGTTATTCCTTTGTTGTTGGTCAATAATAATGCACCAGAGAGGATGTTTGACCTGATACTGAATCATCTTTATTAAGGGTAAGTAGATCGCATGTTGGATTGCGGCCGCCCTTTGTAGGTCTGTCATGAGACAGGGGGAACACACGACTCCTGTTTCGCGGCAGCATGAAGGCATGCTGGTTCCTAAGATTATCCCGTTGGAAACGGTTTCTCGGGACATTAGGGACAACCACTGTGCAGACATAAGGGGAAACGCAATCCATTGAAGACGATCAGCGAAACTGAGATTGATAGGTCTCCCTAATGAAAAAGAGCAAGAGAGAAGAGGCAATCTTTTCGGTAAGTTCTGCCTTTTTATTTAAGAATATGCCAGATAATTATTTGGCGAATAAGCCTTAGTGTTTATGTTTTTACAATCATGGGAAAAGTGACATTTTTCTATAGACACCTTTATAAAGAGGGTTAAGGAGGTCAAGATGGCAAGTGTGCGAGTAGTCAAACAAAACGGGTTCCGGAGAAGACTATATCTTTGTGTGGTAGCATTAACACTAATATCGGTGGGGATAGGCATCGTGTCAGAATCGCAGGCCGCCACCCTCATTGTCACGAATTCAAATGACAGCGGCCTTGGCTCGCTTCGAGATGCGGTGGGTAAAGCGAATTCCGGTGACACTATCATCTTTGATCCCAGTGTCAAAGGTCCTATCAATTTGACTGGCTTAATCCCCATTACTGACAAGGACTTAACAATCTCCGGTCCGGAATCTTATTCTCTTCAGATAAATGGTCCTCCTGGTACAACAGGTTTTAGCGTTAGTGGGATTAGTGGGAAACCGCGCCCTAGAGTTTTCATCTCCGATCTTAGCATAGAAAATGCGCGAACAGCCGGTATTCTCTGCTCTAGCTGCGACCTTACACTAACCAATGTCAACTGTCTAAACAACAGTGGCGGCGGAATAGTAGTTCTCGACAGCTCCTTGACGATGGCGAATTGCAATATCTCTGGCAATAGTACCCTGGGTGGCGGAGGCGGTCTTTATATCGATCTCCCGAGCAGTGTAACCTGCTATGATTGCACGATTTCTGGAAACACAGCATTTTCTGGCGGTGGTATTTGGAACGAGGGTGTTTTGAATATGTTTGGGGGGACAGTCAATGGTAACAGCGCACGACACGAAGGTGGCGGAATTTGCGCAGCGCAGGGTTCCTCCACAAGCATTGATGGCGCCAATATCACTAATAATAGCGTGACAACGCCCACTACAAGCGCTGGTGGAGGTATTTCCAATGGCGGTAGCCTCGACAAGCGTTCGGGCATAATTTCCGGCAACACGTCAGCGGGTGATGCCGGTGGCATTTTTGTTGGTCCCACCACCTGCAGTTCAACCCCAGGCGGCTCAACTATTGCCACGCTGACACTATCAGATATTACCATCAGTGGTAACAGTGCCGCCAATAACGGCGGCGGCATCAACAACTTCAATGGCACTGTAAATATGAACAACGTAACCTTCAGTGGTAACAGTGCGGTGGTCGGCGGCGGGATCTTTCACTATACCGGCATCATGACGGTAACAAATGGCACTGTCAGCGGGAACACCGCAGGCACAATAGGTGGAGGTGTTTTCAACAATAACGGCAGCCTAAGCATTCTTAACGCAACAATCAGCGACAACTCCTCACCCAATGGTGGTGGTGTCCTGAACAACAAAGGCAGCAACACGAACCCTGTTACGACGCTGAAAAATACAATCGTCGCTAATAGTCCTTCGGGAGGAAATTGCCTGGGTCCCGTCACCTCTCAGGGGCATAACATATCGAGCGACGCTACCTGTGCTCTGAATGCCCCGGGCGACCTTAACAACACAGACCCTCTTCTTGGGCCGTTTGAGAATAACGGCGGATATACGCAGACCTATGATCTGCTTCCGGGAAGCCCCGCCATTGACACGGGCGACAGCAACGGCGCACCTGCCACGGACCAAAGAGGAGTAAAGCGGCCTGTGGGCGCCGGGGTGGATATAGGCTCTGTCGAACATGCGGTGATGTTTGTGCCTACTGATCGTGAAAGCCATCCCTATGCTCAGAGTATCGATCCTCTCCTCCGCCCGAATCCTGGAGATGCCATGCCTTTTGCAGTGGGAGATTTAACCACCGGTCTTCTCAATTTCGAAGCGTGGTTCCTGCCATTTACTGGTAATGTGGATATTTACCTGGCATATGCTTCTTCGGCAGACCCATCGACTATCAAAAATTTAAAGCCGGACCGAACCTTTCAGTCGTTCTCCATCAATACTGTAATCCAGGCACTCTCGGCAGGGACACCTCCTCCAGGAGCTATGCCCTGGAAGCAGAATACGACCGGGCCTGTGGGCGAGGCCCTCTTCCGCACTCTGCCAATTTCTATATTGCCGTCAGGGACATATACCGTCCATATATTAGTAACTCCGCCAGGGAGTCTGATGAGCTATTACCATTGGATAACAGTTTTTGTGATTCCTTAAAGCCCTCTTCCATGCAGAGAGGCTCTCTTTGGGACCTCTCTCATGGAATTTGCACTGGAACCGCTCTAACGGAATTGCTTTCGATCCAAACCTCGCCCAATATTGCTAAGTAGTCCTGCGTGCACATTACTGTAGGAAATCTTCAATAGTTTCGAGTTCTAATACCTGCGGACTCGTCGGTGCTATTCCGCATTTCCAGCGGCAACGTTTCAGATAGGAGGCGCCGGTTGTCATAAATAGAGGCTGTCCATAAACTCTGGCCCTACTTCTTTTTCTTTGTCCCCCATCTTCTGAAGATCTCGTGTTCTACTCCCATCGCATCGAGGATCTTTCCGGCTACGAAATCGACCATATCGTCCAGGCTCTTCGGGCCGTGATAAAAACCCATCACCGGAGGGGCGATCTTTACGCCCAGCCTGGCCAGCTTCAGCATATTTTCGAGATGGATGGCGCTGAAGGGCATCTCCCTCGGCGCAAGGAGCAGCGCCCTTCCCTCTTTGATCGTTACGTCTGCAGCACGTTCGATGAGACTGTTCGCATAGCCGTTAGCAATCCCTGAGAGGCTCTTCATCGAGCACGGCACAACGAACATCCCGTCGGTCTTAAACGAACCGCTCGCCACGGGCGCCTCGAAATCACCTTCGTCATGATAATAAATATTCTTCGATGCAGCAAACTTCCTGAGCCTCTTCTCAACCGTCGCAGCGGTTTCGTCCGACAGATCCGCACCGGTCTCCTCAAGGATGATGGAAAAAGACTGACGGGAGATGATCACGTGGACTTCGGCAGTCCTCGAAAGCTCCTTCAGAACACGCAGTCCGACGGCAGGGCCGGTCGCCCCGGTTATTCCGAGGACATACCTTTTCATACGAGAAAGTCCATCAGCGTAAAGAGGAAGACCGTCATGCTGATATAGCCGTTCATGTTGAAAAAGGCCATGTCCAGTTTGCTGAGGTCATTCTCCTTTATGAGTGAGTGTTCGTAGATAAATAGTCCTGCAGTGACGAGCATGCCGGTCCAGTAAAAAGCGCCGAGACTGAACATAAGGCCGTTCGAGACAAGGAGGAAAAAACTGGCCGCGTGGAGCGACCTCGAAAGATAGAGCGACTTCTTCACACCGAACCTTTTGGGAACCGAGTAGAGCCCGTGACTTCTGTCGAAGTCGAGGTCCTGGAGCGCATAGAGCACGTCGAAACCGGCAAGCCAGAATATAACGGCTAAGGCAAGCGGTATGATTGCAGGATCAAAGGTCCCCTTCACCGCCATCCACGCCCCAAGCGGAGAGGCGGATATCGCAAGGCCGAGGACAAAATGTGACGCCCATGTAAACCTCTTGGTGTATGAATACATAAAAAGGACGGCTATCGCAACAGGCGACAGTCTCAGACAAAGAGGATTAAGCATATATGCGGCGAGTACCATAAAGCCGAAAGAGACGACTACGAATAAAACAGTCTCTGCCGCGCCTATCGCCCCTCTTGGCAGTTCCCTTCCGGCGGTGCGTGGATTTGCGGCATCGATCCCCCTGTCGATTATCCTGTTCAGACCCATCGCACCCGACCTCGCCCCGACCATCGCCACGACTATCCAGAATATCTGCCTTGGCAAGGGGACCCCGGACGCCGCGATCAGGGCAGACGTGAAGGCGAACGGAAGCGCGAAGATCGAATGCGAAAATTTTATCATCCTGAGATAAAGGGTTATTTTCTGAAAAATCGCGCTCATATTATGAATTATCTGTTCCCGGCAGCCGGCCTGAGGTAATCGACAAGACTCCTGATCTCTTCCTCCCCGAGGGGTCCGCCGTGTCTCGAATCCCATCCCGGCATCGATGTCTTGTCTAACCCCTCTCTGATCGCCCTTTCTATGCGCTCTTCGGACTTCTGCTGCAAATCGCGCGCGGCAGAGGCGATCTTACCCGCGGCGTGGCACATGATGCAGTCGGCGACAAAGAGGTCAAAGCTCTGCTTTCCCTTGCCCTGCAGCACATGACAACTCTTGCAGGTCCCGTTGAATATCTCTGATGCGGAATACTTCTTCATATGGGCGAGGTCCTTTATGCCCATACTGACCGCGAGTGTAACTTGAGGCGTGAGGGGATCGTTTGTGTGGACCTGGACAGTCTTGTACATGGCCCCGAGTTTCCCCCTGATGTCCACCGATAGTTTTATCATCCCTCTTTCTCCCGGCTTGAGACGGCTCGAACTAGCCATCGCTGCGGTGCAGCCTCAGGAGGGGACCAGCTTCTCTATCAGAAGGTCCATGTCGCCCCGGTTCTCGAATTCGAAGACATGCTCGACCCTGTCCTCTTTCTGGGTTATCGTCCCGAGATCGTCTTCCACTTTTTCGAAACGTATCACAGGCTGCGCATACGAGACGGCGCTTGCTGCCAGGAGAATGAATACCAATAAGACTATTTTCTTCATATGATTACATTTTACACGAGCTCACGGTAAAAGTGCACCTAACCCGCCACCCGACAATTGCATGGGTTCCCTTAACTTATGCGAATATATTCGGTTATAGTAAAAGACAAGGCATGCAGAAATACATCAACATAAAGGGCGCGAGGGAACACAACCTCAAGAACATCGACCTGAAGATACCGAGGCAGGCGGTCACCGTAATCACCGGCCCGTCGGGCTCCGGAAAATCCTCCCTCGCCATAGACACGATTTACGCGGAAGGCCAGAGGCGCTACGTCGAAAGCCTCTCGGCATATTCGCGGCAGTTCCTCGAACAGCTCCAGAAACCCGACGTCGATTTTATCGAAGGTCTTTCGCCTTCGATCGCGATAGACCAGAAGACGGTTAGCAGGAGCCCCCGCTCGACGCTCGGCACGATCACGGAGATATACGATTATCTGCGCGTACTTTATACGAGACTGGGGACCGCCTTTTGCTATAACTGCGGGTCCGAGATCTCCACGCAGGAAGCCGGGGACGTCATGCAGGGGATCCTTGCCCTGCCGGAGGGCACAAGGATCCAGGTCCTCGCCCCGATCGTCAAGGACAGGAAAGGCAATTACAGGAAGGAACTCCAGGAGATGAGGAATGAGGGGTTCGTCAGGGCGAGGATCGACAATGAAATGGCGGACCTTACCCAGGAGATAATCCTCGAAAAGAAAAAACGCCATACGATAGAGATAGTCATCGACAGACTCATCATCAGGGGCGGCATCGAACGTCAGTTGAAGGAGGCGGTCGATACCGCTTTCAAGTATTCGGACACCGTGGTGGCAAACCTGCTCAAGGACAATAAGGACATCCTGTTCTCAACGACGACTGCATGCCAGAAATGCGGGATAAGTTATCCGGAGATATCGCCGAGGTTCTTCTCATTCAACAGCAAGGCGGGTGCATGCCCGACATGCGACGGCCTCGGCTTCAGGGACATATCCGAAGACAGTCTTGAACCCGGCGGGCAGCGCTTTTGCCGTGCCTGCAAGGGCTTCAGGTTGAGACGCGAGGCGCTGAGCGTGAAGTTCGGGGAAATTCACATCGGCGAGCTCAGCAGGATGTCGGTCAATGAAGCGCTCTCCTTCCTCGAAAGGCTGAAATTGACCGAGAGGGAGCGCATAATAGCCTCGCGCATCCTCAAAGAAGTCAACGACAGGCTCTCCTTTCTCGTAAAGGTCGGTCTCGGATATCTCACGCTCGACAGGCCGTCACTCTCCCTTTCCGGAGGAGAGGCGCAGAGGATCAGGCTTGCCACCCAGATGGGCTCCTCCCTTACGGGTGTCCTGTACGTGCTCGACGAACCGAGCATCGGACTCCACCCGAGGGACTGCACAAGACTCCTCGACAGCCTTTCTTCGATAAGGGACGCAGGCAATACGATCATCATAGTCGAGCATGACGAAGAGACGATCAGGTGGGCCGACTATATTATAGACATGGGGCCGGGCGCGGGCGTCAGGGGAGGATGGGTCGTTGCGGCGGGAACGCCGGCACAGATAGAGAAAGATGAGAGGTCGCTGACCGGCCGGTATATCAGCGGGGCCCTGTCGATAGAAATACCGGCAAGGAGAAGAACGCCTGACGGCTTTATAGGAATACGGGGCGCGTCGGAACATAATCTCAGGGACCTCGACGCTGATATCCCCCTGGGGCTCTTTACCTGCGTCACCGGGGTGTCAGGCTCCGGGAAAAGCACGCTGATCTTCGATATCCTTTACCGGGCGGCCGGAAAAAAATTTTCAACGGGACTGGAACTGCTCCCGCCGGGACGACATGAGAAGATCACCGGACTGGACCTCATCGACCGCGTCGTAAGCGTCGACCAGGCGCCTATAGGACGGACGCCCCGTTCCAACCCCGCGACATATACAGGGTTCTTCTCCTTCATCAGGGACCTTTTCGCCCTGCTTCCCGAATCGAGGGTGAGGGGCTATAAGACCTCGAGGTTCAGTTTCAATGTTTCGGGCGGCCGGTGCGAATCCTGCAAAGGAAACGGCCTGATCAAGGTCGAGATGCATTTTCTGCCGAATGTCTACGTGGTATGCGACAAGTGTAAAGGGCGGAGGTACAATGCCGAGACGCTCGATATCACCTATAAGGACAAGAACATTGCCGATGTCCTCGATATGACCGTATCGGAGGCGCTCCGGTTTTTCGAAAACATCCCCCATATCCGAAGGCGGCTCGAGGTCCTTGAGGAGATAGGCCTCGGGTATCTCCAATTGGGACAACCTGCCACAACACTGTCCGGCGGAGAAGCGCAGCGCATAAGGCTTTCGCGTGAACTCGGCAGGAAATCGTCGGGCAGGACCCTCTATATCTTCGACGAGCCGACAACCGGCCTCCATTTCGTAGACATCCAGAGGCTGCTCGACGTCCTGAATATGCTCGTCGACCAGGGCAACACGGTGGTCGTGATAGAACATAACCTCGATATTATAAAATCGGCCGACTACTTAATCGATCTTGGACCGGAAGGCGGAGAAGAGGGGGGACGTCTCGTCGCAGAAGGAACTCCCGAAGAGATAGCGGACAACACGGCATCCTACACAGGGAGATTCCTGAAGGAAAAGCTCTCCCGGGGACGGTTAGTGGGTACGCCCTCATGAAAACAAAGGTCCTTCTCCTTTTTTTTATTTTCATGCTCGCCCTCCCCCTGTCCTGCGGCAAGGGCAGACTCTCAATGTACAAAAAAACAAAGCCCCTTATGGATACCCTTGTGACGGTAACGGTCGTTGCGGGGTCGGACGAACAAGCGAACAAGGCTATCGATAAGGCATTTTCGGTCATCGAACAGTTCGGCGACAAGATCAATTTTTTTTCCGGCAAAAGCGAACTCTCCGCGATAAACAGGAACGCAGGGACAACTCCGGTAAAGGTCTCTCCGGACACCCTGAGGGTGATAGAAAGGGCGGTCTATATCTCGGAAAAATCCAACGGCGCCTTTGATCCGACAATAGGACCTGAAATAAATATGTGGGACTTCTTTAAAAAGATAAGGCCGGCGGATTCAGCTATCAAGAAAAGACTTTCCCTCGTAAATTACAGGGACATAATTGTTGACCGTGATAAATCTACTGTATTTCTCAGCAGAAAGGGCATGCTGATGGACCTCGGCGGTATTGCGAAGGGATACGCGGCGGACCTGGCATTGGCGAATCTCAAGCAAAACGGTATCGGCGCCGGGATTGTTGCGGCAGCAGGAGATATAAGGGCGTTCGGTCTAAAACCCGACGGGACATTGTGGAACATCGGGATCAAGAACCCGCGGCAGCAGAGCGAGGCCGACGAGCTGATCGCAAAGGCCAGTCTCACCAACAAAGCGATATCGACATCGGGTGATTACGAAAGATATTTCATTGAAGACGGCATGCGATACCATCACATACTGGATCCAAAAACAGGCTATCCCGCCGGTCAGTGCAGGAGCGTGACTGTGATAAGCGACAGCGGTGTATTTGCAGACGGGTTTTCTACGGCAGTATTCGTCTCAGGACCTGAAAAGGGCATGAAGCTTGTCAGAGAGGCCGGGGTCGACGCAGTGATCATAGACAAGGACGGGGGTGTCCATACAACACCCGGGATCAAGGGAATGGTGAAGTTTGAAGACGGTCATTAGAAACACAACGGTTGCCGACAGGCTGCTCTTCCTCTTCCTGGTCACGGCATCGGTCGCAGGAATATTCGTCTCAAGGGACGCGATGCCTAAGGGGTCGGATGTCGTCGTAGAGATAAACGGCAAAACCGCCTATACGTTTGCCTTGGATAAAGACAGGACGTTTCCGGTCCCGGGCCCATGCGGCGACACTGTCATCGAAATCAAGGACAAGAAAGTTCGTGTCAGGGAGGCCCACTGTCCCAACAGGCTTTGCGAAAAACAGGGCTGGATAACAAAAGGGGTCATCGTCTGCCTGCCCAACCGTATTGTCATTTCTGTGGGCGGCAAGGCTGCTCATTCCCCGAAGGACGTCGATGCAATTACAGGATAAGTACCGGATCGCAGTCCTTTCGGCCTATGCGCTTGCGCTGCACGGAATCGAGAGCCTTGTCCCGACTCCCATCCCGTGGCTGAGGCTGGGGCTTGCCAACATCGTGACCGTCGTCGCCCTTGTGCTTTACGGCTTCCGCACTGCAATGACGGTCACGCTGATCAGGGTGATTTTGGCTTCGCTCTTTACCGGAACATTTCTCGGCCCGTCCTTTGTCCTCAGCGTCGGCGGGGGTGTGACGAGCACTGCGGCGATGGGACTGACTTTTCTCGTGTTCAGGGATATGTTCGGGCCGGTAGGTCTGAGTTTGGTCGGTGCATTTTTCCATAACACCGCCCAGCTGACACTCGCTTATTTCCTTTTTATACAGAGGATGGAGGCGATGTTCGTAATCGGCCCCATCATTGTCCTTCTGGGGACCCTGACCGGAGTGGCCAACGGCGCGGTCTCCGGCCTTCTATTAAAAAACCTGTTGAAAAAAAAAGGCGGGAGAATTCAAAATGATAACGAGGATGGGAGGCGTGTCCGGTGAAGATACGATGTCCTGTCTGTAAGGAACTGACCACATGGGAAGAAAACCGGTTCAGGCCCTTTTGTTCGGAGAGGTGCAAACTCATCGATCTCGGGGCGTGGGCATCGGAGGAATACAAGGTCCCGGGAAAGAAGGAAGAGGAAGAAGACGAGGAGCAAAAAGAGGCAGACGAATGACCTCTCCTTCGGTTAGATTACGAGCTATGAAGCAGTTGCGCTGATACCTCTTGTCGGCGGAATTACTGACTTTAACTTTCATATGGAAATCCTCTATCTCACCTTGCAGGGGGGATTGAAAAGTTCAGTAGAGTAGAGAGCTGGCGTAGTAACCGAGTGGTTCTATCTCCAGCTCCCCCTCGTCAAACCGTGCATGCGGTTTTCCCGCACACGGCTTTCCAATCATCTTCTTCCAGAGGCTTTCACTCTCGCTTGGCCTTCCGGTATAGCTCCCACCGGAGATCCCGGAACATTTGGAGTTTATAGCGTTGCCGCAATCTCCTTTCCTTCTCTCCTTCAGAAGCATGATGAAGGTATTGCCCCTTCCCTCTCCCAAAGTTATGTTGTCTTTGAGATACAAACGGTACACTATGGGCAACTCCGACTCCCTTTCCGACCCAGTGAAATTTCGTTTCCTTATATTCACCAGTTGCCGTTATACACAGCATCGACAAGGGTCTCCCGTGTTCATCGTCGTATGGCTTCCCCTGCGTGTCACCCCTGTTACCCCGGGAGCCCATCTATCGGTTACGGTAGTTATTGTCAAGATAGATGCTGCGGTCTTCCCCCTTGTCGGACGGGGTCGACAACTCC
>JBIOIY010000047.1:0-24153 GCA_044450345.1 Thermodesulfovibrionales bacterium | reverse complement strand
GCTATCGAACACCATCTTGAGACTCAGATGTACAGATTTATCGTCGTCGATGAGCAGAATGGTCTTTTTGTTCGTATTCGCTGAATATCTCGTAGGTAACATTATATATAAAATGCCTTTTCTTAACAATAACTCTTTCTAATCAAGCTTGGCTGCATCTGACGTAGAAAATCGACAAATGTTACATAGTGCCTTGAAATGTCTGCTCATTTAAGGACTCTCATCCCCGTTGCCGGTTCCCGTGATAACGACAGCGGGCATTTCCTCGATGCGCAACTACATAATGATAACATTCGGCGATAAAATACAACTGCCGATCTAATCATACCGGCATTAATGGTCTCCCTACCTCGCTTTCATCCCCCACTGCAAAAATAATATTTCTCAGAGTTTATCCATAAAGGAGTTTCCTCTCCATGATGGCTGTTTTACTTCTTATCAGCATCGCAATTAGCTTCATTTCTTGCGGGATATATGTCAAAAAAGCTCGTGAGCTGAAAGACTTAAAACAAATCTACGAATCGCTGCATAGAGGCGGCGGCCTGGATAATGTTATCAAAGTGCTGTCGGAAGAGATATCGGATATGCGCGTAACCGTGATCGCCTATTTCACGCGCCTTTACGTAATTTATATTCAGATTTCTATTTTGTTTGTCTAAGCAAACTTCGCTGTAGTATTAAGAAAAGGGAACTAATAAGAAGACTTGACACTAAAGGACGTCTCAAATTACGGGCAAAAATAAGCAGAAGATAAAAACTATAGCCAAGAAGAAAATCATTCGGCCAAAACTACTCAAAATAACTTTACGTCCGTGAAATGAAGACACAAACACTAGAAAAGAGACTATACCCACTGAAGCAGGCAAGCATCTACATGTCCATGCCTGTATCGACATTGCGCTCGATTATATCGGCAGGAGAGATGAAATTTGTTCGCAGGGGACGGGGTCGAACAATTTATCTCACGAAAGATGAGATGGATTCCTGGATAGATAATAACACAATATCGAATAGCCTTAATTAACGCTAGTGTAATGTCCCTTAAATAGATGGTGTTATATAATATTTTGTGCTAAACTGTATGCATGTCGCGGCGTGCTGTGCAGATAACCTTAAGTGAAACAGATAGCCAGGAGTTAAAACGATGGGCGTGTGCGCATCTAACACCGCAGCAGGTCGCACAACGTTGTCGGATTATATTAGCTGCAGCTACAGGCAGGCAAGACAAAGATATAGCAATGAGCATGCAGATCAACTATAAGACTGTAGCGTTATGGCGGCATCGCTTTTACAGTGAAGGACCCGACTGTCTCTGGGAAGTCGCCGCAGGCCGTGGCCGTAAACCACAGTTAACGGTAGAGAAGATTGAGTCAGTTGTTAACGCCACGCTGCAAACCAAACCTGCCGGAGCCACGCACTGGAGTTGCCGGGCAATGGCTAAGAAGCAAGGGGTGAGCAAGTCAACGATCAATCGGGTGTGGCAAAGCCATAGCCTCCAGCCACACCGAATCAAACAGTTTAAGTTATCTCGCGACCCCAGGTTCTTGGAGAAACTTACCGACGTGGTGGGTCTGTATCTCAACCCTCCAGAGAAAGCTCTTGTACTTTGTGTAGACGAGAAAAGTCAGATTCAGGCATTAGATCGCACGCAACCGGGATTGCCTTTGAAGAAAGGTCGTTGTGGAACCATGACCCATGATTACAAACGTAACGGCACCACGACACTTTTTGCGGCCATTGAAGTGGCTCAGGGCAAAGTGGTTGGACAGTGTTATGCTCGGCATCGTCACCAGGAATTTCTAAAATTCCTGAAACGACTGGATGCTGAGTTTCCTTCAGAAATAAAACTGCATGTAGTGATGGATAATTACGGCACACATAAACACCCAAAAGTTCAAGGCTGGCTACAGCGGCATCCGCGTTTTGTGCCTCATTTTATCCCGACCAGTTCAAGCTGGTTGAATTTGGTAGAGCGCTGGTTTGGAGAGTTGACCGGGAAACGGATACGTCGCGGCACCTTCATCAGTGTCAATGATCTTGTCGCCTCAATCAATGAATACATGCAGGTTTGGAATGCAGATCCAAAACCATTTGTCTGGACAGCAACGGTAGAATCAATTATGGCAAAACTTTCCGGCTGCAAACAAACTTTGGAAAAGATTCAGCCGGGTTGTACATTACCACGTTCTCGCAAGACAAGAAAGAATAACACCAGTCGTTTATGAGACACTACACTAGGTGCTTGACTAATTATTGACATAACGGCTTCGGGTCTGGCTGAATGTATATATAAATTTGTTAACCGGCTTCTCTAAGTGGGTTACAATAAAATGGAGGTAAATAATATGGGAACAGAAACAAAGAACGACAGCAAAAGATACGAATGGGTTGAAAAGGGAATTTATATGAGAGGTAACCGATACTATATAGCGTATAGCCGAAACGGAAAACAATACCGTGAACCCGTACGCAAGGCAAAGACCATTACCGCCGTAAGACGTGCTTTACAATCACGTCAAGGGGAGGTAGTAGACGGAAGGTTCATGGGATTGCGCCACTACACCACAACACTTACTGAGCTTGCAGTTGATATGCTTACCGATCCTAAAAAAAGAAATCTCAAGGATTATCGAGGTCTAGTATCACGGACAAAAAATATATTACGCTATTTTTTAAGTATGTCTGTTCTTGAGATATCACAGATGGAGGACTATCTTAACCTACATAAAAACGACCTTGCCGGATTTATGAAACAGTGGAAGGGAAGTAACCGCAAAGCAACCTCTATAAGTACGGATGATATTAACGCTTATATCGAAAGCAGACTTGAAGCAGGAAAAGAAAATGGAACAATTAATCGGGAACTTTCAGCCCTTCAATGTATGTTCACACTCGCTTATGAATCTAGGCCCCGCAAAATTCCAGAACCACTCAAAATATCATCCCTACCCGAAGACCATATAAGGGAGGGGTTTGTTGAGCCGGAAGAATATGAAGCATTCAAGGACTTGTTACCGTTTCACGTTAAAGGAGTTTATATGCTCGCGTATTTTTCGGGAATGCGTAAAGGAGAAATTACAAGGATTGAGCATAACCAAGTCACTTGGAATGAACGCAAGATTACCTTGAGACGTATTCAGACAAAGAACAATGAACCCCGTGTATTTTTTGTTTATGACGATGCACTGTGGTCTTACATGCTAAATCATAAGCAAATCAGAGATACACGGTTCCCCAACTGCAAATATCTATTCTTTACCCCTGACGGTAAACAGATAGGCGAATTCAGAAAATCATTTGATAGTGCCATTATTAAATTCAAGGGGTCTTTACAGTTTCGCTGCCGTGACTGCGAAAACACCTTTGCCCTTACTGTCAATACCGCTGAACGTGCAAGCAAAAAAATACCCTGCTCTCATTGTGGTAGTACTTCAATTGTCAGGGATGATCGCCTGTTCCATGACCTCAGGAGGACGGGAGTTAGGAACCTTATACATCAAGGTGTGCCACAAAAAACCGCCATGCTGATATCGGGTCACAAGACCGATGCTGTGTTCAGGCGCTATTTGATAATTGACGAGAGCGATATAAAGGCAGCTTGCAAGAAGATAGCTTCTAATCACACCCCTGCCAATCTATCACACTTTTATCACACCAATACTAATTCCCCATTGTTTCAACTTTCAGAAACCACTGCAAACGTATAGTAGACAATAAAAAAGCAGGTGCATTGTCCGTACACCTGCTTTTTTATTGTCTCTTTTAGCTTAACCACTCTTTAGAATGGCTTCTATCAAGGGTAAAGGTGGCGCGCCCTGAGGGAGTCGAACCCCCGACCTGCGGATTCGTAGTCCGACGCTCTATCCAGCTGAGCTAAGGGCGCACACCTTAAGATTTCCTATTAGCCTTTCTTCATTCCTTCCTTAAGTCCAATAGCATACTTCGCATGCTCAAAAGGATGCATTGTGGGGAACTTGGCGTATAGCCAACCCCACTTTTTCCCGGGGGCAGGGAATATCTGTTTGCCGCCCTCGAAGACCTTTATCCCGACCGCAGGGTTGTTGGGATCATTTGACATGGACGTGATCTCAAGGCCGTTCATCCTGAAATCAGGCAGAAATTCTCCCACTTCAACCTTAAGATTTGAATTCGGGATCTTGAGTTCGCTGTTAAGGTTCACTTTATATTCCGCCGACTTCTTGGTAGTCTTATCCTCGACTACCAGGACCACGCCCTTCCATTTGCCTTTTACAGGATCCGGAACGCTCACCCTCGTTTCACCTTTCGGCATCACCACACCGCCAGGCGTCCCAGGCATCGCAGGCGTCCCAGGCATCGCAGGTGCTCCAGGCATCGCAGGTGCTCCAGGCATCGCAGGTGCTCCAGGCATCGCAGGCGCTCCAGGGGTCCCAGGAGTTCCAGGGGCGCCGGGTGCACCCGGCCCCATCCCCGGATGTCCGGGCGGCAGTTGTTGCTGTGCTCCGGGCATAGAGGGCTGCATGCCCGGCTGCTCCTGTTTTTTCTTGCAGGCCCCTGCTGCCAGAAGCAACGAAAGACTGCAGACTACAACTAAGACTTTCTTCATAATAATAACCTCCTCATTTAACTCAGTCTTAAAAGACCTTCCTTTCAGACCTTCATGTAATTATCAGACCAAATCAATAAACACCAAATGGCGGAGAGGCAGGGATTCGAACCCTGGGTGAAGTTTTACCCCCACAACCGCTTAGCAGGCGGCTGCCTTCGACCGACTCGGCCACCTCTCCCAAAACGAAATATTCTACAACAACTTTCGCCCTTTGTAAAGGAATGGCCATGTATCTGAATGTGTTAGGGCCACTAGCCGGCTTCTCAAAAGAGCAACCCAAGGCCCAAGAAGATCTGAGCAGCGTACAGGATCAAGGTGCAGAGACCAAGGGCAAAATGCATTGTCCTCATCTCAGGCAAACCGATCTTGATTCCCCTGGATATCCCATAAGTCGTAACGATGCAGAGGGCCAGCACTGACCCTACGGCAAGATGCGGGGGATATTTAACGATGACGCCAAAGTGTATAAAAACTATTATGATCCCTGACATGAAGCCGAAAAGCCCCAAAGCCGCAAAAAAAGGCCCGGCCTTCCGGTGTTTTTTTATAAGTGAAGGCGTCACGGCACCGGCATTCCTCTCCTTTCTTATCCTGATACCGGTCCATCCATGGTAAGTGAAAAGAATCGTGACCGCAAGGTTGAACGCACCATGGAGGAGCCGCGAATATCCTATCAGTTGCCGCACTAGTATGCAACGCTTCGGGCGAACCGGTTAAGCCAGACGATGTGGCTCTTTTCTTCATCGATGATCCGGGAGATGACGTCCTTTCCCGCAAGGACTTCCCTTATCATATAAAAATATAGCAGCGTCTCTTTCTCAAAACCCATGGCGAGCTTTACCGCATCGGCAACGGTCTTCACTCTTTCCAGCGAAGGCAGCGACTTTCCTTTGCCCAGAAAAAACTCGGACTCGACGATGGCCCTCAAATATTTGGAGACCTCGTCCCAGTCCGCCTCACCGTCATCCCTTATATCCCCCAACAGCTCCGAAAATCTTTTCTCATGATCAAGTTCCTTCTTTGCAAGCGTCTCGCACAACTCCTTCATCTGCGCGTTGTCCCTGAAACGTTTCGCCATCTCCAGGTAAAACTCATGCCCCAATCTTTCTGTCTGCACCGCCTGCTCTACCGCTTCGCGCAATGAAAATGTTTCCATGATTCCCCCTCGATACTAGAAGATACATAAAGATTAATCCATCTTCCCGATGTCGTCAATAGATATAGTTCCCTCATCAACAAGATGTCCCAGCAACAAAAACCCGCCGCAGGGCGGAGCCTTACGGCCTTTCAGGATGAAATCACAATCTTCATTGTGGAACTGACAGACCTTGCATATTTTCTGCACAAGTGCCGTTACGGTCTCCGTCCGCACCGCGCCGCCGCGGCCATGAAAGGAGATCTGCCAGCCCTTCTCTACCAGCGACTGCACCTCAATAAACCCCCTGCAGGCAAGCTCCTCATTTTTTGAGGATTTGTAGTAGGGACAAAAGTGAAGGCAAAGTTGTTGTACAAGCGCCATGATTTATACTATCTCTAAAAACCGGGCCGGTGCAAAATTATTTGACGGGGAGGCTGTCTTTACGGTCGATGCCGCCCATTGACCCAGCTGATGAATTTTTAGCACATTCCACTGGCAGATTGCCTGCCAATCGTGGTAAGATAATTATGAAGGTAAGTACCCTCCAAATGATCCCCATTTTGAAAGCTTACCTTCGATCCCCAAGGGCAGGCCTATCCCCGATCCCCAGGGCCTGCCCGCTTATTTTTTTTAATTGCTGCGGGGTGTTGGCCCCGCCCGGGGATTCGGGGTAATATAAGAAATGCGCTTCTTCTTATCGGAGACATGTGCGCTCAAATGGCTCGAGACGCCTTCGGTATATAATATCGAATCGGACGAGCTTTACGAGCTCGACAACGAATCCTTCGAGTTTCTCAAAGAGTGTTCTTCCGAGGATGGAGGGCTATCTGAAAACCGTGAATTTACAGCCTATTGCCTCGTGGAAGGCATTTTAGTCCGGGAAGTAGTGAAGTGCCGGAGGCCGCCCCTTATGAAATCTCCCCGCCATTCTCTGCGGTATCTGGAGTTACAGATCACGGACAGGTGCAACTTGAGGTGCAGACACTGCTATATAGGAGAAAGCGGTAAGCGAGAACTCTCCCTCGATGACATAAGAAAGGTGCTGATCGAGTTCGAGAAAATGCAGGGGCTGAGACTGCTCATTACAGGTGGAGAGCCTCTGTTACACAGCAGCTTTGCGGAGATCAACCGCATGCTCCCGGCATTCTCGCTCAGGACGGTCCTGCTCACCAACGGCACCTTGTTAAACAGGGAGAGTTTAGAAGGGTTAAATTTCCATGAAATACAGATAAGCATAGACGGCCTTGAGGACGCACACGACCTCTTGCGGGGCACAGGAACTTTTCGGGATTCCCTTAATGCGGCGAGAAACTGTCTTGACAAAGGCTTTGATGTCTCCGTCTCTACCATGGTCCACTCCGCGAATTTGCGCGACTTTGATGCGATGGAAAAACTCTTCCGGGGGTTGGGTATCAAAGACTGGACCGTTGACGTGCCGTGCATAGCGGGGAGGATGAAAAGCAATAAGGACCTGCGGGTAAGCCCGGTGGAAGGCGGGAGGTGTCTCGCATATGGATATGGAGGCTGGGTCCACTCGGGCGCGCCCGGTTTTGCCTGCGGTCTTCACCTTATGTCCGTATCCGCAGACGGGTGGGCTTCGAAATGCACGTTCTATTCCGACAGACCGGCGGGCGCCGTTGCCGACGGCCTTGGGAAATGCTGGCAAAAAATAGCACCTGTCAGACTCACCGACCTTACATGCGACTGCAGACATCTTGAGGACTGCAGGGGCGGTTGCAGGTACAGGGCCGAGATCCTTGGCAATCCGCTGGGGAGAGACCTCTACAGATGCGCTATGTATGATATAATGGGTTCAGATGACACCCTGGCATGAAGCTGGGATTCCCCTATGAAAGGTGGTGTGCATATGACAATCAGAAAGGTCCAGAAAAAGTCCGCTCTCACCTGTAAGTGCAAGAGTTCCTGTTAGGGGATTCAGGCCTTACGATGAAAACCTCCCGGTCCCATTCAGAGGGTCCGGGAGGTTTTCTATGCTCGCGGGATCAGGTCGGCATCAACCCACCTTTTTGAGCAACCTTGATTCGGCACCCTTCCAGTCGACATTCTTGAAAAAGGACTCGATATAATCGGCCCTTTTCAGCCCGTAATCGATCATGAAGGCGTGCTCGAATACGTCCATAATCAGTATCGGTACGCACCCGGCCGGGTGTCCGACATCATGCTCGTTTATCCAGCAATTGAAAACCCTTTGACTGACGTTGTCCTGATACAACACCGCCCAACCGATGCCCCTCATCGCCCCCGTCGCCCTGAAGTCCTTCTCCCATTCCTCAACACTGCCGAAGTCGCACTGCATCTGCTTGCCCAGGGCGCCGTATTTGTCCAGGGGCGTCTTGCCTCCGAGGTTTTCGAAGTAGTACTCATGGAGCCTCATTCCGTTGAACTCCCAGCCGAGTCTCCTCTTCAGTTCGGCATATTCCGGGGCCCCCGTCTTTCCGTCTTTCAGCATCTGTGCAAGGATATCGAGCGCCTTGTTCGTGTTCGTCACATACCCCTGGTACAACGTAAAATGGTTCTTCAGGAGTGTTTCGCTGAACCCGCTCATCCCTATCAATTTGGCGTAATCCTTTGATGCATAAGGCATATCCGTTTCCTCCTTTTCATAAAGTGCTGCCGTTTAATAATGCTTAATAAAGCCTACCACATCCAGTATCATTGTCAATATTCCCATGTTCTGTGACAAATTCGACGGGGTGCTCCCGCCGGGGATGAGACATGACAAAGGCGGTGGCGATCTTCGACTTCGGCGGAGTGCCAGCCGAAAAAATCTTTGTAGATTGCCCGGCTCACCGAAGAATTCACGGTCCCTCGCCGCTGAGCATCGCCACGGGGAAACCGGAAAAGACAGGGCCAAGGGGCAATTCTCTTTTCCCCGAGCGGCGAACGGCTTCCGACTTTTCGCCGGTCAGAACATTATTGAAAATGTTACCGGGGATATCATCCGGGAGCAGAATCCCGGTATTTTCCCATACCTTCCCCAAAGACTGCGCTTCATAGGTGAAACGCGGGATTTGAGTCATAAATCTCGGAACAACGACCAAGACAGCTTTGTTGTCACTTTGCCGCGCGAATGCGCAGATATGATCTTTTAATTCTCCATCGCCGATAAGCGGGATATACGCTCCTTCCATAAAGAGTTGGTGGTTCTCTTTTCGATATGTCAGGGCTTGCAATGTGACATACAGTTTTATGGAACCATCTTCCCAGTTCTGAATGAGTTCCCTCAGAAACCCGGTGAAATCCGATCCGGAATTTGATATCTCCTTTTTCAAAGCGGCCAGTGTCTCCCTCATGCCCGCAAAATTGACAGGCCTCCGATTGTCCGGATCGACGAGGCTGAAGTCCCACACCTCGTTCCCCTGATAGAAATCCGGAACGCCCGGTGATGCTATTTTAAGGAGTATCTGCGAAAGGGAATTCAGCATCCCGAACCACGAAAGCGTCTTTTGGAAAGGTTCGAATTTCATGAGAAATTTATTTCCGGGAGCAACCGCCATGATGGCATCGATAAAAGAGATCACCGCATCTTCATACTCTGCGTTGGGGTTTATCCAGCTCGTATTGACCTTAGCCTCCCTGAGCGCCTTTACCATATAATCCTTGATCCTCGTTTTGAAGGCGTCGTATTCGGTCTCCGCAAGCCGACCAAGGGGCCAGGCGCCGACAAGTGTCTGATAGAGAAGACACTCTTCATTCCGGTCCGGCGCTTCCTGTCCTTCCACGGCAGTCTTTTTCTTCTTGTTAAGGGAGCTCCACTTTATCAGGCATTCCCTCCATTTTTCAGGAATCTCGGAGAGGACATTTATCCTTGCCCTTACATCTTCGCTCCGTTTTGTGTCATGGGTGGAAGTGGTGATAAGGGCGTAGGGCCAAAACTTGATCCTGTCCAGATTCTGTCCATGAAATGCCTCCAGGGACAGACCGAACCTGTCAGGACTTCCGCCGACCTCATTGAGCGATACGAGGCGGTTATACACGTAAAAGGCCGTGTCTTCAACCCCCTTTGCCATGACGGGCGCTGTAATCTGCTGGAATCTCATCACGAAATCGAGCCATTCCTTCTTGTCTTCTTCGCTAAAGTCGACAGGGAACCTGAGCAAAAGGACAGCGCCGACAAAATCGAATATGAATGCGCTGATAGCGGGATTTTTCCTTTTCGCCTTCGATACCGCAGTCTCTATGTGCTGACGGTCTCTGTCTGTAATGGTCCATGAATTTATATAAGTCCTGTAGACCGGGAAAAAAGCGATGACTTCCGTTAGCGCCCTGGTGAGGCTGTTCAAAGTAAAATCCCGGGTATGCCTGTTCTTTTCAGAGATGTTGTTCAGGTAATGTCCAAGGGTGTTTATTTCACCTGACATGGCTACTTGTGTCACAAGCTTCTTCTTTTCATACACCACGTCGGAAAAATGATCTTTGGTCCCTGCGAACTTTGCATAGAGGTCATCGAAGAGCTTCGCATTTTTTGTGTCAACGAAGATTCCGTTCAAGGAGTTTAAAAAAACATAACCCGTCGTTCCAAAAATAGGCCAGTCCTCAGGCATTTTTTCGCCCTTTGTGAGGATTTTTTCTCCGACTATATAGAAGGGCTTGTACTGCGGGTCTGATGACAATAGCCTCTCATATCGCCTCAACACTTCCGGGTCCGCATCAGACTGTTCATGATCATCATCTTCCGTGGCTTTCGTGGAGACGAGTCGGCTGAAACATTCACGCTGGAGTTTTTCAAAATAGTGTGAAGGGTCGTACAAGCCGTCCGGGTGGTCGACCCTCAACCCGGTGATCTTTTTTTCTACAATAAGCCTGAATATCAATTTGTGGGTTTCCCTGAAGACGGCCGGCTCTTCGATCCGGATCCCGGCGAGAGTATTGACGTCAAAAAACCTGCGGTAATTAATCTCTTCATTTGCGACACGCCAGTGTGAGAGTCTCCATACCTGTTCGGCGAGGAGCCCGTCCAGAAGGTTGAAACTCCTCGGGTCGCCCTTCTTGCCGTTACATATATCCACATTGTCGTCAATGAACTTCCTTATTTCGGAACTCTCAAGGTACAGGGTCAAGAGACGCTTTTTGATGATCTCCTTTTCGCGGTATCGTTCGCCGATTTTTCCCTCATCTTTCTCTGCAGCTGGAGGCAGATGCTTCAGGGCGGTGACTATGCTTAAGAGTTCGGTGAAATGAGGGTTATCATTAGTGACAAGATTCCCGAGGTCCTCCATGTGGTGATGGAGCAAGAGGACATACGTTTCCGGCAGTATCGGAAACTTAATGTCCCGGTAGTAGATGAAGAAAGCACCCTCCTCAAAGCGTAACTTCAGTTCCTGACTTTCGAGTACCTTGCCGTATTGGTCTCCAAGAACAGGGATGTGCAGTTTGCCGGAGAGCTTTTTAATGGCCGGATTCCAGTCGATATCGAAGAAGTCGGCAAAGGGAGAACTCCGGCCGTTTTCGAGGACATCCATCCACCAGGGGTTTTCACTTTCGCAGCTCATGTGGTTCGGAACGATATCAAGGATCTGTCCCATTCCGTATTTCCCCAGCTCTCGTAGAAAGGTATTATATTCCTCTTCTGTCCCCACTTCCGGATTCAATGCAGAGGGGTCAACGACATCATATCCGTGAAGGCTCCCCTTTCGTGCCTTGAAGTAGGGGGATGCATAGATATCGGAAATGCCGAGTTCATGGAGATAGGAGACTATCCCCCGGGCATCATTGAATCCGAAGGTGTAATTGAACTGAAGCCTGTAGGTCGAAACAGGTATCCTGGGAAAGGACTTGTCTGTACCCTCCATGCTACCCTTCCGGCAATACGGCCGATAGATTGTAGATGCTTGCACAGTGCTTAAATGCGAAGGGGGCGATTGTTTCTTCCATTCCTCTATCACTCTCCTTTTTTCAAATCTTATCATGTCTTGTTTTTTGTGACAATCTCCCCGACGATTTTCAACTCCACTTCGAGTTCGGTGAGAAACTCAGGAAATTCCAGAATAGCGTCGCATTGACAGTATCTGATATTTTGATATGCTTTTAGTGAAAGAGGGTTTCGCAAGAGGAGTGCTATTGATGGACCGATCTAACCGATTTATCTGTATCCATGGACATTTTTATCAGCCTCCCAGGGAAAGCCCGTGGCTGGAGGCAATTGAGATCCAGGATTCTGCGTTCCCGTATCACGACTGGAACGAGCGGATTTCAGCCGAATGCTACGCCGCAAACGCAGTGTCGAGGATCTGGGACACTGAAGGACGAATCGCCCAGCTGGTGAACAATTATGTCAACATAAGCTTCAACTTTGGTCCGACTGTCCTGCTCTGGATGCAGAAGTATGGCGGCGAAGCCTATGAGGCAATTCTGGAGGGTGACAGGCGGAGTGTAGAGAAATTCTCGGGTCATGGCTCTGCTTTGGCCCAGGCTTACAATCATATGATCCTGCCGCTGGCCAACAGCCGCGACAAGAAGACCCAGGTTATCTGGGGAATAAAGGATTTTGAGTATCGCTTTGGACGTAAGCCGGAAGGGTTGTGGCTCCCGGAGACGGCGGTAGATCTCGAGACCCTGGACATAATGGCACAACACGAAATCGGATTTGCCATACTTTCCCCCAGCCAGGCACGGAAGGTCCGGTCCATCGACGGAGATAAATGGCAAGATGTGAGCGGTGGAAGAATCGATCCCGGCATGGCTTACAGGGTATCGCTGCCCTCAGGCAGCGTCATGAACCTGTTCTTTTACGACGGCTCCATTTCACATGCTCTGGCATTTGAAGGATTGCTCAACAGCGGAGAGGCATTCGCCAAGAGGCTGTTGTCCGCGTTCCCCGACGGCCATTCCTCTCCTCGCCTCGTCCACATCGCAACGGATGGCGAAAGCTATGGCCATCACCATCGCGGAGGCGACATGGCCCTCGCTCACGCGCTCGAATACATTGAGTCCAACGGACTTGCGCAGTTGACGAATTATGGCGGGTATCTGGCGGACCATCCATCGACGCACGAAGTGAAAATCTTTGAGAACAGTTCGTGGAGCTGCACTCACGGAATAGAGCGTTGGCGGTCGGATTGCGGGTGTAACAGCGGAGGCCACCCGGGTTGGAACCAGGCCTGGCGGGCCCCGCTGCGTGCGGCGTTCGACTGGCTGCGAGATGCCGTTGCCCCGGCTTATGAACAATTGGCCGGACAATTTCTGTCCGATCCGTGGGCGGCCCGGGACGCCTACATCGACATCATCGTGGATCGATCACCCGAGCGAGTCAGTGCGTTTCTGAGTCGCCACGCGACCCGCCCATTAAACTCCGAGGACGAGATCACGGTCCTGAATCTTATGGAGCTCCAACGTCACTTAATGCTCATGTACACAAGTTGTGGTTGGTTTTTTGACGAGCTTTCCGGGATTGAGACGGTTCAGGACATAAAATATGCCGGCAGAGTTCTGCAGTTGGCCGACCAGCTTTTTAGCGAACCCTTCGAACCTGGCTTTCTCGATCATCTTGAACTGGCCAAGAGCAACATACCTGAACACCGTGACGGTCGCACCATATATGAGAATTTGGTCAGGCCTGTCATGCTCGATATGAAAGACGTGGGCGCCCACTATGCCTTAAGCTCACTGTTCCAGGACATCGGCGAACGCAGCTCGATCTATGCGTATTCCGCCACCCGTGAGGACTACCGCAGTTTTCAGGTCGGAGGCTCAAGACTGGTAATCGGGCGGGCCACGGTCACTTCAAAGATTACGCGCATATCCTCCAGCTTGTGCTTTGGCGTTCTGCATCTTGGTGATCACAGTATCGCCTGCGGCACCGGCGAATATCAGGGCGCGCAAAAATATGAAGCGCTGGCCAAAGAGATTTCAGCTGCCTTCGCCGGAGCTGACTTCCCGAAGACCATACTTCTGCTGGGTAAATACTTCGGAACGTCCACGTACTCTCTGACCTCGTTGTTTGCCGATGAGCGGCGAAAAGTCCTGAACATCATCATGGGGCCGACTCTGAGAGAAGCTGAAGCTGCATATAGCTCGATTTATGAACACCATGCTCCCCTGATTCGCTTTCTGACCGGGACCGGCACGCCACGGCCAATAGTCCTGTCCGTCGCAGCGGACCTGTGCCTGAATGCCAAGATTCGCAGGATACTTCAAGAAGATGGACTCAATCCCCAGGTAGTGAAACCTCTTCTGGAAGAAGCTCGTTTGGCCGGCGCAATCCTGGATGAGGCCGCCCTGGGATTGTTGCTGAAAATCAACATTGAGCGTCTCGCTCAGCAAGCCCTCGAGCAATGTGAGGACCTTTCTTGCATGGACAGATTGAATAAGGCTGCAAAACTAGTCCGGACATTGCCGTTCGAGATTAATCTCTGGCAAATCCAGAACATCTGCTACAAGATCCTTCACACAAAATGGGCCGGCTTCAGGGAGAAAGCCGGCCTGGGCGACAAAAAAGCTCAGGAATGGATACGCAATTGCACGGAAGTGTCCGAGAATTTCAAGCTGCAGGTGCCCCAGGCCGAGTAAACCCCGTTAGAAGACCTTCTAACGGGGTAAATCGCAAACCTGCGATTTGCCGTGGACGCAAATATATCGTTCCATCTAACCCGCCTTGAGCATCCTGTACAGGACAAAACTGTGCGGAGCTATCCTTAGCGACATATTACCGTTAGGCGACTCTATTTTTTCGGGCGAGGTGTTTCGGCTCCCACCCCATTCCCGGGAGGAAGATTCCAGTATTTTTTCCCATGTCACGTCCGGAAGCACGGGATTTGCGTTCAAGACTTTTTCGCCGAAATTATAAAAAGAGAAGACCTGGTCCTGATTGCACCATCTTCTGACGAGTAAAGCCCTATCACCCTCAAAACAATGCGTTTCAATGTCTTCCTTCCCGGTTTGATGAAGGGCAGGGATTTCTTTTCTCAGCCTTATTAATTCCCTGTAAAATCTGTAAAGAGCCTTTCCCTTTTCAGAGAAGTCAAACAGGAGCTTCGAATCAAAAAAAGTTCTTTCGTCCTGAGGATCCGGGATGTCGTCTCTCCATCCGAATGAGGCAAACTCCTTTCTTCTGCCCTCCCTCACAGCCTGTACGAGATCATGATCGGAGTGACTTATAAAATAACAAAAAGGCGCGGTCTCGCCGTATTCTTCTCCCATAAAAAGAAGCGGGATAAATGGTGAGAAGATCACAACTCCTGCAGCGAGCTTAAGTTTTTCGATGGAATGGGTCTGACTTAACCTGTCTCCCGCCATCCTGTTTCCGATCTGATCATGACTTTGGGAGAAAACAATAAACTGGTCCGCCGGCCGGTCTTTCGAACTATTTCCATGTCTCCGTTTTCGGTACCGGGAATACTGGCCCGTGTATATGAAGCCCTCTCCGAAGGCCTTTTCGAGATGCTCCATTTTCCCGAAGTCTTCATAATATCCCGTGCGTTCACCGGTGATGAGCGCATGGAGGGAGTGATGGAAATCGTCATTCCATTGCGCGTCAAGGCCGTGCCCGCCGATCTCCGGAGGGTTTATGATCCTTGCATCATTGAGGTCGCTTTCAGCGATGACTGAGACTTCCCTGCCGAGTCTCTGTGCGTGCAGGTGCACCGAATCGCACAACTCCTTCAGAAAATGTCCGGCGCTGAAATCAAAGATCCCGTGCACGGCATCGAGTCTGAGTGCATCGATGTGAAACTCGTCGACCCAGTAAAGGGCATTGTCAATAAAAAAATGCCTCACCTCGTCGCTGTAAGGACCGTCGAAATTAATCGCTTCGCCCCATGGCGTCCTGTACCGGTCCGTAAAATAGGGTCCATAGCGGCCGAGATAGTTGCCCTCGGGGCCGAGATGGTTATACACCACGTCAAGGATCACCGCCAGCCCTTTTTTATGGGCCGCGTTGATCAACTTTTTTAACCCAGAGGGACCGCCGTACGTATTCTGTGGAGCGAAGGGATACACGCCGTCATATCCCCAGTTCCTGTTTCCCGGAAATTGGGCAACCGGCATAAGTTCGATCGCGGTTATTCCGAGGTCTGCGAGATAGTCCAGGCGGGGAATGATAGATTCGAAGGTCCCTTCTTTTGTGAATGCGCCCGTATGCAGTTCATAAATGATAAGGTCCCTCGGAGATATCCCTCTCCATTCATAATCTTCCCATAAGAATTCACCCGGATCGACCACCTGTGAGGGGCCGTGAACGCCTTCCGGCTGAAATCGCGAAGCAGGGTCAGGGCAACGGTAATCACGATCCAATATGTAAAAGTAGCGATCTCCGGCCCGGACACCTTCCGCAATACCGGCTAGGTATCCCTCTGCGTCTTTACTGAGTAGGATTTCAGCGGTCCTTCCGGCGGAGATTATGGCGACAGATACAGAATCTCTTACGGGTGCCCAGACCCTGAAGCAGACTCCCTTCGGGCCGTCCACCGTCGCTCCCAGGTCCAGTTTCCAGGGTTTTTCGATTACCGGCACCGAACTATAGCTCCAATACGCTCGTGCCTTTATTTTCAATGGAATACCACGCGGAGAGGTAATCCCTGGTCTGCCTTGTGATGAGGAAATTCTTTCTCACATATTCTCTCGCATTTTCCCCCATCTTCTTCACCATTTCGGGATTGTTAAGGAGTTGCCTGGCCCTGAACGCGGCGCCCTCCACAGAATTGACGAGAAACCCGTTAACACCATGGGTGATCTGGACGGGGATTCCCCCGGCAGCGCCGGCCACGACCGCCTTCCCTTTCCACATGGCCTCTGATACGGTGAGACCAAAGCCCTCCCTGACGGATTTCTGGAATACTACGGCTGCAATGCGCTGCAGGGCATTTATGTCCCTATCGCTGTAAGGCGGCAACAGCAATATGTAAATGTCCGGATCATCGGCTGCCTGCTCCCGCACTTCCTTCAGTACCGCCTCCCCTTCGGGGTCATCGGTTGCGGGGCTCCCTGCGAGGACGAGGATGCAGTCATTGTATTTCTTGATGCTCAGGAAAGCCTGCAGAACGCCGAGCGGGTCCTTGAACCTGTCGAACCGGGAGACCTGAAGGATGACCGGCTTGTCCAGGGGAATATTAAGCCTTTCTACGGTCTCTCGTATTTCGCTCTCTGTCAGGTCCCTGTTCTTGTCGCTGAGAGGGTCTATAGATGGAGTGATTATAAATTCGTCAATCGGCATCGACTTTGCAAAACGTGCTACCGAGAAGATGGCCGCGTCATACCGCTCGCAATACCGTCTGATAAAATCGAATACTTCGCGGGCCGGACTCGAAAGATCTATATGGCAGCGCCACATCCAGGTCCCGGCTTTTCTGTACTCGATAAGGGGAGCGGGTTGGGGGTCATGGATGAGCACCGCATCCGCCTCGAGGTTCAGCCTCCCGGCGTTCCTCTTATTCACATCGAAATGGTAGTCCCACATCTCGCGGGTGATCGTCTCGGCATTGCCTTGAAGGGCATTATGTATCTTCTTCGTGATGTCGAAGAACCGCTCGTCCCCTTCGAGGACCTCCCATCTGACATTGATGCCGATGTTCTCCAGTATCGGGAGCATCCTCTGGAGAATTTCAGCGACGCCGCCGCCTGCGCGAGTGGAATTCACATGGAGAAAGGTCCGCCCTCTCAGTTTATCCGCAAGCCTTTTTAAGAGAGTGAGATCACTCTTGGGAGATATTCCTGAGTAACCGGACAGCATGGTTAAACCTCCTCCATGTCTTTTCGGAGTTCTTTCTCAATCTCTTCAACCAGGTGCTCCCTGATCCCCTCAACACTGTGCATGAAGGGGTCTATCGACCTTATCTTTGCGGCCAGTTCTTTCTTGCCCAGACTCTCTTCCAGCCACCTCGAAAAATCATCGACGGCACTCCCGAGGCGCATTTTCGCTTCATAAAAGTGGTAGTAAATGGAGTTTGAGTCTACATACGTGATGCCCGTGAGGAATTCGGCGAGATTCCGGGCCCTGATCCCGGCCGGGAATATCATAGTCACCGCCTCGTCGAAATAGAATTCCTCGCCAGGGAGCGTCTCCCTTGGTTCGGGAAATTTTTCGAGGTAGACATCTATGACGCCGAGCAACCCCTTCCTCAAATCTCCGATAGTGGTGTACTCATAGGGGTCTATGTTAGAGAGGTACTCCGCGAGCACCCTTTCTCCGAGGTTTTCGCCCGCCCAATGCGCGAAATCATTAGTATACTCAAGACCGGGACTCCTCAAAAAGTACTGGCACGTATGATGGAATATGGATTCGTCGGGCACAAGGGACAACATATCCTTAAATTCACTGAGGCGGGTCGCCATCCTACCGGTAGATTTGATAAGACTCACGCACTCCCTGAATACGAACGTTTCAGCCATTTTTTCTCTCACCTTTCATCTTGGTTCCGAAGAGGGTATCACGATGCCCCTCCAATTTACGTCTGCACGCTCCCTGTGCGGTTGCAATTGGAGAGCATAGATTTATTTGCGTTTTCCATCGATCTTTTGGCCTCTTTCAAGCCTTATCTTTTACTTGTTCCCGGCCTTTTCATCGATAGACTCTTCGACGAACACGACAAGCTTCTGATCGCCGACTGCAAACGCCCCGTCTATCCTGCCCTTTACACGGACTGTTGATTTTATCGCAGGCAAGGTTCTCCTGGTAACAACCGTTATTTCTCCTGTTTTGTCTTTGACCTTAAAAAATTTTACCACTACAAAAAATGCCGTCCGGTCTGTGACTTCTCCTTCAATAGTGACTACTTTCCCTTCGTACTCCCTCGGATTGCTGAGGATCTTTTCAATCTCGGCGTGGCGGACCCTGCTGGAGTAATACCATGCCCCGCCCCCTATCGCAATGATCATTACTATTACAATCGCTATTATGACGTTTCTTGACATGACTATCTTATTTCCTTTCCCGTTGAAATAATTATAGCTCGTGACCTTGTAATGTCAAATCAAGACCGATGCGGCCAAACGCGGCGTCAACGTAACGATTATTCTTCCCGGCATGAGCGATTCCCCGATCGCGTTTTACGCGGGCAAGTACTATTACTCCGACCTTCCTGAAATCAGGGACGAAACTCTATGAGAGACGGAATGCCAGATTCAGTGGGGAGAGTGGAGGAAAAGACCTTTGTTTCCCAGGATCAGGGAATGGCTTGCCCACTTACTTGCTCACTGGTTATGAGACACCCTCCCTCTTTCTCAATTCAAACCCTTTTTCCTGCAGGGCAGAAAGGATCTCCTCAAGATGGCCTCTCCCTTTTGTCTCGACGGTAAATATCACCCTTGTCTTGACAACCGGAAGGTCGGGGGACAACCTGTCATGCACGACGTTCAGGATATTCCCCCTCCGGTCGGCTATGATCCCTGCGAGCGATTGGAGTCTGCCGGGGACATCGTCAACCGTGACCTCAAACACCCCTATCCGGCCACTGCTCACAAGGCCCTTATGTATTATCCTGTCGATAAGCGTAAAGTCGATATTCCCCCCGCTTACAATAAGCACTACCTTCCTGCCCTCGAACATTTTTTTATTTGCGAGCAGGGCAGCCAGGGCCACGGCCCCTGCGCCCTCGACCACCAGTTTCTTCCGTTCTAGAAACAAGAGGATGGACATGGCGACATCATCCTCTTCAACCAGGAGCATATCGTCCACATAGTTCCTGATAATCTCGAAAGGCCTCTCGCCCACCCTGCCCACTGCGATGCCGTCGGCTATGGTCGCATGAGGCGGCCGCTCGGAAACCTTTTTATCTCTGAACGAGACATATGCCGAAGGAGCTGCAGCTGTCTGAACACCTATGATCTTCGTCCCGGGAGACAGCGATTTCAATGCTGTTGCGACCCCTGAAACGAGGCCGCCACCCCCGACCGGCACCAGGACATAGTCGGCGTCTCTAAGTCCCTCTGCGATCTCCAGTCCGACAGTCCCCTGACCCGCAATGATTGCGTCGTCGTCGAAGGCATGTATAAACTCATGGTCTTTATGGGAAAGCGCGTAATCCAGGGCCTCGCTGAAACTGTCGCCGTGCAATATTACCTCTGCTCCGTAGCCCCTTGTCGCTTCCTGTTTGACTATGGGGGCCGTGACAGGCATTACGATTTTTGCCCTTTTACCGAGTCTCCCGGCCGCGAAGGCGACCCCCTGCGCGTGGTTGCCCATCGAGGCAGCAATCACCTTGTCCCCACGGACGTCTACGATCCTGTTGAACGCGCCTCTCACCTTGAAGGAGCCGGTTTTCTGAAGGTTTTCTGCTTTGAGAAAAATATCGGCTCCGGTCATCCCGCTGAACGAATTCGAATAGACCAGGGGGGTCTTATGAATAAAGGGACCGACCCTTTCTGCCGCCTCGCTTACATCCTTTAATCCGATCAACGTTTTCTCCCTTCATATACGGTTTCCATCTAAAAAAGGCGGAAGCCATCTGCTCTATTGTACCTTCCCCGGAATAATCCGCAACTCCGCCTATCAACAGAAGGATTATGCCTCCGCGCGCCGGCCTCTCCCAAGCAGTCTCAGCATCGCCAGAGACGAGGCAAACATCACCACGCTTATGCCCTGTGAAATCGAAATACCGCCCCCGATGAAGCCTCTCACCTCGTCTCCCCGGAAGATCTCCACCACAGACCTGATAATGGAATAATTCAAGATATAGACCCAAAACAGCTGTCCTCTGAATGCCTGGCGGCGTCTCAGCGTGATGAGGATCAGGAAGTTAAGGACCTCCCCTGCCGATTCATAGAGCTGCGCCGGATGGAGAGGTACTCCCTTCACCGCGAGGGAATCGGCGTTCCTGAAGATAACGGCCCAGGGCAGACCCTCTGCGGGTTTACCGTAACAGCATCCGGCACAAAAACAGCCCAGACGGCCGATGGCATGTCCGAGGGCGATCGAAGGCGCCCATATGTCGGCGGCTTCCCATAAAGGGAGAGCGGCTTTTTTCGCAAGCCAGACGGCAGTCGGCAAGGCCAGCAATACGCCCCCATAAAAGACGAGTCCACCTTCCCAAATTTTAACCGTGTCCAGCGGGTGGGCCGCATAATAAGGCCAGTTCGTCGCGATAAAAAACAACCGGGAACCGACGAGGCCGGCGACCAGGGTATAAAAGGCCTGGTCAACGACCTTTTCGTAGGCGATGCCTCGTTTTCCTGCCTGGCTGACTGCGAGGCAAAGGGCGATCAAAAAAGCCGTTGCGATAAGAACGCCGTACGTATGTATAGTGAGCGGTCCCAGCCTTATAAGTACCGGGTACATATATTCACCTCACTGCAGCAATGCATGACTCATTATACATGGTCACCATTGCGAATTTCCTCACAAGGTATAGCTGGCACGCTTTTGGCATGTCCTGGTAGAGGCTCATAAACCGCACGTAGCCGGATGAAAAGCCCGGCAAGATGAAAAAGGGAGGAGTTTCCGGCAAATCGGTCCTTTTGCATTAGGGCCGGGGCAACAGAATGCCTTAATACGGCATTATTGTCACCGGAATAGTAGCTACATTTATGTAGTTAGAACATTTTTGTAGCTACTGCAGATATCTCTGCGTTTTTTCAGCATAAATACGTTCGCGGCCCGAGAAAAGCCTACATTTTTGTCGCTAGTCACAGCTACGCGTCGCCATCCTTCGGGCATGAATCAAGCGGTTATCATCTGGCACGACTTTCGCTTCTTTCTTGAAGATCTCTATGCCTACGAAAGGGATATCTCAATAAAGAGGAGTTATCGATGAAGAAAAGAATGATCCTGTCTGCTGTATTTTTGCCGGCGATTCTGTTTCTCATCCCAATGAGCGTTTACGCCCAGGTTGACACGAAAATAGACACTGGTGATACGGCGTTCGTCCTTCTGTCGGCCGCCCTCGTAATGCTCATGACCCCCGGGCTTGCCATGTTTTATGGGGGCATGGCCAGGAAAAAAAATGTATTGGGCACCATTATGCACAGTTTTATCGCCATCGCCATTGTGAGCATGCAATGGGTCCTCATTGGATACAGCTTTTCTTTTGGGCCGGATATTAAAGGCATCATCGGGGGACTGGATTGGGCATTTCTGCGGGGTGTCGGGACCGTACCGAACCCGGACTATGCGCCCACGGTTCCCCACCTGGCGTTTATGATTTATCAGGCGATGTTTGCGATGATCACACCGGCCCTTATCAGCGGGGCAATCGCCGAGAGGATAAAATTTTCGGCGTATCTCATATTCATCTTGTTATGGACGACCCTTGTCTACGATCCGGTGGCCCACTGGGTATGGGGGACCGGCGGCTGGATGAAAGGCCTCGGAGTACTGGATTTTGCAGGGGGCATAGTCGTCCATGCTACGTCAGGGTTGTCAGCCCTTGCAGCCGCCTTAGTCATAGGGAAAAGAAAAGGGTACCTTCATGAACCCATGCCGCCTCACAATCTGCCGATGACGGTCCTGGGGGCGGGGCTGCTTTGGTTCGGCTGGTTCGGGTTCAACGGGGGGAGCGCACTTGCGGCGGGCGCCCTCAGTACGATCGCGTTCGTGACCACGCATATCGCCGCCGTGTCGGCAACATTGATATGGGTCATTATCGAATGGCTCCACAGAGGAAAGCCTACCATGTTCGGCGCAGCAACAGGTTCCATAGCGGGACTCGCAACGATAACCCCGGCCTCGGGTTTTGTCGGACCGATGTCTTCGCTCATTATCGGCTTGCTTGCCGGCGCGGCCTGTTACACCGCGCTGAATCTCAAAGGCAAACTGGGGTATGACGATTCACTCGACGCCTTTGGAGTCCACGGCGTAGGCGGAATTCTGGGGACTATCTGCGCCGGGTTCTTTGCGCAGAAGTTAATCAATAGCGCGGGAGCGGACGGCCTGTTCTTTGGCAATGCTCATCAGCTCGCCGTCCAGGGGATGGCCGTGGCCGTCGCAGCTTTCTATTCCTTTACCGTCACTTTTATAATGCTGAAACTTATAGAAAAGACGATCGGACTTCGGCTATCCGACGAAGAGGAGGTCATGGGCCTCGATCTGACCCAGCACGAAGAGAGCGGTTACACTTTGTAGTCTGTTCCCTGACTAAGTGCTGTCATTAAAGAAAAGGCATTATTCGGAAAGAAAAAAAGACAATTTCACGTCCCGATGATGTAAAATAAGAAAAGTAGGGAGGTGAAAATATGTTTGAAGGATTATTTCAGCCTATGCACATGATCCTGATCCTTGCGATCGTACTGATTATTTTCGGTCCCGGCAAGTTGCCCGAAATAGGGGCAGGCCTGGGCAAGAGTATCAGGGAGTTTAAGAAGGCCCTTTCCGCCGAAGAGAAGAACCCTCTGCTCGAAAGCAAAAAGGAAACGATCGATCAGGACACAAAAACCAATAAGGCGTAAGGCGCGTCTCTCGCAGGAGGTAATGCGTCCTTAAATTCGCAGCTGTATTTTCATGCGGTCTTTCATTGCAAGATTCGCACTGATGGCTAACGAGCGAAAAGCGATCCTACGCTGCGTTCGTGGGTAATCGGTGCTAGACCTGCCCTGTCTCTTCCGGTAAACTAAAAAAAATGAATATGCTCGGCAAACGAAACAAGGAGAGCCTGAAGTGGTACGTAGTATTATCCTGTCTCCTGATCGGCATATCCGTCGCCGCCTATTTTATCCAGATAGTCATTTTTCACAGGCCTGAGGACACATTCTTTTCCCTGCTGCAGGACATAGCCTTCGTCCCAATCCAGGTGCTGCTTGTGACATTTATCATCGCACGTCTCCTTAACGAAAGGGAAAAGCTGGCGCTTCTGAAAAAACTTAATATGCTCATCGGCGCCTTTTACAGCGAAGTCGGCACGCACCTGATGAAATCCTGTTCCGACTTCAGTTCCGACCTCTCTGAACTGGCCCCGCATCTCCTCGTCGCCGACTCATGGACACATAAAGATTTCGCGTCTGCGACGAAGCAGATCCGTACCGTAGACTTGAGGACAGATTCGAGACGGAACGACCTGAAGAAATTAAAGAGGTTCCTCGAAGACAAGAGGGGGTTCCTTCTCAGCCTTCTCGCAAACCCCAACCTCCTCGAACATGACACATTTACCGACCTTCTCTGGGCGGTCTTCCACCTTATGGAAGAACTGGCGTCAAGACCTGCGCTTGAAGGACTGCCGCAGACCGATTACGACCATCTCACCGGAGATATCAACAGGGCCTATACGCAGCTCCTCTCAGAGTGGCTTTCTTATATGGAACATCTGAAGGGAGACTACCCTTACCTCTTCTCACTCGCATTAAGGACGAACCCGATGGACGCAAAGGCCAGCCCCGTCATCAGAGAGTAAGGGCGGGTTTAAAACCCATAGGTGTTAACTTAAGCGGCATCGAGCGCAACCGATGCCGCTTTAAGTTCTTCATAGCTGATTATTTCAAGTGTAGTTTGTCGAGATCGTTGGCGGGATTTCATGCAGTTCTTTATCAGTCGTGGTATTTCGTCCTT
>JBIOIY010000046.1:0-25014 GCA_044450345.1 Thermodesulfovibrionales bacterium | reverse complement strand
GGTGTTGGCCTCGCTCATTAGCCTCGTGCGGTTGCTTCCCAGGAAGCGCACTGCTCGTGTGCCTTATCCAGGTCAGCGCTGTTCCCAAAAGGAAACCCTCTCCATAACTGCGTAAGCAGTTTGGTGGCGGGAGGATGTCATAGTAAGACCATTTGTGATCAGTTATCCGAGAAAACTTCTTTCTGCAACCAACGCGAGTAAGGAACATTGCAAACAATTGGACAGCGGTATCGGGAAGTTCGAAGCCTGAACTCACCAGGAATCCCTGATTGTAACTCAGACAGAATTATGGGATAATCCAACTAAGTGGATCGAGATGCAATCACGTGAATTTGCAAGCAAATGCCTTCATCGGTTCTTCCTCAGGCACGTACAACAGATTATTCAGCGAAGCTGAGGCTGGATTGTATGAAGCGAAAAGGAAGGGTAAGAACAGACTAGAAGTTGTCTCAGCCAAACAGAATTAGGGACATTATGAAACGGATAGCGAGCGAATATAATGAAAATAATTCCTTGCGTTAAGATACCCTGCGGTCTTGCCGCTGGGTTCTTCATTTAACGAAATCTGCATTCTTGGTATAAGGACCTATGGAAAGAAGAAGGCACAAAAGGATAAAAACCAGCGTGTTCACCAAAATAATGGTCCAGAGCAAATGCGATAAATTCCAGATCGCCGATATCTCGGAGGGCGGTATTGCATTTTGGAGCAAAAGTCCGCTGACCAAAGGTGAGAGCATCAGACTTATCATCTGCAAGAATTTTGAGGAGCTTGAACTGGTTGTGGTAGATGGCCAGAAGGAGATGACCAATGAGGAATTTCTGGAGCCCTTCTACCGCGTGAGCGCACAATTCGCCCGGGAACTGACGTCTGATGAATGGCTCTCTTTCCAAAATCACCTGAAAGATGAACACTCGGAAACGCTGAACTCAGTAAGCAGGTCCTATCGGGAATACGTTAAAACCGGAAGGGACAAAGAAGAAGAGCTCCGGAGGGCCTGGGAAGCTGCTGAAACGGCCTCCCGTGCCAAGAGCGAATTTCTGGCCAACATGAGTCATGAGATAAGGACACCTCTTAACGCTATAATCGGCATGACCGGTTTGACCCTCGACACAAAATTAACGACAGAACAGGGGGAGTATCTCAAGATAGTGCAGAGAAACTCTGAGGCCCTGCTCTCCATCGTCAACGACATCCTCGACATTTCGAAAATGGAAGCAGGCCAGATCAGTCTCGATATCGTTCCCTTCAGGCTTCGGGATGTGATCGAAGAGGTGAAAGAGGTTTTGTTTTACCCTGCCCAAGATAAGGGCATCGGATTGGAGTGTTCGGTCGATCCTGGCATACCGGCAGTTATCCTCGGAGACCCTTCACGGCTTCGCCAGGTGCTGATGAACCTGGCGGAAAATGCCGTAAAATTTACGGAAAAAGGGGAGATATCGGTTGAAGTCGTGAAGGAGGATACGGCGCCGGACGCGGTATGTCGGGAAGGGATGGTTGGGCTTCATTTCATGGTCACGGATACGGGAGCTGGCATGAGCAGTGAAGATCAGGAAAAGATATTCGAGAAATTCGACCAGGCAGACGGTTCCACAACCCGCAGATACGGTGGAACAGGTCTGGGGTTGAGCATCACAAAGTCCCTTGTGGAGTTGATGGGGGGGGATATATGGGTAGAAAGCAAAGTCGGCCAGGGAAGCACATTTCATGTGGCACTCACCCTTTCATATCAACAGGGCAGTGGCGATCTTCCGGCACAACGGACGACTGACAAAAATATTGACCGGGGCATGCCCCATCTTAAGATCCTGCTTGTGGAAGACAATATCGATAACCAGAATCTTGCAAGGAAGATTCTGGAGAATGCCGGGTTTGCCGTAGATATAGCGAAAAATGGAAAAGAGGCGGTTGAGGCCGTCAGGAAATACAGTTACAAAGTGATCCTGATGGATGTCCAGATGCCTGAGATGGACGGATTTGAGGCAACGAGGCTCATCAGGGAGTTGGAGGCAGAACGTGGAGGAGCGCGGACTCCCATTGTAGCCCTGACAGCACATGCTCTGAAAGGGTATAGGGAAAAATGTCTTAAGGAGGGAATGGACGATTACCTGACAAAACCTTTAAACAAAAAGGCGCTTCTGGAGACCCTCGACAGTTGGATAGACAGGCGCATGTCCATCCTGATGGTTGACGATGTTGAAGACAACAGGAAACTGGTGGAGAAATATCTCCTAAAGGAAGGCCGGTTCAAAGCGGTCTTCGCAAAGAACGGGGTAGAGGCGATAACCGCATTCAAGAACCAGACGGTCTCCCTGATTCTTATGGATATGGAAATGCCGGTAATGGACGGCTATACAGCGGTGAGGATAATAAGGAAACTTGAGGGATTTCCCACGATGCCGATCATCGCCATGACGGCACATGAGGGACCGGAGGAAATCAAGAAATGCATAGATATGGGATGCACCGACTATATACAGAAGCCGATGAAGGACAGTGCACTGCTCGCTGTTATCCATAAGTATCTGGACGAAGAGACAGTAACAGGCGGGGATGCGGAACAGCAGGGGGATATAGTCGTTTATGTCGATCCGGACCTGGCGGACCTTATTACGGGATATCTTGAAAACCGGCACCGGGATATACAGGAGATAGGAAGGCTTCTGATCGAAGGTAACCTTCAGGAAATCCTTAGGCTCGGCCACAGCATGAAGGGCTCCGGGGGCGGATACGGCTTTGATGGGGTAACACTGATAGGAGGGGAGATAGAAGAAGCAGCCAGGACGGGAGATAAAGACGCTGTGTCGGCGCTGAAGGAGAGACTGGCAGGGTATCTTTCACGGGTGAAGGTTATGTCCAGGGGCAACACCTAAAGATCCCAGGATGGCTTGAGCTTACGTCTATGAAAGCGGCGCGGATTAATGCCTTAGAGGATCCGGAGGAGATATGAAGGTTCTAATTGTAGATGATGACCAGGATATCCTGAACATGATTAATGCCTTTCTCAGATATTATAAGGATATTAACATCATAACCAGCAAAAACGGCGAGGAAGCTTACCAGATAATCATAAAGGAAAGCCCTGATCTGGCGATCATCGATGGGCTTATCCCGGGAATACACGGATTCGAGCTCTGCAAGAAAGTCAAGGGAGATGCGGGGCTGCAAAAGCCTCCCAAGATTATTATCATGTCAGGTATTTATAAAGGGCTGAAATATAAATTCGATGTCATCAAGACATTTCATGCGGACGACTATCTGGAAAAACCGATCAAGAAAGAAGAACTTTTAACAAAGATTGAAGCGCTGATAGGGACGCTTGGGCTGCAGGAAGACCGCGCCGCCAACATTGAGATGTCTGAGGTGGTGGTGGGTGAGATACGTGAGGAGAAAATAGGAAGAAAGATAGATCCTGAGACTAAAGAAATGATAGAGGATATGTACAGCAAATGTGAACGTCTCGGACATTATGGCGTTTTGGGAGTCAAGGATGATGCCTCGTTTGACGAAATCAAGGCGGCATACCGTGAGGCCGTAAAAAAGTATCATCCCGATGTGCACTTCCACCTTGGCGACGATTCTCTCAAGGACAAGTCATGCGATATATTCTCCTATGTATCTGTGGCATACTCAATCTTGTCAAACCCGGAAAAGAGAAGAGAATACGACAAAGTATTAACCATCAAACCTGCAAGACTGGCAGCAGTCCAAGACAAAGCGAGGTCCGCCTTTGAAGAGGGGAAGAATCACCTGAAAAAGAAAAATTATCAGGATGCGGAGCGTCTTTTTCAAGAGGCAACATATTATGACGCCACAATATCTGAATATCATTATAATTATGGGTTGACCCTGGCAATACAAAATAAATTCAGGGAGGCGGAAAAGGAGTTCGAAGGGGCTCGAAGACTCGAACCCTACAATGCCAGATATCTGACGGAGCTTGGTCTTGTGTATCTGGAACTGGGCTACCCGATAAGGGCAAAGGGGTTGTTTGAGAAGGCCTTAAGCATCTCCCCTGATAATACCAGGGCAGCAGGAGGATTGAAGAAAATCAAAGATGTTGAAAAACGCGGCAAGGGAAAAAAATAAATACCGGAGCTTTTCGATGCATTTGAACGGTTGGATGTCAGATGACCGAGAAAAGCTTTTGTCCGCCGGGTGTGACAGTTATACCGTGAAAACCGTCGACCCGGAGCGGATCATGTCCCAGATCGGATACCTGACCGACGAAACAGCATGAAAATATTGATCGTTGAGGACGATATCGACTCAAGGATTTTGCTTGAGCGTGCACTTCCGCGCCAGGGATATTCTATCGAGAGCGCTGCCAACGGCGTCCAGGCGCTGCAAAAAGCTGTTCTCTCGCCTCCTGATCTGATTATTTCGGACATCATGATGCCGGAAATGGATGGTTTTGAGTTGTGCCGCAGGATAAAGGCGGATGAGCGGCTCCGCACCATCCCCTTTGTTTTTTATACGTCCACCTATATCGATCAAAAGGATGAAAGGCTGGCGATGGCGCTCGGGGCATCGCATTTTCTTATAAAGCCGATGAAAATGGAGGAATTTTTCGATATCATTAGCGAAGTAATTGAAAAGAATCGGGCCGAGCATCTTCCTGTGCTGGACCAGCTTCCAACTGAGATGACAGCGCTGGACAGAATGCAGGTGGAAGTTTACGCCAGAAAGCTGCAAGAAAAGGTGCGGGAACTTGAGAAAGAGCATGAGACGCTCGAAGGGAACAAATTGCTGCTCAGTCAAACACAACAGATGGCCAAAGTAGGCGGCTGGGAATATGATGTTGAAAAAGGCAGGATTGTATGGACGGATGAGGTATACAGGATTTACGGGCTATCGCCTGATGAGTATGATCCAAATGATACTACGCAGGACATAGCTTTTTATCAGGACCGAGCGGTTATTGAGAATGCCTTCAGGCGTGTAGTTGAGTTCGCGGAACCCTATGACTTTGAACTTAAGTTCAGGAACGCCCATGGAGAAAGCCTATGGGTAAAGACAACCGGCAGGGCAGAAGTCAAAAACGGCAAGGTCGTGCGCGTATCCGGCACTATCATGGATATCACCGACAGGAAATCTGCAGAGGAGGAACTGGCGAGGCTTTATCAGCAGGTAAAGGAAGAGGCTGAGATTTCCGGTGCCCTAGTGAAAATTGTGAACGCTCTGAACACCAGTCTCAGTGAAACAGAACTCGTAAGGAACGTGGTAACCCTGGCCCCGAGTTACCTGAGGTTTGACAGACTGGTGATCTTTCTCTATGACGAATCCCTTAAGGGTTTTACGCTCGCGGGCGGATATGGCCTGAGCCATGTTGATGAGGGGATGCTGGTATCGAGAATCTTCAGGGAGAGAGATTTCCCGGCCATGAGCAGCTTCCTTAAAGGGGAAACCGTCCTTATAGAGAAAGCGCTCGGAAGCGATCTTTTGACCAAAGAGCTTGTAGATACTTTTGAAATTGGAAGCATCCTATTGGCCCCGATCATGATCAGAGGGAAGGTAATAGGGGGGATAGTGGGCGACTGTAAGAGTAGTGAAACAATTAAAAACAGAGACGTGTCGCTTATGAAAGGCCTTGCGGACGGGATGGCAATAGCCCTTCATAACAGCAGGCTATACGTAGAATCTCTCGAAAGACTAATGGAGCTTTCGGGCAAGATCGAGACAATAAAGGCGATGGCGATGCTCGACAGGGAGATATTGTCAACCATCGATAGGGTCACCATACTGAAAGCTGCAGTTGCGATGGTGAGCAGGATTATACCCTGCGAGAGGGCTGCGATCCTTTTCAGGGAAGGAGAGAACTACAGGGTGATTTCAGAATGGGGAGTCGGGAGATTTCTTGACAACGTTTACAGCGGAAAAAAGAGTCATTTTGATGCGCTAGGAATGACGTCCACCTCCCTTTTCATTCCTGACGTCGCATCAGACGGTACTGACTGTTTGTACCACAGGGAACAAAATGCCATCGGGATTAAATCGTCCTTGATGGTGCCGCTTGTCGCCAAAGGCGAAACGATAGGTCTTCTTGATATAGGGTCAACATTTCACGGCAGGTTGGCGCCGGAGCACCTCTCCGCAGCGGTTAACATCGCGTCCCAGATCACTGTTGCTCTTGAAAATGCAATGCTTTATGAAGACCTTCAGCAATTGCTGGTCGGCACTATCACTTCTCTTGCCGCAGCCATTGACGCGAAGTCCCCCTGGACAAACGGACACTCTGAAAGAGTGACACAATATGCGGTGGAGATCGGCAAGGAGCTGGGGCTGAAGGATCACGATTTGGAAATGCTGAGGCTCTCTGCTCTTCTCCATGACGTGGGAAAGATCGGTACCTATGACATCGTCCTTGACAAGCCCGGGAAGCTGACCGAAGAGGAGTTCGCTCTCGTGAAGAAACATCCCAAGAAAGGCGCAGAGATACTTGCTCCGATTAAACAATTGATCGACGTCATCCCCGGGGTTCTCCATCATCACGAGAGATACGACGGCAAAGGCTATCCCGACGGCCTTAAGGAAGAAGACATACCCCTTCAGGCAAGAATACTCTGCGTTGCCGATTCCTTTGACGCAATGACCGCGGACAGACCTTACCGCACGGCCTCAGGGAAGGACTATGCCATTTCCGAAGTCAAGCGCTGGTCAGGGACTCAGTTCGACCCTAACGTTGTAGCTGTATTTCTCAGAGTTCTCGATAAGAGACCAAAGGTCTTCTAACGGGGTATCAAGGAAACGACAGAATTGCTATAGGCTTCGAATATCTGCTCAGGGGAGAGCGAGGGCTCGCTTTCGGATGTGATCAGGTTTTCTATTTCCGGGTAGAGATTTAAGAGCACGTTACTCTTGAGGGCAAAGTGTGTCCCCTGGGGCGCATGCCCTTTTGCATGGGCTGAAGATGCCTTGCCCGGCGCAGGCGTCACGATACCGATAAGTCTCCCCTGGCTGTCAATCAAGGGACTCCCTCCGTTTGACAGATTGCGCTGTGCGGTTATTCCGAAATACCTGCTGTCCCCTCCGGGACCGTCCGTAGCAGAAACGGCCCCTTTCGTAATCCCCGGTTTTTCTCCCGGCTGTGTCGCCCCGAACCAACTGATAATGTAGATTTCCTGTCCCGGTTTGACCTTATAAGACGGGAAAATCCGGAAACCGGCCGGCACCTTGCGAAATTCTTCAAAGGCTATTATCGCCAGATTATTTTCTTCATCCCGCTTCACTATTTTCCCTCTTGTCATGTAATTTCCCGAAAAAATAATTTCAACATCCTTTGCCTCGCCGACCGCATCGTAACTCGTTACCACAAGGGGAAGTTTTCCCAGCGTAAACCCTTCGCCCTGTGACAGGACCTGCTTCTTCACGGACTCTTCGACTCTCTCTGTTTTGATTTTTTCCGCTTCTACTGCCTTTGTGCCGACCCTAATGGCAACGGCCTCACACATTACGGTAGTCAAACAATTCTGCATAAGACTCGGCCCAAGTAAACTGCCGCAGTTTATTTTTGCAATACCGTTGGCGCCGGCCGAATGAGCAATAGATCTCAGTTGGTCCATCCCATTCTCCCGGTTTCCGCATGCAGTGGCATGAATTTCCCCGACGGTAGTATATTCGAGCCCGCTCAGTTTTTTAGAGTCGTACACGGTAACCTCGGACCTCAGTTTTGCAGCGGTGACGTCGTCGACCTTAACAGTATTTGCAGTCGTTGCGCAGCCCGATACAAGACATAAAGTGATAAAGACGCCTGTTGCGATAAAATGGTTGATCTTTCTTATCATATCTCACCCCATATGCTGCAAATAATTTATTTAAGACTCTCTATCTCTTAACCATTTAATCACGTTGTGGAGCGGAAAGCAAGACATGTTGAAATGCAGAGGTACCCCTTCAGTTACGGGTAGGGAAATGAGAGATATCCTTTTCCCCCCTTGGCAGTAACGCCCCCGGCCTTCGGCCACCCCCTCTTTCCGCACTCAGGCGGATTCGCCGAGGAGAAAAGATAAGAGGGGGGTAGGGGGAGTTATGATTCCAAAAGAGGGGCGAGGGGAGATTTTGCTGATATAACCCATAACTGACAGATTACAGTGAGCACGGACATCGACGCGCTTAAGATTCATTTAATGGGTTGTCCGCATAAAATGTAAGACGGTTCTTTTTGTCTTTAAACAGGAGACCGATATATTTATCTTCGAGAATTCCGCAGCTGAACCAGTGTGTAATCTCCTGTTCAGGTTCCAATTCAATGACGTTCCCTTCTTTGTCCTCCCACCTCCTCTTCCCTTTGATCCTATAAGAGACCTTCCCGTGGACAAAATACTCATTGTCTTGTGAGGTTTCTCCTTTGGTGATCCTCTCTATTTTTATCCCGGTTACAAGGACCGAAATATGTATGCCGTGACCCCGGTAATCTTCCTCCCGGTTGTCCTTCACCACCTCTCTTAAAAAAAGTTCTATTTTTTCCACCTTACTTTTTGGTATCTCTCCTGGACCACACGCATAACAGCAAATCGAAAAGAGAACAGAGATCAAAATCAGTGCACTCGGTTTTTTTCTCATCGCTACTGAAAATTATATCAGGTTCCAGAGTAGGTTATTTGGCCGAGCATAGGGGTTTTTCCCGTGATATACTGGTTTAAGGAAATTGGAGAAAAGGAGAGACAAAAAACCATATTGTGCGCTATGGATTATTATTTGCTCTTGACGGGATGGCCTTTTATGAGTGACCCAATTTGACTTTTGTGAATTGCATCAGCTTTTTAGAAAATGTCCATAATGCAGTTTCTGCTCCACAATATGTGATTTAATCCTATTGATCTGCATCTTCTCCCTGATGATATATCGGTACATCCCGGCGCCGGTAATATCACCTATAAATACCACCCCAACCAGTCTTTCACCGTCAGGGCTGAAAACCACCTTCCGGTAGGTTGATCCGGTTGCACGGACATGCACTTCATAACCAGCATCTTTGGTATGAACAATGCCCATGGAGACAAAAGGCGTGTCCGCAACCTGTGTAGCATTCATAATCCCGAATGTTCCGGAATAGGCGGTCTTTCTCCCCGCCATGTTATAGCCTGCACATCTGCCCATCTCAACCGCGTTTGTCCAGAGGCCGGTCATTATCCTTTTGCCTGACACAGGATCAAATGTAACGGCCACATCACCGGCGGCAAATGTCTGCGGCTTATTACAGGCCGTATAACCGTCCACGACAATACCCTTGTCTATTGCTATCTCACTGCCGGACAGAAAATCAATATTCGGCCTTACCCCTTTTCCTATACATATCATCCGGCATGGCATCTCAGAGCCGTCATCAAGGGAAACTCCAGTAACACCGCTTTTATCTGAAATAATACCTTTCGCACTGCGCCCTGTTAATATTTTGAGTCCCGCCATATCAAGGGCTTTACGGATCAATCCCGCATCCCCTGGGTCCATAAGCTGTGAAAGGACCTCAGGAGAGTTAACCACCAGAGTGACTTTCAATCCCCTTTCAAGAAGAGCAAAGGCCGCCTTGAGATTGAGCAAGCCGCCCCCGAGCATCACGACATGGTCGGAGTCGGCAGCCCTTTGAGCCATGGCCCTCGCATCGGCCAATGTCCGAAGAGCGAACACACCTTTCGTAGCCGTCGACTCTATTTCCGGGGGTATGTAGGGACGGCTGCCGGTCGCAAAGAGGATCTTGCGGAACGACAGCCGGTCCTTGCTGTTGATGCTTACCGTTTGACGAGAGACATCCACCGAATCGACTCTTGCTCCGATGCGAATATCGATGCCACCCCTTGTATATGGTCCGTTACCCGAAAGGCCTATGCTCTGCACTTTTTTCTTGCCGCTCACTACATAGGGGATCATAGGCCTGAAATACGGCATATCCGGCTCTTCCGACAACACCATGATAGTGCCCTTTGGATCCTGCTCCCTTATAACCTGTGCCGCCGCCATTCCTGCTGCGCTGCCGCCTATTATCAGGTAATCCATATTGTCCGGCATAATTTTACCTCCCCTCGCGCGCGACCGTTGCAGAAGCAGCATCTTTCCTGACATCCCTTGAGTATGATTCCACGGTCCTGTAGATCAGCGCTTTTGTAGGACATGAAGCAACACAGGCAGGAGTCTCTCTATCGGGACACCTGTCGCACCTATATGACTTGTGGGTCTCCAGATGACGGCCGATAACACCGTAAGGACAGACCATTACGCAGGTCCAGCATCCTATACATTTATCGCTATCTGTAATAATGACAGATTTCTCATTTCGACTTATTGCCCCACTGATACAGGCATGCATGCAGGGTGCGTCCTCGCAGTGACGGCAGAGGATTGGCACGTTTGCATCAGGAGACACCCATTCCACATAGACTCTGCGTTTGGGTGCCGGTTTTTCGAGCAATGCACCGTAAAGGTTCTTGCTTTCGGAATGAGCAACCGCACATGCGATCTCGCAGGTTTTGCATGCGGTACATCTGCTTATATCAACAAATATTTCTTTTGGCTCATGCATGGCATACTCCTTATTTTATATTGTGTTCGCATTCATCGCTGCCGAGAACCTCATATAACATCAGAGCCCCAGACCTTTTCGGCGCTCATCGATTGCAGATAAGAGTTTATCAGCAGCTGATTCAGGGTCCAGGTCCACAATGAAATATCCGCCTGTCAGTCCCTTCACTTTGTCAGTAAGGATTTCAGTAACCGAAGGACTGCCCAGGACAGGCAGCATTACCCCTACGTGTGTCGGCAGTCCGGCGGCAACGGCATAGACACCGATGGACACGGCTTTCTCGGATACCGCCTCAGCGGCAGAGGCAACAACAGGCAGCTTGTCAGTATCCACACCCAGGTAATTAGCGAGAGCAACAACGATCGCCACGGCCCGCGAGTTATCAACACATGAACCAAGATGCAGCACCGGAGGAAGCGGGCCGCCAAGTCCATTGGCTTCACCAATGGCTGTAAGCACTGCCTTCAGTCCGTCTCCACACAAGTTACCTACATTGGCCGGATCCATGAAGCCGTGTCTCATCAGCGCGCCTGCGCCGCATCCTGTAGCAACTACAAGAACGTTTTCCTTAAGCAGTTTCTCTGCCATTATCTTGAAGTTCCTGTCTTGTGGCACCTTGACATTATTACATCCGGCAAACAGGCAGACCCCCCGGATGTTGCCGTTTTTGATATTATCGACAAGGGGCTTCAGCGGGTCTTTTGCATCGACTTTCGCAAGTGCAGCCACTATGGACTCGGCCGAGAATCCTGCAACGACATTGCTTTGAACCTCAGGGATGTCTACTGGCTGGCCTTTCCTCTTTTTGAATACCTCGATGGCCACCCTGATTGCCTGTTTGGCCTTTTCAGCAGCGGCCTCTTCCGTAAATTCAATATGCTCCGCCCCGGTAATCTTGCAGATGTCCATGGTCGTTATTATTTTCGAGCCCATACATTCGGCAACAGTCACGAGCGAGGGCATGATGCATTGGTAGTCGACGACGATTGCGTCAAGGGCACCCGTCAGAAGCGCCATCTCCTGGCTCACCGAATGCGTACAGGAAGGAATGGCATGTCGTTCCAGGAGTTCATTCCCCGTGCAGCATATGCCCACTACATTTATCCCTGTGGCCCCGGCAGCCACAGCCTCCTGCTTCATGTTTTCGGCAACAGTTACAATCATCTCCGAGAGGACCGGGTTATGCCCATGGGCGGCGATATTGACCATGTCAGCCTTCAACGTTCCCATATTGGCTTTTGATACCACGGGAGTGGGAGTGCCGAACATGATATCCGCAAGGTCTGTTCCCATATAGCACCCGGCCAGATCCGCAACGCCGCACCTGATGCCCGCAAGAAGCAGATTCACCGCGTCGGCATCCACCCCGTAGAGTGTTCGGTGCATGATCTCGGAAACCTCATGGTCTATTCCCTTCGGCACGGCCCCTATGGCGGAAAGCGCCTTTACACGGCCCTCGGTCACCACAGTGGCTGCCCACAGCACAGGGGTATCCTTCTCCGCGAAGTCAGCGAGGGCAGCAGCAGCCAAATCTCCGGCGATCTCCATATCGGTTCTGCCCTCAACGGAAATTCCGATACGAGTTGCAACTGCTTTGAGCTTAGCAGTGTCCTTTATGCTGTAATCAGGGGCCAGTCCCTTGGCCATCTTCATCATGGTATGCGCAAGGTGCTTAGCGTGGCCGGAGTGGGCGGCTGTTCCGGCAGCTATCGCCCTGTCGAGCCACTTGGCTACCATGACGTCCGCAGTTGCGCCGCATATTCCTGTTTTTGGCTCATCCCCGAAAGGGTTTATCCTGCACGGTCCCTGTAAGCAGTTACGGCAGCAAAGCCCGGATTCACCATACCCGCATTGAGGGTTCATGGCTTCGTACCTGTCCCATACAGTAGTTATCCCCTTCTCCCCGGCCTTGGCGATCATCTGCTGGACAGCAGGATCAAGGCTTTTGTTATCAACGGATTTTTCAATTGACATAACGGCCTCCTTATTGTTAATCAGACATATAAGACATGAATAATGCTTTTAATTCCAAAATACCGGTATAAGAGATACTAAAACATAAGAGAATTGAATACGGTGTGTTAAAGCTGAAGCTAGTCATATTGTGATGTTACTACGGGCCAATTCAAATGGCAAGAAATATTGGTAATGGGACAGTTCGAATTTTGGTAGCGACCCATCTTGGCTGAACAAAGCAGGCGGATCTGAGGCCGCTGACAGTGAAACGCTATCTTACCAGTCTCTTCCTCATGAGCCTGAAGGCATAGGGCGCGAGGACCAGTGCGACGATGACAATCCAGAGAATGTCCCATGCGGATTTCATCGGCACCCCGGAGGAGAACGACCGACAGATATTGACCAGATGATAGAGCGGGGTGAAAAAGGCTATTTTGGCGACAAGCGGAGGCAGCGTGTCGACGGGGAAAAAGATGCCAGAGAAAAGGAACATGGGGGTCATCAGGAGTGTATAGAAATAGTTGAAAGAGTCGATGCCCGGGACGATTGCGACGAATATAAGGGATATTTCCGCAAAGATGAGGCCGCTTATAAATAGCAGAGGGATTGCACCCGTCAGAAGAGGGGAGCCGACGAGGCCGAAGGCGGAGATGACAATCATGATGATCGTTCCGTAGAGCATGCTCTTTGTCGCTCCCCACATCATCTCGCCGGCGATCAGGTCATTGACGTTTACCGGAGTGGCCAAAATCGCGTCAAAGGTCTTCTGGTAGGTCATTCTCACATAGGTACCGTAGGAGCATTCATAGGTCGCGGCGAACATCGCGGAGGAGGCGATGATGCCAGGCGCAATGAAATTGACGTAAGGTACTCCCTTTATTTCTTTTACGTATGCGCCGAGGCCGAGGCCCAGGGCCGCAAGGTATAGCACCGGCTCCACGAAGTTCAGGGCAATGCTCGACTTATAGAGCTTGGTGTAGACCTTCGCATGCCGCTGCCAGACCCTGAAGGCGCGTTTAAGCTGCAAGGGGCCTCCCCGTGAGTTTCAGATATACTTCTTCGAGGGTGCCTTCGTACGTGCCCATAAGATGCGACGGTGTATCGATCGTCACGATCTTGCCCGAATTCATGATAGCCACCCTGTCGCAGATCTTTTCCGCCTCTTCCATATAGTGTGTCGTCAGGACAAGCGTGACCCCTTTTGATTTGAGCGCCTCCATCTTCTCCCACACCGAATGCCTGCTGTAGGGGTCGAGGCCGACGGTCGGCTCGTCGAAGATAAGAAGTTCAGGATTGTTGATGAGCGCCCTTGCGAGGAGCAGTCTGCGCTTCATGCCGCCCGAGAGGTCCTTGATCCCGACGTCCGCCTTGTCCTCAAGCCCGACGAACTCAAGTAGCTCCCTGGCAGAAGGGACCGAGACTTTCTTAGGGATATCGAAATATCTGGCGTAGACGATCAGGTTTTCAAATACCGAAAGGTCGGGGTCGAGGCTGTCGTCCTGGGGCATTACCCCTATTCTCGATTTTATCCGGGAGGGGTCCTTGCAGACATCGATGCCGAAGACCTTCACCTCGCCCGACGTTGGAGGCATAAAACAGTATATCACCCCCATGACCGTTGTCTTGCCCGCGCCGTTGGGGCCCAGGAAGCCGAAGCATTCGCCCTTTTCGATCTCGAAATCGATATGGTCGACCGCACGCAGGTCGCCGTAGTTCTTCGTAAGGTCTTTTGCGGCGACGATATGCATAGGTAGTATTATAACAGCTAATTGCTAACCGTGAACCGTGAATGGGGAATAGTAAATTGTCGGGCAGTGAATCATGACTTGTAGGGCAATCCCCATGTGGTTGCCCTTTAAAGTAACGCCCTCGCCTTCCGCCTCGGCGGATCGCCTGCGGAGATCGGCACCCCCTCTTTCCGCACTCAGGCGGATTCGCCGAGGAGAAAAGGTAAAAGGGGGAATGGGGGAGTTATGACCGCCGACTGCATCGCTAACAGCTGAATGCTGATAGCAGTTCTCTTTTGCCTTGAAAAACTTCCGAAAATCTGTTATGCATAACTGTGGTAAGAAAACCTACCGTTGGAATATCCGGCGAGGTCCTGAGGGGCATGGAAAAGAAGGTTGAGGACCTTAAGACGCTGATGGAGCTCTCGTCGGTCATCTCTTCTACCCTCGATTTCAGTGAATTGATCACTATTGTGATGGAAAAGGCGAAGGCCGTCATGGACGCCGGGGCCTGCTCCATTCTTATCTATAACAAAGACACGAACAAGCTCGAGTTCGAGGTTGCCCTCTGCGAGGAAGGTTCAACTTCGGAGTTGCTGAAAAAGCAAGTGACTCTCGACATGGGTCAGGGCATCGCCGGGTGGGTGGCCGAGAACCTCAAACCGCTTGTCATCGAAGATGTCGGTTCCGACGACAGATTTTGCAGAGACGCCGACAAACTGACCGGCTTTACGACAAAGAGCATTATCGCGGTCCCTCTTATCGGCAGGGGCGGCCTTATCGGCGTTGCGGAGGTGATCAACCCCAAGAAGGATTACGACATGGAGATTTTCCAGCTCCTCTGCAGGCAATTCGCGATAGCCATAGAGAACTCCCTTTATCACAAGGAATCGATCGAAAGGGAACGTATGAAACAGGAGCTGGATATCGCGTCCGCCATCCAGAAGAGTTTTCTTCCGGCTTCCCCTGTTTTCAGGAAGGGCAATCTCACCGTATCGGCGAAGAACGTCTCTGCCGCCAAGGTCGGGGGAGACATCTATGATTTTGTCGAACCGGCAGGGGACAGGACAGGGGTCCTCATCGGAGACGTTTCCGGCAAGGGTATTTCAGCCGCCATTTATATGGCAAAGGTGAGCAGCGATTTCAGATATATCTCACGCCTTTCGGATTCGCCCTCGGCCGCCCTGGACCGGCTGAACGTGTCTCTGGCGGGGGCGCCGCGAGGGATGTTCCTGACCTGCATTTATGTAGTCGTGGACACCACAAACGGTAATTTTCAGGTGGCGGTTGCCGGGCATCCCCCTTTCTTGTGGCTTTCGGACGGCGAGGTAAGGGTTATGTCTATTGCGGGCGGTCCTCCTTTGGGGATCATATCGACCGAATATCCTTCGGATGTCTTCACGCTGAGGAACGGCGACAGGCTTCTTCTGATGACGGACGGCGTCTTTGATGCGAAGGACAGGGACGGACAGAGGCTGGGCTTCGATACAGTCGTCAAGTTCGTAAAGGCTCATATGTATGAGGAACAGCTTATCGACAGGCTTGTCGATTATGTCGATGATTTTTCGGGGATGGGGGACAGAGCTGACGACTTGACAATAGTGGAACTTGGATGGGGGGGCTGAGATAAAAAACGCGGTGGTTGTGACAGTGCCTTCCGATCCCAAGTACCTCTGTGTAGTGAGAGAGGTGACGGCAAAGATGGGGCAGATGCACGGACTCGGCGAGGAGATGATAGAGCAGATAAGACTTGCGGTTGATGAAGCCTGCGCGAATGTAATAAAGTATGCATATGGGGGAGACGCCGGCAAAAAGATCGTTGTCCGGTATAAGGTCGACCGCGAGCGGTTCGAGGTGGTCATTGAAGACACCGGCATCAAGGCCGACCCCCGGGGGATAACGGGAAGGAAACTCGAGGAGGTGAGGCCCGGAGGGCTCGGCGTCCATTTGATCAAGAGGTGCTTCGACGTTTTTGAATTCGATGGAAGGAAAAAAATCGGCAACCGCCTCAGACTGGTCAGATATTTGAAGGAGAGAAATGAAGATCGAGATAACGGAACATAAAGGGGTAAAAGTCTTTGAGCTGTCGGGTGACATCGACATGTATTCGTCCCCTGTACTGCGGAAGGAATTGCTGAGTTTTGTCGGTAAAAAAGCCCCCATGCTGCTCATCGATTTCAGGGAGGTCTCGTACATCGACAGTTCGGGGATAGCGACGCTGGTCGAAGGGCTTAGAGGAATGATGTCCCATGGCGGGAAATTGAAGCTCCTCGGGATACCTGAAAGGATCGTCGAGATATTCATTTTCTCGAAGCTGGACAAGGTATTCGATATATGCGGGACCCTTGATGATGCCTTCAAGGGCTGAGGCGTTTTTCAGTTTCATCGGCCGGCGTGTTATCCCGGTCCGGAGGGACATACACTATGCTTCGAGGATCATAAACGAGACCTTCTACTGGACCTTCGTCTCACCTATTAAGGGGAAGCCGGTGCGTGTCAGGGCGACCGTATCCGAGATAGTGAAGGCCGGATATAACGCCGTTCCCATCGTTGCCGTCATCTCTCTCTTCGTAGGAATAATCCTGGCCCTGCAGGCAGCCTATCAGCTCAAGAGGGTCGGCGCCCTGATATACGTCGCCAACCTCGTCGGGGTCTCGATCACGCGTGAACTCGGGCCGATACTTACCGCCATAATCGTCGCCGGAAGGAGCGGCTCGGCCTTCGCCGCTGAGATCGGTTCGATGAAATCCGCCGAAGAGGTGGATGCCCTCGTCACGATGGGGATCAACCCGGTGAGGTTCCTCGTCACGCCGAAGCTGCTTGCTCTCATGCTCATGCTGCCGGCCTTGACTGTCTTTTCCGATATGATAGGGATATTCGGGGGCTTCCTCCTTTCGACGACGGTCATCGGCATCCACCCGTACAATTATTTCCAGCAGTCTGTCAATGCGCTTTTGGTAAAGGACGTCGTGACCGGACTCGTAAAGGCGTGGGCCTTCGGTATAGTGATCACGATTGTCGGAGCGTATCAGGGTTTCAAGGTCGAGGGAGGCGCGGAAGAGGTGGGGAGGAGGACCACGGCGTCGGTGGTCGCGTCCATCTTTCTTGTTATCGTCTTCGACCTGTTTTTTACGACACTCTTTTATTACTTTACCTAGAATATGGAAAACGCGATTGAGGTCACAGGTCTCCAGACCCATTACGGCGAGAGGGAGATACTGAAGAGTATCAACATCTCCGTTCCCAGGGGCAAGACGTCCGTCATTCTCGGAGGGAGCGGCTGCGGAAAAAGCACGCTCCTGAAGCATCTCATCGGTCTCCTCAGGCCGACAAGGGGGAAGATCTCGATCAACGGCAGGGATATCGCGGCGATGGAGGAAGAAGAACTGAACGAAGTCAGGAAGAAGATGGGGGTGCTCTTTCAGGGCGCAGCGCTTCTTAATTCGATGACTGTCGCGGAAAACGTCGCCCTCCCGATACGGGAACATACCGGGCTGAATGAGTCGACTATCATGATCATGGTCCGGATGAAGCTCGATCTGGTCGGACTGTCCGGCTTCGAGAAGTTTTATCCTTCCCAGCTCTCCGGAGGGATGAAGAAAAGGGCCGGACTTGCGCGCGCGATCGCGCTCGATCCGGAACTGCTGTTCTTCGATGAGCCCTCCGCCGGTCTCGACCCGGTGACGGCGGCCGGTCTCGACGACCTTATACTGAAGCTGAGGAATGTGTTTGGTATTACGATAGTCGTCGTAACGCATGAACTGCCGAGTGTATTCACGATCGCGGATTATGTTATTATGCTCGACGCGGGAGAGGTCATCTTCTCCGGCGTACTCGACGAACTGAGAAGATCGGAAAACGAGAGGATACGGATGTTTCTCGAAAGAAAACCCGAGACGAAGACCTATTCGCCCGACGATTATTTCAGGTTTATCGTCGGCGACTGACGACCGGAGGTGACTGAGCAATGAAGGAAGAAATTAAGGCGGGGATAATTATAGTCTCTTCTTTTTTTGTACTTAGCGCCCTGGTGATCCTCATCGGGGGAAGCCGTTTTTTCGAAAAGGTCGATCTATATTCCGTGAAGGTAATGAACGCCACGGGGTTGGAAGTCGGCACGCAGGTAAAGCTGGGGGGTGTAAGGGTGGGCAGCGTCAAGGCAATCAAAGAGCCGACAGGACCCGGCCGGCGTGTGACGGTGGAGATAGGTCTCAAACAGGGGACCCCAGTGTACAAAGGGACGAGGGCCATGATCACCCAGAACGGTTTTGTCGGGGATATTTTTATGCTCCTTGCGGTCGACAAGACGACGGAGGGACGGATAATGCCGGGAGGCGAGATACCCTCGGAAGAATCGGCCGACTTTGCTCAGATCATGACGAAACTCGACGGCCTCTCTCAGACAGTAGAAAGCCTTGTAAAGGACGTGGACAAAATTTTCAGCCCCAAGAACGTCGCCGAGATCGAGAGGCTCATAGGCAATACCAACAGGGCGATTGTGAGCGGCTCCGCGAGTATCGAAAAGGTCGCCTCCTCCCTGAAGTCTACTACCGACAAACTCGAAGGCGTCCTGGGCGAGGTCGAGGACCTGGTGAAGACGAACAAGCCGGAGGTCGCCGGCCTGATAAAGAAGGCGAGAGAGGACCTCGACAGGGCGGGGGAGATGATCAAATCGTTCGAATCTGCGGCGAAATCGGCAGATAAAGCGACGAGGTCTGTCGACAGGCTTGTCGACCGGCAGGCGGCAGGTCTCGGCGACCTGGTGGATACGGTCACGAGGACGGCTGAGGACCTGCAGGACCTCCTGCAGGAAGTAAAACAGAAGCCGTGGAGCGTCGTGTACAAAGAAGGGAAGGGTGAGGGGGAGTAATATGAGAAAATTCCGGCATGCGTTTATTGCGTTCCTTTTGGTCGGCATCTGCGCGGCATGCGCCATGCCTCAGACGAAGATATACAGCCTTGCGCTGAAAAACGAAGGGCTGGCGGCGAAGACGAAGACGGAGGCTTCTCTTGATCTCGTTGTGCATTCCCCGCGCTATCTCTCCCAGCCCTACATCGCCTACAGGACCTCACCTTATCAACTCGATATCGCACGGTATTCGAAGTGGGACTCCCCTCCCGCCGAGATGGTGAGGGAGTCGTTCAGAAACGCCCTTTCGGCAGCGGCCTTATTCAAGGAGGTGAGGGCCTCTAACTTTGTCCCGCCCGCATTCTATTCCCTCGAAATTGATCTGAAAAGGTTTGAAAGGTTAGACAACGGCAGCGGTTCTTTCGCCGATTTGTCATTCGATCTGGGTCTTCTCTCGCCCGACGGCAAGACGCTCTACCGGGGTTCTTTCGAAAAGAAGATAAAACTCGGAGACCGCGGCTTTACGTCCCTTGCGGAGGCATTAAGCAGGGCGCTTGCGGAGGGGATTGACGAGGCGAAGGCGGCCATCGCGGGGGCCTTTCAAGGCCCGATTTGACATCCGGCCTTCTTATCTCGGCTGAAAAAAATATTGCAAAGACGTAAAGATGAAATATCCGGCTATGAAGAGAAGCAGGATGCCGAAGCCGAGATTGATATGTCTTATCTTGCTCTCTGATATGTACCGCTTGGCCCAATAGAGGAAGAGCGACAGGACAGCGAGATACGAGGCGAGACCGATACCTCCGGCGATGAGGAACGTGGCCGTGACCTCCGACGTAAAATCGTGAATCAAGCCTACGTCAAGGAATAACCTTGCGGCGAGGAGCCACCAGAGTACCATCATCGGATTCGTCCCGGAGAGGGAGAGACCGCCGATAAAGGCCCATCGCTTTTTCTTCAGGTGTTTCGAGTTGCGGTCGAACGCGTGTGCCCGAAGACTGTTCCTTACCGTAAGTATGCCCAGGACGATCAGGATGCCCCCCCCGCAGAGCCAGAAGGCCGCCATCACCATCCGTTCCCTGAGAAAAGGGGCTATCCCGTAGAAGGCGATCGCGCCATAGATGATATCCGACAGGAAGGCGCCCAGGATGACCATAAGAGATGATTTGAGATGGCCGTTGATAGACCTCTTCATCACCTCTATCTGGACCGGGCCGGTCGGGATTGCGGCGACAAAACCCATCAGAAATGCCGATATGACAAACAGAAAAAAATTCATGAGCTTTTCGAGTTACTATTATACTCAAAACGAGTTAGGATTTTGACAACTCATTAGGCAAATAGAAATCCCGGGATGGTGAAGGAAGTTCCCGATGCACTCGAAAAAAATCCCGCGTTCAAGATGGTATGATCCTCCGGGAGTGCATCGGTCAGAGCTGTTTTTTGAAAAGGGAGAAGAAACGTTCCTTTATTTTTTCGACGAAGGGCCTTTTCATCCAGTTTTCGAGGTCCACCCTCTCCGAATTTTTCAGGTCCTCGTCAAAGGTATCGCACATCTGCCCCCCGAAGTCTTCGTCCAGTATGCCGACGTTCCCTTCATCGTTTCTCCTCAGCGACTGGAAATCGAGGTTCGTCGACCCGATGATGCTCCAGACTCCGTCGAAGACCGCGGTCTTTGCATGGAGTATCTCGCCGCCGTAAATATATATCCCGATGCCCGCCCTGGTGAGCCTCGTAAAATAGGCCCGGGCGGCATAAAGGGCTGCCGTGATGTCGGACCTGCCCGGCAGGAGCAGCTTGACTTCCACTCCTCTAGCTACTGCGTCCTCAAGTATCTGGAGCATCCTTCTGCTAGGGGTGAAATAGGCCGTGGTGAGGTATATACTCCTTTGGGATCTGGCGATGCTGTAATAGAGAAGTTTCCTCATTTTCCGTCTGCCTTTGGCGGAACTTGCGAAGATCGGGAGCACTGGAAGCCCTCCTTCGATGCGACGCGTATTTCTCACGGAGGAGATGGCCCCGCCTTTCCATATCTCCCAGCTTTTCCTGAACTCCTCAAAAAGTGTTACGGCTATCGGGCCCTCAAGGAATATGCCCGTGTCCCTCCAGCCCTTTTTTCTTGTTAGGGGCCTTTTCCTTATGAAATGATATCCACTGTATTCATTCGCGATATTGAGACCTCCGGTAAATGCATAGAGGCCGTCGACAATGATGAGTTTGCGGTGGTCCCTGTGGACATAGTGGAACGGCGAGGTCCACTTGAAGGGGTGGGACGCGCGTATTCTGATCCCGGAGTCACGGAGGCATTTCCAGAAGTCTGCAGGGGTGCCTATTGAACCGAAATGGTCGTAAAGGATATAGACCCTTACGCCTTCCGATACCTTCTGTCTCAGGATTTCGGCCAGTTCGGTGCCGGTCTCATCGTTCCTGAAGATATAGAATGCAAGGCAGATGAACTCCTTTGCGGTACGTACTGCATCGAATATGGCGGTGAAGGAGTCCCGCCCCTTTAATAAGGTCATCTTGTTCCCGTCTGTAAAGGGTATCCCGAATATCCCCTCGATGCTTTTTCTCGACAAATCACGATTGCCCTCACTTTGCTCCATATTCCATAATCGTTCAAATGGCATTTATGTGTCAATCTTTAGCAGGCTGCTGAAGAAATTCATTTTGGCCTTGGACGTCATTCCCGTGAAAACGGGAATCCAGTGTTTTCCCGGGCTTCTGGATACCCGCCTTTCCACCTTGGCGAATCAGCGGGGCTGACGCGGGCATGACAGATTTTCTTGACATAATAAGACTTTTTCAACAGGCTGTTAGGTCCTGTCAGGGTAGATATTTTACAGGGAAATAGGCTACAATAACGACAGTAGTTTGTTTGGTAATAAGGTATTTTTAAAAGGTAATTTATGAATATATCCGTAAAAGATCTCAGGGAGAAGGACTGCGCCTGCGATGCCCTCATCCTCCCAGTGACAGAGGCCGGGGCAAAGCAGTACGACTATCTCGGCCGGCTCGTTGAGCAGGCGATCAAGAAGGCGTTCTCCAAAAAATTCAGCGGCAAAAAAAATGAGCTCTTCCTGGTCACCGCGCCCGACGGTCTCAAGTCCGAATGGATTTTGCTTGCCGGCCTCGGGAAGAAGGACGAGGTCACTGCCGAGGGGCTAAGACAGGCAGGGGGAAGGTCTTCGGCTTATTTGAGGGACAACGGGATGAGGAAGGCCGCATTGTCCTCTAAAGTCATTTCTTCTTTTAAACTCTCCCCTTCGCTGTTTGCGGAGGGTGCCTTGCTTTCTTTGTATACCTACTCCCGATATAAGAAGGAAAAGAACGGGAAGACGTTGGACAGCCTTGTTGTCCTTTCTAAACCCTCGAAGGCCCTGAAGCAGGAACTCGACTGGGCTGATACTATGGCCTCGGCGGTCTCTTTCGCAAAAGACCTGATCAATACCCCGTCGAACGACATGACACCGTCCCACCTTGCAAAGGCAGCTCTTTCGCTGAGAAAGGGGAAGCTTTCAGTGAGGGTACTCGAAAGGAGGGACGCGCAGAGGCTTGGCCTGGGCGCATATCTCGCGGTGGCGAAAGGATCTCACGAACCTCCTAAATTCGTTGTGCTTCACTACAAAGGCGGGAGTAAAGCGCCGTTGGTGCTTGTAGGCAAGTCGATCACCTTCGACAGCGGCGGCATTTCCTTAAAACCTGCCGAAGGCATGGAGAAGATGAAATACGACATGGCCGGCGGCGCTGCCGTTCTGGGCGTGATGAAGGCGGTATCGGAGGCGGCGCTGCCGATCAATCTCATAGGGGTCCTTCCCGCCACAGAGAATCTGCCTGGGGGGTCTGCTACAAAGCCCGGTGACATCGTCAGGGCAGTCGGCGGGACGACTGTGGAGATAATAAATACCGATGCAGAGGGCCGCCTCGTCGTGGCCGATGCTATCGGTTATGCAAAACGTTTCAAGCCGCGAGCGGTCGTCGATATCGCGACACTTACCGGCGCGTGTTCTGTAGCCCTCGGCAGCGAGGTGATTGCGATGATGGGCAACGACAGGGGATTGCTCGATACCCTTAAAAGATGCGGCGACATGGTTTATGAAAGGGTCTGGGAAATGCCTCTTTTCGAGGAATATAAAGAATATGTAAAAAGCGATATTGCCGATTTAAAAAACACAGGAGGCAGGACAGGATCGCTCGTGACTTCGGCATACTTTTTGAAAGAATTTGCGGGAGAGATGCCATGGGTACATCTTGATATTGCGGGTACAGCATGGGTCGAAAGGGAAAGACCTTATATTCCGAAAGGGGTCTCAGGCGTCGGAGTCCGGCTCCTTTTGCAATTCGTGAGGGAACTGGCATGAGACTATTCAAAATTTCACTTGTCGCAGCTTTTTTGCTGATCCCTGCCGCGGCTTTCGCGTGGGGGCCGCTGACGCATATCTATCTCGGTAATGAGCTTTTTTCTCTCAGCCCGCTCCTGCCCGCCGGGCTTCTCGAAGTTCTCAGGAGATACAGAAAGGATTTTCTCTACGGCAATTTGATGGCGGACATCATCATCGGCAAGCAGTACCTGCCTGACCATAAGAGCTCTCACAACTGGGACGTGGCATTCGATCTCCTCAGGGCGTCGAAGACCGACCAGCAGAAGGCCTTTGTCTACGGCTACATGAGCCATCTTGCCGCCGATACCGTTGCCCACAACGTGTATACGGCCGACAGGAGGAACATCGGGCATACCGTGATGGAGATGAAAGCCGACTGCATTATAGACAAGAAATACTGGCTCCAGGCCATCGCGATCGACAGAAAGATCCAGATGCGAAACGACCTTTTTCTCGAAAATTCTCTCGACCGTCTCGTCTTCTCCTTCAAGACAAACAAGAGGATCTTCAAGGGCATGGTCTTCCTCTCGGTCTTCAACAGGGAAAGGATAGGGAATTTTATCGACAGGAACCTCATTACGTCCCTCCCGGACAGGGAAGTGATCGAACAGCTCCACCAGGATTCTCTCGACCAGATCATAGACCTCTTCCAGAACTGGAAAAAATCGGAGGTAGTCAAATTAAGCCCCAGCGGTGTTCATGAGAGAGAAAGTCGTATTAAGACGTTTTTGAAGGCCGGATAATAAGCGTCTCTTGAGAGAATGTTGTCTTCAGTAGTAATCCTTCCCCGATTGTCCCTTTGCTCTTTGCTCCAAACGTGGACAAATCTCATCTTTTCCCCGTATCAAACGTTGCTGCGGTTCCTCTGCCTCCGCCGTATTCACCTGATAGCCAACAGATCTTTCCCAGCGAAACTCTTGAAGAGTCTATCCCGAAACATGCGCCTCGTGATCAACACGGAGATTCCTCTTGTTTATCAATCTGAGATCACAGCGAGCTGGCTGGCAGTGTTGGTTATTTGCAGTAATCAACGGACAATGACCCAATTCCTCAGGAAAGAAAGTTTTGCCCCGAAGCACGCATAGCCTCTGAGCGTCAGAGGAGAACGTCTTGCGATCTCGAATGCACCGACTACCTGACACTCGCACCTTTTTGGCGATAAAACAGTTACCGATAAAAACCCGCCTGTCACAGCCGCACACTGGAACGCGATGTACGTCCAGAAAGAAACACCACCGCGTCCAATTTTAAAATCTCACTTCCAGCCACTGATATGTATTAAACCTGTCAAGTGGGGTGTGATTTTTTTGTCTCCTACATGACCTCCTTTGAGAATGTGTACTTCGGACAGAACAGCAGTAATGAACGACGGTAGATCACTCTGATATGCGCGGGTTGGGTACCGCATGACTTATCTTCGTCGTGGAGCTGCCTCTGTCTACTCACGAGGGTCATCCTCTATTCAGGCGCCTCATAGTCGGTTCGAGGATTCTCCCAACCGACTGCTGTCCTGGCCAAAGTCCACATTTTTCTAATAGATAACGTTGTCTGTAGGGGCGGAGAAACGCTCCATCTTTTTCGGAGCC
>JBIOIY010000045.1:0-25526 GCA_044450345.1 Thermodesulfovibrionales bacterium | reverse complement strand
GTCGCTTGCATCGTCTTCGAAGAAGGGACGGACTGCGGCGCAGATCACAAATGCTCTTAATAGTGTAGGCCAGATGAATGGCATTAGCCTGACATCGGCTCAGATATCAGCGATCGCAAGTGCGTTGGCAGGAACGACACCGACCCCAACACCTACACCTCCTCCGTCAACTAACGGGGCTGCTCTTTATGGCACTTACTGTGCGGGTTGTCATGGTGCGCTTGCCAGCTCTCAAGTTGGAGGTTCCTCGGCATCTCAAATTAGCTCGGCGATCCACGGCGGCGTAAGCCAGATGTCCGGCTTGAGTAGCCTGACTTCGGCACAGATTCAGGCTATTGCCACGGCGCTTGCCGGTGTCGGAGGTTCAAATTCGATCTTAGGTCAGGCGGCGCCTCCTTCCGGGCAGTTTCAGCCCCTCCTCTTTGCGAGGATGGATATGAATGCCCTGCCTTCGAAGGTGGCGAGGTTCCTTATGTCCTGACACCGCCTGTGCGGTAATTCAGACCCAAAAGGGGGACTTCAAGTCCCCCTTTTTTTTTAGTTTTGTGCCGCTCCGGGAATGGAACCAAGGAAGGACATTAGCGGCGAGTCCCGGCCGCCTGCGGTGGTGTTGCCGCTCATTGCCGGTAAGAGCCCGTCACCTGAGGAGAATTATGCGGGTAATTTTACTACGCCTTCTTTTCTGGTGTGTCTTCCGAGGTAATTTCTTTCTTCGCTTCTGCGGGCGGGTCCTCCTGATCATGAGAAAGAGCCTTCTTAAGTTCTTTTATTCCCTTACCAAGACTCGCACCGATTTCCGGGAGTTTGCCCGGGCCAAATATTACCAGCACAATCGCCAGTATAATTATCAAATGCATCGGTTGGAATAGTCCTCTAAACATGTTGTTTACCTCCCTTCGACCGGATATAGACAGTATATAACAATCTATCCAATTTATGATGTGCGAAAGCAATGGGTAGTGTCCTAATTAGGACACTACCAGGCAGTGCAGACCCTATCTCCCATAGCCTTCCACATCATCTCGCCCCAGATCTCGGAGCCGTCCTAAATCTTCCTCAGGTCTATGACTCTTATGGCCTTCCCCTCGCTCCGTTCGATACTCTTTTTCTCTACGAGTTTTACATCCACCCCGATGCCGAGTTCCGACGCAAGCCTCCGCTTGATGGTATCCATCAATTCATTCTGTTTTTTCATCTCATCGAAGAATATCGATTCTGACACCTCGACCTTCACGGTGACGTCGTCGAGCGCGCCTTTCCTTTCGACGATTATCTGATAGTGCGGCTCGGTGCCCTCTATATCGAACAGGACGGATTCGATCTGCGACGGGAATACGTTTACCCCTTTTATGATGAGCATATCGTCGGTCCTGCCCATGACCCGGTTCATCTTCATGAACTTCCTGCCGCAGGGACACGGTGAGGGTATCAGGTGCGTCAGGTCTCTTGTCCTGAACCGGATGACCGGGAACGCCTCTTTTGTGAGCGTGGTGACGACCAACTCGCCGGTCTCTCCCGGGGTGACAGGTTCCAGCGTCTTGGGGTCCACGACCTCCACAAGAAAGTGGTCTTCGTTTATATGAAGGCCGTTTCTTTCGAGACATTCTCCGGCGACCCCAGGTCCCATGACCTCGCTCAGACCGTAGTTGTCGGTCGCGACGATCTTGAGTTTTCCCTGTATCTCCTGCCTCATCCCCTCTGACCACGGTTCGGCACCGAAGAGGCCGTATCTCAGAGAAAGGGAGTTGACATTGATCCCCATCTCCTTGATCGTATCGGCGATCAGGAGCGCGTAACTGGGGGTGCAGATGAGCGCCGTGGTCTTGAAATCCTGCATGATCTTCACCTGTCTGGCGGTGTTACCGCTCGATATCGGTATGACGGAGGCCCCGACCCTTTCGGCGCCGTAATGGAGCCCGAACCCCCCTGTGAAGAGGCCGTATCCGAAGGCTATCTGGACCACGTCGTCCTTGGTAATACCGCCGGCAGTAAGCACCCGCGCAACGAGGTTTGACCAGGTCTTAAGATCGTTTTTTGTGTACCCGACGACCGTCGACATCCCGGTTGTACCGGATGAGGCATGGATCCTCACCACCTCCCGCAGAGGCACGGCGAACAGGCCGTAGGGGTAGCTGTCCCTGAGGTCGTTTTTTGTTGTGAAGGGGAGTTTCCTCATATCGCCGAGAGAGCGGAAATCGTCGGGGTCGATCCCGGCCTCGTCGAACTTTCTTCTGTAAAAAGGGACGTTCATGTACACACGCGACAGCGTCGACTGCAGCCTCTCGAGCTGGAGCTGTTCGAGTTCTTCTCTGCCCATCGTCTCGTTTTCAGGTTCCCAGTACATAACAAACCTCCCGTCAAAATAATTGTAAGGGCAATTCATGAATTGCCCCTACATTGTTTTACAATGGCGTCTCTGTGTCAAGGTCCCGTCCGAGATATGCCCGCTGGACATCTCTGTTTGAGAAGAGGTCTTCTGCGGCCCCCTGCAACACCACCCTTCCGGTTTCGAGCACGTATCCGCTGTCGGATATTTTCAGGGCGCTTCTGGCGTTCTGCTCTACGAGGAGGACGGTCAGCCCAAGCTCGTCTTTCAGTGTCACGATATATCTGAATATCTCCTTGATGATAAAAGGTGCGAGGCCCATGCTGGGCTCATCCAGAAGGAGAAGCTTCGGTTTCGCCATGAGTGCGCGCCCTAGGGCGAGCATCTGCTGCTCCCCCCCGGAGAGTGTTCCCGCGAGCTGCTTCCTCCTTTTTTGAAGGACAGGAAAAATCGAATAGATCTTTTCAATGTCGCTACGAATGCCGCGGCTGTTCTTTAATGAATATCGATGATATGCCCCCAGTAGAAGATTGTCCTCTACGGTCATAGGCTTAAAGACAAGCCTTCCTTCGGGGACGTGGGAAATGCCCATCCGGACGATCCGGTCAGGGGCTTTTTTCGATAGGTCGTCCCCGCGGTAAACGATGCTCCCACCCCCGGCCCTTATCAGCCCGGAAATAGTGGAAAGGAGCGTGGTCTTGCCCGCCCCGTTTGCTCCGATAAGGGCGACTATCTCTCCCTGCTTTATGTGGAGAGAGACCCTTTTTACCGCATGGATCTTGCCGTAATAGACATCGACGTTTTTAAGGATGAGCATTCGGGACCCCTTCCTCAAAGCCCAGATATGCGGCGATGACCTCTGTGTTTTTCTGGATTTCCAGAGGCGTCCCCTCAGCTATCACCTCTCCGAAATTTATGACCGTGATCCTGTCGCTTATGCCCATGATGAGGTCCATGTCGTGCTCGACGAGCACAACGGTTATCCCGCGCTCGTCACGTATCCTCTTGATCAGCAGGCCGAGATTTCGGGTCTCTTTTATGTTGAGACCGGCCGCGGGCTCATCTAGAAGCAGGAGCTTCGGCTCGGTGGCTAGTGCTCTCCCGATTTCCAGTATGCGTTGTTCCCCTATGGGAAGGTTCGCCGCATGCTCGTCCATCCTATGACTGAGACCCACATATTCCAGTATTTCTTCGCTCCTTTTTTTCGTTTCCCGCTCTTCCCTGACACCACCGGGGAGTTTCAACCCCGAGGAAAAAAACCCCGAACATGTTTTCGGGTATCTTCCCACCATGACGTTTTCGACGACGGTCATCCCGTCGAATAGCTCCACATGCTGAAAGGTCCTGGAGATGCCTTTCCTCGCAATTCTGTCCGGAGAAAGACCGCTGACAGCCTCTCCCGAGAAACGGACTTCACCGCTGTCCGGCGCATGGATCCCGCTTATGATATTGAGAAGCGTCGTTTTTCCTGCGCCATTTGGCCCTATGAGGGCACAAATCCGCCCCTCCTCCGCGCTGAAGGTGATGTCTTTAAGTGCGGTAAGTCCGCCGAAGCTCTTTCCTATGCCGCTAACTTCCAACAGCATCAGACTCTTTCACCTTTTTCAATTGATCGATCAGGAGGGGAACGAGCCCCCTTCTGAAAAAGAGCAGCGACAAGGTAAGGATCAGTCCGTAGACAAGCACGTCGAATTCCTCGAATTTCCGCAGAAGTTCAGGAAGGATCGTAATGACCACGGAACCTACTACCGCACCCCAGAGGTTTGTAATCCCTCCGACGACGACCATCATCAGCACGAGAATAGAGTAGAAAAGAGAAAAGCTCGATGGGCTGATGAAGGTGACATAATGGGCATAGAGACCTCCTGCCAAAGAAGCGCAGACCGCACTGAGCACGAAAACCTTCACCTTTATCATCGCGACGTCGAGCCCCATCGCGTTACTTGCCAGTTCGCTCCCGTGGATCGCTTTCAGCGCCCTGCCGGTCCCGGAATTCATCAAATTCAGACAGAAGAGCATGGCTGCGGCCACAAACCCCCAGATAAGATAAAAGTAACTCTGAGGGGAAATAAACGTGTATCCGAAAAGACCGAAGTGGGGGATGTCCCCGAACCCTGACGGCCCCCCGGGGCCCCATTCGTTCAGGATGACATTGATTATCTCACCGAAGCCGAGGGTGGCGACGGCGAGATAATGCCCCTTTAATTTCAGTGCCGGCACCGACAGGATGAGCGCTGCCAGGGCTGCTATGACCGCCGCTGCAGCAATGCTTACCGGAACCGGGGCCCCGAGCTTCACGCTCACGACGGCAGAAACATAGGCGCCGATGCCATAGAAGCCGGCCTGTCCCAGGGAGACCTGGCCCGCATATCCCATGAGCACACAGAGACCTATCGCCACCAGGGCGTTGATCCCCGAGAATATGCCCACCGTCATCACATAGGACCCGCCCGACAGCAGCGGCAGGATGCCGATCAGGAGTATAAAGACCGAAAAGGTGAACACATTTCCCCTGCCCATGCTAAAATCTTCTCATCTGTATCATCGCTTTGCTGCCGAAGATGCCGGCGGGCCTGAAAAAGAGTATCGCTAAAAGGATGACGAGTGCGACCGCATCCTTGAGGCCCGAATGGATATACCCGGCGGTCATGGATTCGAGGATGCCGATAAGGAAGCCGCCGATTACCGCTCCCCTGTTCTTTCCGAGTCCGCCCATTATCGCCGCACAGAAACCTTTTACCGCAAGCATCGGTCCCTTGTCATATTCCATCAGTGAAATAGGGGTTATGGCAATTCCCCCGAGAGCGCCCACCATCGCGCTCAGGACAAAGGAGATCATGACCATGCGTGACACGTTGATCCCGACGAGTTTGGCCGCATCCGGATCAACTGCGCAGGCCCGGATTGCCTTCCCGACGATCGTCATATTGAAGAAGGCAAACAGGAATGCGATGCACAGGCCCGTTATGCCGATTACCCAGAGTGTCTGCTGCTGGATGATTGCCCCATACACGGCAATGGGCTCTCCTGAGGTGAATGGGGGGTAGTTATAGGGGTCTTTGCCGAACTTGAACATCAGGATCCCCCGCAAGAGGATGGAAACTGCGATCGTGACCATGATCATAAGAAGAAGGTCTGCGTTCCTGAGGGGCCGTATCGTTAACCTTTCCATCAGTAGTCCGACAAGGCCGGCGCTGATGAGTGTGAAGACGACGGAAAGGAGAAAGGGCAGTTTGAGCGATTCTGAAAAAAACCACATCATGAGCCCGCCGATCACTACGAATTCTCCCTGCGCAAGGTTGATGATCGACGTGGCGTTATATATGATATTGAACCCCACGCCCACAAGGGCATAGACCGCCCCTATCGTGAGGCCTGAGAAAAGGAACTGTAAAAAGACCGTAAACAAGTTATGTATCTCAGAAGAAGAGGGGGGAGGAAGCCTCCCCTCTTTCCGGACTCCTACTTTAAGATTTCCCAGTCGCTGTTTTTTACGACGACCATTTCAAAGGCGGACTTATCGAGTCCGCAGTGCTCTTTCGGGGACATCGTAAAGACTCCGCCGGTGCACGGAAAATGTTTGATATTCGTCTCTATATAATCTCTTATCTTCTTTTTATCAGGGCCAACCTTCTTAATCGCTTCGGCGAGCATCATGATTGCGTCATAGGCATGTCCGCCGAAGGTTCCGGGTTCGTTCTTGAACCTGGCCTCATAGTCCTGCGTATATTTTTTCAGGATAGCTTTCTGGGGGTCTTTGTCGGAGAGCTTCTCCCAGACTACAAGTCTTCCCAGCGGGGCGATGACGCCTTCGGCCGCCTTACCGGAGAGCTCAATGTTTTTCTTGCTGCCCCAGCCATGGCTTTGGTAAAGGGGAATGCCCATCTTCAGGTCATGCCAGTTTTTCGTGACGACCACCTGCCCTGGGCCGACCGACCAGTTGATGACGGCCTGTGCGCCGGATGCCTTGATCTTGGTGAGCTGCGTCGTCATGTCCGAATCTTTGGGGCCGTATTTTTCATCGGCGACGATCGACATCCCGTATCTCGGGGCGACCTCATGCAGTGCCTTTTTCCCGGCGTCGCCGAAACCGGTGGATATAGTGATGATGCCGATCTTGGAAATACCGTGCTTCTTCATATAAGTATAAATAGCCTCGACCGCGCTGGTGTCGTACTGGGGCGTCTTGAATATCCAATATCTTTCTTCGACCGGGTGGGTGATGCCCGCGCCTGCAGCGCAGGAGATAAGAGGGGTCTTCGCCCCGTTCATGATCGGCACGAGGGCCATGGATTCGCCGGTAGTTGAGGGGCCTATGATCGCAAGCACATTGTCTCTGTCCAGCAGCTTCTTGGCTGCGAGGACGGCCTGGGATTCATCGCTCTTCGTATCTTCGATGATGATCTCCAGCGGGCTGCCGTTTATACCTCCGGACTTATTAATCTGGTCCTGGAGCATGATGGCCGTATTTTTTTCGGGTTCACCAAGAAATGACGCGGCCCCGGTCACCGAAAAGAGAGCGCCGATCTTGATCGGCTCTTTCGCGAACGTGGTTCCGGACAACAGAAAGACGGATACTAGGACTGCCAGTACTGAGAGGATGCCTTTTCTCATCGATTCCTCCTTTGTGTATTATTTTCCATGGAATACATGGATATGAATATCAGAGGGCGTATACGTCTTCACCCTTCAAAATTACCACACCGGCCTTCTGTAAGGCATGTATAGCCTTCTCCAGTTCGTCAAAACGGAAGATAATGATCGCATTCCCGCCCGACCTCTGTACAAAAGCGTACATGTATTCGACGTTGACGCCTTCTTCCGTCATCACCTTAAGGATATGGGCGAGTCCACCCGGCCTGTCAGGCACTTCAACCGCGATCACCTCGGTCTTCCCCACGGTAAAGCCGTTGTCTTTGAGGACCTGCTTTGCCTTTTCCGTGTCATTGACGATAAGCCGGAGTATGCCGAAATCAGTCGTATCTGCCAGGGAGAGCGCGCGGATATTGATCCCTGCACCGGCAAGTACGCTCGCCACCTCGGCGAGCCTGCCGGACTTGTTTTCGAGGAATACCGAAATCTGTTCGACTTTCATAAAACCTCCTTTAAGCCGTCAGCTTTTAGCTATCAGCCTTCAGCCTTAAGCAAAAAAAACAAATTAGAATCCGTGCATAAATGCCGTTTATTCGTCATGCCCGAAGTTATTAGTCGGGCATCCATGTCCGTATTCCTTGGATTCCCGCGTTCGCGGGAATGACCGCTAATAATGTGCAGACTGTTATGAGATTCTTATTCATTTATGTCCTGCTGACGGCTGAATGCTGATCGCTTTTACAGCTTTCTGTTATCAATAACGCGCTTTGCCTTTCCTTCGCTCCTCTGGATCGTCTTCGGCTCAACAAGCTTGACCTTGCAGCTGATCCCGAGGAGGTCCTTGATCTCACGTTCTATCTTCTTGCCCAGCGTCTCAAGCACCTTCACCTCGTCGGAGAAGATGTTCTCGCTCACCTCGACCTGCACCTCTACCACGTCGAGGGACCCCTCCCGGCCCACGATGATCTGGTAATGAGGCTCAACGCCCTCGATGCTCATCAGGACATGTTCGATCTGCGACGGAAAGACGTTCACGCCCCGGATGATCAGCATGTCGTCGGTCCTGCCGGTGATCCGCTCCATACGGTGGAAGGTCCTGCCGCAGGAGCAGGTGTCGGCAATAAGCATGCTGATGTCCTTTGTGCGGTAACGGATGACCGGGAACGCCTCTTTTGTTAGTGTGGTAAAAACAAGCTCTCCGTGCTCGTCGGGAGGCAGCGGCTCCATGGTCTTCGGGTCGACGATCTCGGGCAGGAAATAATCCTCGAAGATATGAAGGCCGTGTTGTTCCTCTATGCACTCGCTCGCAACGCCCGGGCCCATGACCTCGCTCAGGCCGAAAATGTCGATGGCCTTAAGGTTCAGCCTTTTCTGTATCTCTTCGCGCATGTTCTCACTCCACGGTTCGGCGCCGAAGAGTCCGACACGAAGCTTGAGAGACGCGGGGTCCACATTCATTTCTTTCATCACATCGGCAAGGTTCAGGGCGTAAGAAGGCGTGCACATGAGCACCGTCGAGCCGAAGTCCTGCATGATCATTATCTGCCGTTTAGAGTTGCCGCCCGATATCGGGATAACAGCGGCCCCTAGTTTTTCGGCGCCGTAGTGCGCGCCAAGACCGCCCGTGAAGAGTCCGTATCCGTATGCGTTGTGTACGATGTCGCCCTGATGGGCGCCGCCGCAGGATAGTGTCCTGGCCATCAGTTCAGCCCATGAATCGATGTCCCGCTTTGTATAGCCAACGACCGTCGGTTTCCCGGTGGTGCCTGAGGAAGCGTGGATCCTTACCACCCGTTCGAAGGGCACGGCGAAGAGGCCGAAGGGATAGTTAAGCCTCAGGTCTTCTTTTGTCATGAAGGGTAGTTTGCGGAGGTCCTTGAGGTTCTTGATGTCGGATGGCTTTACCCCCGCCTCCGTCATCTTGTTGCGATAATAAGGGACTGCGGCATAGACCCGCTCGATCTGGTGCTGCAGACGTTTTAACTGAAGGGCCTCCAGTGCCTCGCGCGGAAGGGTTTCGAATTCCTCGTTCCATATCATGGCTGAACGTTACCTCCTTTTTTTGCAGGCTGCCGGGCCTGAATTATCTCTCTTCCCTTCAGAAAGGCGTCCCGGTTCACCCTCCGGACCTTTTGCGGGATCCTTTCTTCGATCACGGCGAGGAATATCTTTTCATCGACAAGGAGGAACACCGACAACGCCCCGACGAGGACCATGTTGACCGCCCTTGTCTCGCCGACAGACTTTGCGATATCAAACGCGTCGACGGGGAACACCGCAAGGTCCCTGGCGTTCAGTTGTTCCAGCACATCGGTCGGGTAGGTATCAAGGCCGGTCGAAACCGGAGCCGGCAGGATCTTCTGCGTATTCACGATCACCTTCGTGCCTTTGTGATAATAGGGAAGGTAGCGAAGAGACTCCAGGAGTTCGAAAGACACTGCGATATCTGCGGAGCCCGGTTCGATGAGAGGGGAATATACCTTTTCGCCGTACCGGAGGTGTGCGACAACGGAGCCGCCCCTCTGGGCCATGCCGTGCACCTCGCTCTTTTTGACGTCATGCCCCGCCTTGATCAGCGCCGATGAGGTGATCTCGCCCGCCAGGAGAATTCCCTGGCCGCCGACCCCGCAAAGGAGGATATTACCCGTTTTTCCCATCGTCCTCGCCGGTGACCACGATCGCCTTGAACTTGCAAAGCGGGGCACATTGTCCGCAGCCGTCGCAGAGCACAGGGTCGATCCTTGAATAGCCCTTCTGCTTTTCTTTGTATCCGAGTTTCTTTGCCTCTTCAGCCTTCAGCGGCACCCACTCGATTGCGGGACAGCCCAGCTTGAGACACGATCTGCAACCGGTGCATTTAGAGGAGACGATCGTGTAAAGCTGCATGCCCTTCCTTTTTTTCATCTCCGGCAGAAGCACACAGGGCGCCTTTGTAATAATGACCGAAGGCTCGGGCCGTTCGATCTCTTCCTTCAGGACTTTTTGAGTCTCTTCGATATTATGGGGGTTGACGGTCCGGACATGTTTTACACCGATAGCCCTGCAGAGCGCCTCGATATCCACCGCGGCGCTGATCTCGCCGGACAGCGTGGACCCTGTCGAAGGGTTCGGCTGGTGGCCTGTCATGCCTGTAGTCCGGTTGTCGAGGATGACGACGGTGGTGAACCCCCTGTTGTAGACGACCTCGATAAGTCCTGTTATGCCTGAATGCATGAACGTCGAGTCGCCGATGACCGCAACGATCTTGCCGAGGCTCTCTTTCCCTATCGCTTTCTCCATACCGAAGGCGGTGCCGATGCTCGCTCCCATGCATACGCAGGAGTCCATCGCGCAGAGGGGCTTTAGCGCTGCGAGGGTGTAACATCCTATATCGCCGGCAACAAAGACGCCGAGCTTCGATATTGCGTAGAATATGCCCCGGTGCGGACAGCCCGGGCAGAGGTTGGGCGGCCTCATAGGAATTTGCACGGGCTCAAATACTACCCTGCCTTTTTCTCCGGTGATGGCCCTCCTGAGGATCCAGGGGTTCAGTTCTCCCATCGGGGGAATGACTTCTTTTCCTTTGCAGGCGACCCCCATGGCCTTTACATGCAGTTCAATGAAGGGATCGAGTTCCTCCACGATATAGAGTTCATCTATCTCCGATGCAAACTTTTTGATCATCTTTTCCGGCAGGGGATGCACCATGCCGAGTTTCAGGACGGATGCTTCGGGAAAAGCCTCTTTTACATAGAGATATGAGACCCCCGAGGTGATGAAACCCTTTTTTTTATCTCCCCATTCGATCCTGTTTTCATCGAAGGTCTCTGCATATTCCCTGATCCGTTCCACTCTTTTTTCGAGTTCAACCCTTCTCTTCCTTGCGTTCGACGGGAGCATAACGAACTTCTCAGGCATCTTCTCTATGCCGGCTATTGCGGCAGGGCCTTCTTTTGGACCGGCTGTGACCATGCCCTTGACGTGTGCGACACGTGTAGTCGTTCTCAGGAGCACGGGGGTATCGAATTCCTCGCTTATGCGGTATGCAATCTTGAGGAACTCCTTTGCCTCTGAGGCGTCCGATGGCTCAAGCATCGGGACCTTTGCCGCATAGGCATAGTTGCGGTTGTCCTGCTCGTTTTGCGAGCTGTGCATCTCAGGGTCGTCTGCGGTCACTATCACCAGGCCTCCGCGGACGCCGGTATAGGCGGCGGTAAAGAGAGGGTCTGCCGCCACATTGAGGCCGACATGCTTCATCGTCGCAAGTGCCCTGACCCCGCCGAAAGAGGCCCCGAGGGCGACTTCGAGCGCAACCTTTTCGTTAGGCGCCCATTCTGTATATACACCTTTGTAGGTGCAGAGGTTTTCGAGTATCTCCGTGGAAGGGGTGCCCGGATAGGCAGACGCCACCTTGACCCCTGCCTCGAAGGCGCCGAGGGCCAGGGCTTCGTTGCCGGAGAGCAGGGAAGGCCCTTTAATGCTCTGATGTAATTTCTTGTTTTTCATAAAAATAATGTAAGCCCGTTATTATACCACCGGGGTATTTTGAACCTCAACAGCTTTTCACCCGGACCCGCAAGGACTCTGTGCAGCGATGATCAGTTAGATCAGACCGAATTGAGTAGGGTGAGCGCATTCTCTCTCAGGGCCTTTTTCTCTCTGTCCGGCCCGAGCTCAAGTCCTTTCAGCAAAGACAATGTCTTGTCCTGTCCGGTCCAGGGCGAATCCGTGCCGAAAAGCAGATACTCAGAAGGATGGGCCAATATCATCTTTCTCGCCCGCTTCGCACCCAGAATATCGAGTGAGTATGATATCTCCATATAGATCCTTTTCCCGATGATCAACCTCTCGACCTCGTCCCAATCCTCCCATGCCCCGAGATGTGTGGTCACCAATTTCAAGTCAGGAAAATTTTCCAGGACGCGTATGATCCTCTCAGGATCACAAATCCTTTTTCTCTCAAAGGCGAGGTCGAACCCCGTATGCATCAGCACGATCAAACCCTCAGCCGATATCCTCTTATAGATCGGAAACAGTCTTTTTTCGTCGATGCTGAAGTTCTGATAGTAAGGATGTAACTTTATTCCCTTGAAGCCTTCGCCTTTTATCCTCGATACCTTCTCCAGTGCGTCGGGGTCGTCCGGATGAAGGGAAGGAAAGGGGACCAGCCTTTCGGATTTGATCTTTTTGGACCACACAAAGATCGGTTCGAACTGGGACGGTTTTGTGGCGATCGGACAGACGACGCTCTTTTCGATGTTGTTCCTGTCCATAGAGGAAAGGAGGGACGATATCCTGCCGTCGAGATGGGCCGTCACAGCGGATTTCTTCTTCCCTTCTTCGAGAAGGGCCTTGATAGCCCTTTCCGCAAGCTCCTCGGGAAAGGCGTGTGTGTGAAAGTCGATTATCCAATCCATTGCGGGACTATTATAAGTAATTTTCTTACTGAATGGAAAGCGCGGTCCGGGATTTTTGTTTAATGATGAAACACTCTGCCCCTTACTAAGACGGGGTCTTGACAAGGCCTCGGTTGTCCGCTTATTATTTCTCACTTGCTGAAAGGGTGGAATTATCTGCAAGCACTCATGTTGTCGGTAATTACAGCAAGTCCAGAAGATAACATCTGGGATGTTTTTCGATAAGGAATTCAATAAAAAGGAGGAGAGCATGCTTAAAAGATCTTTTGCAGTAATGTTCGTTCTTTTTTTGGCTACGATTCTGTACGTTTCTGTCGCGCACGCAGAAACAACTTTAAAGTACGGTGCGGCCTTCAGGCTCCGGCAGGAAATATGGGACGATGTGGTGGCCCTGGACACCGCCAATACCGGTAGTGCGGCCGACAGAAACTTCTTCCGGCTCAGGACGCAGCTATGGGCGAGGGCTGATTTCAGCCCGCAGTTCGGAATATATGCCAGGCTTGTAAATGAGATGAAGTATTTTGACGGGCCTTTTACCAATTTTAAGGCTTTCAATGACGTGCCCGTCAGACCAAGTAATCCCGACAGATATGACCCCGACGAAATAGTAATTGACAACCTCTATTTCGACGCCAAGGATGTGTTCGGTCTTCCCGTGGATGTGAGGATCGGACGTCAGGATTTCCTCGGCCCGGATATGTATGGCGAGGGCTTCCTGCTTATGGATGGATCGCCCGCCGACGGGTCAAGGACGTTCTATTTTAACGCGGCCAAGCTGAGGTGGAAGATCAACCCGAAGAACAGCGTTGATTTTGTCTATATCGACGACCCGAGGACGGATGTGTTCCTTCCTTCAATTCATCCTTCCGTGGACGGCGGTTTATTTGTGGACAACAAAAAACTCATGACCGCATCACGTGAGCAGGCCTTTATGCTGTATGGAAGAAGCAAGGTCAGCGATAACGTAACTGTAGAACCTTATTATATCTATAAAACAGAGGGGGCGTTCGGGGCTACCACGAAACTAAAACTGAATACGCTGGGCGCAAGGGCGGTAGTTGCACTAGACAGCGGCTGGAAGTTCGGCGGCGAGTTTGCCACACAGTTCGGAGATTACGACGCCGGCGGTAAGTGGCACGACAGAACAGGTAACGGCGGATACGTCTTTGTGGGGCGGAAATATGAGAACGTCGGACTGAAGCCGGAGTTCGACCTGAGATATGTCTATCTCTCGGGAGATAAAACCGGTACTGCCGACAAGAATGAAACGTTCGACCCGCTCTTTTCGAGGAACCCGTACTGGAACGAACTCATCATCTATCCTCTTCTGAACGAAACAGCGGCCTTCGGCGGGGGCGGGATTCCAGGCTACTGGACGAACATGGAAATACTAAAGGCATCGCTGACGCTTAACTTCAGCCCCCAGACCAGTCTTCTTCTTGCCTATCAGTATTTATGGGCGCCGGAGAATTCGGGCCTTACTACGGCCATGTTCGGGACGGGAAAGGAAAGAGGACATCTCCCAATGGCTATCCTGAGTCACAAGTTCTCGAAGAGCCTGGACGGCATGGCGCAGCTTGAATACTTTATCCCGGGAAGTTATTATTCCTCCAGCGCCGACAACGCCACCTTCTTCAGGTTGCAGCTCCAGTATAAGATATAATTCGTTAGTATAGAGAAAGTTATCGAGGCATGCCCCGCCGGTCAACCGGCGGGGTTTTTTTTGCCCCTTGACAGGAGGATAAGCGAAGAGGAATACTCTGATGCCATGAGATGCGCGGTCCGGGCGGGACTGAAAAGAACAGACGGGGTGACGATATGAAGATACGGTTTTTAGGCGGGGCAAGGACGGTGACCGGTTCGTGTTTTTATGTGGTCGGTGAGAAAGAGAAGATACTGATAGACTGCGGGATGTATCAGGGACCCGATGCCGAAGAGGTGAATAAAAGGGGGTTTGATTTCACACCCTCAGATATAGACTGCCTGTTTCTCACCCATTCTCACCTGGACCACGTCGGCCTGGTACCGAAGCTGGTAAAAGAGGGGTTCAGAGGGAAGATAATCACGACTTCCGCTGCCGCAGATATCGCGGAACTCATTATGTATGATTCTGCGCACATTCAGGAGTCCGATACGGAATGGTATAACAGAAAAGCACTAAGGTCGGGAATGGAGCCGAAAGAGCCTTTGTATGTCAGCCGGGATGTCGACAAGGTGCTCCCTCTTATTCAGAGAACTCATTACGGCGGAATCCAGAGTCTCAGCGAAAATGTCAGATACAGGTTCGTCAACGCTGGGCATATACTCGGATCATCGACCCTCGAACTTTGGTGTCGAGACAGCGGGGGAGAAAGGAAGATGGTCTTTTCAGGAGATATCGGCAGGAAGGACAACCCGATAGTCGATGACCCTGTATTTGTCGAGGAGACAGACTATCTTACGATCGAGTCGACCTACGGAAACAGGAACCATAAGGGCATGCAGGAATCGATAGACGAACTGGTCGATGTGATAAGGAGCACCTTCAGGAGGGGCGGAAACGTGATAATCCCGTCTTTTGCCCTGGGAAGGACCCAGGACCTGCTCTTTATCCTAAACAAGCTCGTCAAGGAAGACAGGCTGTTCAGGATCAATGTATATATCGACAGTCCCCTGGGCGAGAGGATTACGAGGGTTTATGAAGCTCATAAGGAATATTTCGACGAGGAGGCGAGACTCCTCTTCAGCACGGAAAGCACTGATGCGATGAGAATCCACTTCACCACGAGTACGGAAGATTCCATGGCCCTCAACAGGATCAATAAGGAGGCGATCATCATCGCGGGTTCAGGGATGTGCGACGGGGGCAGGGTGCGTCACCATCTTAAACATAACCTCTGGCGAAGGGAATGCAGCATCGTGTTCGTCGGCTTCCAGGCAAAGGGGACCCTGGGAAGGCGGATAGTCGACGGGGCCAAGGTGGTTGAAGTCCTCGGAGAAGATATCGTGGTCAGGGCACAGATACACACACTTGGCGGGTTCTCCGCTCACGCGGACCAGTCCGAACTGATAGGCTGGATATCGAAGTTCACAAATTCGCCCGAGATATTTATCGTGCACGGCGAAGAAAAAGCCTCATTTGATTTCCAAAAACTGATAAACGAGAAATTCAAGTACAAGACCCACGTGCCCGCAAGAGGAGAGGAATTTGGGATATAAGGCCGACGGCGGAAAGGACTATTTCGAAAACATCAGTGCGTAGGGGCGTATGGCATACGTCCTTCTTTTTTTCCGGCATTGTATAGGGGCAATCCCTATGTGGTTGCCCTGGCTGATGAGCATCCGTCCGTCTCCAGCAATAGTTGTGTTTCTATCATAAAATCTCCTTTTGCACCTCTGGGGATCATAACTCCCCCTATCCCCCTCTTACCTTAAGAGGGGGTGGCCGAAGGCCGGGGGCGCTACTGCTGGACAACCGGATAATTTCATGTTAAGAGTTAGATAGGAAGTTGCTGTCGTTACAAAACCAAACACTTCATGTGAGGGAGGCGGAAAACATCGGGTCTTGGATGGGCTACTAAAGGCGAGGGAAAGATTTTTGAAGAGTGAGAGGAGGCAAAGCAATGCATGCAAAAGTGGTAACTTTCCAGATTAAGTCAGGGAGGAGAGATGAAGTGACTCGCTTATTTCAGGAGTTTGTCATTCCAGGAGCAAAGAAACACAAAGGATTCAAGGGAGGGTTGTTATTGACAAATCCAAACACAGGCAAGGGCACTTCGATTGGTCTCTGGGAAACAGAAGCAGACATAATAGCGAGCGAGGCCAGTGGATTTTATAAAGAATGGGTGGCCAAACTAAGTGACGTCTTTACTGCGGCGCCTACAAGGGAAATATATGAGGTTAGCAACCTTGCTAATCTCTCAGTTGAGTGAGCAGAAAGCAAGAGGGGGAGAAAAGCAATGAAATACTTAGTAATCGGTTCTGGAGGACCTGGGTTTGCCTCTCCAGAAGAAGCAGTCAGGGTTCTTGAGGAAATAGTACTTCCAAGTTTTGATAAACTCATTGGGCTTGAGAAGAAGAAGAAAATTCTTGCCGGGGGGCTTCCCGTGGGAGATAGGGCATTTGTGTTCATAGCGGAAGCATCTTCGAACAAGGAATTGGATGAACTGCTTCGAGAGCTTCCTATGTGGGGATCTTTAGACTGGGAAGTCACCGCCCTCCAGACATTTGCAGGAAGAGCCGATCAAGAACGGGACATAATCAAAAAACTCAAGAAATAACGGCTACAAGGAAGGGAATACAGCTCTAAATGTATCCCTTCTTTGTTTCACCAGATAATCAACAACTTCTGTTGCATCGAGGACGTGTGACCTTCTCGGTGTGCACCGGCTGTCAGGTCAAATTGCAATAACTACATTTTAAGCCTGAAGGAGTTGCAAATCGGCAAGGAGGAAATGCTAACATAAGACCGGGCGGCGATCCCTCCAAGATCCCCAAAAAATCGCCGTCTATCCCCAAGGGAGGCCGGTTATCCCCGATCCCCAGCCGGTCTCCCACTTTGTTTTCTTCCGCGAAAAGATTATTAGATGAGTCGGAGATTCATGCCCAACTCGGATATACAATTGTCACTAACAGCAAAGACAGTAGCCTCCGAAATTTTTTCTTTTATGGTGCTGCTTTGGATTGGGCTATGACAAAGCCCTTCCACTTTGTTACCGAATTCGACGGCAACAAGCATCCTGATCCAACGCTGGGGTATCAGAACATTTCGCTTTTCGGGTTTACCTATGAGATATCGAAACATCTCACTATAGACGTTTCATATAAGAAAGGATTGAGTAACTCTGCCCCAAGTTGGGGATTTGGATTTGGAGCGGCAATAGAGTATTAAATATCAGAATGCGGAGTCATCCCATAATCGGGAGCCACTGGCCTGTGACAGATGGACAATAGTAGGTGGCCGCAAGAGCAATCTTGAGACTCACTCAAGATTGTAATTTCCCCAAAAAAGCAACGAGGGCTCAGACCCTTGTCGTCTTTCTTAAAAAGTTCAATTGACACAGAAAAGTTAAAGCACGATAATAACAGTGTCCTATTTATGATGACATGATAAGACCATACAGAAGAAATAGCTATATTGGTAAGACAGGAAGATTGGCTTTTATCTTCTTGCTTCTTTTCGTAACGGCGACTTTAGCAACAGCGTTTCACCATCACGAAGACGGCAGCGAACATCACGACTGCCCTGCTTGTGCTGCCGGGCATCATTATTCATCTGCAAACATTGCATTTTTCTCCATCACAAATCAACACCCCGTTTCGAGTAATGAAATACCTAAGGTGTCATTGCTATATGATTCCATACGGGTTTCTCTTCTGCCCTGCCGGGCTCCTCCTGTTTAACCTCTTCTAAGACAAAATTCAATTCTATTTTCACGCGTCGTGTACGAGCCATTTTGCGCGTGTATTTTCGGCTGAAGAACTGAAAGTGGAGGTTCCATCATGAAAATTGTGATCACGGTTATTACGCTATTTATGTTGGCATTGTTTTCATCAGGCGTATTTGCTGAAACCCTGGAAGATCGAGTAAGAACTCTTGAGGAAGCCCTCAAGAAGCAGGAGCAAACTATCCAAGAAATAAGAGGACTTCAGGAAACCCTGAGAAAACAGGACCAAACAATTGGTGAGCAGCGAAAGCTGATTGAAGAACTGCAAGCCGAAGTCAAACACAACCAACCCTCCGTCCAGCCAAAGGGCGCTGCTGTCAACGAGCCTGTGGAGGCCGGGCAGATGCAGCAGCAGGTTCAAGAGTTGAAGGAGCAGATGGATCAGGTGGTCGAAGCGCAGAGGAAAGTCTTGCCGAGTGAGTTCAATCCATCCATCGGGCTCGTGGGTGAAACGGTCTTCTCCTATCGCAGCAAGGGATCTTCGCAGACGGGCAGCAGCCGGCCCGGCGGGTTCGACGCTTTCCAACGGTCCGTGGAACTGAACACGGCCGCGTCGGTGGATCCCTTTGCGAAGGCCTACGTGGTTGCTAACGCGTCAGCCGATGCACACACCGGCGAAGCGACTTTTAGCATCGAAGAAGCAGCAATCCAGACAGAGTCGCTGCCCTTGAATCTGACTGTGAAGGCGGGTCGGTTCTTTGGCGAGTTCGGTCGATTAGGCTATATCCACGATCATGAGCTGCCATTCGTAAATCGTCCGCTGGTGCTCGCCCAATACATCGGCGGCGAATCAAGGACTGACGGGATACAGGTTAATTGGCTGCTGCCGGTCGAACATTACATCAGTCTCACGCTGGGTGTCGGCAATCAGTTTGGAGGCGACAACCCACCGAACGATGTCGGCCAGTTCCGTCATTTAAGCGGCTGGAATTACTTCGGACGCTTGTCCACGTATTTCGACCTGACACCCGATATCTCACTCGAACCCGGAGTTTCAGGCCTCTGGAATCCGCATACTAAAGGTCAGTGGGACCCTAACGTTGCTCCGCTACCCACGGATATAAATAACAACACGTTTACCGAACGCGAGCGTCGTCTGGTCGGGGCAGACCTGGCGCTGAGCTGGAAGCCGCTCCGTAATAATCAGTTCCAGAGCCTCACCTGGGGCACTGAAGTGCTTTACAGTGACAACCGTTATGACGTAACTGATTCCTCAGGCAATGCTCTGCTCGGCAGCAAGGTAGGCTCCTTAGGCCTTTACTCGTATCTCACTTACAAATTCCATAGACAGTGGTCAACCGGGTTTTTGTATGGCTTTGTGGAGGATGCCCAGAACAACAAAGCCAAGACTTCCGAGTACTCTCCTTATATCACGTGGGCGCTCAGCCACTGGAACCAACTGCGGCTTCAATATACCTACACGGACCACAATGCCGTATCCGGCCTGCGGCCCGACAATGCCGTTTATGTGCAATGGGCGTGGATCATCGGCTCGCACTCTCATGGCTGGCAGCAGCGCTGAATATGGAAAGGAGGAATATCAACATGAAATCAAAACTGTTTTGTTTGTTCTCGATCATCTTGGTCGGGGTATTTTGTATGGGCGTAGCGCCGGCCCATGCGGCTAAAATCCGTGTTGTCACGACACTCACTGACTTAGCTGACTTTGCCAGGGCTGTGGGTGGTGATTTGGTCGAGGTCCACAGCCTGGCCACCGGCGTCGAAGACACGCACGGGGTGCCTATGAAACCGAGCTTTGTACCGATGATGAACCGGACTGACCTGATGATCCTGGTGGGTATGGATTGTGAACACGCCTTCCTTCCGGCGTTGCTGGAGGCGAGCAAGAATCCGCGCATCCAGGTAAACAGGTCCGGCTATGTGGATTGCTCCAGGGGCATCATCCCACGAGATGTGCCCAAGTCAACCGAGCACTCCGCGGGGGATGTTCACCCCTACGGTAACCCTCACTACATGCTTGATCCGGTGTCGGCTAAGATTGCGATCGAGAATATCTATAACGCGCTTGTAGAATTCGCCCCGCAGGACAAGGCGCAATTCACGCGCAACCGCGATGCGTATCTCGTAAAGCTCAACGCCAAGATCGCCGAATGGGAGAAGGAAGTCAAACCGCTCAGGGGGGTGAAGTTCGTATCCTATCACGAGCATTGGCCATACTTCGCTACGCGCTTCGGCATGGACTATTTCGGCACGATTGAACTAAGGCCTGGCATCGATCCGACGGCACGTCACATCGAGGAACTGGCCGCCTCAATGAAAGCCCAGCATGTGCCAATCGTCGTGCGCGAACCGCAGTTTCCTGAAAAGGTGCCGAAACGCATTGCCGAGCAAACCGGCGCGACCATGGTAACGTTGCCCATCATGCCTGGCGGTGTGCCGAACACTGAAACGTACATAAAGATGATGGACTATATTATTCACACGATGGCTAATGCCGTACAAGGCAGAAAATAAAAACAGGAGAGGATGTCCGCCCGGATTTTCCGGGCGGACACACACAACAGACTATGGATGAAACACTCATCACACTTGACAACCTGAGTATCGGCTACAACGGCCAGGCTGTTCTATCCGGCATTTCCGTCTCTATTGCCCGCGCCAGTTTTACAGCTGTTCTCGGCGCAAACGGATCGGGCAAATCGACCCTGCTTAAGACAATGCTTGGACTGCTTCCACCTGTGGGGGGACGTATCGATACCGCATCGGCGGGTGCGCCCCTCGTATTTGGGTACGTGCCCCAATACATCCAGTTCGATCCGATCTATCTGCTGACAGCGTTTGAGGTTGCCCTGATGGGTGTGTACGGACGCGTGCGTGCGGGGCGTCTTGTCCCCCCTGTCGAACGTGCCTTCACGCACGAATGCCTGAGTGCGGCCGGAGCTGAGGATTTTGCCCGCAAGCGGTTTGCCGAACTCTCAGGCGGCCAGAAACAACGCGTGCTTATTGCCCGCGCACTGACAACGAGGCCCGACATCCTGGTGCTTGATGAACCCACTGCGGGTGTGGACCGTGATGCGACTCATGCAGTGATGGAGTTCATTTCGCAGATCCGCAAGGAAAGGAAGATAACGGTCCTGCTCGTCACACACGACTTTGCGGAGGTGCGTCGGCACGCTGAACAAGTTATCTGGCTTCATGAAGGAAAGGTCCTCCACGGTTCAGCGCAGGAACTGCTCACACCCAAACGCATGGCTGAAATGTTTGAAAGGGGGATCGACTGACATGGAATCGCTTTATCAGATTCTTTCGCCGGATTTTCTTTTGCGCAACTCGATTTACACAAGCGTGCTCATAGGCTTTGCTTGCCCGCTCGTCGGCGTGTTTCTCGTAATGCGCCGGCTGGTGTTCATGGGTGTGGCGCTGCCCCAAATTTCCTCGACGGGCGTCGCTGTCGCACTGTCGCTTCCCATGTGGCTCGGATTCAATCTGGCTGGTCACGGCGCACACAGCGCGCATGCGCTCGCCTTTGGCGGATCGATCACATTCTCGCTGACCGCGATCCTGGTGCTGGCGTTCCTGGAACGACGAGGGCACGGACAACCCGAAGGCCGGCTCGGCACTGCGTATGTCGTGGCAGCCGCGCTGAGCATCCTGCTGCTTTCAAAAAACCCCTACGGCGAGATCGGTTGGCTCGATATGCTGAAAGGAGAGGTCATCACCATCTCCAATTTCGATCTCGTGCTGACGGCGGCCACGCTCACGATCGTTCTCGCAACGCTTGCACTGTTTCATAAGGAGTTGCTCCTGGTCTCGTTCGACCGCGAGATGGCGATGATACTGCGCAAAAAAGTCGTTTTTTGGGACATTCTCCTCTATTTACTGATCGGCCTGACCGTCTCGATGGCGGTGCTGAGCGTCGGTCCACTGATTGCGTTCGGATTTTTGCTGATCCCTGCGCTGATGGCGCACCTCTTCGCACACAATATGCGCCAGTTCATGATGTTGGCCTCACTGGTCGGCGGTGTGGTTGCGTTCTTGGGTTTCTGGATCGCTTATCAATATGACTTTCCCGTCGGCCCCACAGATGTCGTCCTTCTCGGCGTGCTTTACGCAATAGCGTGGATTGTCGCCAAGATTCTCCCCAAGGGCTTACGACCTTAGGATGAAAAACAAGCTTTACCAAAGGAGTATTTTCATGAGAATACTTGAGACCACAATTATTTATACGGCGCTCCTTGCCATTGCACTTGCAGGGTGCGCAACAAATACCGCCGTCACCGAACGGATCCGGGAAAAATCTATAGAACAGGAGGCTGTTTTTCAAGAGCTGACGGATGGAATGCCTACGTCTGGATTTAGTGTATTGACCATCCAAGCCACGATGAAAACGCCTAAAAAAGGCTTCTATCCCCTGGAATTTAGGTCCGCTCTTCACGGTAAACCCGAATATCCTTTTGTCTTTAACATCGGAGGGCAAGGCGTAACTTGGCTGGCAAAGGGAATGCCGGATATTCAACAGAAAACTATAGAGGAGAAAAGAAATCCTGAAGGGGGCGAAGGCGTGAAATATATTCTTGAGAAGCGCATCATGCTGAAGCCTGGCACCTATAAAATCTATGTTGGTATAACTGAAGAGGCTCTACAGAAGGAAGTCGATGTGACTCTTTCTGAAGGAAAGGTGAGCGTTCTTCAGTTTATCCCCATATATTTCGCCGGTCGGTTCAACAGAAACGCAGGTTCATTTTACTGGGGGCTGCGCGATTTTGAGGTCTATCTTGACGGCGTAAGGATCAATCCAAAATGATGCGTTGACCTCTCGTAATGCTACCGGCATCGTTGTCGGCAATCATGACGATGATGCCCGGACCCGAGATAATAAGAAAAAGCTGAATTGCCTTGATGATCCTTCTATAGCTGTAATACAACTGTGTGAAAATATTCATTGCATGTCCTCCCTTGTCATCAGTAGCTCAGGCGCAAACGCATGCCGTATACTTTTGCAGGTCCACGGTCCTGGTTATACCCGGGGTTTTGGATGTACTGAAAATCCGGGGAAACCTGAGCATATTTGCCGATCTGGACGCGATAATAAGCTTCAAATACCTGTTCAAGCCCATAACTCAGTCTGCCGTCACCTATTAACATTCCGAGACCTCCGGCCGCCAGGTAGTTTTTATGTAGAGTTGATATGCCCTGCACTGCATAAGCTATTCCTACACGATCTTCACGGCGCCCCCAATGTATGCCGCTCACCTGGGTGCCAAGGCTCAGATGCTGGTCAACTTCGGTGTAGCAAAAGTTCTCATTATGCCCGTCATTCCATCCTAATCGGGCAAAAATGCCGGTTTCTCCATCGTCCGCTAATGGTTGTTCAAAGTTCAGACCAAAACCATATTTGGTGCGTCCGGGCTTCTCATCGGCTCTGACATCGGGTGTCGAAGAACTATCAAGTCCTATCGCTAATGCCTCATCATAATTACCCATGCGTGCCCGGTTCACATAAGTCAGCAAGCGTATCACCGTTCCCGAGTCATTAGGTTTGACAGTAAGCTCAAGATTGCTTCCCTGGGCCTGGAACATCCGTGTATCGAATGTGGCGCCGTTGGCGAAGGTCGGCATCATATAAAGGCCGAAGGCCAATCTCCATTTCGGCTGAACAAGAGCTGTGACAACCCCATAGCTATAGCCCCGGGTATCGCTTGCTTCATCCCAGGCCGGATTGTAAATAAACGCATAGTTGAGGAACTGGTTACGCGTGTTGTTAGCATACCGGTTTAGATCGAAATCATCACTTGGCGACATTTTACCGGCTTTTATATCGATGCGTTTGATAGGCTCGTTTCCAGGGAGCTGGTCCATTGCCCGTTCCGCCTTTTCGGTTTCAGCGGACAGTGGATAGTAATAGCGCAGATATGCTCGCGCTATATAGGGGCCGGTTCCGAGGTCTACCGATCCCACTCTGATTACATCTCCATTAACATACCCGCCAAGGCCCTGCCCCTTGCTCACTCCTGAGCCTTTTGCCATTTCGATATCGAGATAGACCTGCAGTGTAGGTGCTAATTGAGAGCCCAGATATATTCCATAGATATGGGTGATGTTATGTCCGAAGCCCTCGTCGGTCCTGAAACTGTGATCTCCGGCATATGGGCTGTGAAAGCCGGGAACGTTTTGGTATACGCCATTGAACTGCAGTCCCAGCAATTTAGGTATCCATGATGGCTGATCCTCTTTCGTCTGTTCCGGCTGCTGCCCTTGTGACTCTTTCGCCGGCGGCTGAGCAACGCCAGGGTCAGCATAAGCTGCTTGCGAGATATTGAACAAAAGAATCAAGCAAAAAAATGCCAGACAATATTTTATTCTCTTTGTCACTTCTTGTGTTTTCAGCATGTTTGACCTCCTTCACGTCCAGCGTTTTTGTTTCAAGTCACACGCTCCAGGCATATTCCCGGAGTAGTTGCGCTTGCTGGAGTGAAGGACTTATAGCATCGGAAAAAGAGGAAATCGCGCGTCAGGGGAGATGAAGAGTAGTGGTGCGCAATGAACAAGCCCCTCTTTCCAGCAAGCATATGTTTACTATTCTGTTATTGCTACTATTAGCAGGGCCATCGTCCACAGACCATCACCTCCTTCGTCTGGGTATAAAATTAGCTGTTATTTAAAGCAGGCCGATGGCGCTTCCGATAAAGGGTTCAACTATGGATTTTAGCACTATTGCCCCGGCCTTCGAAAGGCCATTCTTCAAATACTCATCGTTTGAAATAGCCTTGGTCGGGTCGAAATATCCCTTCCTCTCAAGGAGATTCACAATATCTGAGGCATTGACCGTCTTGGTATTGTAATGAACGAGTATACTGCCCGTAGTGAGATTAATATCAGCGGTGCCAATGCCTGAAAGCGTGCTCAGCCACTTCCGCACTTCGTCGGCCGCCCGCGGGTTTTTCTTGATAACCTCACTAATGATTCTTACCCTTCCGGGCACATTGTGAACGTAGAACATGACACGTACCTCCTGTGTTTTGTTGCCAATAATTGATAACAAGCCGGCAATAAACCAGATGGGCACCCTCCCTACAGAGGGGGTCAGGATAGAAAGCGTGTCAGGATAGAGGATGTGTTAGGAGAGATTCACGATCAAGGTGAGCAATGAACACGCCGGTATCCGCCCCATCAGTCTATTGCCGTTACTACTATGACTACTCGGGCCACTGTCCATTAGCTTCATCTCCTTTTGACTGCAGTAATGATTTGTTTAAAGACATTAAAGTATAAAAGCAGAACAGCGACCGTGTCAACAACAAAAGCCATTATAAGCCTATTGAAATAATGTGCTTCCGTAAATCTTCCATCCGAGCGATATTTCCAGATTTATATGTTTCATCGCGTAATCGGGAGCCGCGGGCTTGTGACGGAAAACAATAGTTGTGGCTGAAACTGTCGTCCTCAGGTTTTTCGCAGGGTGTTTTATTCCGGTTGTAACTTTGATAGAGTTTCGGTTTCCTGAAAGTGAGACTTTGTCGGGTATGCCGTGTAAAACGTATGACTTGCTGGTTAAAGTCCAGCCGTGGGAGTTCGGTAGCTCACCCACGTAGCTTGAAGGAGGTGTAAAGGGTAACCTGAAACACTAAGTTTCTTGACAAAGGTTCCGAAAGGGAACTGAGCGAGCCTGCGGGTCGCAGCGATCGCGAACCCGGATGTAGCCTCGAAACGCAAAATGGAGTTGTCGACCCCGTCCGACAAGGGGGAAGACCGCAGCATCTATCTTGACAATAACTACCGTAACCGATAGATGGGCTCCCGGGGTAACAGGGGTGACACGCAGGG
>JBIOIY010000044.1:0-25953 GCA_044450345.1 Thermodesulfovibrionales bacterium | reverse complement strand
TCGTCTCCTTCCGGGTGTCCCCGGAACGATGACCGACTGGCTGAAAATATTTCAAGTCGGTAACAGGTCGAAATGTCATTATTATATTATTCTTTCAATGAGTTATATTGCTTTATGCAAAAAACAGTCGGACGCTGATGCTATTACATATCATTTTACTCACCAATATCTTCGTTCCACAGCTCGGGATTCAATAATTGCTAAGAACATCCTGAATAGCTTGAATAAATACGACAAATTTTCCTGTTCTCTCCTTTCTTTCTGTACGATTCATCCCTTTTATCATTAACTTTCTAAGGCCGTGACTAATCTCGATTTGAACACCTTTGCCCTCTTTAGAACGATTGCAAATATTATTGGGCTGTTTCCCCGCCAAATGAGACTGGACTTCTTCTTTCACCGGAAAACCGGCTTTTTTGAGTGAAGCCGATATTTTTTCTACCAGTTCATCATTCAATCCCCCTAGACATACATATTGATCATTTCCTTCACACCCATGTACAGTAACGGCCGTGCCTGAAGATTTCACCAAAGTGAGACCGATTGGCTCATCAAATCGTTCGCTTGCGATATGAAGAACCTTATTGCCCTTCTCTTTGGTGCCCGAAAACGAGTAAAAACTAAAGGTATCACCTGCGATGGCTTCAGCAATCTCTGTCGTACCCGGTTCAATCCCGCCGCCATGAGGGGCCATGACTATGTATTTAGATGGACGGCTGCTATATAGGATTTCATAGTCGGCATTTTGCAGTTCACTGTCCTTGAGTGATTGATATGATTTGTATTTGTCGGGTGACATTAATTCTGTCCTCCGAATATGGGCTTTGCCACTAACGAGTCTGTAGGATAAGTCACCTTTTAGACCCCGACGCACCGGAAGCGTCACAGTGCGATTTACTACTGACCGAATCATTTGTTCCCAATGAGATGCGGGAAGGCCTATCATTGTGGCTCTGACGCATTTCCATCACGCATTCTATTTCGATCCGAGACTTTACTGCCACCACCTGAACCATCAAAATCATGCTCATTCAGGGGTTTTCCTACAGGTTCAACGTGAAAATCACCAGTTTATCTGGTGCATTTTTTGTTAAATGAGTGAAAAGTCGATTTGACTCCACTCACTAGAGTGCTTCTTCTCAACATTACGGACGCTCTGTGCATGGCTTATCTCCAGGTCCCGGTAATTTCGCTTTCTGCCCACCTGCAGACTCTCCTTTAATAAGAGATTCAATGTCAGGATATGGATATATGGTAACAGCCCCGTGTTCAGGCAAACACCCTGAATCAATCGACGGTCCATATACACTGTAGTTTTCTCTCCCCAACAATCTAAGCAAAACTCCCTGCTCTGCCCGATGATGCGCAGTATGTGTTATCCTTCTCAGCAGAATCCAAGCTCTTGTTCTTATAACATCAAAAAAGGATGCCTCAATTTCCCACCAGGCTTTATCCTTTTTCTTAAGAGCGGCAAGCCGCTTTCCACTATCTTCAGCATACCGCTTTATAAACTCGATGCGTGTTTCCGGATCAGGCAAGGGAGGCGCTCCAACATCAATGCCGAACATATTGCAAAACCACCTATTTTCACTCAAACACTGATGCACCATGTGTTCGAGGGCATTTCTGTCTCTTTTATCCAATGGATGAGGCCGAATTGAAAGATCATCATCCATGAACGTGCTCCAAACACCGAGAATTTTTAGTCGTTCAGTATCATAAGTGTCTATGAGAAAATCATATTCCATCTTTTCCTCCTTTTTTTACTTGATTGGATCTTCACAAGGGACAATGGGTGACCCCACCACTAGCATCTTATCAAATCAGAATGGCGTTCTTCCAGCCTTTTTTAGACTTTTTCTACAGCTTCAACGCCGTGCATCAGCCGGGAGCGTACAGTAAAAGTGAAGACGAATCGCACTTATTGCGACTCGGCTGGATGCGATTGTTGTGCATGGGTCTATTAGTGCTCATTTTTTCTTTGACTTCCGCTGAGTATCTTTTTTCATTTTTCGCTGTTGTTTTTTCTTCTTTTTATTATGGCTATCTCGTTGGATGGCGGGTTTCGCTGGAATATCTTGAGCGTAGAATTGCTGAAAAGATTGATTGATGATTTGCTGTTGTATAACAGTTGTATTCGCATTTGGAGACTTTAGAGAAGGATAATAATCAATGAATTTTGTTAGAACTAAAATCAACAGCGTGATAAAAGCGTATGCTTCTACTCTGGTCTTTGGGATACAGTCCCACAGGGTTTGTAATTCAGGCGCGGCCTTTGTCATCTCTTCTGCGATCTTTTCTGGCGTTGCCTGCGCGGCGATGTTGGTTTTTATGACCGCGATTGATTGCCTGATTATTTCTGTGTCTGCGACATCGTGGAGCATGGCGAAGAGAGTCTCACCGAAAATATCATATCGGCCATTAGGGATTCTTCCTTCGGAGCCACACTTTGGACATGCTGCGCCACTGCAATTGATAAATTCAACATATTCTGGCTCTGAAGCCTTTTCTGCTCCTGGCGTGCGTTCAACAATAACGCCAGATGGGAAGATAAGGCCACAAGCTGGATTTAAACATATGGAGGGGATATTTGGCATTAGACGCCTTCCTTTTCTATTAATCTATTTGATGCACAACGATGTGGCTGACCAGTGGCGGCAACCACCCTTGCAAAACCCGCCGAGCTTATTCGCCATCTGGTCGAGCCGGTTGTTAAGTTCCTTTTTCCGCCTCTTTGATTCTTGTGAGAGTTTTGGTCAAAAGTTCGAGCTTTTTAATATGTCTTGGCTCTTTTACTTTCATGTCGTTTATGAATTTGATATAGGTCTCAATGTACTTTTTAAAGTCTGGGTCGCTCTTTTGCGCCTTGCCGTAATTCTCTATTGACTTCGACTTATCGCCTTTCTTTTCGTAAATATCGCCGATATAACAGTAGACCCATGCGACGTCACGCTTTACCATTCTCTCTGATTGTTGTTTATATTTTTTTTCAGAGAATATCGTGAGCATTCCGTTTGTTGGATTTTGTAGGTATTTTCCATATTCGTGGAGCGATAAATCATATAATCCTTGCTCATAAAATAAGGACCCAAGTCCGAGATGAGCATCCGAGTTTGAAGGATCTAGGTAAACTGCTGCATAAAGGTCCTCTAACGCCTCTGGAATATCTTTTTTTTGATAAGCGCATGTACCGGAGAAAGCAGCCATGGATGCCCGGATAGGTCGGTTTTTCTTCCACCGGTATTCAGATGTGGTGAAACCAGCAACAAAGCTGATTATGACCACCAGTAGAATAAGTAATGTTTTTATTATTTTCTTTTTCATTTTGAACTTAACAATTAATATACGAACTTCCTGATTTTCCCCTTTTTCGTTATCAATATAGCATATTCAAAAAATATTAGAGAAAAAAAAGGTTTAAAATCAACATATGTCTATTACCGTATTCCGTATATTATAGTAATACCGACCAAATACGAATAGTCGTAAAAAATGGGGATCATGGTGGACACGTCGAAAAAAAAACTTCAGGAGTTCCGCCTTCATAGCGCAGGCCCTACACACGGACAGCAGGCAGGCTACCGCCGTTTATTGCAGCCCTCCACTGCTGCGGCAATATCAATTGATTGAACATCCCCTTCTCTTTTGAGACCTGCATTTCCGATAAGGCGAGCGTGAATGAGGGCAGAAGATCCCCCGATCCGCTCAAATCATTGTAAGGCAGCGAGTAGTAAGAAGTAAATAGCAAGGAGGGAAACAAAAGCTATCAGCTGTCAGCGATCAGCAGTCTGCTTAAGAATCAAGAAGACGTGAAAGGTGAATAGTGAAATGAAAAAGTCAAAGACAATAAATGGAACCTGGATTCCCGCCTGCGTGGGAATGACGGCCACCCATCCCTACACCCCTCCAAGGAGGGGACTGGGAAAGATTCCGGACCTGCCTACCGGCAGGCAGGCGAGCCGGAATGACAAGACACAATCAATAATGATTATCGGATACTTCTTGGCCCCTTCGAAAATTTAGGCGAGCACGGTCGCCCGGAGCGTTAAAAATTTTAGCATGTCTGAGCACCGATGTTAGGGGCGAGTTCTAAAATTTAGCGAGGGCAACCGGCGCAGCCGTATGAAATTTTCGTCGGGGTGCGTTCTTTGGGTTACCCTTTCTTAGGCATGTAAGAAAGGTAACTGGGGTATGGGGCAACGCCCCACATTAACAATAAAGACTGGATTCCCGCCTTCCTGCCTGCCGGCAGGCATGGCGCGGGAATGACAGACCCTTTAGATATATGGCGGACACCTATGATTATAATAGTGGGGCGTATCGCGATACGCCCCTACGAAGTACGTAATTATGACACTTCCACATCCATGACGCTTTCCCAGAGGCCGTGGAGATTGCACCGCTGACGGGCGATCAGTGTGACCTTGCCGTTAGGTGCGGCCTCTTTCGTCAGCACTACAGTGAATGCTGCCTTCGGTTTCAGGTATCCTTTAGACTGAAAGCTTACTATTCCGGCAGGCTCATTGCCGATGTTAAGCTCTATATACTCGATCCAGTGTGCCGGACCCATGGCATGCAGGTTCTCACCGACACTTACTTCGACCGTGAAGGGCTCTCCCGCCTTTATTTTGCCGGGAGCTGTAATGAACGGCGCGTGCGATTTCTCAAGCGGCGTCTTGTTCGCCGGGTCCTTTGCCCTGTTGAATGCTTCGAACAGAGTTTTGTCGACACCTGTAGGGTAAAAGATATCGGCGCCGAAGGCCTCCGCCGCGACAGTCATCGATAAAGCCCCTATTGCCGTATTTTTCAGAAAATCTCTTCTGTCCATGGTACTCCTCCCTTTTTTTGTTTTGCCGAATCCATGATGTGTAACCCTACTATTCTTTTACCATGGAAATTGCAGACCGGCAACTGAAAAAAACACGTTGAGACGCAAGAACGTTAGGCGTAAAGGAAAAAAGCAATCTTTCACCATTTCCAGGTAAATCTCGAAAAAAAGCGAAAGATACCGGAATTTCAACATTTCTTCACAATAATTGTTTACATTGATGGCATGAATAAATATTTCTGTGGGAGGTGAATGATGAATATATGCTGCGTCGGATGAGAAACCTGCTTCGGCGACAGCGATCTGTTTTATCGGGTTTTGCATTGACTGCGATTCCGCGATATGAGATATTGGTCTTGAGAAGCAAAAGGAGCGGAACGCTTTACAAAAGAAGGCATCTCGTAAAGAATATACTGGGTATGTTGCAATTACGAATGAATATTATTATTTTGAGGAGGAGAATAATGAAGAAAATAGCTGCAGTAACAATGGCCCTGCTTTTGATTGCGGGGATCGCCTACGCGAAAAATTATGAAGTGAAGAAGAAGGCCGGGGACTACGACGTGGTCGCTACGATCGACAAGAACCCGCCCGTCGCCGGAGACAATATTCTCACGATCGCGGTCAAGGACGCCTCGGGCAAGGCTGTGGCCGACGCAAAGGTGAGGGTCGAATATTCTATGCCGGCGATGCAGGGCATGCCCGCGATGAACTATAAGGCAGACGCCACACTCACCGGCAGCGAGTACAAGACGACGCTGAACCTTTCGATGTCGGGCGCCTGGAATGTCTCGGTGAAGATCGCAAAGGGCGGCAAGATCTCGACGATGAAGTTCAACGTAGATGCACAGTAAATCTCAATGAAAAATGTGTCAGGCGTAATAGGTGTCGGATGGATTACCGAATTCCCCACCCGGTTGCTCATTGCGCTTTTCGCAATATTTTCCATCTTTCTTTTTTTCGGGGTTTCGTCTGCCGATGATCTGAAGCTTAAGGATCTCATCGAGGAGGCGCTGACGAAGAGTCCCGAGATCCGGGCCTCCGAGGCCAGGGCCGCCGCCGCCCGTTTCAGGATACCCCAGGCAAAGAGTCTGCCTGACCCGATGCTTATGTTCGGGTACCAGAACGAGGGATTCAACCGGTATTCTTACGGAGAAACCCTGATGTCCCAGTGGATGTTCTCCGGCTCTCAGATGTTCCCGTTTCCCGGCAAGCGCGGGTTAAAGGGGCAGATCGCATCGACGGACGCAGAGACCCTCGGCGATATAAAGACGTTTACGCGGCTGAAGGTGGTCTCGAAAATCAGGGAGGTCTACTATGACCTTTTCCTCGCCTATAAAAATATCGATCTGATAAAGGAGAGGCTTTCTCTTTTTTCGCAGATCGAGGACGCAGCGGTAGCGCGCTATTCCTCGGGCATGGGCTCGCAGCAAGAGGTGTTGATGGCCCAGACCGAAAAGTATATGCTCCTCGAAAAGGAAGAGATGCTGAAGCAGAAGATCCAGTCGGCCGAGGCTATGCTGAATACCACGGTGGGAAGGGATGTGAACGCCCCTCTGGGAAGACCTATCGAGCCTGCATACAGCCCCTATGGCCGCACCGTTGATGAGATGCTGTTGCACGCCTATGAGAAATCTCCCGAGATAAAGGCGAAGGAGAGGATGGTTGCGGCCTCCGGACTCAGGGTGGACCTGGCCCACAGGGAATATTATCCGGATTTTACGATCACTGCCGAGTACGACAAGAAAGGCGGACCCTTCATGGACATGTGGGCGCTTACGACCACGATCAACATCCCCCTATACTACAAAACCAAGCAGAGGCAGGGCGTTTTGGAGGCGGAGGCGATGCAGCTGGAGGCGAAAAATGAACTTGAGGCGACGAAGCTGATGTTGGCTTCAAGTATCAGGGACAATTATTCGATGATCAGGACAGCCGAGAGGCTGATGGATTTATATAAAGGCGGTCTGATCCCCAAGTCCTACCAGGATTTCGAGTCCGCCCTCGCCGGATATGCGACGGGGAAGGCAGAGGCTTTGACCGTAATTTCCAGACTGAAGTCCCTGATAGAATTCGAAAACCTTTACTGGGTCCAGCTTGCCGAAAGGGAAAAGGCGATTGCAAGAAGCGAATCGATCTGCGGCATCTCGGAGACCTTGGGGGAAGGGCGATGAAAAAGAAATATCTGATTTTGACCGCTATATTGGTCCTCATATCAGGGGCATTATTTTATGCGGTAAAGGCGGGGCACGGCCCAAAGAGCGAGAAGGCCGCTTCTCAGGCTTTACCTTCGGCGCAGGAGCATCAGGCAGGATCGTCCTCTTCGACTCAGCCCCAGGCACAGGCGCAGCAACCGGAACAGGCTGAGGAAACCCCTGTCGTAGAGATACCTGTTGAAAAACAGCAGTTGATGGGTGTCAAAACAGCCGAGGTTTCGGTGAGGACTCTCCGGAAGGTCATAAGGACCGTCGGGCTGATCGAATACGACGAGAGAAAGATTTCTACCGTCAACACCAAGTTCGAAGGCTGGGTAGAAAAGCTTTATGTGGACTATAACGGCAAATACGTGAAGAAGGGCGAGCCCCTGGCAGATATCTACAGCCCCGAGCTTGTGGCCACCCAACAGGAGTTTATCAACCTGCTTAAGTGGGCGAGGAAGAGCGGTGCCCCCCCATCACTCCCCCCTGGCAACGGGGGGATGAATGCGTCTGTCTCTGAGATGCTTGACAGAGATGCCGACGTGATGATCGAGGCCGCAAAGCAAAGGCTGAGGCTATGGGACATCAGCGAGACCCAGATAAAAAAGATCGGCGAGAGCGGAAAACCGATAAGGACACTCACTCTCTATAGCACGGTAAACGGCTATGTTGTCCAGAAGATGGCGGTCCAGGGGATGAAGGTCATGCCGGGGGAAAAACTTCTCGACATCGCGGACCTTTCTTCTTTATGGGTCCTTGCGGATGTTTACGAAAACGAGCTGGCGATGGTAAAGCCCGGCGAAATGGCTAAGATCACGCTTAGTTATTTTCCGGAGAAAGAGTTTTCTTCACGTGTCGACTATGTGTATCCCTCTATTTCCGGCACGACCAGGAGCGCGAAGGTGAGGTTCGAGGTCCCCAATTACGGCGGAAAGTTGAAACCTCAGATGTATACCAATATCGAGGTGAAGATAGATCTCGGCAAAAAGCTCTCGATCCCGGATGAAGCGGTCATTGACACCGGGACAAGACAGATCGTGTATGTCGATAAGGGCGACGGGAACTTCGAGCCAAGGGAAGTGTCGCTCGGCGTCAGGGCGGAGGGGATGCGGGAGGTTTTGATGGGATTAAAGGCGGGGGAGAAGGTAGCCTCCTCGGCGACATTCCTTATCGATTCAGAGGCCCAGTTAAAAAATGTGACGCCGCTGAAAAGCAACAGTAAGTAGTTAATAGTAAATAGTGAGCAGGGAGACGATGAAAAGTGAACCGTGAAAAAATGGCATACGGAAAATTATATCAATGACATCGAGTTATATGGCTGATGTTTTTTGCCGTTCACTATTTACTATTCACCATTCACTATTCACTTAATTATGATTTCCAAAATAATCGAATATAGCGCAAGGAACAAGTTCATCATCTTTCTGGTGGTAGGCTTCCTTCTTGTATGGGGGATCTGGGCTATCAAGAACATCCCGCTTGATGCGATACCGGACCTGAGCGACACCCAGGTGATCATCTTCACCGACTGGCCCGGCAGAAGCCCCGACCTCGTCGAAAACCAGGTCACCTATCCCATTACCTCGACACTTCTGGCTGCGCCGAAGGTCCAGGCCGTGCGCGGCTTTTCATTCCTGGGCAGTTCCTTTATCTATGTCATCTTCGAAGAAGGCACTAACATCTATTGGGCGCGGAGCCGTGTGCTTGAGTATATAGACTCGGTGAAAGGGAAGCTTCCGTCCGGCGTCAGCCCGGTGCTCGGACCGGACGCAACGAGCCTCGGCTGGGGCTTTAGTTACGCTGTGGTCGATGAAACCGGAGGGCACGACCTTTCGCAGCTTAGGTCTATGCAGGACTGGAATATCAAGCTCGCACTCGAAAGCGTACAGGGTGTGTCTCAGGTGGCGAGTGTGGGCGGGTTCGTAAAACAGTATCAGGTAAATATCGACCCGAACCGTCTTGCGGCGTATAACGTTCCGATCATGAAGGTTGTCGATGCCGTCCGTGCGAGCAACAAGGACGTAGAGGGAAGGGTCGTCGAATTCTCCGGTGCAGAGTACATGGTGAGGGGACGCGGGTATATACGTAATGTTCAGGACATCGAAAATATCTCGGTAGGCACAAACGGCGCGGGCTCGCCGGTCTTCGTGCGGGACGTTGCAACGGTCCAGCTCGGCCCTGACATTAGAAGGGGCATTGCTGAACTCGACGGCAAGGGCGAAGTGGCAGGAGGCATAGTCGTTGTCCGTTTCGGAGAGAATGTGTTGAACGTGATCGAACGCGTCAAGGCAAAGATCGCCAAAGACATACAGCCTTCGCTGCCCAAGGGCGTCAAAATTGTAACGACATACGACAGGTCCGACCTGATCCACAGGTCGATAGATACGCTTAAGGAAGAGATAATAAAGCTCACCATAGCAGTCAGCGTGGTCTGCCTCGTCTTTCTCTTTCATCTTCCGAGCGCCCTGGTGGTGATATTGACGCTGCCGGTGGCGATAGTGATCTCCTTTATCTGCATGTATTACCTGGGCGTCACCTCAAACATCATGAGCCTCGGGGGCATAGCCATCGCAATAGGAGCAATGGTCGACGCCTCGATCATTATGGTCGAGAACGCCCATAAGAAGATGGAGGAATGGATCTGTGACGGAAGGAGGAGATGCAGCAGGACCGATGTAATTATTGATGCCGCGAAAGAGGTTGGTCCGTCTCTCTTCTTCTCTCTTCTGGTCATCACCGTCGGCTTTCTTCCGGTATTCACTCTTCAGGCGCAGGCAGGAAGACTCTTTAAGCCGCTTGCCTTCACAAAGACCTTCGCGATGCTTTTCGCATCATTCCTGGCGATTACGCTTACTCCTGTCTTGATGTCGCTTTTTATTCGCGGAAACATACAGCCCGAGGGTAAAAACCCGATAGTTAATTTCCTAGGCAGGCTCTATAAACCGAGGGTGCATTTTTCCCTCACTCACAGCTGTGCTATCATCATTTTTGCGCTCATCATTGTTTCGGCGACCGCGGTGATCTTCATATTTCCCATGTTTGATATCACGGTGTTACCGTCGGTCAGACTCGGCTCGGAATTTCAACCTCCCTTGAATGAAGGGACGCTCCTTTATATGCCGGTTACCGTGCCCGGTGTGTCAGTATCGGAGGCAGCAAGACTCCTCCGGATGCAGGACAGGCTGCTGAAAACCATACCCGAAGTTGCGCAGGTCTTCGGAAAGGCCGGAAGGGCGGAGACGGCTACAGATCCAGCTCCCCTCGAGATGTTCGAGACGGTCGTCAATCTCAAGCCCGAGTCGCAATGGCGGAAGAACATGGATATGGATAAGCTCAAAAATGAGATAAACGATGTCCTGACCATCCCAGGCGTGTCAAATACCATTACCATGCCTATAAAGAACCGGATAGATATGAACGCTACTGGTATGAAGACGAATGTCGGTATAAAGGTCATCGGGCCGAAGCTCGATGAAATCGAAAGGGTCTCGAAACAGGTGGAGGATGCGATCAAGGATATCCCCGGTACACGAAGCACCTATGCCGAGAGAGTCGGGACCGGCTATTTCCTTGATATTATTCCTAAGCGCGAGGAAATAGCCCGCTACGGGCTCTCGGTGAACGACGTGCAGGACGTTGTAGAGACTTCGCTTGGAGGCATGAATGTGACGATGACCGTCGAGGGCAGGGAACGGTATCCGGTGAACGTGAGGTACATGAGGGAATTGAGGAACGACATCGAGAAGATAAAGAGGATACTCGTGCCGGTCACGCTTTCGAACGGCTCGACTGGGATGGGAAGCCCGGTGCAGGCCGGGGCCGCAGGCCGTGTACCGCTGGGCGAGATCGCCGACATTTCGATTATTAAAGGCCCTACGGCGATCAAGAGCGAGGAAGGACTTCTCGCCAACTATGTGTACGTCGATTATTCCGGAGGCGACCTCGGAGGATATGTGGAGGCCGCTAAGAAAAAGGTAGCCTCTTCTGTCAAACTGCCGGACGGCTACAGGCTCCTTTGGAGCGGGGAATATGAATTTATTGTAAAGATGCATGAGAGGCTGAAGACGGTTATTCCCCTCACGCTTGTTATCATCTTCGTCCTCCTCTATTTTAATACGAAGTCGGTGATGAAGACGTTCATCGTGCTCCTTGCCGTGCCCTTCTCACTTGTCGGATCTTTCTGGCTTCTTTACTTTCTCAATTACAATATGAGCATCGCCGTATGGGTCGGTATGATCGCGCTCGCAGGACTCGACGCGGAGACGGGTGTGGTCATGCTCCTCTATCTTGACCTCGCCTTTGAGCAGTGGAAGAAGGAAGGCAGGATGAAGACGGTGGGCGACCTCGACGACGCAATCATGCACGGCGCGGTGAAGAGGATCAGGCCGAAGCTGATGACTGTCGGCGTTATCCTCGCCGGACTTATACCGATCATGTTCAGCCACGGTGCGGGTTCTGATGTCATGAAGAGGATTGCGGCGCCCATGATCGGCGGCGTCGTTACTTCGGAGATACTCGAACTCACGATCTATCCCGCCATCTATAAGATATGGAAGAGAAGGGAACTGGTGTCTGTTAAGGAACAGGATTGACATAAGTGCTGCGAAATACTATAACTATGTATGATCCTGGTCCTCGGATTACTCCCCTTTTTGACACTCCTGATTTCTGCCCTCATCCTTGGAAATGCCGGAAGAAATTATAAGGAAAAGATTACCCTGTTTTTTTTCAGCCCCGGAGATACCGACAAAGAGTCGTCTGCACTTATAGCCTTCCTCAGGTTCGCTTTCTGGATATCGCTTCTTGTCTCGGCCTGGATGATTTACAGAGTGGTGAGAGGTGGCCGATAAGCTCCGGGAAGGATGCGCTGCTTCCGCAATCACGGACCCCATCTGCGTAAATCCGGCCTGCGCCGTCGACCCTGTTGTATCGGCCCCTGCAATGAGGTAATCTTGTACTATCTTTTGCAGCTTCAAGGAGGTTTGTGTGGCGCATCCGAGGATCCTTGCGTTTGTCCTTGCCGGAGGCAGGGGCAAGAGGCTTTTCCCTTTGACGTCATTCCGTTCGAAGCCGTCCGTCCCGTTCGGCAGCAGGTATAGAATAGTCGATTTCGTTCTGAGCAATCTCGTGAATTCACGGATATATTCGATCTACCTGCTTGTGCAGTACCAGTCACAATCTCTCATTGAGCATGTAAGACAGAACTGGGTGCTTTCTCCCGTCCTCAGGGACCATTTTATCACTGTCGTCCCCCCGCAGATGAGGACGGGCCCCGAATGGTTTGAGGGCACGGCAGATGCGGTCTTTCAGAATATCAACCTTATCCGTGCATTCGACCCCGAGCTAGTTGTGGTCTTCGGCGCAGATCATATTTACCGGATGGACGTCAGGCAGATGATTGATTTTCATCTGAGCAAAGACGCTGCAGTGACCGTTGCGGCAAGGCCTGTCCCTATCGAGGAGGCCCCGGCTTTCGGGGTCATCGTATCGGACGGCGAACATCGGATAGTCAGTTTTCAGGAGAAACCACGACAGCCGGTCTCTATGCCCGGTGACCCGAAGCGCTCTTATGTCTCGATGGGCAATTACATCTTTAACAGAAAAGTATTGGAAGATGCACTGGCCCGGGCGCAGAGGAAAAAACAGAATGATTTCGGCGCACACGTGTTGCCGGACATCGTTGATACGGGAAAAATATTCGCCTATGATTTCTCGACGAATATCATACCGGGCACGACGTCGCGCGAGGAAAAAGGCTATTGGCGGGACGTGGGGACTATATCTGCCTTTTTCGACGCTAATATGGACATGCTGGGCCGTTTTCCCAAGTTCGAAATCGGTAATGTGAACTGGCCGATCCACCCCTCCAGGTACGAAGGTCCATCCGCCAGAATACTGAGGGCGGATATAAAAAACAGCATACTTGCCGAGGGGGTCTTCATCGAGAAGGCCCGCATAGTCAACTCCATTATCCGCAGCGGCGTTACTATCGAAAGCGGCGTGAGTGTGGAAGACTGCATCATCATGGAACGCACGGTGCTGAAGAAGGGATGCAGGCTCAAGCGGGTGATCGTGGACAAAATGAATGTCATAGAAGAAGACGAGCGGATCGGATTCGACACTGAGGCGGACCGTTTCCGCTGCCACATAGATTCTTCGGGTATAGCCATTGTGCCCAAAGGCGGTAGGACGAAGAGAACGCCCCGCCCGAAGGGATGATCGACCGGATCGGTTATAATTAATCATGTCGAAGGAATTGATTGTAATCGGCGGGGGGCTTGCGGGTTCCGAGGCCGCCTGGCAGGCTGCCCGAAGGGGGATAAAGGTCACACTCTACGAGATGAGGCCCGGTAAGATGACAGAGGCCCACAAGACCGGGGACCTCGGCGAACTGGTCTGCTCTAACTCCCTCAGGTCGTACGACCTCTACAGCGCGCCGGGTCTTCTAAAAAGAGAACTTGCGATGGCCGGCTCGCTTGTCATGGAGGCCGCTGAGACATCTACTGTTCCTGCGGGATCGGCGCTTGCCGTGGACAGAAGTATTTTTGCGGAGTTCATTTCGAAGAGGCTTTCGGATAATCCTGACATCGAGATCATCAGAGAAGAAGTCGTTGAGCTGCCCGAAAGACCTGCCATAATTGCTACAGGACCCCTTACTTCCGCATCCATGGCACATTCCTTATCAGTATTGCTGGGAGGCGACCATCTCTATTTCTACGATGCCATCGCCCCGATCATCGACGCTGAATCTATCGACTATGATAGGGTTTACAGGGCGTCGAGGTACGGCAAGGGAGGCGACGATTATATAAATTGTCCGATGGATAAGGAAGAATATGAGGCCTTTTATGATGCGCTTACAGAGGCCGATAGGGTGACACCGAGGGAGTTTGAGGACCAGAAGGTCTTTGAGGGATGTATGCCTATAGAGGTGATGGCGTCGAGGGGAAAGGATACGCCGCGGTTTGGCCCTATGAAGCCGGTCGGGCTGGACGATCCGAAGACAGGCAAGGAGCCTTATGCGGTGGTGCAGCTGAGGGCGGAGAATAAAGGATTGACGGCATTCAATATGGTCGGGTTTCAGACGCGCCTGAAATGGCCTGAACAGGAGAGGGTATTTCAAATGATCCCCGGTCTGGAGAAAGCAGAATTCCTGAGGTTCGGCAGCCTTCACCGGAATACGTTCATCAACTCGCCCCTTTTTTTGAACGAGGACCTCACCCTTAAGAACAGGGAGAATATCTTTGTCGCCGGCCAGATATCCGGTGTCGAGGGGTATATCGAATCTACTGCGATGGGACTTGTTGCGGGGATCAATGCGGTGTTCAGGCTGAAGGGCTGTGATCCGGTGAAAGTGCCTCCTACGACTTCGCACGGCGCTCTGGTGCGGCATATCACTGAATCGGAGAGTAAGAACTTCCAGCCCAGCAATATAAACTTCGGGCTCTTTCCGGCCTCTGAAGAACTTCCGAGAATCAGGGATAAAAAGAAGAAGAAGGCTGCGATAGTCGATAGGGCGCTCAGGGACTGGGAAGAGTATGTGAAGAAGGTGGTTCCGTGAAAATGCATGACATAGTATTTTCGCTCATTCTCGGTCCGACTTGCAGCCGGACCTCCGAGGGCTTTTCTCCCGATATTGATCGGGATAAAAGAAGCCGCTTAAATACCATATCATACATTTTTGGCGGGCGTGCCATTTGGAGAAATGATGTCTGACATGAAAGGGCATATCGTCAATTTCCTTAGGTATCTCGACCTCCAAAAAGGGGCCTCGGCTCATACTCTCAGGGCCTACAAAAAGGACCTTGAAGAGTTCGCCGAATTTGTAAAGAAGGGACCTGAAGAGGTAGAGATGATCGACGTGAGGGGGTTTGTTGCCCGGCAGATAAAGAACGGCCTCAACAAGACGACGGCCGGAAGGAGGCTTGCGGCGATACGCTCTTTCCTTAAATATCTCCACAGGGAGGGATATATTAAGGTGAACCCGGCAAAGCTTGTGTCCACACCAAAGGCCCAAAAACTCCTGCCCAAGTTTCTATCGGTCGATGAGACTTTTTCTCTCATCGAACAACCAAAAGGCATAGGCTTAATGAGGGCGAGGGACAGGGCGATACTCGAACTTCTTTATTCAAGCGGCCTGAGGGTGAGTGAGATAGCAGGGCTTACCACGGAAGACATCAATACGAGGGAAGGGCTGGTTAAAGTAAAGGGAAAGGGAAAGAAAGAGCGTATTCTCCCTGTCGGATCCAAGGCGGTTGACGCGATAAAATCCTATCTGGTCGAAAAAATGCTTGTCAAACGCAGAAACAAGGCTGTATTCCTAAACAACAGGGGCGAAAAACTGTCAGACAGGGGCATACGAAGGATAGTCGTGAAATATGCAAAGCAGACCGGGATCAGCGGCAGTATTGGTCCTCATACTATCAGACATACCTTCGCGTCGCATCTCTTGCAGTCGGGCGCCGACCTAAGGGTTATCCAGGAACTCTTGGGACATGCGTCGCTGTCTACGACACAAAAATATACTCACCTCGACATTACTCATCTGATGGACATCTACGATAAGGCCCACCCGCTCTCTTCCAAAGACGAAGATTAAATCCTATAATGTAATGACATACCCCATCGGCTTCTTGTAATATAGCTGATTACAAAAAAGGAGAGACCATGTTTCACGCGACGACAATACTCTGCATCAGCAAGGACGGCAAGGTTGCAATAGGCGGTGACGGTCAGGTCACGATGGGTAACACGGTGCTGAAGCACAATGCCAAGAAGATAAGAAAGATGTACAATGACAAAGTGATCGGGGGCTTTGCAGGCGCCACCGCCGACGCATTTACTTTGTTCGAAAAATTCGAGGGTAAACTGGAATCCTACAGGGGCAATATCACGCGGGCGGCCGTGGAGCTCGCCAAGGACTGGAGGACCGACAAGGTGCTGAGGAGGCTGGAGGCGCTGCTTATTGTTGCGGACAAGGAGCATATGTTTATCATATCGGGGACGGGTGATGTTATCGAACCCGAGGAGGGCATTGCAGCGATAGGTTCTGGCGGGCCGTATGCCCAGGCTGCTGCGAAGGCGCTTTATGAAAATACTCAGCTTGGAGCTAAGGAGATACTGGAAAAGGCGATGAAGATCGCGGCCGGCATCTGCATATATACGAACGAAAATATATTCATCGAGGAGCTGGCATAGCATGGACACCCTTACACCGAGGAAGATTGTTGAAGAGCTGAACAGATTTATTATCGGGCAGGACAGGGCGAAGAAGGCGGTGGCGATCGCGCTGAGGAACAGGTGGCGAAGACAGAGACTCTCTCCGGACCTTAAAGATGAAGTGCTTCCCAAAAATATCATCATGATCGGGCCGACCGGGGTCGGCAAGACCGAGATAGCCAGACGGCTGTCGAAGCTCGCCAACGCCCCGTTTATGAAGGTCGAGGCGTCGAAGTTCACGGAGGTGGGGTATGTCGGTCGTGACGTCGAGTCAATGATAAGGGACCTGACAGAGATAGCAGTCAACATGGTCAAGGCCGAGCACCTCGAAAGGATAAAGGAAAAGGCGAAGCATCTTGCCGAAGAAAGACTGCTTGACCTCCTGCTGCCCCAACAGCGGGTCGCGAGGATAGAGGTCGATGAACAGGAGAGAGAACGGACCAGGGAGACCAGAGAGAGGCTGAGGGAGCAGCTGAGGAGCGGCAAACTCGATGCGCGCTATGTCGAGATCGAGGTTCGTGAGAGGACGATGCCCTTCGGCGTAATCTCTAATGTCGGCCTGGAGGACCTCGAAATGAACCTGAAGTCCATGCTCGGCAACCTTCTTCCCGAAAAAGCGAAGAGAAAAAAGGTGAAGATCCCCGAAGCGCTTGTGCTCCTGGAGCAGGAGGAGTCGAACAAGCTGATCGATATGGACAAGATCACTCAAGAGGCGGTGGATCGCGTCGAGCAGACAGGGATAGTCTTTATCGACGAGATAGACAAGATCGCGAGCAAAGGCGGGGGATACGGGCCGGACGTATCGAGGGAAGGGGTCCAGCGAGATCTCCTGCCGATCGTTGAGGGCTCGACGGTGACGACAAAATACGGACCGGTCAGGACAGAGCATATCCTTTTTATAGCATCCGGGGCCTTTCATATGGCGAAGCCCTCAGACCTCATACCGGAACTTCAAGGCAGGTTCCCGATACGTGTCGAGCTCGACCCTCTAGGCAAGGACGAATTCAAAAGGATCCTGGTTGAACCCCATAACGCACTGGTCAGGCAGTATACCGCGCTCCTCGCCACAGAGGAAGTAGAGATCAGTTTCTCGGACGATTCTGTAGACGAGATCGCCGAGATCGCGGCACTTGTGAACGATAAAACTGAAAACATAGGCGCCAGAAGACTGCATACTATACTCGAAAAGCTCCTTGAGGACATTTCCTTCGAGGCGCCTGAGAAGCCTCATACAAAACTCAATATCGACAGGACATATGTCAGGGAAAAACTGACCGATATCGTTAAGGACGAGGACCTGAGCAGATATATACTTTAGGCCGGATCATTCATGATGGCCGCATGGGACTGTTTTTTTTCTCCCCGGCGAATCCGTCTGTGACGGACGCTCATTCTCGGGCCGTCGTAAGGGCGTATCGCCATACGCCCCTACAATTCCGGGGCACCGGCGCACATCACCGTGGGGGCGATGCAATCCGCGCCGCTGAAGCCGCTCGAAAACCCAGGCTCTTCCTACTGGATGAATGTTTACCTTAATGGGGACACCTGTTATTGACGGAAAAAAATGACGATCAGAATTGCCGTAATATTGTCCCTTTCGATAATAACAGGGTTGTGCGCTTGTTCGACGGCAAGGCAGGAAGTGACTCCGGAGTCCTCCTATGTCGTTGCCTCCTGGTATGGCCCTGATTTTCATGGACGGCCGACGTCTTCCGGTGAGATTTTTAATATGTATTCTATGACCTGCGCGCACAGGGCTTACCCTTTCGGAACAATATTGAAGGTCACCAATACCGCTAACAAAAAAACGGTCGAATGCATTGTGAATGACAGAGGCCCTTTTGTCGAAGGGAGAGACCTTGACCTCTCATATGCTGCTGCCAAGGAGATCGGGGTGATAGGTCCCGGGACGGGCAGAGTTTTTGTCGAGGTCACCGGCAGGGACAGCTCTTATATTAGAAAGGTGAGGGTGCAGGCTGCCGGGAAGACGGGCCCTTTTGCGATACAGGTCGGCTCTTTCAGTGAGAGCATCAATGCGATACGGTTGAAAAAGGCGCTCAACCTGAAATACGGGAATGTCTATATCCAGGAGGCCGAGATAAAGGGATCGACTTATTACAGGGTGAGAGTCGGCAATTTCGACGTTATGTCCGGAGCGCTTTCGACGGCCGAGCAATTGGGACAAGAGGGATATCCTGCTCTGGTCGTGAAGGCGGACCTGAAGATCTGAGACCTGTGATTTTTTGCCATATCTGCCCAACCAACTATGCCACGCTATAAAAAAATTCTCTTTTCGTGTAAAATTCCCGTATGAAAACATATGGTGAAGCGGTTGAATTCCATAGACATTCCTGTCCGGGACTTGCACTCGGCTACAGGGTCTCTTTGAGGGCGCTCAGGGAGTTCAAAAGAAGGTCGGAGGAGATCTATCGGAGCATCGTCTGCGACAACTGCGGGGAAAAGGTAGTCGAGCCGAAGGTGCGGATAAAGGACGGAAGATTATTGTGCATCCGGTGTATGGAAGGGAAGAGATGATGGAAGAGATCATTAAGAAGGCGGAGATACTTATCGATGCGCTGCCTTATATCAGGAATTTTTACGGCAAGACCTTTGTTATAAAATACGGCGGGGCCGCACAGACAAAGAGCGAGCTGAAGGAGTCTTTCGCAAAGGACGTCGTCATAATGAATTACATCGGGATTCACACGGTCATCGTACACGGAGGCGGACCGAAGATTTCGGCGACTATGGAGAAGATGGGGAAGAAGCCGGAGTTCGTAAACGGTCAGCGGGTGACCGACCAGGAGACGATGGACATAGTAGAGATGGTGCTCGGCGGCCTCATAAATAAGGAGATCGTCTCTCTTATAAACAGGCACGGAGGGAAGGCGGTGGGGCTGAGCGGAAAGGACGGAGGCATGATCCGCGCTCAGAAGAAGATGATCAGGAAACCTGCTCCGGAGGCCGGGATGGAGGAGATAATCGACCTGGGCCTTGTAGGAGAGGTGACATCCGTGGATCCGTCGGTGATAGACGGTCTCGACAAGAGCGGCTTTATCCCTGTCGTTGCGCCGATAGGAGTCGGACCGAAGGGCGAGACGCTGAATATCAACGCCGATTTTGTCGCGTCTGCGTTATCGTCCGCCCTCGGGGCCGAGAAACTTATCCTTTTGACCGACGTGCCGGGACTTCTCGACAAAAAAGGGAAGACGCTTTCGACCCTGAGGAAAGGCCAGATCGACAAACTGGTAAAAGACGGCACCATTTCCGGGGGCATGCTGCCCAAGGTTACGGCCTGTCTGAACGCCATCGCAGGCGGAGTAGGGAAGACGCACATCGTCGACGGAAGGGTGCCCCATTGCCTCCTGCTCGAGATATTCACAAAAGAAGGTATAGGGACGGAGATACTTGCTTAATCCATATACTGCAGTATATATCATCCTCGGAGCGGTAATAGGGGGAGTTGCGGCCTGGATAATCGCTTCTTCCCGTCTGAAGTGGTTCTACTCGGGGCAGCTCGCAGAAGAGCAGATGAAACAGTCTGACCTGAAAAATGAACTCGAAGGGAAGGCAAAGAGCGCAGAGGCGGTGAACGCTGAGTTAAGGCAGCAGCTCGGGCAGAAAGACACTGACCTTGAGCGGTTGCAGGGCGAGCTCGGGAAAGAACGGGAAGTTAAGGCGCGGCTCGAAGAGGCGCAGAAATACCTCAAAGAACAGATGGGCCGTTTCGAAGAAATGGAGACCAAGCTTGGAGAGACGTTCAAGGCCCTTTCGCTCGATGCCCTTGCCAGGAACTCGGACGAATTCAAGAAATACGGGGAGGAGTTCATTAAACTTGCGGAAGAAAAGCTCAAATCCCAAACGGTCGAAGGCAAGAAAGAGCTTGAGGGAAAGAAGGGACTCATCGACCAAAACATCGAAGCTATAGGAAAGACCCTGACCGAGGTCCAGAAGAGGATTGAAGATGTCGGTAAGACTAGCGGCGAAAAATTCTCTGAGGTATCGATGCTCATCAAAAAGCATGAAGAAGTAACTGTCAAACTGAAGGATACCACGGACCATCTGCGGCACGCCTTTGCGAGTTCGAAGAAAAGAGGGGAGTGGGGCGAGCGCATGGCGGAAGACGTTATCAGACTGATAGGGATGTCCGAAGGGATAAATTATATCAAGCAAAAGACCCTGGAGCACGCCCCGGGGCGACCTGATTACACCTTCTTGCTTCCGAATGACCTGATGGTCAATATGGACGTGAAATTTCCGCTCGAAAACTATCAGCACTATCTCGATGCGCAGTCGGAACACGATAGGAGGCGTTTTAAGGACGAACTTCTGAAAAACGCAAAGACCATGATAAAACAGGTAACGACACGAGATTATATAAACCCCGGTGAAAATACCGTTGATTATGTGCTTGTCTTCATCCCAAATGAGCAGGTGTATAGTTTCATAAATGAAGCCGACCCGACCATCATGGATGAGGCACTGAAACAAAAGGTCATCTTATGCTCTCCTTTCACCCTTTATGCCGTGCTTGCTGTCATACGGCAGGCGGTCGAAAACTTCAATCTCGAACGGACAGCCTCCGAGATACTGAAGCTGCTTGCGGAGTTTTCGAAACAATGGAACGCGTATAAAGAAAAGTTCAGGCTAATGGGAGAAAGGCTTGACGCAGCAAAAAAGGAATACGACCTTCTTGTAACAACGAGGACCAATATGCTCGACAGGCCTCTTAAGAAAATCGAGGATTTGAGACGACAGAAGGACATTGCGCCGGACGCGGAGATCAGCTTCGACGAAACACCGCTGCTCTGAATCAAGACAGATCCCAAATGGCCAGAAGAAAAAAGAGAAGATCATTTCTTAAATACATAATTCCCCTGTCCTTAATCTCCCTGGCGGGATTTGTCGCCTTACAGTTCGTCTATCCCGACGTTTCCGTCCTGAAAAAGGTGAACCCCGGGAAGACGGCCATGATGGAGTACCGCGAGGCGGAATGGAAGAGGGAAGGGAAAAATTACAGGGTCGTTCAAAAATGGGTCCCCCTTCGCGCTGTTTCGCCATACCTTGTCAAGGCGGTCCTCATAGGTGAGGACGACAAGTTCTGGAAGCACGAGGGGTTCGATTACGAGGCGATGCAGAAGGCGATCGAAAAAGACTTAAAAGAGCAGAAGTTCAAACTCGGGGGGTCGACAATAAGCCAGCAGCTCGCGAAGAACCTTTTTCTCTCGCCTTCAAAGAACCCCGTCAGAAAGATCAGAGAAGCGATTATCACCCGGCGGATGGAAAAGGCATTGTCAAAGAAGAGGATTCTTGAACTCTATCTGAACGTCGCGGAGTGGGGCGATAATGGGATATTCGGGATAGAGGCAGCGGCAAGGCATTATTACGGCAAGCCTGCATCCGCCCTTGGGCCTGAAGAGGCGGTGCGGCTCGCGGCGGTGCTGCCGAACCCGAGGAAGTTTAATCCCGTTGGTACCCAGCGTTATGTCGTGAACCGCTCGAATCTTATTTACAAAATTATGGTAAAAAGAGGCATCGTGGTTCCTGAGTACGAAGAGGTGGAGGAAAATACGGAGCCCGATGTAACTTCAGAGGAGCAGTCTTCTCAGCCGATAGAGAGGACGAGACCGTCTGAGTAGAGGTTGTATCATTCCGGGGGGCAGAAGAATTTTTCCCTGCCGAAGGGTGAAAGCTCTCTCAGTTCGCGGATGATCCCCGGCATTACCTCTATTACCCGGTCGATCTCCTGTTCGGTAGTATAGCGGCTTAGAGAGAACCTGATAGAACCGTGCACCGCAGTATAGGGTATGCCCATCGCGCGCAGGACGTGTGAAGGTTCCAGTGATCCGGAAGTGCAGGCCGAGCCGGAGGACGCGCAGATCCCGAATTCGTTCAGCCGCAGCAATATCGCCTCTCCTTCGACGTATTCGAAACTTATATTAGTGGTGTTCGGGAGCCTGTTCTCCATGTCGCCGTTGATCCTCGCATCCGGACAGCAGTTCAGAAGAGCGGTTTCGAGCTTGTCACAGAGTACTTTGAGATACGTCGCCTCCATGTGCAGGAATTTGTCTGCCAGTTCGCAGGCCTTTCCGAGTCCGACGATGGACGCCACGTTTTCTGTGCCGGCGCGTCTCCCCATTTCCTGGTGGCCGCCGATGATGAAAGGGCTGAACCTCGTGCCCTTCCTGACATAAAGTACGCCGATCCCTTTTTGCGCATGGAGCTTGTGCCCTGAAAGTGAGAGCATGTCTACGGGGAGGCTTTTTAGGTTGATACTGATCTTACCGACCGTCTGGACGGCATCGGTATGAAACAGGATGCCCCTTTCATTCAGCCTTTCGGCGATCTCGGCCACAGGGAAAATTACCCCTGTCTCGTTGTTGGCGTGCATGACCGAGACGAGGGCGGTTTCGTCATCGAGCGACTTGAAAAAAAAATCCAAGTCGAGCTGCCCAAGGTGGTTCACCGGGACAAAGGTGACCCGATAGCCCTTTCTGGTGAGATGCTTGCAAAAGTTCAGCACCGCGGGATGTTCTACCCTCGTGGTGATGACATGTTTTTTCCGAGGATAGGACTCGACGGCGCTCAGGATCGCTGTGTTGTCACTCTCGGTCCCGCAGCTCGTAAAGATGATCTCCTCGGGCTCGGCATTGATGAGCGAAGCTACCTTTTCCCTGGCCTCCTCGATCTTCCGGTAAAGTTGCCCTCCGAACGTATGCATGCTCGATGGGTTGCCGTAGAGTTCTGTCAGATAGGGCATCATCTCCTGGACTACCTCCGGCGCTATCCTGGTAGTCGCATTGTTGTCGAGGTAAATAGCGCTCATTGATATACCTCCACGACTATATCGTCGCTCACAAGTTCCTTCAGCTTGTCCTGAATGCCCTTTACCGTGACGTCGGCCATGAGGCATCCGGTGCACATGCCCCGGAGGGCGACCGTTACCTTAGTGCCTTCGATATCGATGATCTCGACGTCGCCGTTGTCCGCCTGGAGACCCGGTCTTATTTCGTTTTCAATAATCTCCTGTATGAGCGCTATCTTATGAAGGTTGGTAAGCTTTTTAGGTTTCGGGGGCTTTTCGGGCTGCTTTAAGGACCATATGTCCCTGAGTATGGATTCAATATTGGGTATGCATTCCCCGCATCCGCCCCCGGCCTTCGTAAAATTCGTGATTTCGTCCACGGTGGTGAGGTGGTTTTCGACGGCGACCTTCCGTATCTTCTCTTCGGTGACATTGAAGCATTTACAGATGAGGTTCCCCTCCTCCTTTTCGGGTATCTTTTCTCCTTTATAATTTGCGATTGCCGCTTCGAGCGCCTCCCTGCCCATGACCGAACAGTGCATCTTCTGGTCGGGAAGGCCGCCGAGAAAATCGGCTATGTCCTGATTGGATATTTCTAGCGCCTCATCGAGGGTCTTTCCCTTGACAAGTTCGGTGAGGGCAGAGGAACTGGCGATGGCGCTCGCACAGCCGAAGGTCTGGAATTTTGCATCGGCGATTTTCCCGGTCTGTTTGTCGATCTTCAAAAAGAGCTTAAGCGCATCGCCGCATATGATACTTCCGACCTCTCCCACGGCGTCGGCGTCCGGAATCTCACCCACATTTTTCGGTTTGAGAAAGGTTTCTTTTACCTTATCGGTATATTCCCACATGTTCAAATCCTCGCACGAACAGACGCGGAAGTCAAATGATTGACATCAGAGGCGTAAGGGAGTATAAATGAGAATATGAAATCAAATACAGACAGATTGAGAAAGGAGACGAGCTATGGGCACTTATGTTATTTTGAGCAAGCTGACGGATGAGGGAAGGAAGACTATCAAGGAAAATCCGAAACGCATCCTAGAAGTGAACAAGGAACTCGAAAAGATGGGGATCAAAGTCAAGGAGCAGTATGCCGTTCTTGGGCCTTATGATTTCGTCAATATTGTCGAGGCTAAGGACAATGATGCCGTTATGAAGATGTCGGTGGAGCTTGGTTCGCGGGGGTCCGTCCAATTATTGACGTTGGCAGGTATGACGGTTTCCGACTTTGTGAAAAAAATAAAATGAGCGCCTGCCGATAAGGCTCTATTGTTAAGAAGCTGATTTTTCGTGACCGAATTTCTAAGTCGGGACGTGTTGACAAAAAGAAAAGAATATTGTTAAATAGTTTATAATCTTGTTGACAATAGAGACCAGGAGGTTGTTATGAGTGATATTAAGGCAGATGTCGTACTGGATACGAAGGGCATGAATTGCCCGATGCCCGTATTGAAGACCAAAAAGGCCATTGACGCGCTTCAATCAGGGCAGATCCTCGAGGTCATCTCGACCGACGCAGGTTCGAAGTCCGATATCCCGGCGTTACTGAAAAGGCTCGGACATGAGCTCGTCGGGACTAAGGAAGAGGGCAACGTTTTCGAGTTTTACATCAAGAAAAAGTAATTTCCTATTGCTCTTTACTCCAGAAAAAAGCCGGGTATCTCCCGGTTTTTTTTGTTTGTACCGGCAACACCCGACTCCCGTTTAATTGTCTTTTCACCGCCAGATCTTGTATCTTATAACGCTCGCCCGAGTGGCGGAATTGGTAGACGCAAGGGACTTAAAATACGTTGAAAAACCGAGTATTTAAGCCATTCTACAAGACGCTGGTCGCATTTTGGTCGCACCAGTGCGCATTCCGACGCATCTCGGCCACTGATTTCCGGGCCATTCGGCCGTCTCTCCTGAGAAGCCATAGATGATAAATTCAAGCTGAACTTTGAACTGAGATGTTCATCCCGTACTCGACGCGCCTGAGTTTGGCCATCGATGCGCAATTCAGCCACAAGTTTTGTTTTTGCACGTTGGCCGATGGGTCACGATTACAGAATGAAGGTTTTACCATCCGAACGTTTGTTTCCCCTCCACGTTCTCATCATCGAGTAGGCCGAGGTGGAATTATGATCATGGGCAGATTTACGTTGCTAGCGGTGCTCCTGCTTCTGGCGGCAAACTCGCTTTTGCAAAAGTTTATGAAGTAAAGAAAATAGTCGGGCCGTGCAATGTCGTAATAAAAAGCGACAGAAACCCACCGATTGCGGGTGACAACAATGTCAGCATAGAAGTCACTGATGCATCAGGTCGCCGCCAAAGTGATTTGATGGTAATAATTGAATATTTCAGACCGGCCAGGCCGGGGATGCCCGCAATGAACTATAAAGCTGACACTGTGATGAAAAAGGGTCGGTACAAAGGAAAGATGAGTTTGTCCATGGCTGGTCCCTGGACTATAGCGGTGAAAATTTCAAGAGGCGGTCAGACCTGGACAACAAACATTACTGTCGATGTTGAGTAACAAGAAGTGAAGGAGTCTGAGGAACTTGACAATTACGTAACTGTATGGTATAAAGAAACATGGAGCAACGGAGGTCCCTTCTACAAGTTGGAGAGGTAGCCAATCAGGCCGGCACAACGATTAGAACTGTCAGGTATTATCTGGAGCAAGGATTTATTGAGGCCGTGGAGAGAAGCCCGGGTGGATTTTATCTTTTTGATGATAGTGCGGCGGATAAGGTTCGCTTCATTCAGAGCCTCAAGGAATTAGGATTGCCGCTTAAAGAAATCAAGGCGTTATACCTTATCCGACGAGAGAAGAAACGGGGAAATGATGCATATCCTTTAGTCTTGGAACGTTTAGTAAAGCATAGAACGCTACTTGAAAAAAAGATATCGGACTATTC